>JANXZM010000096.1 GCA_025355505.1 Acidobacteriaceae bacterium | reverse complement strand
GACTATGTCCACTGTAGCCATCTCGCTCCCCCGCATCGCCCGCCACAATCCACTAGCGGCTGTCGGAGTTGTACTGGTGTCCATCTTCGTCTTCCCGCCATGAATGATCGATCAGGCGCGCACCGCAGTCGCCAACTCAACATTGTTCCTTACCTGCATTTTCGATATAAGTGAAGCCAAGTCGTCGCCGACTATGTCCACTGTAGCCATCTCGCTCCCCCGCATCGCCCGCCACAATCCACTAGCGGCTGTCGGAGTTGTACTGGTGTCCATCTTCGTCTTCTCCGCGATTTTCGCGCCCTGGATCGCTCCGCATGATCCCGCGCACATCGATCTGCCGAACCGCTTGCAAACGCCCTCGGCTCAGCATTGGTGCGGAACTGACGAACTCGGACGCGACATTCTTTCCCGCCTCATCTGGGGAGCGCGAATTTCCCTGTTCGTCGGCAGCAGCGTGGTGACGTGTTCGCTGCTGCTCGGCCTCATCATCGGCAGCTTTGCCGGATACTATGGCGGAGGCATCGACCGCTTCGTCAACATCGTGCTCATGAATGCGTTTCTTTCGTTCCCCGGCATCCTCATCGCGATCGCTTTCGTCGCATTCCGCGGCCCCGGAATTTTCAATCTTGTTCTAGCCCTGTCGCTTGGAGGATGGGTCGGCTACGCCCGCCTGGTGCGCGCGCAGGTGCTGGCCGTGCGCGAACGCGAATTTGTCGAAGCCGCGCGCGCACTCGGCGCCGGAGATCTCCACATTATTACCAGGCACATTCTGCCCAACATTATTCAGCCGGTGATTGTGCAGGCGGCGATCGGCATGGCTGGCGCGGTTCTTGCCGAGGCCACGATGAGTTTCTTGGGACTCGGCGTCCCGCCGCCAACCGCGAGTTGGGGATCGATGCTCAACGACGCCCGCTCGCACCTCTTCGATGCTCCTCATCTCGTCCTTTTTCCGGCGGTGACCGTGATGTTTGCCGTCCTGGCCTTCAACTTCATCGGCGACGCCTTGCGCGACCTTCTCGACCCAAGATCCCGGATCGAGGCCGGGTTGTAGTTGGTGGCATGGACCCATCGTGTCATCCTGAGCGAAGCCAAGGATGACAACCCTTATGATGACTTTTCCCCTTTTCCAACGTCCAATGGAGTGACCACAGATCACGGAACTTTTTCCAGGGCTGGTCCGTATCAATAGACATCAAAGCAGGTTTGTATGAATAGACCTATGGAACTCCAATTTCAAGTCGAATGCTTGCAGGATGTGGCGGTCGTGAACTGCTCTGGACGTATGGTGCGCGGAGCGGCGCTCGATCAGTTTCGGCGCCGGATCGAGCAACTGGAACGTGTCCGCGTGCTGGTGCTCGATCTTTCCGAAGTCGAGCAACTGGATGCGGGTGGCTTGGGAACGCTGCTGCTGGTGCGTCGTTGGGCGACGCAGAAGTCTGCGAAGTTGAAGCTGGTGAACCCGCCGGTTTTCTTCCGCCGAGTGCTGGATGCCACCCATCTCACATCGGTGTTTGAGATTTCTTCGCTGAAAGAAGCAATCGGCATCTTGCGGTCTAAGGAATGTCCGCCCACGCGCTTCGCGGTCGCCTAAGCAAGGCTGCGACACGGGCGCGCTGCTACCGGATGGTTCGCGGCGTGCGCCGCCTATCTGTGGGTGAAGCCCCAAATCGCCGACCGCCGGATCGCGCTTTTGGGCGCGCTGGTTGGGTTGGCGATGGTGCTGATGAAGTTTGCTCCGTTTGTCCCGGGACACTTTTCCGGCTGGGAGTGGCTCGTGCTCGGGATCTGGATTATCCTTGGCACGTTGATTGAACGCCCACGGACCTCGCAGCTTGCGATGGGAAAAACTGACCAGGAAAAAACTCATGACCTTAACTAGCCGTCTCGCACTCGCATTCCTGCTGATCCTCTCGACCTTCGCCTTGGCCGCCGACCTGCCGTTCGACCTCGTCATCAGCAATGGACATATCGTTGACGGTACCGGCTCTCCATGGTACTCAGGCGACATCGGAATCCGCAACGGACGCATCGCCGCCATCGGCAATCTTTCTGCCGCCGCGCGCAAGCGCACCGTTGACGCCAAGGGTAAAATCGTTGCTCCCGGCTTTGTGGACATGCTCGGCCAGTCGGAGACGACCATCCTTGTCGATCCGCGCTTGCCTTCGAAGATCTATCAGGGCATTACCACCGAGATCACCGGAGAGGGCGGATCCGCTGCTCCCTTAAACGATGCCATCATCGCCAACGATCGTCCCGGCTTCGAACATTACAAGATCAATCCCGATTGGCGCACGTTCCGTCAATATTTCTCGCGTCTCGAAAAGCAAGGCATGGGCATCAACCTCGCCAGCTACGTTGGAGCGACTCAAGTGCGGCGCATGGTGCTGGGTGACGCGGATGTACAGCCTACACCCGAGCAACTGGAAAAAATGAAAGCTCTGGTGCGCGACGCCATGCACGACGGCGCCGTCGGAGTCTCGACTTCGCTGATGTATGCGCCCGCCCCCTACGCGAAAACCGAAGAGCTAATCGCGCTCGCCTCCGAAGCCTCGAAATTTGGTGGAATCTACGCCTCGCACCTGCGCAACGAAGGTGACAGCGCTCTCGAAGCGATCGACGAAGCAGTCCGCATCGGGCGCGAGGCGCACATTCCGGTGGAGATCTGGCATTTCAAAATTGCGGGGAAGGCTAACTTCGGGAAAATGCCAGAACTAGTGGCGCGGGTCAACCAAGCGCGCGCCGAAGGCGTTGATGTCGAGGCCGATACCTACGCCTACACCGCATGGTTTAACAGCATGTCGGCCTTCATCCCCGCATGGGCGCATGACGGCGGCGATGCCAAGTTGATAGAGCGGCTCAAAGATCCCGCAACCCGCGCCCGCATTCGCAAAGATCTGGAGACACCTTCCAAAGACTGGGACAACGAGTGGGACGAGATCAGCGGCCCGCAGGATGTAATGATCAGCGTCGTGCAGAATCCAGCATTGAAAAAATTTCAGGGCAAGCGCCTCACCGAAGTCGCGAAAATCCTGAACAAAGATCCGATGGACACGCTCTTCGATCTGCTGATCGAAGACAATGCCTTTACCGATTGCGCGGTCTTCGGTATGTCAGAGCCCGACGTCGCGCTTGCCCTGCAGCAGCCGTGGGTTTCCGTGGACAACGACTCTTCCGGCACTTCGCCCGAAGGCATTCTCGGCGAAGAGCACCCGCACCCCAGAGCCTACGGTACCTTCCCGCGCATCTTGCGAAAATACGTTAGAGAAGAGAAAAGGCTGACGCTCGAAGAGGCAATCCGGAAGTTCTCGTCGCTGCCCGCTCAGCGCATGAGACTGACAGATCGCGGCGTACTCAAACAGGGAATGTGGGCCGACGTGGTTGTGTTCGATCCGGAGACGGTGCGCGATGTGGCAACTTTCGACGATCCGAACCGGCTGTCGGAAGGCATGGACTACGTGCTGATCAACGGGGTCGCCGTCATTGAAAACGGAAAAATGACGAACGCGTTGCCAGGAAAAGTGTTGCGAGGAGCGGGCTATACGCCGTAGCCGCTTGTAGAGACGCGGCAAGCCGCGTCTCTACCGGGATTCAAACGCCAGGCCTACGGTTGGAGGCTTTGCGCGTCAGTTTCGGTCCGGCGCACCGGCGCGACGAGTGGCTTTGCCAGCGTTCCCGTAACCGTCCACGATCGCTGGTCGCCGCGCGTCAACACAAAGTCAAAACCGCCGCCCGGAGAAGCCGTTCCGCTCACCTGATAAATGCCGTCTCGCGATTCCAGTCTCCCCGCGGAAAGTTCCCAGGCACCTTTTTTCAAGTGCAGGTCTCCCGCGAACCGATGCGCCGGCAAAGGCCCCGCCAAGCCGGGAATCTCAACATGAGTCAGGCCGCCGTTTCGCATCGTGAACTGCAACCTGCCATCGGAGCGCGCCAGCAGCTTGTGAAAGCTGTCTGCCGATCCATCCAGATTGAAATTCCCGTCCGCCGTTCCGGTAATCCATCCATCGTTCATCAAGGTGCCCACCTGAGCCAGCGAAATGTTCTGCAAGGTGCCGCTGCCGTGGTAGCGCACGAGCTGAGATGGCGCATCACGAGACGACGCATCACGATTCGAGACATCAATCGTCCAGTTACCCCGATGAGTGCCCTGCAGCAGTTGTCCGCGCAAACCCGTCAGTGTGATCTTGCCTCGATCGAGGTCGACCTGGGTCGCAATCTGGGTGGCAAGCAGCTTCTGCAATCCAAACCGGCCGACATGCAAGTTGCCACGCGCTTGAATCGCGAGCAGTGGCGAACTGTCCTGCCGTTCGCTGGAATTCAAAATGCGGTACCAAGGGCGTTTGGCCGGATGCGGCGTGAACCATTCCGCGAAATCTCCCGTCGAAAGCTGGTCGGCCGTGAGATCGAAGTGAAAGGTGCAGCCCGGAGCCGCGCAATGACGAGACGCGGTAACGCCGCCGCTCCAATGTGTGCTACCGGTGCGAGCGGAAATCTTCTGTATCGATACCGCGTCCGGAGCGAGCGTCACAGTTGCCGAGCCAATCTCAATCGGAGTGTTCAGCCCGTGCATCTCGGCGCGCACGTTTCGCAGTTGAGCGGTCCCAAGCGTCGCGGGAGGCGCAAACCCCTGCCACAGCCCGGAGACACTCACATCCAACTTGGCCGAACCTTCCGCCGCCGGGCGCCCCACCGGCAAGCCCAGAACGTCCTCCAGTCGAAAAAGGTCTTTCAGTTCCATATCGCCGCGCAGAAACAAACGATAACCGTCAAAGGAAATCCACCCGCCGGAGTCCACCGGGACGGAAGCGTTCATCGCCAGTGCAATCGGCCCAACGCGCACGTGCGGTTCCGCAGGCTCCTGCTCAAATCCCTGCTTCTTCGGATCACCAAGCCTGTCTTTTGGCGACGTCCCCTGCGAATTGGCGCCCACCAGCGCCAGAGGAATCGTGCCGAAGGCGACTTCATCTTTCCCTGCATTCGACAGCAAACGCACATCGGACGCCGATCCCGTACCGCTCCATTGCGTTAACAACCGGAGCCGAGCGTCCTCGGGAGCGGAAGGCCGGTTGCGCGTCGCGCGGAACTCCGCATTCAGCAACCCACTCGCGGTGAGATCGCCGGGAACCTGCTTCTTCGCCTGCCGCAGCAACCGAAGCACCGAGGTTAGAGGCACCTTCTTAGCCTCGACCGTTAGATCATAGGTTGGCAGTGGTGAGGCAAGGGACAACGTGCCGCGCAGCCGAAGCGACCCGCTGCTCACCGGCGATTCGCACAGCAGGCCGGCAAGTGTGCTCGTGACCGCGTTGTACTGTCCCGAGCAACCGGTTGCCAGGCGCACGCTCTCGCTGCCAACAATATCGTAACGATGGAAATCTTCGACCACGGTCTCACTCTCGATGCGCAGCGTTTCCGGAGTGCCCGACATCTTCGCCGTGAAATTCACTCCACCACGCCATCCCCGGTCTTTTCCACTCAGCAACTTCGTGATCTGTCCGAGCTGCCCGTTCTGCCATAGCACGGCGACCTGCATCGGCGTCAAACGCAAACTGGAAGCGCGTTGCCACGTTGCGTTGATCTGAAGCAGCCCGGTGTCGGTGAGATTAAAATCGGTGCGCACGGGCGCCGCCTTCATGCGCGCGCCCCAGGAATTTTCTGAATCCTGCCAAAGCGCCACGTCCGCATCCATCAGCGCGTACGACTTCTTCGTCTGTCCAATCTTGAAATTGATGCGGGCATGGCTCGCTTCGAGGTAGGGGAATGCCGGACGCCGCTCGGAAGCAGCCTTAGCTGTCGGAGCCGCGGGAATTTGGGCGTTGCGCTCGACGAGGCTCGACAGGTTCCAGCGCCCTTCATTATTGCGCACCAGATTGATGCTGGGCTCGCTTGCGCTCAGGGTGGCGATCTCGAGTCGTCCGCGAAGCAGGGAACGAAACCGTATTGCGGCGGAAACTTCCTGCGCGCGGATCATCGGTTCCGCGCTAAATGCGGGATCGTCGAAGATGACGAGCCCTTCCAGATCAAAGCCCGGCCGCGGCAAAAGATGCAATCGCACGTTGTCGAGTGCGACCCTACGGCCGAGAGCGCTTGCGATGGAATTTGCAATCCGATTGCGCAATGTGTATACGACCGGCCGGAACAGAAACAGAATCAGCAGGAGAGCCACGACCGCAGCCACCCCGCGCCTGGAACGAAGAAATTTGGAACGCAGAAATTTGGAACGCAGAAATTTCACCGCACGATCCTGAGGGTGCGCGACCAGCGCGTTTCATCAAGGAAGTGAATGACGATGTGCGCCAGAAATCCCATCCGATCGCCCGCGCTGCGCATCTGGTACTGGTCCTCTGGTGTAACAAACGACCAGTAGATGAACAGGGGGCGCCCGATGACGTTTTTCCGTGGAACAAAGCCCCAGAAACGGCTGTCGTAACTCACGTCGCGGTTGTCGCCCATGGCAAAGTAGTTGTCCGGCGGCACCACGATGTCATCGCCCTCCAGATGCAAAGGCATTTCCTGCTGCCATTGTTTGTTTCGTACCCCGTACATTTCCGAAGGTGGCACCGCAGGGAAGTTGTCGCGATAGGGGTTGTAATCCCCGAGTTTGTGGCGCGCGTACGGCTCATCGAGCTTCTCGCGGTTCCGGTACACGACACCATCGCGCAGGCGGATGTGGTCGCCGGGAATGCCGATGATGCGCTTCACCAGGAACAGGCCCGGTTGTTCTGACGACAAGAACACAGCAACGTCGTTGCGGCGAATATCGCGATAGGGCATTAGTGGCCCCATCCAGCGCGTCGGTGGCGCGAACTGCTCCCGGTTCACGAATAGATGGTCCCCGATGAGCAGCGTGTCCTCCATCGAACTCGATGGAATCTCAAAATTCTGGAGAACAAACGTCATGATGAACAGGACGACGACCAGCAATCCTGGTAGAGAGGCCAGGAATTCCACCATCGTCTCGGGCGGTTTTTCGTCCACAATAACTTCTTCTTGGTTCGACACGTTCGGTACCCGTTTCAGAAACTTTCTTCTCAGCGCACCAGCCTGAAGGTTCGCGACCAGCGCGTTTCATCAAAGAAATGAATGATGATGTGCGCCAGGAACCCCAGCCGGTCGCCCGCGCTGCGCATCTGGTACTGGTCCGCTGGTGTAACAAACGACCAGTAAACGAACATAGGACGGCCAATTACGTTCTTCCGAGGAATAAAGCCCCAGTAACGGCTGTCGTAACTCACGTCGCGGTTGTCGCCCATGGCAAAATAGCTGTCCGGAGGCACAACGATGTCGCCGCCCTCCAGATGCGAGGGCAATTCCAGCGTCCATTTTTCGTTTCGCACGTTGTACATTTCCGAAGGTGGCACGGCCGGAAAATTGTCCCGGTAGGGATCGTAATTCGCCACCTTGTGCCGCACGTACGGCTCAACCAGTTTCTCGCCGTTGCGATAGACAAGGTCATCGCGCAAGTGGATATGATCGCCGGGGATGCCCATGATCCGTTTCACGACAAACAGACCCTGTTCCTCCGGCGACAGGAACACCACAATGTCGTTGCGATGGATGTCGCGATAGGGCAGCAGCGGTCCCAGCCAATGCGTCGGCGGCGCGAACTGCTCCCGGTTCACGAACACGTGGTCGCCGATGAGGAGAGTGTCCTCCATGGAACTGGAGGGAATCTCAAACGCCTGCAGCACAAAGGTGATGATGAACAGGCCGGTGACCAGCACTCCGGCCAGCGAGGCCAGGAATTCCACCGTAGTCTCGCGCGGCTTTTCGTCGACCGTCTTTTCGTTACGTATGACTTCTTGTTTTTCTTTTTTTGGCACTTTCGGTATCCGTTTCAGAGGATTTTGTCTCAGCGCACCAGCCTGAGAGTACGTTCCCAGCGCGTTATCTGGAACAAGTGAGTTACCGCGTAGGCAAGATGATAAATCCTATCACCGACGGTTGGCGATCCGGAAAGATCATTGTTCAAATTGCCCGACGACCAATAGATCAAAAGCGGGCGTCCGATGATATTTTCGCGCGGCACGAAACCCCAATACCGGCTGTCCTGGCTGTCGTCGCGATTGTCGCCGAGAACAAAATAGTGGCCCTCGGGAATAATCAACTGGTGGTCTTCCACCAGTTTCGGCATTTCCTTCCACCACTTTGCATCCACGCCGTAGTCGGGAGAATCGGTACGCGGGAAGTCGTCGCGATAATAATTGCGCAGTGTTGTGAGGTATTGCACGTAGGGCTCCTGCACGAGGACGCCGTTGATGTAGACGCGCTTGTTGATAAGGCGCAGGCGATCTCCGGGCAAGGCCACCACTCGCTTCACGAAGTCCTTCTCAGGATTCACCGGGTAATGGAAGACGATGATGTCACCGCGCCGGATCTTGCGGTAGGGCATGAGACGGCTCCAGCCTTCGGGGTTGCCGTAGCAAAACTTATCCACCAGCAGGTAGTCGCCGATGAGCAGCGTTTGCTCCATCGATCCCGAAGGGATGGTGAACGGCTGCTCGAGGAAGGTGACCACAAAAACGGCGATGACGATCGTTCCCACGACCGACTGAATAGTCGCGGGCCAATCTCCGGCGGAAATCTTCTCGGTCCAAGACATGATTCTTATGTAGAGACGGGGCTTGCCGCGTCTCTACGGGAGATTCGATGCCCCTGGCATCGCAGCCAGGTGCTCTAGAACTTGCCGCGCCGCTTCCTGCTCAGCCCGCTTCTTAGTCGCACCCTGTGCGCGCCCCACGAATTGCTCCATCTCAGGCGCCGGCAATCTCACTTCGACAGTAAACGTCTTCTTGTGTTCTGGGCCATCCTCTTTGACGAGGGCGTAAACCGGCTGCGGTCCGCCTCTGGCCTGCAGTGCTTCCTGCAAGGCGGACTTGAAATCCATCACCGGCATGACGCTGGTTTCCAGTTTCATGTGCGCCAGTTCCGGCTCCACGATCACGCGCACGATAAAGTCTTGCGCCACCGGCCACCCGCCGTCGAGATAGAGCGCCGCCAGGATCGCTTCCAGTGCATCCACCAGCAGGCTTGCCTTGTGGCGGCCACCGCTTTTTTCTTCGCCGCGGCCGAGACGCATGTAATCGCCAATCTGAAGCTGCTCGGCTACCCGCAGCAGATGCCGTTGCCCAACCAGATGCGCGCGCAGCTTCGAAAGCTGCCCTTCCTGGAATTCCGGGAAGCGATGGAAAAGCGCTTCACTGGTGACCAGCCCGAGCACGGCGTCACCCAGAAACTCGAGCATCTCGTTATCACCGCTGGACGAACCGCTGCCCGCGCCCAGCGCCTCCACCTCGCGTGCTTGCGAGCTGTGGGTAAGCGCCTGATCGAGGAGTTCCCGACGCTGGAAGTGGTGACCCAGGCTTTCTTCCAGCGCCATGATTTCGCGTGACTTCATCACAAAGCGGGGCCCTGTCATTCGGCCCCTGGCGGTTAGTTCTTGGGCGGACTCTGTGGTTGGGCCGGGGCCGCGCCTCCGGTGAGCAGTTGCAAGCGGTCGCGTTCCCGGCGCGCCGGGGTTCCAATCACGGTGTTGTCCTGCGTCATTTCCACGGCGCGGTTCGCCACCTTAAGCGCATCCGGATATTTTCCCTGCTTATCCAGCGCCAACGCCAGACGGAGAATGACCACTGGATCCGGGTTGCTGGGGAACGCGTCGATGGACTTCTGCAGATTCTGCTGCGCGGCCGGGTAATTCTCTTTCTTGAAATCGATGGTGCCCATAATCGAATACGCGTTCGAGCGCAGCAGCGACTTGTAAGAGTCAACCTTGTCCTGCGGCGTGCCCGCTGGCACTTGGACGTCGGTGTCCACGGTCTGCGTGGCCTTCTGCGCCATTGCGGTCGCTTCGCCGTAGCGCTGATCCTTGTCGATATCCGACTCGCGCGTTCGCTCGGCGATCACCTCGGCGACGATTACCAGAGCCTCGGGATCGTCCCCGTCAAAGCTGAGCACCTTGCGGCCCATGGCCTCGGTTTTCTCGAAGTTGTTGGCATTCTGGTAGAGACGCATCACATTCTTATAGAGCAGCACGCGTAGTTCGCTGTCCGGGAATTTGGTGGCAAAATCGTCAGATGCTTTCTCCAGCCCGGCAGCGTCGGTATTGGCTGCCGCCACCTTCCAGGCATCGAACTCCGGCTGCGTCTTGGCTTGCGGTGGACGCTTTGCCGCTGGCGCCGCCGTGGCACCCGGAGTTGTACCCTGCGCCGGCGCCGCTTGACTCGCTGCCGGCGGGTTCTGTTGCGCCCCCGCCCAAACCGCGACACTAAGTATCCCGAGAATGACTGCTGTTCGCTTCATGCTGTCTCCCATAATGCAAAGTTTTAGACGTCAAATCTTTTCACGTAGCGACAGCCGCCCTCGGCTGTCCGGCGAGCGTAGCTAGCAAAGTTTCGTATCAATCGCGTCGCGTAAGCGAAACCGCAGCTCGCACAGCACTGAAACCTTGAAACCTTGCCTCTGTCCTACTCCGGCTGCTTTGCCACCGGAGGCTCGTACGGCTGGTCCAGGCCTTTTTGCGCCGCCAGCTTCGCTTCCGGAAGCGCTCCGCCGGCCGCAGTCAGCGCCGCCCGATACTGGTCCATAGCGGCGAAGCGATCCTCTTTTAAATCAAAAATCCGCCCCAGGTAAATATGCGACCACGCGATCACCTTTGGTTCATGAGCGTTTTTCAGCGCTCGTTCAAAATAGGTGCGCGCCCCATCCAAGTCCCGATTCGCGGTAGCAACTTCCGCCAAAATAAATAGCGCGCGTCCCGAATCTTCTTCCTGCTCATCGAGCGCCTGCTGCGCCAGTTTCTCCGCGGTTTCCGGGTCGCCAGCCGCCAGCCGGCGCTCCGCGTTCAGCAGCAGGTGTTCGTTCCGGCGGCCAGCCAGGTGCAGAAGTTCCGGCGCCGCCTCGCCCGAGAACTGGATCAGCGATGCCCGCTTCATTTCCTTGCCGGCGTCAATCGGGCCGACCAGGTCCGCATACGCATTGCGCATGCTCGCGGGATCTTTTTCGAACTTGACCAGCGCGTCATAGAAATAGCGCGTCAGCACGTACCCTTCCTTGTCGGCTTCGTCGATGCTTCGGGCGCGCTCCGCCTCCGAAATCTTCGTCAATCGCTCTTCAATCGCCCGCACCAGGCATTCCGTCACCAGCAACGAAATGTTGCTCTTGAAAGCTGCATCCATGGGAGCCAGCTTCACATCGTCAAGCAACGGTTCGAGGCGCTTGAACGAGCTGCCGTTTTTCATCGCCAGCGGATCCAGAAGATAATGCAAATACGTATGCCGGATCTGCTGCATCTTGATCGCCGTGCTCGAGGTCGGTGAAATCACGACGTAGTAATCCGCCGCATAGTTGCGCGCATTGGTCTGCCCCGGCGCGCCCATCGCATCCAGATAGACGGTGAACTGGCGTCCCAGATAGCCCGTCGATGGCAGCTTAAGATAGATTTCGGTGTCGAACGTCATCTTCGCCAGCGGATCGTGAAATATTTCTGTCAATTCCGTATAGCGCGCCCGGTGGCGCTCCCAGATCGAGTGCAACCCTATCTTCTGATAGAAGGCCGACATCAGCGGCACGATGTCCGCCACTGCTCCGGCATCGGGAGGCAATTCCGCCTGCTTCACTTTCAGCGTGAAAGCCGGCGCCTCCTCCAGATACAGCGCCAACGATACATACTGTGACAAGTCGCGCGAGGAATCCGACGCCTGGTGTTGACGGTAGAACCCGCACATTGGAGCGACCACATCCTGGGCCCCGGCCGTATTCGCCACCGCCTTGGCAACTTCGGACCGGATCTGGGCGCGCAGCGGGTCGGAAAAATTCAGCTCCTGGTCATAGCCGCAGGTGTTGATGGCGGTCAACACCGTGAAAAGCGTCTCGCTGGTTTCCAGAGACACCTGCGGCCGGTTCTGTGCAAACCCGGACGCCACTGCCAGCACAACCGCCATGCTCAGGCCGAACGCCAGTCGAACGCATTGTCCCAGGGAACCGCTTCTGATCTCAGGCATAGATGGAGAGCTAGAAAATAGTGTACGAACTGGTCAATTCGCGGTCAAACCCGGTAGTGGGTCAATTTGCGAAACCGTTAACCACAAAGGCCACGAAAGAAACGCCCTGAGAGCAAAGCCTTTGTGATACTTCGTGGCCTTGGTGGTTCAGGGTTTTGTGGGTTGCATCGTGAAACTGACCCACTACCTCCAACCCAGGCTGGCGTGAGACGGAATTAAAAGCTGGGAAAGAATGGCAAGAAACTGTAAGCCGGCTCATAAGTGCCTTACACATGCTATAAGGAATTTATCAGCAGCCTTGACGGTTGCTGCAAGGGCGAGGACTCGCTGGTGGAAGCCCGCGAGCGCCAACATAGGATGGAGAAGTGACAGGAACTTACGTCCTCGACGCCAGCGCAGTGTTGGATCTCATCGAGGCGGACCAGGGTTCCGGAAGGTGGAGCGTCTGCTCCAGGCGGCTCTCCAGCGCCAGAGTTCTCTACTCATCTCCGTTCTGAATTGGGGTGAGGTTTTCTACCTACTAGGGCAGCGCCGCGGCGAAAAAACGGCACGGCGTACGCTCGCCAGCCTCTCGCGACTTCCGCTGCGGATTGTCCCCGTCGATTTTTCCCAGGCTCTCAAAGCCAGCGAGATCAAGGCGGTGCACAAAATCCCTTATGTAGATTGCGTAGCGGCTGCTCTGGCCGTGCTGCACCAAGCCACCTTAGTCACTTCGGACCGTGATTTCGAGAAACTCGGACGCCAGTTTCCGGTTTTATGGATCGCGCGTCCGTGAATTGCCGACGTTGCTGGAATTTCCGAATCGGCGCCCGCTACCCCTTCACGCTAATCTTCGAAAACGACAGCACCGCCGTCCCCGTCGTAGGGCGCCCCATCGAAAGCGCTGGATGGAACGTAGTGAAAATTAGCAGGTTCTTCAACTGCGGCAGCACCGCCTGCGCATCGTCGGGCTGCGACAAGATGCGATAGTCCTCTACCCGCCCGTTGGCATCCACGTAGGCTTCAATCACCAACGCATCGTCGCCGAGATTGCCGAGCGACGTGCCGAACGCCGACTGCAAGAGTTGAGGTCCGGTGTACAGCATGAGCGGAACGTCTCCGCTGCCGGCTCGCAGTTCCGCCGGCAAAGCAAAGAAGCCCAGCAGCAGTCCGAAAAACAATACGGCGCTGACCATCCCCGCCGTAGCCGGAACCATGAAAGCGTTCAGCGTATTTTCCAGCCGGACCAGCACCCCTTCAAACCGCGGACGCCGCGCCTGCGCCGCCTCGCGCGAAATCGCCACCCGCAACTTCAACGCCAGATCTGCCGGTGCCTTCTTCGGACCCAAACTGGCAAGCAACTGTTGGGTGCGCTGCATCGCCGCATATTCCCGCGCGCACCCAGAGCACTGTTCCACATGGCGCGTGAGCAAGCGCATCTCCGACCCGCTCACCCGGCCGTCAAGATACGGCGAGAACAACTTCTTGATGTCAGCGCACTTCATGGCGTCACCTCAACCTCTCTGCCACCACGCGAACCTTCCCGTGAACTTTCTCGCGAACCTTCTCGCGAACTTTGGCTGGCGCCCTTCTTCCGTGCGCCGGCAGGAAAGCTGGCCGCAACATCGGCAGGAGCAATCAGCCCCAACTCCGGACCCACTTCCCGGACATAGCCCGTCAACTTCTTGCGCAGCGCATCGCGCCCGCGGGTAATGCGCGACTTCACCGTCCCCAGCGAAATCGCCAGAACTTCCGCAATCTCCTCATACGACATGTCTTCCAAATCGCGCAGGATCAACGCCGTCCGATAAGGCTCTGGCACCTGTTGCAAAGCCTGCGCCACCGCCGCGCGCACCTCGGTATGCGCAAACTTTTCAAACGGAGACTCGCCCGGATCCACCAGCCGATTTTCTCCGGAATATTCGTATTGACCCGCTGCGATGGGATCAATCGGCGTTTCCTGCGCCTTGTGCCGGAACCACCACCGCCGCCGATTCGCCGCCTCATGCAAAGCGATGCGGTAAATCCAGGTCTTCAAGCTGGACTCGCCATGGAAATGCTTCATCCCGCGGAAGACTTTCAGAAACACATCCTGAGTAGTGTCCGCCGCATCCGAAGGATCATTCACAATGCGGTAGATCAGCCCGTAGATCGGCTGATGAAATTCGCCAATCAGCCACGAGTAGGCCTGTTCCGAACCCGCCTTCAGTTCAGCAATGACGGCGGATTCCTCACTCCGGGCCCCGATAGCGCTGGCAAAATCGCCCAATGTAGTAGCTCCCGCCATGATGGCGTTGCCCCAATTATAAAGTCACAAGAGCCCCGGCGGCGGGAATCTTTAGTACTGCAACAAACGACCCTTCCCGCTTATTGACTTAGACTCCACCTCAGCCCAAAGAGTTCCAGCCCAGCAAGTCCAGCCTTTGCAACAACCAGTGGAGCGACGGGCGTCCCCGCCCGTCCACTGGCAAGTGTTCAGTCTCATGACATCCTTTACACTCCCGCGGCGGGTGGGCCGCGTCACCGGGGGAAAGTACAATGCGGGTCTGACTCTAAACGTTGACCGAAACCAAAAGGGGGTGCCCCACTTCTCGCGCTTTTCGAGAAGTGGGCCGCAGCGGAGCCGACGCCATTATGGTTTTCGTTCTACGCAGCCGGCGGTCGAATCTTCATCTTCAGCACTTCCCAGTCATTGATTTTCACCGGCCCAGTTTCCCCAAGAGCGTAAGCTCGAAAACTGCTCCACTGCCAAAGGTCGGGGGACTCCACCAATCCGCGCTTCACCGGATTGCGATGCATGTAGCGCAGTTTTTCGATGCCGGGTGCCACATGTCTCGCGGTTTTCGAGACGTGTGAGGCCGCGAGCTTTCCCACTTCCGCAATCTGACGCCATACCTTTTTCATCACAAATTTTCTGTACCCTCATCACAGACATCCAACCCGCCCTGCGCGACAATGATGACTGACCTGTGGCCAGGCAGAAGTGCGGCCCGTCTCCACCGACGGTTCGCGCGCTGTCCAGAACCACCTCAGCGTTCTTTGAAAACCGAGATTCGACCCGAAAAAGGGGGCTTGACACGATTTACCCCACTACGAAGGCCCACAAACCCCGAAGCAGGACAAGAAATCCCCTAAGTCCTTATTCCGGAATACTTTGATATAAGCCCTTTAGATTCAAAGACCAAGTGGAAAAATTCCCGCTAACCCCATGATTCCACTAGACCGGGGGGAGGGGGGGTAGGGGTACTAACCAGTAAACATCCTCGGAAAATGAGCGAAAAACCCCAAATGAGGAGTACGGTCCCCACAAAAAAAAGTTGGGGGGCCCGACCTTGCCGCTCCGATCACTTCGCAGGCGCAGCGTTCGGCGAAGCGCCCGTCGCAGCCGGTGTCTTCGGCTTGGCCACCTTCTTCACCGGCTTCTTCGCAGGCTCGGTATCATCCACCACAATCTTCTTCGGTGGCGGAGGCGGCGCCGCGGACAGCGTCTTCACCTGCGCGCGCAATCGCGTCAACTCATCTTCTTTACTCGCCGCCAATTTCTGCATGCGCTCGCCAAACGCACGACGCGCGCTCTCCAGTCCGTTCATGTCGTTGCTCAGGCTCTGAAACTCATCTTTCGATCCGAATGCTCCCGCCGATTCCACCACCGCACCAAAAAAGTCATACAGCACAACCAGGTTGCGGTAGAGCTTGAAACTCGCTCCCAGATCTTCCGGCGAGCCATTCAGGTGCGCAATGGTTTCCGGCAGCGCCGATTGCAGGTTGCGCTGGATGGACTCCACCGTCGCCAGCGTCTGTTGCTTGGTCGAAGCGCCCGTCTTCCATTTCTCGATGCGCGTCTTCTCCAGATCGGATTGCATGCTCTGCGCCGTCTGCTGCAATTCTGAAAGGATACCGTTCAATTCGCTCACCGAAGCATAAGCCACCGGAGGCTGCCCCCCGCCAGGAGCGTCCTGCGCGCCCGCCGTCGCTGACGCAAGTAAAGCAATGACCAACAAAAGTGACCGAACGGGGATGTTCCGCGAGTTCAACATGGGGCTCCGATTGTGTCCTTGTTTTTTTGCCCCCCTATCCTAGTTGAGGTCGGCCCCCCGAGTCGAGTTTGACGCCGCAGCCAACCTAAGCGAGAATTAAACCAGTGGGCCTGTGGCGCAGCTGGGAGCGCGCTTCCATGGCATGGAAGAGGTCACCGGTTCGATCCCGGTCAGGTCCACCAAAATTTTCTATTACTTACCTCCTTCCTTTCAGGTCGTGAGTCGTCTCACGCGACCCTATGGGGTCGACGGTGGCAAGGCGCTGGCGGCGTTGCGGCGTCATGCCGGCGAGGCTGCTTTTATCCAACGTTGCCAGGTGCACAAGCGGCGCAATGTGGTGGACCCCTTGCCCGAAGAACATAAGTCGGCAGTCAAAAAGAAACTGCAGAACGCCTACGCCATGACCGAATACGCCGATGCCAAGCGTGCGCTGGAACGATTGCATCGCGAACTGATGGAGCTGAATCCAAGCGCCATCCCGGTACAGAGCACAATGGCGGTCAACGGACGGAAGAAGTCCAAGATCCTATTTTCTTGCCCTAACCGCCCGTGGTAGAACTCAAATTTCAAAATCCAGCGCCTAAAGGCGCACTCAAAACAAAGCACTTGCGGCACCGCTGAAGCGGTGCCCTGATACGAATCTTACTTTCACCACAGGCTGCTAACCGCAAGGAATTTATGAAGACTCTGGAAAACATGACGGCACCCTCCCCGTGGATCTTCCGCGCATCGAAGAGACCTGCATTGAGAGGTACAGCTTGCATGTTCCGCACTCGTAACAGGGGTGTGAGCCGCAGATTAAAATTTGCAGATTAAAATCTCAGCCCGGTGGCCCGGCCTTCGGGTCCATCCCAACTCTGAAGGCTGGCCGCTCCGACGATGCCAACTCGGCCCACCACGACGCCCTAAGATCATTCCATCCCATCGACCCAGCCCAAGCCCCAGCAGCGAGCAGCTCAATGGGCAGATGTAGTCGCCCCATACGGCCCTGATCTTCCGTGATCTCGGAAGTATCCTCGCCAATTGCTAAGCTCCCATTGAGTTCCAGGAGGGCCCGTGCCCGCAACCGCGCAGAAATCCGCTGAGAAATCTACCACCAAGGTTCTTTACGGCGAGTCGGACCAACACACACTCTCCGCCCAAGCCGCCGAAATGACCAAAGCCGGTCATCACGTCACCACAGCCCTTAACCGCCAGGGCGTTCAGGAAGCCCTGCGCCGCGATGCTTTTGATCTCGTCATTCTTGGCGCGACCTTGTCCAAGGACGATCGCCATCACCTGCCCTATATGGTCAAGAAGGCCCACGAGGGAACCAGGATTCTGGTCATGCACGCCGGCACCCACCATCACGAAGTCGACGACGCCGTCGACTCCAACATGAGCATGCAGCGAATCCTCGAACGCATCGCAGTCCTGCTTCAGCCCGTCGCCGTACGCGAGACCGCGTAACAAAAAAGGTCTGGCGAGGGTGGGAGAGAGCCGCACCCCGCCAGACACTTCCAGCCTGAAACAGCCACCATTCTTCCCGTCCCAGCACCAGCAGTTGTCAACCCAGTGTCAATTTGCAGTCATGTTTTCTGCCGCGTCTTTTCCTTGGTGTACCTTAAGTGCCCTTAGTGGTTCACGCTTTTGATTCTTGCGCGGCGGGAAGCGCTGAATTTAAAATGGGCCGCCAGCCAAGAAGCGGTGACTCTTCCTTGGCTATTGGCCCATTCGATCCGGACTAGGATCGGAGGTAATAGCTATATCGTAGGCCCATCGCCTCGATTGTCAAGGATCAACTTCCGTGTTTTCTAAAAAATTTAACCTGTTTCAATTTGAGAAATTTCCCGCCAAAACCAGCTCCAATCATTGACACTCGCCAAGTTACAATGATAGTTTTATTGGTCTTAGAGTTGTGTTTCTTCCAGCGGAATCAGCCGGCATATTTAGCCGGTAAGATCAGCATCATCAAGGATTTGATCGTCAGTTCGATCATCACAAAATGGACCGGACACTCCGACAACTAGGCGAATTACTGCTCGGAGCCGTGCCCACCGTAATCCTTCTGGCAACGCTTTACACCCTCTACACGTTCCTCGTCCATCGCCCGCTCACCGCCGTGCTTGCCGAGCGTCGCAGCCGCACCCAGGGTGCCATGGAAAAAGCGCGTGCCGACATCGCCGCCGCCGAGGCCCGCACCGCCGACTACGAGCAGCGCCTCCGGGAAGCACGCCAGAAAATTTTCAAGAACCAGGAAGGCCGCCGCCAGCAGGCCGCCCAGTCCCGCAGTCAGGCTGTGAATCTAGCCCGCACCCGAGCCCAGGAACAGGTCAAATACGCGCGCGCCGGCATGGAAGAAGATAAGCAGCAAGCCATGTCGAAGCTGCAATCGGATGCGGCCAGACTCGCCACCGATATCGTGCGCACCGTGCTTCGCCCCATGGCATCCCCCACCCAGGTCGGTGGCCAATGAATCGGTGGCCACTGAAATTGCTTTGTTTAGAAGGGGCGCGGCATCAGCCGAGCCGTGACTCGATGGAACAAAATCCGGCTTTAGCCGCTGCGGGCCGAACGTCGCCCGCTATCGCCGGTGCGCTGCTGGCGCTAGTCCTTCTCGCATTTGTGTCGTTAGTTCCCGCACGAACTTTCGGCTATGCGCAGGAACAACCCGCGGCCCAGCCTCCGGCGCAAATTTCCGCCGAGCCCGCAAAAAAAGCCAGCCAGTCCGCCCCCGAGCAAAAGACGATCGGCGGACAACTCGCCGAAGAGACCCGCGAATCCACCGGAGCAGACGAAGAAGAGCACGCAGAACTCAAGCACGCCTCGTCGGTCCAATGGCTGGCGCGTAAAACGGGTCTGAGCGTGCACCACGCGCATCTGCTGGCGCTCGGCCTGAACTTCGCGATTATTGTGGTCATTGTGTTTTGGGTGGTGCGCAAGTTTGTGCCTGGCATGCTGCGCAACCGCAGCGCATCCATCCAGCGAGCATTGGAAGAAGCGCGCGCCGCCAGCCAGGATGCCAATCGCCGCTTAGCCGACATCGAGAATCGTCTCCGCCAGTTAGACGTAGAAATCGGACGGATGCAGGCCACCGCCGAAAAGGAAGCCGACGCCGAGGAAGGGCGGATACAGAAAGCCGCCGAAGAAGATATTCGTAAAGTGGTGCTGGCGGCCGAGCAGGAAATCGCCAGCGCCGCCAAGCAGGTCCGCCGCGAATTGAGCACACATACCGCCAGTCTCGCCATCGCCCTGGCTCGCCAACAGATTAACGTCGATTCCAATACCGACCAGGTTCTGGTCCGTACCTTTGCCTCCAAGCTCGCGTCGCAAAACGACGGCGGGAAGGAGCGCAAGTAGCCATGGCTTCCGTCGTCGGTACCTACGCTCGCGCCTTCGCCGATGTAGTAATGGCGACGAAAAACCAGCTGGATTCCGCGCGCGCCCTGCAGGAATTGCGCGGCATCGAGGCCCTGCTCAAGGAAAGCGATCCGTTGCGCCGCGTGCTGGAGAACCCCTCCATACCCGGCGACCGGAAACGCGCCGTGCTCGATGCCATCACCAAGCGCATGGGCACGACCAGGCAAGTGCGAAATTTTATTGCGGTGCTCACCGATCATCGCAGGCTGCCGCTGTTCAGCGAAATTCTGAAACATCTGAAACAGGAATTGAACAACCGGCAGGGCTTCGCCGAAGCGCAAGTAAGCACCGCGCGCCAACTAAGCGACCCGGAAAAGGCGATGTTGGAAGCTGAGATTGCAAAATTAACCGGCAAAAAAATCCGGGCAAGATACGAACAAGACGCCTCATTATTAGGTGGAGCGGTAGTACAAGTAGGCAGCACGATTTACGACGGTTCAGTAAAAGGCCAGTTGGAGAAAATTCGGGAGCAGTTGGTGGAAAGCTAGCCAGCGGCTCTTAGCCTTTAACTTTTGGCTTGAACCCAAAAGGAATGGCAGGCCGCGGAATATATAGAGATTCGTATCAGGGCATCGCTTTAGCGATGCCGCAAGTTCTGAGAATTAGAGCGCCCTTTTAGGGGCTAAAAAAACGCAGCAGCAGCACGGAAGAGCTAAAAGCTAAGAGCTGACTTTATGGCCCAAATCAAAGCAGACGAAATTACCCAGTTAATCCGCGAGCAAATCGAGAACTACGAATCGAAAATCGCGGTCGACGAAGTTGGCACCGTCATTACGCTCGGGGACGGCATCGCCCGCGTCTACGGGCTCGACAAAGTCATGGCTGGCGAGTTGCTCAGCTTTCCGCACAACGTCGCCGGAATCGCCATGAATCTCGAAGAAGACCAGGTCGGCGTGGTCCTGCTCGGCGAATACACCGAGATCAAGGAAGGTGACGAAGTCAAGCGCACCGGCCGCATCGTGAGCGTGCCCGTAGGCGACGCACTCATTGGCCGCGTCGTGAACTCGCTCGGCGTGCCGATTGACGACAAGGGGCCGATCGCGACCGAAAAATTCATTGCTCTCGAACGCATCGCTCCCGGCGTCATCGATCGCCAACCCGTGCGCGAACCGATGGCCACTGGACTGAAGGCCATCGACTCCATGATTCCCATCGGACGCGGACAGCGCGAACTGATCATCGGAGATCGCCAAACCGGCAAGACCGCGGTTGCCCTCGACACCATCATCAACAACAAGGGCAACAACCTCATTTGCATCTATAACGCCATCGGGCAGAAACGCTCGTCGATTGCCCAAGTCGTAAAAATTCTCGAAGATGCCGGCGCCATGGAATACACCATCGTGGTAGCCGCGTCCGCGTCCGAACCCGCTCCCATGCAATACATCTCACCCTACGCGGCATGCGCCATGGGCGAGTTTTTCCGCGACAACGGACGCCACGCTCTCTGTATCTACGACGATCTTTCCAAGCACGCCGCCTCCTATCGCGAGATTTCGCTTTTGCTCCGCCGCCCTCCCGGCCGCGAAGCCTATCCCGGAGACGTTTTCTATCTTCACTCGCGTCTGCTGGAGCGCGCCGCCAAGGTGAGCGACAAGTTGGGCGGCGGTTCGTTAACCGCGTTGCCCATCATCGAAACCCAGGCGGGCGACGTTTCCGCGTATATTCCGACGAACGTGATTTCGATTACCGATGGCCAGATTTATCTTGAAACCGATCTTTTCAACCAGGGAGTCCGTCCCGCTGTGAACGTAGGACTTTCCGTAAGCCGTGTAGGCGGCAGCGCCCAGATCAAGGCCATGCGCCAGGTTGCCGGAACCCTGAAGCTGGAACTAGCCCAGTACCGCGAACTGGCCGCCTTCGCCCAGTTCGGCAGCGATCTCGACAAGGCCACTCAACAACAGCTCGGTCGCGGTCAAAGGCTGGTCGAACTCCTGAAGCAAGACCAGTTCTCGCCGCTCCCCTTCTCCAAACAGATTCTCATCGTCTTCGCCGGCACCAGCGGAGCGTTAGACGACATGCCGGTCAACCAGGTTCGCGACTTCGAGAAAGATCTCTACAAGTACGTGGACACCACCAACCCAGGCCTGCTAAACACGATCATGGAAAAAAAGGTTTTGGACGACAATCTGAAAGCAGAAATGTCCAGAGTAATAAAAGAAGCAAAACAGCAGTTTGTAGATTTCAGGCAAGCAGTGAAGTAGCGCCCAGCAACCGGTGTCCAGTACCCAGGGACGCGAGACTGGCAACTGGGTACTGGCAAGTGACTTATGGCAAACATCCTCGACATCCGGCGCCGCATCCGCAGCGTGGTCAACACGCGGCAGATCACCAAGGCCATGAAGACCGTCTCCGCGGCCAAGTTGCGCCGCGCCCAAGAGAGCGCTCTCGCCGCGCGCCCCTATTTGCAGATGTTGACCAACGTTCTCAAGTCGCTGGTGTCGCGAGTCGATATCTACGATCCGGTCACCGGGCTGCCGCGTCATCCCTTGCTCGCCGAGCGCCCTGAAAACAACATCCTGCTGATCGTAGTCACGGGAGACAAGGGACTTGCCGGGGCGTTCAACACCAATATCCTGAAGATGGTTGCAAAGTTCATAGCAAAGACCATCGAGTCGAAACCCGATCGGAATATCGACGTCGAATGCATCGGACGCAAAGGCCGCGACTTCATGCGGCGACGTTACCCGATAGCGCCGGAGAGAACATCTTCTGCCGATGGAGCGACGGGGGTCTCGCCCGTTCCGCCAGGTGCAGAAGCCGTTCTGCCGCGTGCCGGTCGCGTGCAGATCGTAGGCGAACATGTCGGAGTCCTCGGGAAGGTCGGCCATAATTTCGCAAATACTCTGAGCCAGAGTGTGATCGCCCGCTACACCCGCGGCGAGATTGACGGCGTCTACATTCTTTTCAACGAATTCAAGTCGGTCATGGCGCAACGGCTGGTCGCCGAACGCCTTCTCCCCATCAAGGAGATCGGCGAAGTCGACGTCCTCATGGCCGAAGAGGCTTCGCTGGAGGAACGCAAGAAGCGAATCGAAGCGGCGAAGTCGGCGGGAGTCGGGGTGCGTCCAAGCGACACCAGCGCCGCCGATGAGGCCGCCGCCAAATTCGGGACGTCGCCGGTGGATTACATCTACGAGCAGCCGCCCCACCAGCTTTTCCAGGAAATTTTGCCGAAGTACATTGGCATCCAGATTTTTCATGCGCTGCTCGAGTCCGTAGCCGCCGAGCACGCCGCCCGTATGACGGCGATGGATGCGGCCACCGCCAACGCCAGCGACATGATCGATTCCCTAACCCTGATTATGAATCGCGCGCGTCAAGCGAAGATCACAAAAGAAATTATCGAAATAGTAAGCGGAGCGGCAGCACAGTAGCGCCTGAGAATCAAACCCCGATAGGGGCGACCGAGATTAGCCCGGCGCTTCAGCGCTGGGGAAAGTGGAAGAAACGAGTGAAGTCCCGGAGGGACGGCCGAGTTCTCCCACCCATTTTTGTGAGATCAGTTTTAAGTAGCCAAAAAGAGACTTTATCTATGTCAGAAAATGTTGGAAACGTAATCCAAATCGCAGGCCCCGCCGTAGACGTGCAGTTCAGCGAAGGCGCGATGCCGCCCATCTATCAGGCTCTTCGTGTCGTCAGCGATGGCTTCACTGTGCCTTCCCCCATCAACGTCATTCTCGAAGTGCAACAGCATTTAGGCGAAGGCCGAGTCCGCTGCGTAGCCATGGAAGCAACCGACGGCATGGTGCGCGGCATGAAAGCCATCGATCAAGGCGGACCTATCTCCGCTCCCGTAGGCCGCGGCACGTTAGGCCGAGTGATGAACGTAATCGGCGAACCCGTGGACAATCTCGGCCCCATTGCCTGTGACAAGAGAATGCCAATTCACCGTCTCGCCCCCAGGTTCGATGAACAGTCCACCACCGCGGAAATGTTCGAGACCGGGGTGAAAGTCGTGGATCTAATTCAGCCCTTCTTGAAAGGCGGAAAGATCGGCCTTTTCGGCGGAGCCGGCGTAGGCAAGACCGTTGTAATCATGGAACTCATCAACAACGTGGCCAAACAGCACGGAGGATTTTCCGTGTTCGCCGGAGTAGGCGAGCGCACCAGAGAAGGCAACGATCTTTGGCTGGAGATGAGCGAGTCGGGAGTAATCAAGCCCGGCAAGCCGGAAGAATCAAAAGCCGCGTTGATCTACGGCCAGATGACCGAGCCTCCAGGAGCCCGTCTAAGAGTAGCGCTGACCGCTCTAACCGTAGCCGAATATTTCCGCGATGAAGAGGGCAGCGACACCCTATTATTCATCGACAACATTTTTAGATTCACCCAGGCCGGCAGCGAAGTATCCGCCCTTTTAGGAAGAATGCCCAGCGCCGTCGGTTATCAGCCGAATCTGGCTACGGAGATGGGGGAGTTACAAGAGCGGATTACTTCTACCAAGAAAGGGTCGGTGACTTCGGTGCAGGCTATTTATGTACCGGCGGATGATTTGACCGATCCGGCGCCGGCTACCACTTTTGCGCATTTGGATGCCACGACTGTGCTTTCGCGAGCGCTTACGGAGATTGGGATTTATCCGGCGGTGGATCCTTTGGCTTCTACTTCGCGGATTCTTGATCCTCGGATTGTGGGGCAGGATCATTACGATGTGGCGCAGATGGTTAAGAAAACTTTGCAGACTTATAAAGACCTGCAGGACATCATTGCCATTCTGGGCATTGACGAACTTAGCGAAGATCAGAAGGTTACGGTGGCTCGCGCACGAAAGATTCAGAAATTTCTTTCGCAGCCGTTTTTCGTGGCGGAGCAGTTCACGGGAACTCCTGGCCGCTATGTGAAGATTGCCGATACGGTGAAAGGTTTCCGCGGAATTGTGGAAGGGAAGTATGACGACATCCCGGAGCAGGCTTTCTACATGAAGGGAACGATGGACGAAGTGCTGGAGACAGCGGAGAAGATGAAGGGCGCGGCAGCGTAAGGCAGCCATTAGCACTTAGCCTTTCGCTTTTAGCTTGAATCCGCAGGCCCCTTGCGAGGTGAGTGCGAGCCGCTGAACGCTGGGCCTACGGAGAACCGAGAATAGACAACCGTGGATAATACTTTCCAACTCGAAATCGTCACTCCCTCCAGGCTTCTGGTGAAGGCGGCGGCGGAGGAAGCGCAGATCCCGGGGTTGAACGGGTATCTGGGGATTCTTCCCGGGCACGCCCCGCTGATTACCGAGCTTGCCGTCGGTGTGATTACTTACAAGGCGAATGATGCGACGCATACGCTGGCAGTGGCTTGGGGATTTATGGAAGTGCTGCCGGACAAGGTAACGATCTTGGCGGAGGCGGCGGAGCGTCCGCAGGAAATTGATGTAGAGCGCGCGCAAAAAGCCAAAGACCGGGCCGAACAGCGGCTGAAGAGCAACGATCCTCAGGTGGACTACAGGCGGGCAGAAGACGCGTTGCAGCGCGCGGAAACGCGGTTGAATGTGGCGAAAGATAAGTAGCCGGCTCTAAGGAAACTCTGATCCAGTTGGTTTCCGGACAGTTTTGAAGGGGGCATGGCTTTAGCTTTAGACATGCCGTTAGAACCCGCCACACAAGCGGCTTTAGCCGCCGAGGGTCGCCCCTTCCGAGCATCCAGTCTTGCCAACCTGACTGAATCAGATAATCCCGAATACGACAGTGTTACAAACACGAGTGGATTTGTGGGTGTCCACAAAATCTCCCCGGAGAATTGGGCGATTTAGAAATCCGCCCTGGCAAACGGGCGATTGATCTGGCGCTAACAGGCGGCTCATTGTCAGCAAGATACAAGTTTGTAACAGTGGAGTACTCAGCAACTCTAAGGGGTTTGCGAAGGCGTTCGGCCGCATTTTTGACGTGAGCATTGACCACGCATTGCAATTGACATTCCGTTATGCCGAGAGGTTGCAAGGCTTCGAGTGCGGTAGCAACAGCAGCTGTGCGGGTGTCTATTGCCTTTTCGATCCGTGCCCGCATACCTTCTTCGACGATCTGGTCGGCGCTAATAATCTCTGCGAAGGCAAGGGTGTCTAGTACGGAAACGTCAACGGGCAAACCCAAACGTTAGTCGGGAATCCTGCCTAGTTCGATGTCGGGGTGTTTAACGGACCAACTCCCGATTTGGCTAACGCCCGGCTCACAGTGAAAAGGCACTTTTTTTCTTCATCAAGCGAGGTAATCATGGCGATACAGCGGGTGGGAGTGATGGGGGCGGGCACGATGGGCAATGGGATTGCCCACGTGTTTGCGCGCTGCGGGTTCAGCGTGGTGCTGTGCGATGTGGAGCAGCGATTTCTGGATCGCGGGCTGGCGACGATTGCGAAGAACCTGGATCGGGAAGTGGCCAAGAGCAAAATTACGGCGGGGGACAAGGTGTCCACGCTGGGGCGAATTACGGCGGTGGTCGATCGCGCGAAGCTTGGGGATTGCGATCTGGTGATTGAGGCGGCGACGGAAAAGTTTGAGATTAAGGCGGAGATTTTTCGCGAGCTGGATCGCTTGATGAAGCTGAAGCCGGAGGTGATTCTGGCTTCGAATACCTCTTCGATTTCGATCACGAAGATTGGGGCGATGACCGGCCGCGCGGACAAAGTAATCGGGATGCACTTCTTCAACCCTGTGCCAGTGATGAAACTGGTGGAAGTGATTCGGGGTCTTGCGACTTCGCAGGCTACGTTTGAGACGGTGCGCGAACTGGCGGTGAAACTCGAGAAAACGCCGGTGGAGGTGAATGACGCTCCCGGATTTGTTTCGAACCGGGTGCTGATGCCGCTGCTGAATGAGGCGATGTTCGCTGTGATGGAGGGCGTGGCCACGGCGGAGGCGGTGGATGAAGTGTTCAAGCTGGGGATGGCGCATCCGATGGGGCCGCTGACGCTGGCGGATTTTATCGGGCTCGACGTGTGTTTGGATATTATGCGAGTGCTGCAGGATGGGCTGGGGGATCCAAAGTACCGGCCTTGTCCGCTGCTGATTAAGATGGTGGATGCGGGCTGGCTGGGACGCAAGAGCGGGCGCGGGTTTTACACGTACTCGTAAGACAGGAAATTCGCAAGATAGAGATATGACGACAGCGTGGAGCGGAATTCTTCCCAAGGGAAAATCTGGCGGCGACGGCTTTTATTATTTGCTGGCGGCGATGTCGGGAGCGCTGACGGGGTGGCTGGATATCAAAGTCGGCGATTTACTGCTGACGGCGATGGTGGTGCTGGCGGCGAACATGCTGCTGGGATTTCTGAGCCCGCGCAGGCCGTGGCGCTGGGTGCTGCTGGTCGGAGCGTTTGTGCCCACGGTGGAGTGGCTGGCGTATTTCTATCTTACGCAGAAGCCGGAGCGGGCGCAGATCTACGAATCGTTTCTGGCGTTCCTGCCTGGAATTGCGGGCGCGTACGGTGGAGCAATGGGGCGGGGCGTGGTGGACAACCTGTTTGGGAAGAAGTGAGCGGATTGGCGGCGAGACCTTTTTCGCATACGACCTGAAATTCTTAACCACAGAGGAACACAGGGGGAAACCTTTTTTGGTCCTTCTCTGTGGCCCCCTGTGGGTTGCGCTTTTTTGCGCACTGGGCATATCCGCCAAAGGTACCGACCCCTGAAAAACTGTTCCCGTTTCCACAGGCGGTAGGGGTAAGCTACGGCTATGGGAGTGTCGGTGTCGGTGCTGGCTAGCGGCAGTCGTGGGAACTGTGCGCTGGTGGCGACGAGTTCAACGCGGATTTTGGTGGATGCGGGGCTGTCGGGACGCGAAACTTTCAAGCGGCTGCGCGGGCTTGGTGAACGCACCGAGGAAATTTCCGCGATCGTGATTACTCACGAGCACTCCGACCATGTTGCGGGGTTGCAGCGTCTGGCGACAAAGTTGAACGTGCCGGTCTTTTTGACGGCGCCGACGCATCATGCCTGGAGCCGGGCGGTGCGCGACGAAAAGGGCGCGATTCCTGAGCTGCCTAAATCGGAATATTTCTCGGTGGGGCGCGGTTTTCGCGTGGGCGATATTGAGGTGATGCCGTTTACGATTCCGCACGACGCCGCCGATCCGGTCGGCTTCACGTTTCGCGCGGAGGGCGTCAAGATTGGTTTTGCCACCGACCTGGGCTACATGCCGGCGAGCGTGCGCGACCATCTGCGAGGGTGCAGCGTGCTGGTGATGGAATCGAATCACGATGTGGAGATGCTGCGCTCGGGGCCGTATCCTTGGTCGGTGAAGCAGAGGGTGATGAGCCGGGTGGGGCATCTGTCGAATGACGCGCTCGCGGAATTCTTTTCCAGCGACTATGATGGGGGAGCCGAATACTTAATTTTGGCCCATTTGTCTGAACAGAACAATCATCCCGAAATCGCGCGAGCGGCGGCAGAACAGGCGCTCGGCGGCCGTAAGGGGCTGTGGCACAACCGTGTGCTGCTGGCAACCCAGACGGAAGCTCTGGAACCCATCCGGCTGTAGCCTTTTATGAGCGAGTGTGTAGAACCGATCGTAGGGAAAATCCTTGCGGGATGGCGGTACGATATTTCCGGCCTGGCTCCGGAGATGCGTGGGGACTACGAGCTGCATTTCGCCGGCTGCGAGCACTGCCGCAGCCGTCAGAAACTGCACCGCATCATCGATATTTCGCTGATTGTGCTGGCGTCGGTATCGGCTGCGGTGTTTCTGCTGGCGTTTGCGGTGATCCGATATTTCGGGCCGCGCCACGCTTTCTGGCTCGAGGTGGGGGCGCTGGCGGGATTTGCGCTGTCGGCGCTGATCTGGCTGGTTGTGGCCGTGGCTACTCCCGCGCCCATGGTGATGGTGGATGCGGCGAAGCTTGGGGCGCGACACGTGCATGACCGGTTGCCGGCGGAGATCCGCGAGCGGCTGCCGGAAGAGATACGGGCGAAGATCACGGGGTCGTGACGGCGGCTGGGTTGGCGCAACACCGCTGCGGATTTAGTCTCCCTCCGCAGCCAAGGCTTGGGTCGTCCCTCCGGGACTTGATTTTCGAGCGTTTCGTTTCACGGATTACCCAAAAACAAGTTTTTACCCACACTCTGAAGCGCTGGGCTAACAGCCCGTGGTAGAACTCAAATTTCAAAATCCAGCGCCTAAAGGCGCACTCAAAACAAAGCACTTGCGGCACCGCTGAAGCGGTGCTCTGATACGAATCTTACTTTCACCACAGGCTGCTAAGCTTGGTCGCCCCTGCCGGGGCTGGGCAGGTTCCCACCAACGCCGTAGGGAAGTATTGACTGAATGTTTGCGCACGTGGACGCTTGCGACATTGCCCAGAGTGGTTCTCAGGGGAAGATAGAGCATGACGGGGCTCGCGTTTAGGGGCAAAATCTATCAGCGGAGAATTTATGGCAATGGACCTTGCAGTGCGGCTGGTGCGACTGTTTCAGATCGCCATGCTGGTGAGCATCGCGCTGTATGCGGTGGTGGGAGAAACGCTCGCTCGGATACTGGCTCACAATCCGCCGAATACTTTGTTCTACGCCCTCTCTTTGATTTCGATCAGTCTGGTGGGCGCGACTGTCGTGGTGCGCCGGACGCTGGTCTTGCCGTCCGAAGCGTTGCTGAAAGAAAGGTCCGACGACAGTGTAGCGGTGGCGCGTTGGAGAACGGGCTACCTGTGTTTGTACGCGATGTGCGAATCGTTGGGTTTGTTCGGCCTTATTCTGCGGATAATGGGATTTACGCTGGGCAACGTCTGGGGCTTTTATCGGGGTGGCTTCCTGCTGCTGCTGCTGTATTCTCCACGAGCGCCGCGTGCGGAGTCTAACTGATCATATTTACTGACCTGCCACATGGGCTCGTCGCCGAATGAATGATAAAACCCCCACACGGCCCGAGCGACGACACTGAGCAGCGCAACACCGATATTCCCAGATACAGGCTGAGAAGTCCGCGGTGAACGGCACATTTGCGAGAAGATTGACGGTGAAGATCGCGCAGGCCAGTGGTGCCAGGCCGAAAAGGAGCTAGTTCTCGCTCTCCACCGGCTTCGCTTTCGGAGCAGGCAGAGCTTTTGCCGGCTCGCCCAGGTTCGGCGTGGCTGGCGGAATCGGCGGCGCCTGAGGAACCACTGCAACCGTTCCTTTGCGGATCTCGATCGCTCCCTTTTCGCAGTTTATTACCAGCCGCGGGCCGTTGGTTCCAATCGAACCGCTGGCGCTCGATTGCTTGTCACGATTGTCGACTTTGATCTCGTCGAAGTCGCTCTCAATCTCTCCCTGGCGGGTGCGCGCCTCAACCTTGATCGCCGTATTCGGCGGAATCGAAACCTGCACGTCGCCCTTATGGTTATCAATCTGGATATTCCCAGGATGGTGCAGCCCGACTTCGACTGTGCCGTTTTCGTCTTCCAGTCGCAGATCGCCCGACAAGCCTTTGAGCGCGATATCCTTCGAATGTGTCGTCAGGCGCATCGGTCCTGATAGCGAATCGGCGCGCAAGTCGCCGGAATCCAGATCCAGCCGGCCATCCAGGCGCGCAAATTCCATTTCCGTGCGCGACGAGCGGAAGCTCACTGTCTTGCTGACTCGAGCCATGCGCACGCTTTCCTGAAACTCTCCATTGAGGTGAACCGCGCCATCCACATCTTCCACCGCCACTTCGTTCGCCTTGCCCTGAATGGTCACGTCGCCCTTCACATGTCCCAGCCGGGCGGAGCTGCCGTCCAGGTTCAGCGAGATGTTGCCGGTGTGGTCGTTGATGTTGACTTCGCCGCGATGGTGGTTGACCTCAACATTGCTGGCCATGCCCGCGATGGTCACATCGCCTCTACCCGAGGTAATCACCAGCGCGGTATTGAGGGGCACATAAATATCCATGTCGGTGGTCACGCCCTTGTCGCCCGCGCCCTGAGTGTTGGCGTTCAGCGTCACGACCTTCTCGCCGACGATGATCTGGGGCTTAGTTTTGCTGTTGTAGTTTTCGGCGTCCTGCTCTTTCTCCGCGCGGACTTTTTTGCGCACCAAAACTTTCATCGTTTTGCCATCCGCCACATTGATCGTAATCGTGCCGCGGTCGTCATTCACGTGCAGCGTGCCGCCCGCCGGGATTTCCTGGCTTAGTTCGTCGCTGTAGTTGAATGTGGAGCCGCCAAAAATCTCGGCCGCATCCCAATCGCCAATCTGGATGTGCTCCCCGATGCTCTTCCAGTTCAAACGCGCCGCCTGGGTGGCAATCAGTCCGGCCCCGATCAGGAACAGCATCAGGAAAACGCCGCCGACCCCAATGCCGCGCGCCGGTTGGCCGGAGCGCTTGGCCTGTTCGTATTCAATCAGCTTGAGCACGCCCCATAGGATCAGCAGGGCACCCCAGTAGCGTCCGAACAAATGGAAGAGAAAATCCCAGTTCAGTATGCCCATGGCTCCCATCAGGAACACTACTCCCAGCAGGATCAGCACGACGGGCCCGGCGATCGAACGATGCGGAGTCGGAGTAATTGGGCTAGCCACGGTTCACCTCACTGGTTGGCGGAACGGGTGGAACGGATGGAACCGGCGGTGATGGAGGAATCGGAAATCCCGCCGGTGTTGAGCACGAAGCCAGTGAAGGGATGTGTCCCTCGGCCGACGAGGTTCCCTGCAGCAACTTGACGCCGCCCACAACCAGCAGGATGCCGCCCACGTAGCCGAAAAAACCAACGTTACGGAAACTGTCGATCAGCCCGATTACACCGATCGTCACCAGGAATGCGGGCCCCATCAGGCATTGAGCCCGACACTGTTGGCAAGAGCAGCCTCTCTGGGCACCGATCAATCCCCATCGGGTTGCGAATAGCCAACCGCCGATCGCAATGAGAATCACTCCCCAGAAACGGTGGAAGTTCAGCTCAAACAGACCAGCCGTGTTCAGCAAGAAGAGCGCGCCCACCAGAATAAGCACGACCGCGCCAATTGGGACTTTGCTCGCCTCAACCTTGCCCCCGCCGCCAAACGTTGCCGCCAGGCCGAAGGGATCCGGTATCGGTTGCGACATCTGGATCGCTTTCGCCGAGCGCACCGCATCGAAGATCTGGTAGACGATGAAGAACGCAATGCCGAGGCCGCAGAAAACACCGAGAGCTTCGCTGTGCCCGTGGTCGCTGGCGTTGGCCCCGGCGATGAGCAATCCGAAGATGGCCAGATGCGCCAGTCCCTTGGCGTACTGCCCGGTGTATACGGCACCCACGCCGAAGGGACAGATTCCAGCAAGAATTCCGGCCACGGTTGGATTGGGGCCGCTGCCGCTTCCCGGAGGAGGTGGTGGAGGAATCTGCCCGGACGCTGACGGGGAAAACGTGACCGGAGCAAATGCGGCTGCTCCCGCTGGAATGCCTTCCATCTTGGCTCCCAGGCAGTCCTCGCAATAGATCACGCCCCGCACGGGACGTGTACAGTTGGCGCACAGTGCCTTTCCGCAAGTGCGGCAATAGGCCACTGCGGACGCATCAGCATGATTGGCGCAGTTCATACGAACCTCCGATTTGTGGTCATCGTCACGGCAGGTGAAGCATCCACCACCCCATCCCGCAGCGCGGCTAACACCGGCTGGTTGTATTCCTGGGAGTAGTTACGATCCTGTCGCTGCTCTGGTGGTCCACTGGTATTGTTCTTGCGATTTTCTTTCTGTTCTTCGGGGCCAGGCTCGGCGGGAGTGTTGGCCCGCTTCAGCTCGCGCACCTTCGATTCGATCTCGTACACGAAGCGAATATTGTCGTAGTACTTCACAACCTTGATCTGCGCGTTGTTGTACGCATGCCGCAACGCCGATGGCCGCAGATCGACCTTCGCCACGTCCGCCGGCTTGACGCCCGCCGCGTTCAGAGCCAGCGAAAATGAGAAGAAGATCATCCCGAACGACATCACAAACCGCGGCTGACGCACAAAGCCCGCCACCGGTCTGAAGTAGGAAGCGGAGTAGGAATCCCACCGCTCGCGCCACCGCTGGCCGAACCGAGTCGTCCTGCCGTCGGGCGTCGCTGTGTGCAGACGAGTGCTCGCGACTCCGCTGGTGGCCGCCAGAATGTTGTGTACCAGGTGCACCGGAGGCTCGACCGCCTCCAATGCTAATGACCGCAGCCACTGCTGCCCCGCCTGCACGTCCGCGAACAGCGGACCGCAAATTCCGCAGACGCGCCGATGAGCCTCGAAGCTCTCCTTGCACGCCGCGCTCAACTGCCCGTCACCGTCCATGGCGTCGCTGACGAGGGCTTCGAACTCGGTGCACTCCATCCCGTGTTTTGTTTCACCTGGCATCACATCACCTGCCTATATGTACGTTGTAGGAGGCGTGCAAGTTCCGCTCGTCCCCGGTTAATTCTCGACTTGACGGTCCCCTCCGGGATCCTCAGAGCCGTGGCAATTTCGCGATAGTCCATATCCTGTAAATCCCTCAAAATCACCGCCTCCCGCAGCTCCGGAGACAGTTTTTGCAGCGCCGAATGCACCATTTCCCGAGTTTCCCGGCTCTGCACCGCGGCATCCGGAGGCAGTCCCCGGTCGGCGATCTGCTCGCTAAGCGGCTGCGCATCTTCGTGCTCGGAGGACGTGGAATCCAGCGAATCCGTGATCCGGTCTCCTTTACTTTTGCGGAAGTGATCCACCAGCAGATTGCGCGTGATCGTTGTGACCCAGGTCATGAACGCGCCCTTACCCGCGTCATAGGTGTTCAGGGTGCGATACATCTTGATAAAGACCTCTTGGGTGAGGTCCTGCGCGTTGTCGGAATCGCCGGCAAAGCGGTAGCAGACGTTGTAAATCCGCCGGTGATAGCGCTGAACGATTTCTTCCCAGGCCGAGGCATCGCCGCCAACGCAGCGACGGACGAGCAATCCGACAACCTGGGTTTCTTCCAAAACTGGACTCCGTAAATTAGCTCGTGTGGGGACGGGCGCCCTCGCCCGTCCAAGCCGAGCAAAGCTCGGCCGTGCCGCCGACACCAACATGTTTTGTATCAGGGTATCGCCTGAGTGATACCGCAAGTTTCCGAGCTTTGAAAGGGGCATCGCTTTAGCTTTCGCGATACCGCTACTTCTCCGAAATCAGACGCCCCTTTAGGGGCCGAGCATCAACGTCGCCGGCGGTCCACTCTAACAGCACACCACAAGTACGTTTCTGTAGACGAAGAAGTTCCCTTGAATCATAAAGCTAGCGATTGTAGCAGGAGAACTGAACGTGCCCGTGAGCAGGGCTAGATCCTATGGAAGGGATTGGTCACAACGACGCCAAAATATTTCTGCCCGGCGTTGAAGTCCTCCGACCAGATTCGTTCGCAAGCTGCGCGCTCGGCAGCGGCCACAATCAAGCCATCATAGAAATGTAGTCCATAAGAGGCCTTGGCCTCCACGGCACGCCGTATGAGGTCGCCATCGGGCGTAACGAGCCTGATCCCCGAGAGCCTGTCCAGGATGTCGATCATGGCCTCAGGAGTTGCTGGTGGCGTAGCTTTATGAAGCAACGTGGTGGCGAATTCGGACAAGACCTGTGTCGAGATTATGAACTTTCCCGTCAGCGCTTTTCTTAACAGCTCATGAGCGACTCGCTGTTTCTCTCGATCATTGAACTGATAGGCATACACGAGCACGTTCGTGTCGAGAAAGTCAGCGCCGCTCATGCAAGTCTTCCCGCTTCCAAGTGCGCTTTCCCACGTTGAACTGGAACTGCTCAAAGCTCCGTTCGAGCCCTTCTAGTTCTCTCCGCTTGCGCCCAGATTTCGCATGTTCAGTGGCGAGTTCTTGCAGGTAGGACCGCACCAGACCAGTGAGCGTCGTATCCCGTTCAATCGCAATTTTGCGGACTTCCTTCACCAGGTCCTCATCAATGGAGAGCGTGATATTCACAGACCCATAATACGTGAAACCCTTAATATGGGCAAGCGGCGGGGATGCCTTCGGGCCTTGCTGGTATTAGGCACTGGTTACTGACTTTCATCACAATCGTCCGTGACCCATCTCACAGACTTCCAACCCGCCATGCGCGACAATAGAGATCGGATTGCCAAGGGGGCAGTGTGCCCGTTTTCAGAGACGGTTCGCGCGCTCCCCAAAGCCCTCTCGTCGTTCTTTGAAAATTGATACTTGACACGATTTGCCCCACTTCGGAGGCCGATAAAGACCGAGGCAGTGCAAGAAATCCGCTAAGTCCTTATTTCGGAATACTTTGATATAAGTCCTTTCGATTCAAAGACCGAACCGAAAAATTCCCGCTAACCCTATGATTCCTATAGACCAGGGGGGAGGGGGTACTAGTCAGTAAACACCACCGGGCGACCCCACAAGCTGGCTTCGCTAAGAGCTAAGAGCCAAAAGCGAACGCTCAGCTCCCCTAAGAAAACCTCACCTTCACATCCGGCCCCTTATCCAAATGGATGCTCTCAATAAATCGCACCCGTCCGGTCTTCAAAGTCAAAATCACCGAAGACGTCCGCGTCCCTTCGCCGAAGAAGCGGACGCCTTTCAGCAGCGCGCCTTCGGTTACGCCAGTCGCGGCGAAGACCATCTGTTTCCCTGGGGCGAGGTCTTCCGCCTCGTAAATTTTGTTCTTATCTTTAATCCCCATCTTTGCTATGCGTTCTTCCATTTCCGGCTTGTCGATGATCAGCCTTCCCTGCATGTATCCGTTCAGGCAGCGGATCGCGGCTGCTGTAATCACGCCTTCCGGTGCGCCGCCCGATCCCATGACCGCGTGCACTCCGGTTCCGATCACCGCCGCGGCAATTCCCGCCGAGAGATCGCCGTCGCCTATCAGCTTGATGCGCGCGCCCGCCTTCCGAATATCGGCGATCAGCTTCTCGTGCCGCGGTCGGTCGAGCACGACCACCACCAGATCCTCCACGCCGCGATGCAGACGCCGCGCGATATTTTTCAGGTTGACGGCCACCGGAGCGTCCAGTTCCACCGCGTTCTTGCACGATGGCCCCACCACGATTTTTTCCATGTAGCAGTCGGGAGCATGCAGCAACCCGCCTTTTTCCGAAGCCGCCAGCACCGTGATCGCCCCCGGCGCGCCGGTGGCGCAGAGGTTTGTACCTTCCAGCGGATCGACCGCGATGTCGACATGCGGAACATCGCGGCCGTCCGGATACGGGCCGCCCACCTGCTCCCCGATATAAAGCATGGGCGCGTCGTCGCGCTCGCCTTCTCCGATCACAATGGTGCCGTGCATGGGGACCGTGTCCATCGTCTTGCGCATGGCCTCGGTGGCCGCCTGGTCGCTTAGCGGGCGATCCCCCTGGCCCATGGTGCGCGCCGACTCGATGGCCGCGTTCTCCACCACACGCAAGAATTCCAGGGCCAGATCGCTTTCAATATTTTCACCAAAGTTTCTCGCGTGCGGTTCGGGGCGGGATTGGGTTGGCATCAGTGCCTCCTGAATATAAATGCGACTTTGGAATATAGCCCCTTCGGAGCGTAGATGGAAGTGCAAGTTCGTGTGGCGCGGACACTTCTGTCCGCGTAACGTGTGCAGCGAGAAGGACCGCAGGGGCGTCCACAAGCTCCGATTTGTGCCGAGCGTCCGCCAACACCCCGACGGCGAACCGTCTGCTAATCTTTTCCTCATGACCACCGAACCGACGACCACCGACCGCAAAGAACCTACCTATCTATTCTCCGAGAAGCAGGTTGCTGAAAAAAGCGAACTCGCCCGGCATTTTCTGGACAACCGCAACCGTCTGAATGAAAACGTCGAGAAAGCGGACAACTTCCTCGTCAAACGCTTCTACAACCTGGATCACAACACCTACATGGAAGGCGCTCTGCCTGCGAAACACAAAGAATTGATGGGGCTGGTCGCCTCCGCCTGTCTGCGTTGCGACGACTGCATCAGCTACCACGTGATTCAGTCCTATCGCCTGGGCGCGACGCGCGCCGAGCAGGAAGAAGCCATCAACGTGGCGCTGGTGGTAGGCGGCAGCATCGTGATTCCGCATATGCGGAGAGCGTATGAACTGCTGGGCGAGCTATACGGATGAGTTGCTGGCGCGCTGCGTATGAATCCCACACGAAACGAGGAACTTATGTCACTGGCCGCAACCGAGCGGAAAACGTCAGCCCCGCGCAGCTATGCACCGCACGCCACAGAGAGAATGGAATCTTTAGCTGGTCTGCCACTGGCGTCTTTTAAGGCCGGCGCGGCGGCATTCCTCGTCGATATGGTCGCGGTCCTGATCGCGTACATCCCGGCAATGTTTCTTATTCAATGGCTGGCTCACGGCCGAGACTCCAATATTCCCATTGACCTTCACGGGGACTTCCACGAACTGTCCAACGTAATCTTCCTGGTTCTCTACTTCGGCTTGACCCTGTTTTGGGGCAACGGACGCACTCTAGGCAAGCGCATCGTCGGAATCCGCGTTGTGTCGCTGGTCCACAAGCGCATCACCTTCTGGCAGTCGATGGAGCGCGCTTTGGGATACGGCGCTTCCATGCTGGAAGGAGGTTTCGGCCTTGTTCAGTACTTCACCACCCCCAACCGCTGCTGCGTGCACGACCGGATAGCGGAGACGATCGTGGTTAGCGACAGGAAACTACGCGCGTAAGACCTCTAGAACGCTTCAATCCCGGTCACGCTCGCCCCGATAATCAGCGTGTGGATATCATGCGTGCCCTCATAGGTCTTCACGCTTTCAAGGTTCATTAGGTGGCGCATGATGGGGTAGTCGTCGGCCACGCCGTTCGCGCCGAGAATATCTCGCGACAGGCGCGCACACTCCAGCGCCATCCAGACGTTATTTCTCTTTGCCATCGAAATGTGCTGGTGCTGCACTTTTCCAGCGTCTTTCAAGCGGCCGACTTGCAGCACGAGCAACTGCGCCTTTGTGATCTCGCTGATCATCCAGGCGAGCTTCTCCTGCACGAGTTGATGGGAAGCGATGGGCTGATCGCGGAATTGTTTCCGCAATAACGAATACTGCAGTGCGCAGTCGTAACACGCCATCGCCGCGCCTACCGCGCCCCAGGAGATTCCATAGCGTGCCTGGTTCAGGCACATTAGCGGAGACTTCAATCCGCCCGTTCCCGGCAACAGGTTCGATTCGGGGATCCGCACATCCTGGAGCGACAAGCCTGATGTCACCGAAGCGCGCAGCGACCATTTCCCGTGAATGTCATCGGCCTTGAATCCAGGACGGTCGGTCTCCACCAGAAAACCGCGAACGACATCTTCGTCATCTTCGGAACTGACCTTGGCCCAGATCACCGCCACATCGGCGATCGTGCCCGAGGTGATCCACATCTTTTCGCCGTTCAACACATATTCTTTTCCAACTTTACGAGCGCGCGTCCTCATGCCGCCGGGATTCGACCCGAAGTCGGGCTCGGTCAATCCGAAGCAGCCTAGTTTTTCGCCTTTCTGCATCGCGGGCAGCCAGGTGTTTTTCTGCTCGTCAGTGCCAAAGGTATAAATCGGATACATCACCAGCGCCGACTGCACGCTGACAAACGAGCGCACGCCGGAATCTCCGCGTTCCAGTTCCTGCGTGACCAGGCCATATTCGACGTTCGACATGCCGGCGCAGCCGTAGCCGTTCAGCGAGGCGCCGAAGAATCCGAGATCGGCCATGGGCTTCACCAATTCGCGCGGGAAGCGGCCGGCGCGGTTGCACTCCTCGATGATCGGGACGAGGTTGTCTTCGATGAACTTGCGCGCGGTATCGCGCACCAGGCGCTCGTCGTCGTTCAGCAACGTGTCGAAGTCGATGAAGTCCACACCACGAAATTTGATGGCCGGCATTACGTCTTACCCCACAAAGTCAGCAGACAGCGAACGGGAAACTATTCAAAGTAGCAGAGTGGCAGGGAAGTCAGCAATGCGAGGAAATATTTTGGCGACCTAATCTGTTTCCATTAGGGCGCCACCAAATGCTTGCGAAGAACTAATTAAAAAGAACTACTCCAAAAGAAAAGCAGCGCCCTTTTTTGCAATCACTCTCGACACCGCTTCCCGCAAAGCGATAATCTGTTGCCTCCCACCGCTGCAGCCTCTTATGTGCATCGCTGGCATCTATCATGTCTCCTGGTGGAATTTCTGTGAATCGAGTGCTGCGGCTCCTGATCGGGTTCCTTGTTGTGTCCGCGATTTATCTTTATGCGTTCCCGCAAGCGAATGTTCTGTATGCCGGAGTGGTGTTGCTGCATGCCGTTGCCGGCGTCGGGGCTTCAGTCTTGCTGCTGCTCCGGCTCGCGCGTTGGCGGCGTCAGGGTGAGTTCCTCGTCCGCGTGGGAATGGATTTTCTGTTTGTCGGCGCGATCCTGGGACTGGTTCTGATTTACACCGGAACGCTGCGTACAGAATGGCCTCTGGTCTACGTTCACCTCGGCTTGAGCTTTCTTGGCGCCGGCCTAATCGCTGCGGCCCGAGTTGGCAATCAAGGATGGCTGCGTGGTCATACTGTTCTTCGCATTGCCGCCGTGCTCGCCGTGTTAGCGGTTTTGGCACCCGTGGCTCGCTATCTCCGCGAAGCTCGCTGGAGCCAGCGTGGGCGCATTGTAAATCCCGCCCTCCCGCCCCTCACTATGAATGGCGAGGGCGACGGCCCCACCGGCCCATTTTTTCCCAGTTCCGCGCAGGTGTATGGCGGAGAAACAATTCCCAGCAAGTTTTTCATGGAATCGGAATCCTGCAAGCGCTGTCACGAGGATATTTACAACCAGTGGAACAGCTCGGCCCACCATTTTTCGTCGTTCAACAATCAGTGGTATCGCAAGTCGATCGAGTACATGCAGGACACGATCGGCACGCAGCCTTCAAAATGGTGTGGCGGATGCCATGACCCGGCCGTGCTCTACGCCGGCAAGATGGACACGCCCATCAAGCAGATCGTGCATACGCCCGAAGCCCAGGCCGGACTCGGCTGCATGATGTGCCATTCCATCGCAAGCGTAAAAAGTACGATGGGGCAGGGCGATTTCTACCTTGAGTATCCCAAGCTGCACGAACTCGCGGCCAGCAAGAATCCGGTGGTTCGCACCCTGCACGACTTCATGATCAAGCTGAATCCGGAGCCGCACCGCCGCGTGTTCCTCAAGCCATTCATGAAGTATCAGACGGCGGAGTTCTGCTCCTCCTGCCACAAGGTGCACCTCGACATGCCGGTCAATCACTACCGCTGGATTCGCGGTTTCAATGAATACGACAACTGGCAGGCCAGCGGTGTTTCCGGAGAGGGCGCGCGGTCGTTCTACTACCCGGCGAAACCGCAGCAATGCGCGGATTGCCACATGCCGCTCGAACGCTCCAACGACATGGGCAACATTGCCGGCAAGGTCCACTCCCACCGTTTCCCCGCTGCCAACACCGCACTGCCCACGGCCAACGAAGATACGGCGCAGTTGAAGGCCACCGAAGATTTCCTGACCAGCGGTGCTCTTACGGTGGATATCTTTGCGGTTTCGCCGGCGAGTGCCTCACTAAAAACAGGAGCGATCGCGCAACACGAACTGGCAACCACCTTTGCCGTGGGAGAAGAAGCGGAAGCGAAGATCACACCCGGCTCCGCCGGTGAGGCCGCTCCCGTCACCGCGCCTCTCAACCGCGTGCAGCCGGCGGTGCGTCGCGGCGACACCGTGCGCGTCGATGTCGTGGTCCGCACCAAGCGCATCGGACATTTCTTTCCGGGCGGCACGGTGGATGCCTACGATACATGGCTCGAACTCAAAGGTGTCGATGACAAAGGGCAGACGATTTTTTGGAGCGGCATGGTTGCAGACGAGGGCAAGGGCCCGGTCGAAAAAGGCGCGCATTTCTATCGCTCGCTCCAAGTGGATGCGCACGGCAACCCGATTAACAAGCGCAATGCCTGGTCCACGCGGGCCGTCGTATACGTGCGTCTGATCCCGCCCGGCGCCGCCGATACGGTGCACTTCCGCATGAAAGTCCCCAAGAAGACGGGCAGAAAAATCACCTTGACCGCGCGGCTCTGCTATCGCAAGTTCGCGTGGTGGAACACGCAGTTTGCGTTTGCCGGTAAGCGCGACAACAAGCGCGACAACGAGCGCGACAGCAGTCAATCGAAGCCCGGGGTCGCGCCCGCCTCGGTTACGCCCGACTACGACGATACAAAATATACGTTCACCCAATCGCTCGACGGAGTTTCCGCAAAGTCGGAGAAAATTCCCGATGTCCCAATCGTGGTGGTTGCGCAGAACGAAGTAGCCATCGACGTTTTGCCGGCGAACGCGCCCGCGCCGCAGCCCAAAACCCAGCTTGCGAAAGAAGACTGGCAGCGCTGGAACGATTACGGCATCGGTCTGTTGCTGCAAGGCGATCTGAAAGCCGCGCAGGCTGCCTTCGAAAAAGTCACCGAGGCCGATCCGCAGAATCCCGATGGCTGGGTGAACATCGGACGCGCCGCCCTGCAGGAAGGCGACCTCGCTCGCGCCCGCACCGTTCTTAAGAAAGCGCTGGCGATCGACTCGAAGCTGGCGCGAGCCAATTTCTTTTACGGATCGCTGATGAAGGCCGCGGGAAACTACGATCAGGCCGCCGCGCATTTGCAAATCGTGCTCGCGCAGTATCCCCGCGACCGCGTGGCGCTGAACAATCTTGGCCGCGTTCTTTTTCTCGAGCGCAAGTATTCCGACGCCGTGAAAGTACTGCAGCAGGTGCTCGCCGTCGATCCCGAGGATTTGCAGGCGCACTACAACCTCATGCTCTGCTACAACGGTCTCGGTGACGAAAAGATGTCCCAGGAGCATCAGGCTCGCTACCTGCGCTTCAAAGCCGACGAAGCCTCGCAAGCGATCACCGGTCCCTACCGCCAGCTCAATCCCGAAGACAACAATGAACGCCAGAGTATCCACGAGCACACGTCAGTCCCGCTGCCAGTCACCGCGACCCATGGCGCAACCACAATTCGCGCCACGACTACGCCGCACGCCGTCCCCACAACCCGCGTAGGGACGGACGCTCTCGGCCGTCGAGCCGGGCAAAGCCGGGCAGTAACCCGCGCTACCACAACTCCCGGGGCCCAAAGGTGATGCGCACGTTCAAAAGAAAATCCATCACAGAGTCACAGAGACACATAGCCAAACCGCTTTTAGCTCTTAGCTTTTGGCCTTTAGCTAAAAGCCTAGAGCTAAAAGCCAAGAGCGCTTTTCTCCGTGCCTCCGTGTCTCTGTGGTGGATGTTGCCTTTTCTGCTAGTTATGGTAAGCGTCGCGCAGGCACAGACCATCACCTTCCGCGACATCACCGCCCAGGCCGGCATTCACTTCACCCATAACAACGGAGCCTTCGGGAAGAAATGGCTCCCGGAAACCATGGGCCCCGGCTGCGCTTTCATCGATTACGACAACGATGGCTTTCCCGACATCCTGCTTGTCAACGGTCAGGACTGGCCCGGCCACGCCAAAAGCGGTACGACCACGTTGAAGCTCTACCACAACAACCATGACGGAACTTTCACCGACGTGACTCGCACGTCTGGCCTCGGTATTTCGCTGTTCGGACTTGGCGCAACTGTTGGCGACTACGATAACGACGGCTTCGACGACATTTTCATTACCGCGGTAGGCCAGAGCCATCTCTTCCACAACAATGGCAATGGAACTTTCACCGATGTGACGAAATCCGCGGGACTCTGGGGCCCAAACGAATTCTCCACGGGTGCGGCATGGGTCGATTACGATCGCGACGGCAGACTCGATCTCGTTGTTGCGAACTATGTGCAGTGGTCCGAGCGGACCGACCTTTACTGCACGCTCGATGGCTCGCACAAGTCTTACTGCATGCCCGAATCGTATAAGGGAACGTCGGCCCGCCTCTGGCACAACCTCGGCAACGGAAAGTTCGAAGACGCTACGAAGAAAGCGGGACTTTACGATCCAACCTCAAAGGGTCTCGGCGTCGCCATCGTCGACTACAACAACGACGGATGGCCCGACATCCTGATCGCCAACGACACGCAGCCCAACAAGCTCTACCTGAATAAAAAGAATGGCACCTTCGAAGAGCGCGCAGTTTCCGCCGGCATCGCCTTCAGCGAAGATGGCGTGGCCCGCGCTGGCATGGGCGTCGATGCCGCCGACTATGACCGTTCCGGCAGCGCCAGCCTGATCATTACAAACTTTGCCAACCAGATGTTCTCGCTCTACCACAACGAAGGCAACGGCCTGTTCGTGGATGAAGCTCCGCGCTCGGAAGTCGGCCGCGCGACTCTAACAACCCTCGGCTTCGGCTGCTTTTTTTTCGACTACGACAACGACGGCTGGCAGGACATTCTCATCGCCGACGGCCACATCGAAGACCAGATCGAGATCGTGCAGAAGCGCGTCAGCTATGCTGAGCCGCCGCACCTGTTCCGTAATCTCGGGAACGGGAAATTCGAAGAAGTCACTAACAAAGTTACGGATAAGGCCGGGAGCGCGTTTGCCGCTCCGAAAGTCGCGCGCGGCGCCGCCTACGCCGACATCAATAATGACGGGGCGCTCGATGTCCTGCTCATGACCAACGGTGGCCCCGCGCATCTCTACCTCAACCAGGGCGGCACCAACCAGAGCCTGCGCATAAAACTCGTCGGGACAAAATCCAACCGCGACGGAATCGGCGCAGTCGTCCGCATCAGTGCCGGGAGCGACAAGCAGTGGCTTACCATGAAGACCGGCTCCAGCTATCTTTCGCAGAGCGAACTGGTGCTGACCTTCGGCATGGGATCGAAAACCAAAGCCGATACGGTCGAAATCGACTGGCCCAGCGGGCAGGTGGACAAGCTCTCAAACGTTGCGACCGGGCAGACCGTTACGATCCAGGAAGCGAAAGGCGTGATGGGGTCGCGGCCTTACGGGAAGAAATAACTTGCAGTTCTCTATCCATCCGGGCATTCGGATAAAATCATTTTTTAACCCACGATGACCAAGACGCTCAACATCGCCCTCGTCTCCACCGTTCTTCTTGTACTACTCGTCGCGCTACTGGCCGCGAGCGGTCCGGCTACCAATCCGCAGGAAGCGGCCCGGCGCAACAACATCGGCGTCGCTTACATGAACCAGCAGCTTTTTGAAAAAGCTTTGAAGGCGTTCGAAGAAGCGGCTGCCAATGATCCGGCGTTAGAGGTGGCGGCCGTCAATCGCGGAGTGGCGCTGCTCAACCTGCAGCGCGGCGACGAAGCGAAGGTGTTGCTTGAAAAAGCTACCGCGAAAAACTCTAAAGATGCCCACGCCTGGTACAACTTCGGCCTCTATTCCAAGAACTCGTCGGATGCGGGCTCGGCCGTCGACGCGTTTCGCCACGTCACTGAAATTGATCCGAACGACGCCGACACCTGGTACTTCCTCGGATCGACCTATGCACAGCTAAAGCAATTTCCCGAAGCGATCGCGGCCTTCGAGCACGCCTTAAAGCTCGACCCGCACCACGCCTCCGCTCAGTTCGGACTGGCGCGAGCCTACCAGCAATCCGGCCAGGCCGATCCCGCTCACGAAGCGATGAAGAAGTTCCAGTACATCACGCAGAACAAGTTGGGCTTGCCCATCAGCCTGTCCTATGGCGAGCAGGGGAAGTATTCGCGCGCGGAAGAATCGCCGGTGACGGTCGAGAAGGTGGCGGCGGCGATTCCGGTGAGGTTTGTGGATGTGACGGAGAAGGCGGGGATCGTAACCAAGTCCAGCCCCATAGGATCCGCGACAATGGAGGGCGGCAAGGTTCAAAGGCACTTCGAGGAAGGCATCGTTGGTACGGGTGCCTGCTTCTTGGATTACGACGGGGACGGGCGAGTGGATCTGTTTGTCGCGGATGATGGGCCGCAAGGCGGTTTCGGCCTTTACCACAACCTCGGCAACGGCAAGTTTGAGGATGTCACGAAAGCGTCCGGACTCGATCCCAGCCTGCATGGTATCGGGTGCACGGCGGGCGACTATGACAACGACGGCGCCACGGACTTGGTTGTGAGCTTTAGGCACCGCGTCCTGTTGCTGCACAACGAGAAAAACGGAACATTCAAAGATGTCACTGAGGCTGCCGGAATCAAAGCCGAGGGTTTTAATGTCGGTGTTACTTTCATTGATTACGACCACGATGGCGATCTGGACTTGTATATTGCGAAAAGCGAACCGGAGTGGAAAGACCAAGTCTGGCGCAACAATGGAAACGGTACCTTCACTGACGTCAGCCGAGAGACTGGACTTTTAACTGGTGGCTTCCACACGGCGGCTGTTGGGACCGACTACAACAACGATCGCGCCGTTGACCTCGTTGTTACAGGCGAAGTGGCTACGATCTTTGAGAATCCCCGGGAAGGAAAATTCCCAGCGCGCCAGCCCTGGACCGGACTGAAACCCGAGAAAACCCTTGGCGTTGCCATCCTCGACTTTAATCACGACGACTGGATGGACATAGCCTTCACACACGTCCTTGCGCCCGGCATTACGCTTTGGCAGAACAAGCAAGGCAAGGCGTTCGAGCAGGTACAGCTACCCAAAGTAGATTGGGTAAAGGGCTTTGGCGTTGCTGCCATCGATTACGACAACGACGGATGGGTCGATCTCGTCGCAGTCGGCGAGACGAAAGAGGGCAAGGGCGAAGTCCGTATCTTCCGCAATCTCGGGCCCGACGGCTTCAAAGATGTCACTGCCGAAACGGGCCTCGACAAAATTCAACTTAAGGAGCCGCGTGCCATCATCGTCGGCGACTATGACAACGACGGCGCCGTCGATCTTCTGATCACGCAAAACCACGGGCCCGCCGTGCTGCTCCGCAACGAAGGTGGCAACAAGAATAACTCGCTGCGCCTCGCGCTCAAGGGCTTGAACGATAACAAGAGCGCCATCGGCACGAAAGTTGAAGTCTTCTCCGCCGGGCTGCGGCAGAAGTTTGAGGTGTACGGATCGTCCGGCTACCTGGGACAGAACTCACCCTACCTGACCATCGGTCTCGGACAGGCGAAAGAAGCCGATGTCGTCCGCATGTTGTGGCCGACGGGCGTTTTGCAGGATGAGATTGAAGTCGCCGCCAACAAGCGTCAGGATTTTCTCGAAATGGATCGCCGCGGCAGTTCCTGCCCAACTTTATTTGCATGGGACGGCCACGAATACAAGCTTGTTGGAGACATGCTTGGCGCGGGCGTGGTTGGACACTGGATGGCGGCTGGCGATGGCAACGCCGTCCCTCAGGGGCTAAAGCCCGTTTCCTTCCAAGCCCTGAACGGCACGGCTGAAGCCGTGCTCTACCCAAAGCCGATTTCTGAAACCAGCTCTAAGTATGAAGCCAGCTCTAAAGTTGTGCGTAACATTGCTCGTCCTACCGAATCCATCAAGCTCGATCGCGCCTCGCTCCGCGAAAAAAATGGCAAGCTGAGTTTCCGCTTCATGGAGCCGCTTGAAGAATCCGTTTACCTCGATCAGGTGCAATTGCTCGCCGTCGATCATCCCGCCGATGTCGAAGTCGATCCCAACGAATATTTCGCCAGCAATCCGCCTTACCCGCCGTTCAAGGTTGTGTTCAGCCGCGACGCGCGTCCGCCCGCCGGTGCGTGGGATGAGCATGGCCACAACGTGCTTCCCGATTTGCTCGCGCATCGCTATTTCGGCGACTTCAAAGTGCTTTCATTCTTGGGATTCACCGAGCCCCACAGCCTGGAGCTCGATCTCGGCGAGCCGTACCGCGGCGGTCCGTTGTGGCTGCTGATGCACGGCGAGATCGAATATTTCTCCGCGACCAGCATGTATGCCGCCGATCAAGCGCACCTGCGGCCGTTTGCGCCGTATGTCGAAGCGCAGGTTGCGGCGGGCAACTCGACTGGAAGCGACGCGAAAACAAAATGGGTCCGCGTCGTCGATGACATGGGATTCCCCGCGGGCGGCGCGCGCACCATGACCGCCGATCTCACCGGCAAACTTCCGCCGGGCACGCGGCGCATTCGCATCACCACGAATCTGCAGATCTACTGGGACAACATCCTGATCAGCCGCACCAGCCAGGATCAGAGCGCCCGCCTGACGCCGGTACCGCTCGCGCGCGCTGAACTGAATTTTCACGGCTTCCCGCTGAAGATCGAAGACCAGCCGCCGGGCAACGTGAAATACATTTACGAAAAGGCCAGCGCCACTGGCCCTTACACGCGGCCCGCCGGCGCTTACACGCGTTACGGCGATGTGCGGCCGCTGCTTGAATCGATCGACGATGAATTTGCCGTTTTCGGATCGGGCGATGAAGTCGCGCTCGACTTCGATCCGACGAAACTGCCCGCCTTGCCCCGCGGATGGGTGCGCGACTATTTCTTCATCGCCAACGGATATGAAAAAGATATGGACTTCTACGCCTACCGCGGTGATACGGTGGACCCTCTGCCATTCCGCGACATGCGCACCTATCCGTATCCGGGCAAGTCGTTTCCGTCCGATGCCGAGCACCTGAATTACTTGCTTGAATACAACACCAGGTTCATGTCGGGGAATGAGGCGGGTGGGTATTCGTTTCAATATCCCAAATAGGGTTACAACATGCTTGACTGACCATGAAGGAAGATTCTCGATGTGGCATGCAGCCTCATATTATGACGAGAGCGACGATAACGAACGTGCTTATGCAGTCGCAGGATTCATGGGTCATCAGTATGATTGCGTCCATTTTGACCTAGCATGGAAAGAGCGGATGTTAGAAAAGTATGACTTGGAGTATTTCAAAGCGTCGGAACTGAATGCCGGGGAAGGACAATTTGCTAAGTTCCGCGACGACCCGAAGAATGTGACGAAACGATTATTCTCCGCAAGGGAGAAGGCCCTTTTCGACAAAATAAAAATTGAGTCCATCGACATAATTGTTGGCTTTGATCTTCTGGTTGGCTTCGGAGCGGTGTTGCTATTGCCGGATTATCACCGGATCGTTAAGGAGTATAAGAGAGTCAATCGGTCGGTGCCCGCTCCCTATTTCTTCTGTGCCCAGCTTGTGCTGATGGAATCCGGCCTCCAAATGAATAGCCTGAACAGCATTTTGTCTCCATCGCAACAAGGGTTGGTGCGTCCAATATTCGACTATCAAGAACAATACAAGGGCAGAGCCAGCCAGATGTTTGATGAATTTGCGGAAAAGAATCCAATTTGCTCGAAACCCTTACTGCCGCTGCTCTACGAGAACGAGCAGGACTATTTGATGTTGCAAGCCGCCGACAATCTTGCCTATGAGTGTCGGCGGTTGCTCATCACTCGGACCTACGACACACACCTTCCTGAGCGGCGAGCAATGACCAGGCTCAAAGAGCGTGTTTGGCGTATTTACAAGCTCAACTATGAGGGTCTGAAGGTAATTTTGGAAACCAACAATCCAGACGTAATACCGATTAGCCCGGAGATCGAGAACAAAGGCAGAAGTCTGCGATGACTTCACAAGCGCCTTGTAAGCGCGGCCGAATGGCAGTTCTATTTGCGGTTCTCGGCAGCCTGCTGTCTGCGCAAACCGCGCCCCAAAGTCCAATGGGACCGCCAGCGAAAATTCCCCCCGCCCGCATTGAGAAGAAACCTCCTCCGCCCAAACTCACTGCCCCCGTTCCCATCTTTCGCGACATCGCAGTCCAAGCCGGCCTTACCGCCTCTCACTTTTCCTCGGCAGAAAAATACTACGTCATCGAATCCATGAGCGGTGGCGTGGGCCTGTTCGACTGCGACAATGACGGCAAACTCGATATCGTGATGGTGAATGGATCGACTGTCGATCGCTATAAGCAGGGCGGCGATCTCCTCGTCACGCTCTGGCATCAGGATGCCGGCCTCAAGTTCACCGACATCACCGAGAAGGCCGGACTCAGTCGCAAAGGTTGGGGCATGGGCGTTGCTGTCGCCGACTTCGACAACGATGGCAACCTTGATTTTTTCGTTACCGGCTACGGCGGGAATGCGCTTTATCGCAACAAAGGCAATTGCATTTTCGAAGACGTGACTGACAAGGCAGGAGTGCGCGGAGGCGGTTTCTCTACGGGCGCGGCTTGGGCAGATTACGACCGCGATGGAAACGTCGATTTGTTTGTCTCACGGTATGTTCACGTGGAAATGAGCGACCTGCCCGCTTTTGGCTCGACCAAGTTCTGCCAGTTCAAAGGCGCTCCGGTGCAGTGCGGACCGTGGGGCATGGAGGGGGAAACCGATCTGCTCTACCGCAACCGTGGCGACGGAACGTTTGAAGAAGTCTCGAAAAAAGCCGGTGTAGACGATCCCGAAAAATACTATGGACTGGGTGCCAGCTGGGGCGACTACGACAACGACGGCTGGCCCGATCTGTTTGTTGCCGACGACGCCACTCCCAATCATCTCTATCACAACAATCACAATGGCAAGTTCAGCGACGAGGCCATGGTCGGCGGCATTGCGCTGAATGGTGAAGGTCAGGCGCTCGGCTCCATGGGCGTGACGTGGGGCGACTACGATCACAGCGGACGCCTCTCGATGTTCGTGACGGAATTTGCCGACCAGCCCAACACGCTTTATCACAACCAGGGGTCGCGTGGATTCGAAGATGTCGCCATGCCATCGCATCTCGGCCAGCCCAGCTTGCCGCTGGTCGGCTGGGGGACAACATTTTTGGATATGGACAATGATGGCTGGCTCGATCTGTTCGTAGCCAACGGACACGTCTATCCGCAGATGGACACAGTGAAGGGAAGCGCCGCCTACGCTGAACCGATGCTGTTGCATCGTAATCTGCGCAACGGAACGTTCGAAGAAGTTTCGAAGCTGGCTGGGTTCGCCGACATGCCGCTGAAATCCCGGCGGGGCGCTGCTTTCGGCGACATCGCCAACAACGGCAATGTCGATATCGTCGTGCTCAACGTCGGTGAACCGCCGTCACTGCTGCTCAATACAAATAAGATCGCGAACCATCGCGTGCTCTTCCATCTGACCGGAACAAAAAGCAATCGCGCCGCGATCGGTTCGCGTGTCACCATTCAAGCCGGAGGAATGACGCAGTTCGACGAAGTGCGCGGTGGCGGCAGTTATCTTTCGCAGAACGATCTGCGTCTGCATTTCGGCCTGGGATCGGCGACAAAAATTGACTTGGTGGAAGTACGCTGGCCAAACGGCAAGGTGGAGAGCTTCAAAGACGTGGCTGCGGACAAGATTCACTCGATCACCGAAGGACAGGGAATCAAGGAAACGGCCGCTTTGCCGGCTCCGGAAGCACTTGTGTTCTGAACTTCGGCAAGAATCGTTTTAATATGCGCGTTTTTTCGTTGACAGAATGTGCCTGCCGTATAGAATTCGAGTGGATTTTGAGAAAGGCGGCAAGCAGCGCTGTTTGCGACCTTGCTAGCCACACAGGTGTTTCTCGAACCCCGTTATCTGCCCGGGATAATGGGGATTTGTTTTAAGGCCGTCAATGAGCTCAACCGCCAACCCGCCCGCTGATGCTCCGCGTCTCAGGCGCTCGCTTACGCTTTGGGATCTGATTCTGTACGGCATCATCGTGATTCAGCCGGTCGCGCCGATGTCCGTGTTCGGGGTGCTCAGCGATCGCGGACATGGGCACGTGGTTACGACCATCCTGATCGCCCTGGTGGCGATGCTGTTCACCGCCATCAGCTATGGCCGCATGGCGCGCGCATATCCCAGCGCCGGCTCGGCCTTCACATACGTCGGCCAGGAAATCAATCCCGCTCTTGGTTATGTCACTGGCTGGAGCATGGTGATGGATTACATGCTCAATCCGATCATCTGCACGATTTGGTGCAGCCAGCAGGCGCACGTGTTTGCTCCCGGCGTGCCGTACTGGGCATGGGCTGTTTTCTTTGCGCTGGTGTTTACGCTCCTGAATATTCAGGGAGTGAAAACGTCGGCTCGCGTGAACTCGGCGCTGGCTGCGGGGATGGGCGTGGTGATTGCTATTTTTTTTGTGGTGGCGGCACGCTACATTCTGGGGAACCCGCACGACAGCGCGGGCTTCTATACACGGCCCTTTTACGACCCGAGTTTGTGGAACACCAAGGCCGTGCTTGGTGGAACATCGATCGCGGTGCTCACCTATATCGGTTTCGACGGCATCTCAACGCTGTCGGAAGAAGCGGAAAACCCGCGCCGCAATATTCTGCTGGCAACGGTGCTGACCTGCGTGGTGATCGGCATTTTATCTGCGGTTGAGGTGTACGTCGCGCAGTTGATCTGGCCCGCATCGCAGCCTTTTCCGGACGTTGACACGGCCTTTGTTCACGTCGCTGGGCGAGCCTGGAAGCCGATGTTTGGCATTATCGGATTTACCCTGCTGGTAGCGAACTTCGGATCGGGCATGGGCTCGCAGATCGGCGCTGCCCGCCTGCTCTACGGTATGGGAAGAAGCAACGCGCTCCCGAAGTCTTTTTTCGGAGTGGTGGACGCGAAGCATCGAGTGCCGCGGAATAACGTGTTGTTTGTGGGCGCAATTGCGCTGATCGGCGCGTTCGTGATGAGTTATGGTCTGGGCGCGGAGATGCTCAATTTCGGCGCGCTCATTGCCTTCATGGGCGTGAACGCCGCGGCGTTCATGCGCTATGTGGTGCGCGAACAAAAAAGGACGCTGTCTTTTGTTGTGCCACCCGTTTTAGGCTTTGTGATCTGCTTGTTGCTCTGGCTCAGCCTCAGTCCTAAGGCCAAGATCGCCGGTGCCATCTGGATGGTTGTGGGCATCGCCTTCGGGGCCTGGAAGACGCGTGGCTTCCGCGGAGACTTGGTTAACTTTGATCTGCCCGCGGACGAGGCCGAGGAGAAGTTGTAATCTTGTAATTTGTAATTTGAAACCCTGAAACCTTCTTTTACGCAATTACCAAGACTGCTCCACGTTCCACCCCTCCACTTCGATCTCTGGTTTCGCCGTTCCCATGCTACCGGCGCGATACGTTGCGGTGATCTCCCGCTTTTCACCGGGCAGCAGCGAAAGGTAATTGTCTTGCCAGACAACCGGCAGTATTTCCTCGCCACCTTTACCCTTGTTGAGCTTCAGGCGTACAAAAAACGCCACAGTCTTGCTGGGATTTTCCACGGTCACGCGGGTCATCTCATTTTCATTTGTGCTATTGCCGGTGCGCTCACTGCGACTCGATACATTCAGCTTCACCTTTGGCAACTGAGCAAGCGCGGTGTAGTCCGCATACGACGCGGTCGGAGTCGTATACCAGTTCGACTTTGCCCAGTCGACTGTTTCCGGTTTTGTCGAGAGCCAGTAGAAGTTTGACCCGACCAGCTTGCCGCTGCCATCGGTGATACGAAGATCGAGGAAGTATGCCGGCGAGAGTCCCTCGATCTGCGGAAGCTCAAACACTTTCGCAGTGCTATCGGCAGCCGCATCCAGCGAAGTTTCTTTGGAAAACTTCTGCGTTCCATCCACATTGAACACACGCGCCGCCAGCTTCAGGCCCTTGGCATCCACATATTGGCTGCTCACCAGCCACACGGAGCGATCGTCGTAGCCATAGACCGGATCGAGCGTCTGCAGGGCTTTCTTCGCGCCGAAATATCCGCCGCCCGGCCGCAAATAATAGTCGTAGAGATGCCAGATCATCGAAGGCCACGCGTTATTCAGCATCCACTGGACGACGCCCGTCGAAGTGTACTTGTTGCGACTGTAGGCCTCGTACATGGCGCGCACGCCTTCGTAGGTCATGAGCTGAGATTTGTAGGTGAAGTCTTCCGCGCTGCTGGCCTTTCCGTAGCGAGCATTCAGCGCATCGGTAAACACTTGCATGGTCTTGAAAGCCCCGCCGCCCGCATGGAAATTCCAGTACTCATCCACTGGCCAGAGATGATTCCTGGGAACCATGCGCTGAACGCTCTCAATGGGCGGAACCGCCGGTCCCATGCTGGTTTCAGTGTTGAAACCGTAGGCGCCGCCGCACCCGCCCGGGTTGCAGGAATTTTCTTCCTTCTGAAGATGTGGATCCGTTGCCCAGTACGAAGGCGCCACGTATTCATAAGGCCCGCTCATCTTCACACCGCTTTCGCCTGTGACCGTGGTCGGCTTGGCCGTGGCCGAAGACACTACCGGATTCGGCCAGCGCAAGTCGGCTTCAACCTTCAGATACATCTCCTCCACGTCAGGTGGCGGAGGATTGTCGCTGCCATTCAGCCACATGACCAGGCTCGGATGGCTCCTCAGCCGATACATCTGGTCGCGCAAAGAATATTTTGCGATGTCGAAGTCTTCCTCTTTCCAATTTCCCCAGTGTTCCCAGAAGTCGCAGCAGCACCATCCGGCCATTACCAGGATGCCCTGCTGGTCCGCCATTTCGAAAAATTCCTCGGTTTCAAGTTTGCCTTCCAGCCGGACCGTATTTAGCCCCAGGTCGCGCACGTAGCGAAACTCATCGGCGAGCCGCTCCGGGGTTTCGCGCATCATCATGTCGGGTGTCCAGCCGCCGCCGCGAATCAGAATGTTCTTGCCGTTGACCTTGAACAGGCGCTTGAAGCGATTCGGCGCGTGCTCGGCGACTTCGGATGTGATCTCGCGAATGCCGAACTTCGTCCGGGACAAATCGGAAAGCTCGCTTCCAATCTCGAACGAAAGATGCAGATCGTACAGATTCGGTGTCCCCATCTGGGCCGGCCACCACAGCCGCGGATTGCTCAGGTTGAGCTGCGGATACCGATCCGGCGAGAAGACCACGTCTTTCGACTCGCCCGCCGCCAGTTCCACCGGTTGCGCGAATTCGATGTTCTCAATCCTGCCTTTCAGCGTCCCTTTTACCGGGTGATCGCTGCCATTGTTCAGCAGCGCGGTTACGGTCAAGTGGGCTGCACTGGTAGTATCCGCGGGCAAATCCACTTTGGAGAGCACTGACGGATTCCGCAGCGCGACCGGTCCACTGGTCGTCAAATAAACCTCATGCCACAGTCCCATGTTCTTGTCGGGGGGCGATGGATTCCAGTCCACGAAAGTGATTGCCAGGCTGTTCTCGGTCGGCGCCCATACCTGCACCGCAAGCACGTTGGCTCCTTGCTTGACGGCGGAAGTAACGTTGAATTCGTAGGTCCGCCATGCGCCCGCGACTTCGTTCGAGTTGGCGATCTGCTTTCCGTTGAGAAAAATGTTGGCGCGGTAGTTGATGCCGCGGAAATTCAGCCACACAGTTCTTCCGGCGTACACATTGGGCAGCGTAAACTCTTTGCGGTACCACCACGAAGCCGCGTATGGACTATCCGGCGGCATCGGAATATTTGAAAAATTGAACCCAACGGGATAGCTGACGCCAGGGTACTGCCGCATATTCATGGCGTAAAAAGGATCTGGCAGCAGCCCGCTCTTTATTTGCGCCGCCACCACCGTCGTTGGAACATCCGCCTGGATCCAGTTCTTGGTCTGGAATGTGGCATTCAATGACGGGCTGGAGATGGCTTCGCCCGTTGCCGTTACTTTCGCGGAAGACTGCAGGGCCCACCCCTGGCGCAATGGGAGCGTGAGGGCAGGAGCCGGCTGGAAGCTGGGCTGGGCGACTGCGACCGCAAGCGCAAAGAATGGGATGAAGAGCCGGAGTATCTTCACAAAAGTGTCCTTCAAAAATTAAAGATGGAAAGCCGCGACCCATGCTGCCGGAGCCGCCTTAAGTTCATAGCATCTTTGTTAATTCGATTCAATAGGGCATTTCTGCGCTATTTACCTCAGGGGCCGAGGCCCCATCTTCAATAATTTGGGTTGCGACGCGGCTGAAGCCGCGCCCCTTCAAAGCATTTCTATCCATGCCACGAATTTATCGGAGACATCGCTAGTTTATAATCATAAATTCTGGCTTCCAGCGGGAAGCAATCTGACGGAGTTACTAACGGAGTCATCCCAATATGATTCGACAGCTTCAAAATGCAGGGCCAACCGTGAAGATCGTTCTGGGCGCACTACTCGTCCTCATCTGTGCCTCGATGGCGATCACGCTTATCCCCGGCGGGGTCGGCTCCAGCCTCGGCATTGGCGCGCCTCCGGCTGGCGTACTCGCTACGATTGGCGACCAAACCGTGACGGTGCCCGAGGTGCAGCGCGAGGCCAGGGCCATGATCCGGCAGCAGTTTCCTCGTGGCGGACCGCAGGCCAGTATGCTGCTGCCCTATTTTGCCAGTCAGGCTGCCCAGCAACTCATCAATGAGAAGGCGCTGGTTGCCGAGGCCCATCGCATGGGTCTGCGCGTCAGCGACGACGAACTTCGCGAGGAACTCCAGCACGGGCAGCTTGGGTCGATGCTTTTTCCTGACGGCAAGTTCGTGGGGCAGGAAGAGTACGAAAACTTCGTGCAACGCAACGACATGACGGTTCCTCAGTTTGAGGCGCTGGAGAAGGATTTTGTTATTGTCCGCAAATTGCGCGCTCTGGTTTCGACCAGTGCCTTTGTGGGGGACACCGAAGTTCGCGACGAATTCAACCGCCGCAACACAAAGGTGAAGTTCGAATATGCCGTGATCACGCAGGCCGACATCCTGAAGGGCCTGCACCCCGCCGATGAAGAACTTAGGGCTTTTTATGAGCGTAACAAAGCGACCTACAACAACTCCATCCCGGAGAAGCGGCAGATTAAGTATGTTGTCGTTGATAGCGCGAAAATGGCGGGGGCGACGACGGTTACCGATCAGGACCTGCAGGCTTATTACGATCAGCATCGCGAAGAGTACCGCGTGCCCGAGCAGGTAAAGGTCAGCCACATTCTGATCAAGACTCCTCTGCCTGCGCCCGGTGCGAAGGAAGATGAGAAGGCGGTCGCCGATGCGCGCGCGAAAGCTGAAGGGGTGTTGAAGGAAGTCAAGGCGGGCGGGGACTTTGCCAAGCTCGCGGAAAAATATTCTGATGACACCACCGCCAAGAGCGGGGGCGAACTCGGCTGGATCGGCCGCGGCCGCACCGTCCCTGAATTCGAGAAGGCTGCCTATTCACTCGGCAAAGGACAGACCAGCGACGTTGTAAAGAGCAGTTATGGCTTCCATATCATCCACGTTGAAGACAAGCAGGAAGCTCATCTCAAGCTGCTTGCCGAGGTGAAGAGCGAGATCGAGGAGAAAGTGAAGCAGCAGAAAACGGCGCACGCCACCGAAACCGCAGCGAATGCCTTGCTCAGCCAGGCGCGTACTGACGGATTCGACAAGGCCGCCGCCGCCAAAGGTCAGTCGGCGGTCGCCACTGAATTTTTCAGCCGAACCGATAGCTTGCCTGGACTGGCTGCGAATCCGCAGTTTATGGATGCAGTTTTCAACGAAGCGGACAAGGCTCCGCCCGATGTGGTGCAGGTGCCACAAGGCTACGTAGTTTTCCAGTTGCTGAGCGTAAAGCCTCCGGCTACGCCCACGTTTGAAGAGATTCGTTCGCGGGTTGAGAGCGAGTTCAAGAACGAGCGCGCTGGCTTTCTGCTGCAACAGAAGACGCAAGAACTCTCCGATCGTGCCAAGTCTGGGCACGATTTGAAAAAAGCTGCTAAAGATCTGCGTGCGGCGGTGAAGACGAGCGACCTGGTTTCGCCCGATGGCCAGGTCCCCGACATTGGTTCCATGGCCAGCGCGAGCGCGATCTTCTCATTGAAGCCCGGCGAGATTAGCGCGCCGATCACAGCCGGCGGCAATGGCGTGGTCGCTCAACTTCTAGAAAAACAGGCGCCAACGGATCAGGAATTTGCCGCGAAGAAGGACGGGATTCGCCAGTCGCTCCTCGAAGCCAAGCAGAACGATTTGTTCGGGCTGTTTGTTACGAACCTGCGCAAGGATATGGAAAAGTCCAACCGGCTCAAGGTCAATCAGGAAGAGATGAAAAACCTGACTCGCCAAGGTGGGCAGGAAGGCTCGTAGCGAAATGCAGTTCCCAGTCCTGAGTCTGTGCTGCGAGCTGATAACCACCCACTGACAACTGAGAACTGAGCCTGAATGTCATTCCCGCGCGCCAGCGGAATTTTGCTTCATCCCACCTCGTTGCCTTCGCGCAGCGGGATCGGCGACTTTGGTCCGTCGGCGTATGCGTTCGCGGATTTTCTCGCCTCCGCGTGTCAGGGATTGTGGCAGGTTTTGCCTCTGGGCCCGCTCGGTTACGGGAACTCGCCCTATTCCTCCACTTCGGCCTTTGCTGGAAACCCGCTGCTGATCAGCCTGGAGCGGCTTGCCGATCGGGGCTGGATTGACCGTGCCCGGGTGGACGCTCTAGCCGGTGGAGTCGAGTCCGTCGATTACCCGGAGGTTTTCCACCACAAGCTGCCTTTGCTGTTTGAAGCGGCGCGCAATTTCGTGCGCTCCGCTCCGCCGAACGCCCGCTCGCGTTATGAAAGCTTCTGTCGGCAAAACCAATGGTGGCTCGATGACTTCGTTCTTTTCGATGGCTTGCGTGCGCGTTTCAAACTGGAAAGCTGGAATCGCTGGCCCCGCGAACTGATTCATCGCGATCCGGTGGCGATCGAGAAGGTACGCGCGGAAATGCTCGACGAACTCGATGTCCGCCGCGCCGTGCAGTTTTTTTTCTTCGAACAGTGGCAGGCGCTTCGAGCCTATTGCGCGCAACATTCGATTCGCGTCGTGGGCGACATCGCGATCTTCGTAAATTTTGACAGCGCCGATGTTTGGACCCACCCCGATCTGTTTCGCTTGAACTCCGAACTCGATCCCGAAGTTATTGCCGGTGTGCCCCCGGATTTTTTCAGCAAAGACGGCCAGCGCTGGGGCAATCCTCTTTATCGCTGGGACGTGATGCAGGAGCAGGGATACGCGTGGTGGATTGACCGAATGCGTTGGGTCACGCACAACTTTGACTACATCCGCCTCGATCATTTCCGCGGGTTTTCGCAGTTCTGGGAGATTCAGGCGAGTGAACCAACCGCGATTCATGGCCGTTGGGTTGACGGTCCCAAAGACGATTTATTCGTGAAGCTGCGCGAGGCTCTGGGCGGGCTGCCATTTTTCGCCGAAGACCTTGGATACATTACGCCCGATGTGCATGCCCTTCGCGAACGCCTCAAGATTCCCGGCATGGCCGTGCTGCAATTTGGTTTTGGCGATGTCGGCGCGCACGCCCATCTACCGCATACTTTCACAACCGACAAGGTGGTTTACACCGGCACACACGACAACGATACGTTACTCGGCTGGTGGGCATCGGGCGCCACCGAATACGAACGCCAGCAAGTGCAAGCGTATTTGGGGCGATGTGAGGATGGCGTCCACTGGGCGATGATTCGCGCCGCCTCCGCTTCCGTCGCCAGCCTTTGCGTGGTGCCCCTGCAAGATGCGCTGGGACTGGGAAGTGATGCGCGTATGAATTTGCCCAGCCGCGCAGAAGGGAACTGGCGCTGGCGCTTTGCCGCGGAGTTGCTTCGTCCGGAGTTGGCAAAGAAACTGGCCGCACTCGCCGAAGTTTCCGACCGGCTTCCGCAGCCGGCGACCGCTAGCGCGAACGACGGCGAAGAGTGGGCGGCCTGAGTAGTGTATTCTCGCTCTCGAAGCAAATTGATCAAACTTTCTGGAGTACGATTCCGTGACCGAGCCCATCATTCGCGCCCAGGCTGTCGAAAAGTTCTATGTGCAGCCGGACGGGAATCGCATTGAAGTTATTGCGCCCGTCAATCTCGATGTAGAGCCCGGAAAAATTATTACCCTACTTGGTCCGTCCGGCTGCGGCAAGTCCACACTGCTGCGGATTCTGACCGGACTCAGCAAGCCTTCGTCAGGCGAGGTTCTGTGGCATGGTCAGCCCATCACGTCGCAGAACGTGGGCGTGGCTATCGTTTTCCAGAGTTTCGCTTTGTTTCCCTGGTTGACCGTACTCGACAATGTCGAAGCCCCGCTCGAGGCTCGCGGAGTGCCCACTCTTGAGCGTCACAAACGTGCCTTGCGGATTCTGGATACCGTCGGGCTGGATGGCTTCGAGAGCGCCTACCCGAAAGAGCTTTCCGGCGGCATGAAACAACGGGTCGGCTTCGCGCGCGCTCTGGTGGTAGAGCCCGAAGTACTATTCATGGATGAGCCTTTCTCGGCGCTCGACGTGCTCACGGCGGAAAGCCTGCGCAATGAATTGCTCGAGCTCTGGCTCAGCAAGAAGATGCCGACCAAAGCAATTTTCATCGTCACCCACAATATAGAAGAAGCGGTGCTGCTGGCGGATCGCGTGATTGTGCTGGGAAGAAATCCAGCGCGGGTGCGCGCCGATTTTCCCATCGAACTATCTCACCCTAGGGATCGCAAATCGCCGCGCTTTGTCGAGCTGGTGGATTACATTTACAAGATTATGACGCAGCCCGACCTCGCACTCGCTGCGCCCGACGCCACCGCGGCTGCACAAAAGCCGGCTCGTCAGAAATATCAGATGGTTCCGCACGCGCGCGTCGGGGGCGTCACTGGTTTGCTTGAACTGCTGCAGGATCGCGGCGGGAAGGAAGACCTGTATCGTCTCGCCGAAGTCCTCATCATGGATGCCGAAGACCTGCTTCCAATCATCGAGGCTTCGGTCCTGCTCGGTTTCATTACATTGAACGAAGGTGACGTCGAGATCTCCGCCGAGGGCACCCGCTTTGCGGAAGCCGACATTCTCAGCCGTAAGACGCTTTTTCGCCAGGCTGCCCTCGAACACATCGTGATCCTGCAGCAGATCGACAGCATCCTGCACGCGAAGACGGATCACTCTATTTCGCAGGAATTTTTCTACGACATCCTCGACGAACACTTCAGCCAGGATGAAGTGGAACGGCAATTTGAAACCGCGATGAACTGGGGCCGCTACGGTGAGATTTTCGACTTCGATCGCGAATCACACCGGCTGGTTCTCGCCGAACCCGTCTCCGAGCCGCATCCGCCAACCACCACTCCGGTGCAGTCGTGAAGCGTCCGCAACGAATCGCCTTCCGTCCGCTGGTTCGTGTCTGGTCGGTGTTACCGCGTCCGAGCGCGGCGAGCCTGCCCGACCTCATCATGTTTTCCGGCGGGCTGGCGCTTTTCTATGGCATCGTGGAAGTCGGACGCAACTGGCTCGGCCCCTTCACTCCGCATGTAGAGATCAGCCGCAGCCTCGGCGCCCTCCCGGTGTATGCGGGATACTCGCTGCTGCGCATTGCGCTCGCTTATGTGCTGAGCCTGCTCTTTGCCATCACCTACGGATACATTGCCGCCTACCGTCCGCGCGCTGAACGTTTCATGATCCCGCTGCTCGACGTTCTGCAATCCATTCCTGTGTTGAGCTTCCTTCCAGGCGTGATGCTGGCCATGGCCGCGCTTTTTCCGGGACGGCAACTGGGTGTCGAGATGGGCGCGGTCCTGCTCATTTTTACCGGACAGGTCTGGAACATGGCCTTCAGCTTTTATGCATCGCTGAAAAGTATTCCACGCGAGATGCGGGAAGCGGCCACGATCTACCGTTTCAACTGGTGGCAGCGCCTCATTCAGGTCGAATTGCCCTTCGCGACCATCGGATTGGTCTGGAATTCGATGATGTCGGTCGCCGGGGCCTGGTTCTTCCTGATGGCCTGCGAACAGTTTAGCGACTTCCGTCTGCCCGGCCTCGGTTCTTATCTTCAGACTGCTGCCGACAACGGCGACACTCGCTCGATTCTCCTCGGCATTCTCACCATGGTGGCTGTGATTGTGCTGATTGACCAGTTCGTATGGCGTCCCGTGATCGCCTGGGCTGAAAAATTCAAGATGGAGCAAGTTGAGAGCACGAGCGTCCCAACTTCATGGGTGCTCGTTTTCCTTCAGCGTTCGCGGGGCGTTGCGCTGTTTCGCAAGCGGGCAATTCGGCCTCTCCGCGAACAGATGGTGCACTATTTCGCCCGCCAGGATGAGGTTCGCGCTGAATCGGCGAGTGAGAACGTCGCGGCTTTGTGGCTCTGGCGAGTGGTGGGAATCGCGGCTCTTGGTGCGAGTGGCTACGCCGTGGTGCGTGTCGTCATGATCTTAACCGGCTTGCACGGCTTCGAATTTCACCAACTAGGAATCAGCCTGCTTGCGACCTTCCTGCGCGTGAATCTCACTTTAGCGCTCGGCGCACTGTGGACGATCCCCGTTGGTGTAGCCATCGGATTCAACCCGCGCTTGGCCCGCATCGCTCAGCCCCTGGCGCAGATTGCCGCCTCGGTTCCGGCCACGGCGCTGTTTCCGGTTGTGCTGCTGGTCCTGATTCGCCTGGGCGGAGGCTTGGGATTGGGCTCGATCATTCTGTTGCTGCTAGGCACGCAGTGGTACATTCTGTTCAACGTGATCGCCGGTGCCATGGCCATTCCCACGGACTTGAAAGAAGCCGCCAGCGTTTTCGGCATCCGTGGTTGGGAGCGTTGGCGCAAACTGATCCTGCCCGGAATCTTTCCCTTTCTCGTTACCGGTATGGTGACCGCCTCGGGCGGCGCGTGGAACGCCAGCATCATCGCCGAATATTTCCACTTCAAAGGCCAGACCTATTCGACCGTGGGCGTCGGTGCCATGATTTCCGCGGCCACAGATGCCAAGAATTTCGATCTTCTTCTCGCCAGCACGATTGCTTTGGCCGCGGTTGTCGTCACCACCAACCGCTTGGTCTGGCGGCGTCTTTATCGTCTCGCCGAAACACGCTACAAACTCGAAGGCTAACTCCTTCCTTAAGTTCTCAGGTCCCGGTTCTCAGAAAGAGCGGTGATGACTGAGAACTGGCAACTGAAAACCGAGAACAGGTTTCTACCGTCCAGTAACTTTTGTTACTGCGCTTCCGGACGTTTCTCATATCTTCAGGAGGTTACTTAGAGAATGCTTATTTACGAATCTTTAACCATCTCTTCATGAAGGTGCAAACAAGGCAAGGCCAAAATCAGCTATGCCTGAATTGTCAATCGCTGGTGACGAAGCGCGAGGTGTGCTGACCGAGCCGCCGCTTCTGGCGGGGCTCCCCGGGTTTGCCGGAAAATTCATTTCCATGGAGCAGGCGCGTGAACTGTATCAGCGCGTGCGCTCGGCGCCGCAAGGCTTTCGGCTGGAAGCGCCCGGATTCCGCCGCTTCCACAGGCTCGATTAGCGCGGCTTCCGCTGCCCCCGCAAGAACCGTTACGAGTCCCCGGTTTTCGTCAGCGCAGGTTTGGTGCCAAGTCGGCATACCTGCACCGCATCCTCCAGCGCACTCGCCAACTCGTCTCCCAGCGATTTTAATTCTTCCGGCCGCATCCGTTTCTGCATGGCTTCGAGCAGTTGTCGCTCTTCCTTGCGGATGTGCTCGGAGAGCAACTTCACGAGCGTTTCGAGTTCGCCTTGATTCATGGTGCCCTGCTCGGCGTGGACGAAGTGCTCGCGCAATCGTTGGTGTTCGCCGCTGAGTTCCTGGAGCAGCGCGACGAGTTCCGGAAAACGGCGGGCGGCGGGAAACAGGATCTTTTCTTCCGCCGCGAAATGGAACTGAACTTCGTTCGCATAGTGCTGGTGCACTTCCAGTTGCCACGCAACCAGATCCGCGGCGCCGGCTTGCAGCGCCCGCTCCAGTCGCACACAGATCGACAGCGCGTGCTGGTGTTGATGCGAAAGCGGGATCAGGCTCGGGTCGCGCAGCATGGACCTATTATCGTCGATGGCCTTGATTTACATGGCATTCTTGCGGGCTTTGTTTGGGCGAGGACAAACCCACTGCGGATTTTTCCCAGTGCGCCCAATCGATCCCAGACCTCCTTTGCTAAATCCGCCCGCATGTTGAACAATGAATAGTCGTCCCTGGCCGCAGCGGTCGCTTCCGATTGCGTCCGCGCCAGAAATAACGCAAGGAGCCTTCATGCCCGCAACTGGAGAACTTATTCGCCTGATGAATTACATCGACGACATTGCCACCACCCTCCGCCGCATCAGCGCCAGCATCCCGGCGATGACCAAGGAGGAGTCCGCCCGCCTTGGCGAATATATCCGCAAGTCCGAACCCAGCTATGAGAGCGTGCTTCAGCACCTCGAGCAGGCGGGCAAAGAGTGACTGAGGTCCGCACGGTTGCGGTGATCGGCGCCGGCATCATGGGCCGTGGCATCGCGCATGCTGCCGCTCTTGGCGGCTATCGCACCATTCTCGAAGATCTTCTTCCGAATGCCCTGCGCAAGGCCGAGACGGAAATCCGCGCCAATCTCGACAAAGCCGTTGAACTCGGCAAGGTGAATGCTACGGACGCCAACGCGGCTTTTTCCCGACTGGAGTATGCCGGTTCGGTGGATCAAGCCGCGCGCGAGGCCGATCTTGTTATCGAAGCCGTTCCCGAGGAAATGGAATCGAAGATCGAAATCTTCACCATGCTTGACAAGATCTGCCGTCCGACCACGATTCTCGCCTCGAACACCTCTTCGCTGAGCGTCACCGAGATCGCAAGCGTTACCTATCGCGCCAGGAAGTGCGTTGGCATGCACTTTTTCAATCCTGTGCACAAGATGAAGCTGCTCGAAATCGTGCGCGCGCTTGAAACCGATGACGACACGCTGGCCGCCGTCGTCGAAGTCGGTAAGCGCATGCGCAAGGAAGTTGTCGTGATTAAAGAGGCGCCTGGTTTCATCACCAGCCGCATCAATGCCATGATCGGCAATGAAGCTTTCTACATGCTCCAGGAAGGCATCGCCAGCGCCGAAGATATCGACAAAGCACTCAAACTCGGTCTCAATCATCCGATGGGGCCGTTCGAACTGGTGGATATGGTCGGGCTCGACACTCGCCTTAATATCCTCGAATACCTGCACAAGAGTCTGGGCGAGAAATTCCGCCCGTGCCCGCTGCTGGCGCAATACGTGAAAGCTGGACGGCTTGGCCGGAAGTCGGGACGGGGAGTGTTCGAGTATCCAGAATCGCAGCCCAGTTCCTTAAAGAGCTAAAATCCGCTGGTTTGTCCCACTTTTGCTGCTGTTAACTCCGAAGGTATTAACCCGCGTTTACTACCTCCCCCTCCCCCCTGTCTATTGGAATCATATGGTTAGGAAGAAATCGCAGCAAGGTCGTTGAGTTTAAAGGACTTATATGGAAAGTATTCCGGAATAAGGACTTAGCTCAATTCTTGGCTCGGTTCTCGCTGCGCTCAAATTTTGGCTACGAGCAATCTCCCACTTTCGCCTCAACCCCTGCTTTGTCAAAGAGCGTTCAAAAACCGTTTTGTGTCCGGTTCAGGAACCGTCTCGGAAGACAGGCATACTTATACCCTGCCCTATCAGACCCATTGTTGCGCACTCTCGGGTGAATGTCTGTGATGGATGGCCCGGGTGTTTGTGATGAAAAAGAGTCGGCGACAAATTGCGGAGCGGGCCACCCTCAGTTTTTTTGGGTGGGGCACCCGCGCCCCACCCTTTCGCACACTTAGATCAACTTCAAGCTCATTCGTGGAGTTGTGCGATCGCAGCGTCACACTTTGCCAGTTGCTGCGAGATCTCGACAGGCTTTTTCGCGTAATCCGCCGCTACCGTCTTGTGTTGCTGCAAGGCTTTCCAGACGTCGAGGCTTTGCTGGAACCAGCGTCTGGCTTCCCGCCAGTTTCCCGCACGTTGGGTAGGTGGAAGCCGCTTCGCCGCTTGCAGGGCATAGTATCCACCCAGCTTTTCATAGAGCCGCGCCAGTTGGGTAAGTCCTTCGGCATTGTCTGGATTCGCCGCAAGCAGGCTTTCGCGGATGGCTAGAGCGTTGCGATAGCCTGCGAGCGCGCGCTCCGCGTCGCCGAGTTGAAGGTAGACGTCGCTTAGCTTCATCTGGTCTTCGGATAAATCGCCGCGCTTTTCTGCATCTTTTGGATCGGATTGCGACAGCGCCTCCTCGATGGCTACTGCTTTCTGGTAGTAATGAAGCGCCTCTTTCCGGAGGGAGGTTTTCTCCAGCATTTCGCCATAGCGAAAATACGCGACGCCCAGGTTGCCACGAATCTCCGCGCTTTCAGGACTCGCAGCCACTTCTGCTTCGCATAAGGAGATACACTTGCGCTGGTTTGTCAACGCGGCCAGCATGTCGCCCAGTGCCGACTGCAAGAAAGCAACTTTGTAGTAGTCAATGTAAACATCGCGGCGGGCGAGGGCGTTGCTGGGGTCGATTCTTGCGGCCGCTTCATCCTCGGCCAGCGCTTTGACTTCGATGGCCAATGCACCGCGTTTGTCACCCATCTTTGAGTGGGTTTCCGCGATCCGTGTGTATGCCACGGCGACGTCGCGGCGGGATTGCATGTCGTTGGGTTCGGCCAGCGGTGCAAGCAAGGTCAAGGCAGTACGCTGGGCGGCCAACTCTTTCTGCCATTGGCCCATGTCCTGGTAGGTGTCACCTAGAGAAATGTAGGCGAAGGCCTGGGCGCGAAGCAGGGCGCGGTCGAGGGGATTGGTTTTCAGCAGATCGTCCGTGATGGTGATTGCTTCCTGATGGTTTTCGAGTGCCTTGGCCAGTTCACCGCTCCTGACCAGTGCTTTGCCGTAACGGACGTGAAGAACGCTTAGCTCGCGGCGCGCTTCTACGCTTGTCAAAGAGGCCAGGAGCGCAAACGCTTTGCGATAGTTTTCAAGTTCACCACCGAGGTCTCCGGTGACGTGCAGTGACTCGCCGACTTCGCCATAGCTTCGAGCCAGTTCAAATTGGAGCTGGTGGTCTTTAGCGGCGGTTCGGCTCAGTTGTTCCCGAAGTTCAAGCGCCTTTCTGTAACTTGAAAATGCTCCCGCGAGGTTCCCCAAATTGGAGCGATACGGCGAGCCTTGGACATCGCCAACTTTTTCGTAAGCAGTGGCCAGTTCACGGCGCAGGGAAGCATCATCGCCGGCTTCCTTTGCCAATCCGTCGAGGTACTCCAGGGCGCGTCTGACCACGAGTTCTCGCGCCGGAGTGGAGCCGGGCAGGTTTTGGATGGCATCGTGGAACTCAAACAGGAACGAGTTAGCCAGCTTGCGGACGTCATTGAAGTGCTGCTCTGCTCGGGCGCGTTCCGCACGCGCGATCTGTGCTTCCCTGACGATCGCCGCCATGCCAGCCAACAAAAGGACACAAACCAAAGCCGCTGCCGCGACTCCCAGCCTGTGCCGGGTAACAAACTTGCCGGTGCGATAGCCGAGCGTATCTTTCCGTGCGACCACCGGCAGTCCTTCGAGATGGCGGCGGATATCTTCTGAGAACTGGGCTGCCGAAGCATAGCGCCGCAGCGGCTCTTTGCGCAGCGCCATCAGCACGATGTTGTCGAGGTCACCCGCCAGGTGGCGCTGCAGTCGCTGCGTTTCCTGAGCGTGCCTGGGCGGGCGCGATGACAACCGAAGCGAGGCTGCATCACCAGAGACAGTTTCCACGGCACGAGTAATGGCGATGCTCGGTTTTTGGGGTTCCGACTCACAGATTTCCCGGGCAATTTGGTGCGGGGCCCCGCTTGTGATCTGGTACGGGCTGCAGCCGGTGAGGAGCCGATAGAGGACCACGCCCAGCGAGTAAACGTCGCTGGCGGTTGTGATGCTTTCCCCGCGCACTTGCTCGGGACTGGCAAACTCCGGTGTCATCACGCGCATCAGTGTTGCCGTGCGCTCCAGAGGCTGTGCGAATACTTCCGGCGCGAGCAGCTTGGCAATCCCAAAGTCCAGCAATTTGGGCACGCCCTCTGCTGTCACCAGGATGTTGCCAGGTTTCAAATCGCGATGCACGACCAGGTGTTGATGGGCATAGTGAACCGCGGCGCAAACCATTCGGAAAAGCTGCAAGCGTTCGACCAGGGAAAGGTTGTGTCCATCGCAATATTGGTCGATGGGCTGACCCTCAACCAGTTCCATGACCACGTAGGGTAGACCGTCTTTGGTGCTGCCGCTGTCCAGAAGTCTGGCAATGTTGGAGTGATCGAGGGTGGCGAGGATTTGGCGCTCCGCCTTGAAACGGCGCAGGCCGGAGTCGGTGTCGAAGCCGCGCCGAACTACTTTGATGGCCACTTCCTTTTGATATTGATCGTCGGCCCGCACTGCGCGGTAAACCTTGCCCATGCCGCCGCGACCGATCTCCTCGACGATCTGGTAGACGCCAATGCGGCGGCCGACGTGGGCTTGCTCACCCTCTGCGCTGGGAGCTACCGTCAGGTCAACCGCGGGCTCCATGAGAAAAACACTGCCTGCCTGCTCGTGGGAGAGCAAAAGAGATTCGACTTCCAGGTGGAGGTCGGGATCGCCGGCGCAAGTTGTTTCCAAATAGGAAGAGCGCTCGGACACAGCCAGAGCAATTGCGTTGTCCAGGATTTTCCGAACCTGCTGCCAGCGTTCCGATTTCAAGCTGGAGCGCTCCGATCAAGTTCGCGGTACAACCAAGCTCGCGCGGTGATCCAGTCACGTTTGACGGTGGAGGAAGAGATCCCCAGAACTTCCGAAGTGTCTTCGATGGAAAGGCCGGCAAAGAATTTCAGTTCCACCACGCGGCTTTGTTGCGGGTCCATTTCGGCGAGAGTTTTCAGTGCTTCGTCGAGGGCCACCACATCCACATCGGTCGGCTGGGGGACCTCCTGCACTTCGTCCAAAGTCAGCCTGCAAACGCTTCCGCCACGCTTGGCGGCGCCGTGGCTGCGGGCGTAGTCCACCAGGATTTGCCGCATCAGTTGCGCGGCTACGGCAAAGAAATGGGCGCGATTTTGCCACTGTGGAAGATCCTGGTCGGTCAGGCGAACGTAAGCTTCGTGGACCAGGGCGGTGCTTTGCAGGGTGTGGCCGGAGCGCTCGTTGTGCAGGTAATGATGAGCGATGCGGCGCAGCTCTGTGTAAACCAGGGGCATCAGTGCGTCGAGCGCTTCGCGGTCTCCCCCTCGCCAGCGACCCAACAACTCCGTGACCTGATTCGAAGAGTCTTGCTGCTTCACCCGAGGATCCCCCTCGCGCCGGGGAAGCGCGTTGCTAGTTGTCAGTAAGCCTAGACCGCTCCGATTTCAAAGTCAAGTTACTGAAACAAAAGAGATTTACGCTAGCCTGGGTAGAAATTTGTGCCGACAATGGCCCAATTTCGCCTGCTCTTTTCGCCTCTTTTAGTAAGGGCAGAGTTTGGCAGGGTTCCACCGGCGCAAATTCCTGGTGGAGGAAGTCATGCGAACCCAAAGCAGCAAAGCTGTCGCCAAGATTCCAGTCTTCTAGCACGGCTATGGAATGGAGAAATTATGACTATGCACCGGCTTCGAAATCTGCCCGTACTGGCTCTGGTAATGACCCTGGCTTTGGCCGCGCTCGGAATTTCCGGCGCTGACGCGCAAACCTACACCGACCTTCATGATTTCGATACACCCTTCCTGGCTTCCCCGCAATACGCGGGAATCCTGGCCCAGGGCCGCGATGGGAATCTTTACGGTACGGCTCCTATAGGCGGAGCCTTTGGCCGTGGCGGCGTTTTTCAGATCACGCCTACAGGCGGGTATGCCGTAATTAACAGCTTCAATAGCACAGGAGTGAATCCGTACAGCGGACTGACGCTGGGCAGCGACGGCAATTTTTACGGAGGGACTTATAACGGCGGCGATTTCGGGTTTGGCACTGTTTTCCAGATCACTCCCAGCGGGACCGTGACCGTGCTCCATAGTTTTTCCCTGGCGGAGGGAGCGGGCCCCTACGCGCCGCCGATTCAAGGGACCGACGGCAACTTCTACGGGACCACGACGATTGGTGGTCAGGGGTATGGAGCGGTGTACAAAGTCACTCCCGCGGGCGGTTTCACCACGCTCTATATGTTCGACCATACGCACGGGGCGGCCCCATTTGCTCCGCTTATCCAGGCGAAAGACGGCAATTTTTATGGGACAACTGTCGGTGGTGGCACCGCCGGGTTTGGCACCGCGTTTAAGATTACGCCCGCCGGTGTGCTGACCGTGCTCTACAACTTTGATTCGACGCACGGCTCAGGGCCCTATGCTCCGCTGGTACAGGGCAGCGATGGGAATTTTTACGGAACAGCACGGGCTGGCGGAAGCAAAAATAACGGCGGCGTGGTCTTCAAGCTCACAGCAACGAAGCAGTTGACCGTGCTCTACAATTTCGATGCAACCGGTGCGACGCCGGATGGCGTTCGGCCCTATGCAGGTCTGGTCCAAGCCAGCGACGGAAATTTCTATAGCGTGGCTTCCGCAGGTGGGACGAACGCGGCGGGAACCCTCTACAAAATTACTTCGGCTGGCGTTTACACGACTTTGTATAACTTTGTGGCGGCAACCGGTTCTCTTCCATTCGCCACTCTGAGACAACATACCAACGGCAAACTCTATGGCGAGGCGACCAGTGGAGGCGCAGCCGGCCACGGAGCCTTCTTTAGTCTCGATCTCGGTCTTGGACCTTTCATCACTCTTCAGCCCAGGTCCGGTATCGTTGGCCAGTCGGTCGCCATCCTGGGGCAAGGTCTCTCGCAGTCCAACGCCGTCCTATTCACACCCAATGCTGGGGCCAACGCGAGTACGTTTTCGGATACCTACATGACCACGATTGTTCCAACCGATGCCACCACGGGTGTAGTGAAAGTGCTGCTCAACAGCGGCCACCTGACCAGCAACCAGAAATTCCTGGTTACCCCTGTGGTTCTCAGCTTCAGCCCGGCGAGCGGCCCGGTAGGTGCCACGGTAGTGATCACAGGGAACAGCCTGACGGGAGCTACTAAGGTGACCTTCGGTGGCGTGAAAGCGCTCATCTTTTCGGTGGACTCTTACACGCAGATTACGGCTACGGTTCCGACAGGAGCCAAAACCGGAAAAATTCAAGTGACCACGCTGGGGGGTACGGCAAGCAGCCCCGCGACTTTCACGGTGAACTGAGATTGGTGGCGCCTTTCCCGCAGAGACGCGCGTCTCCAGAGGCGGCACAAGCCGCCGTCTCCGCCAACGCAAGAAAACGGGCTGCCGGTTTACTGCCGAGGGGGCAGTCCACCGACCCTCGCTTGCATATCGCTTGACTCATGGCAATGAGTCAACTAGACTCATGATATGGCTAAGAGACTGCAAGTGATTCTGCAGGATGCCGACTACCGGGAAATTCAGCGCATGGCGCGCTCGCGCCAGATGTCGATTGCGGAGTGGGTCCGTCAAGCGCTTGTTTTGGCGCGGCGCCGGGAGCCTCTGGGCAGTATCGGGAAGAAACTGGAAGTCATCCGCGCCGCGACGCGAAACGACTATCCCGTGAGTGACATCGGCGGCATGTTGGCGGAGATCGAAAGGGGATACGTCACGGATGAGCAACCGTGATTCTGGTCGACTCCAACATTCCGATGTATCTCGTCGGCGCTGCTCATCCTCACAAAAGCGATGCGCAACGCTCGCTTGAGAAGCTGGTCAGCGACCGCCAGCGCCTGGTTACAGATGCCGAAGTGCTTCAGGAGATCCTGCACCGCTACGTGGCGATCGACCGCCGCGACGCCATCCAGCCAGCGTTCGACGCGTTACTCGGCATCGTCGATCAAGTGCTGCCGGTGGATCGGGCTGTCGTCGAGCGTGCGAAACAGATTGTGCTCGGGCATCGGCGGCTATCTGCCCGTGACGCCGTTCATCTCGCCGTGATGGAACATCATGGAATCGAGCGCATCTTGACCTTTGATTCCGGGTTTGACGGGTTCCCAGGCATTACACGCCTGTCATAGCGGCAAGGGTTACCGGTTCGCTCCCGAACCCACAGCCCCATCTGAGACGAGTGCCGGCACCGGCCTTCGCGTTCCCCCCTCGCCGCTAACCCGAGAGTCGTTTCCAGCTTCTAAACAAGGAGGGTGAAGTGTGATTTGTTTGGGAACCGCGCCGCCCCCAATTCCGTACTACACAACAGCGTACAGGGTGCAGGCTTCGCCTCTGAAATAACGCGGCCTGCCGTGAACCAAGCTTCGTGAACTACGCTTTGTGAACCAACCATGCGGATGCTCATAGAAATCGTTCGCCAGTCGCTGGCCACCCTCTGGGCCCACAAACTCCGCTCGTTTCTCACCATGTTCGGCATTGCGTGGGGCGTGGGGTCGCTGCTCCTGCTGGTCGGCTTGGGCGAGGGCTTTCGCAGCGGTCAGGCAAAACAACTGAAGAATCTCGGCCAGGACATTATGTTTACCTTCCCCGGACGCATTCCCGCGGTCGAGGGCAGCACTCAGTCTGGCCGCACTTACCATTTCACCTATCAGGATTACCTCGCCATCCGCAGCGAGGCGCGCTCGCTCAAGTATCTTTCCCCCGTACTGAATCGCGAGGACATTCGCGCCGTCAGCGATTATGGTTCGACCAACGGCCAGGTCTTCGGCATTGCCCCTGAATACAACCAGATCCGCAATATCCCGGTGGGCCCCGGCCGCTGGTTCAACGATCAGGACAATAGCGAAACGCGGCGAGTGGCGGTCGTCGGCTGGGAGCTTCTAAAAAACATATTTCCCGGTCGACCGGCCGTAGGCTCGCCCATCCTGCTCAATGGCGTTCGCTTTGAAATTATCGGTGTCGTCAGCAAAGTTGGGCAGGACGGCAACAACGGCACCAACGCGCGCATTTTTATTCCTATCGCGACCATGCGCAACCTGTTCCGGCTGAAAGGTCAGAACAGCGAAGATGCCATTTCGTTCCTCAACTACCGTCCGCTCACGCCCAGCGGCAACTTAGTGGCGAAACAGGAAGTCCACGACATTCTTGCCCGCCGCCACGGTTTCGACCCCAAGCTTGCAGAATCATTCGAAGACTGGGACACCATCGAGGACAACAAGCGCGTCGCCAAGATCTTCGACGGCATGGACTATTTCCTCGGAGTGGTCGGTGTGATCACGCTCGCCCTCGGTGCCATCGGCATCATCAACATCATGCTCGTCTCTGTCACCGAACGCACCCGCGAGATCGGACTTCGCAAAGCGCTCGGCGCCACTCATCGCGCCATCCTGACGCAGTTTTTTGTGGAAGGCGCGTTCCTGACAGCTTTCAGCGGAGGCATTGGGCTGGCCATCACCACGGCATTAGTCACGGTTCTCGCCGCCTTGCCCGCTCCCGAAGGATTCGATACGCCCCGCATCGTTCCGTCGTCGGCGGCAATCGCCATTCTGTCGCTCGCATGTGCCGGCATCGCCGCGGGACTTTATCCGGCGCGTCAGGCTGCACTGCTGCAACCGGTGGAGGCTCTGCGCCAGGAGTAACGGAGTCGTACGGTGGAGGGACGGGCGTCTCGTGAGCCTGTCCTGAGCGAAGTCGAAGGATCCAGCCGGGCGGGGACGCCCGGCTCTCCATTAGAGGCTAAGGACTAACTATGATTCTCGAACTCGCTCGCCAGGCCTACAACGCGCTCAAGCACAATCGCCGCCGCAGCATCCTCTCCATGCTCGGTATGGCTTGGGGCATCGCGACCGTCGTGCTGCTCCTGGCCTACGGTTCCGGTTTCGAGCGTGGCCTCTGGGTCGCTTTCCGTTCCTGGGGGACGAACCTGGTCTTCATCTTTCCCGGACGCACCTCCCTGCAAGCGGGCGGCACCAAGGCAGGCAGCGAAATCAAACTCACGGTTAAGGATCTCGACTACCTCCAGGCCGAGGTGCCTCTGCTCAAGCGCATCTCGCCCGAAGCCTTCAAGCAAAGCACCGTTGCTTATGGAACACGCAGTGCAAGCTACGGGATCAGCGGAGTCTATCCGTACTATTCGCACATGCGCCGGATAGATGTTGAAGACGGCACGTTTTTCACCGAGCTCGACGAAAATACGCACAGCCGCGTCGCCATCCTCGGCGCCGACGTCAAGAAAAAATTGTTCTCCGGCCAGAACGCCCTCGGCGAAAAAGTGCGGCTCGACGGCATTTCCTACGAGGTCATTGGCGTGCTTAAACACGTTATTCAGAATGGCGACGACAACATGAACGGCAAAGTGTATATCCCGTTCAGCGCCATGAACGACCTCACCAATACTTATTACCTCAACGCCATCGCCATGGAATACGAAGGCGACCACGAAAAAGTCGCCGAGGCGGTGCGCCGCTCCATGGCTTTTCACCATGAATTCGATCCCAAGGACAAGCGCGCCGTCTTTGTGTTCGATGTCTGTGCCGATCTGCTCGACCTGCGCGTGATCACCACCGGCATCAAGATTCTGCTTGGGTTCATCGGCCTGCTCACGCTTGGCATCGGCGGCGTGGGGCTGATGAACATCATGCTGGTCTCCGTGACCCAGCGCACCCGCGAAATCGGCGTCGAAAAAGCTCTCGGCGCCCGCGGATGGCACATCCTGGTTCAGTTCCTCGCCGAAGCGCTTGCCATCACGCTTCTAGGCGGGCTTGCCGGAGTGGTTCTCGCTTACATCGTGTCCTGGTCGGTCGGATCGCTCACCCTTTGGAGCGCGTTCGCGGAGAATGGCACCGAAGGCGATATTCATCTCACCATCGATTCCAGCACCTTGCTGGCGTCCACCATGATCCTCGGATTCGTCGGCGTCATCAGCGGCATGCTCCCCGCCATCAAAGCCTCCCGCCTCGATCCCATCGAAGCCCTGCGCTACGAATAAAGACATAAAGACATAAAGATGGTGGAGCGACGGGCGTCCCCGCCCGTCCGCGCGAATCGGAACGCGATGTAGCTCGGCAGTTTCCGCTGCTTGCTCGTGTGTTATATTTCTGACCACATTTGTCAGGAGGATTTATGCGCCCACTTGGTGTCACCTTGGTCGGCTTCTATCAGATTTTGCGCGGTGTAATTGGGCTAGTGTTCGGACTCTCCGTTTTGCTCTTCAGCGGACTGGCCGCCAAGCTCGCTTCCATGGCCGCCGAAGGTAACGCCGTGGAACGCCTGCTGCGCGACTTCGGCCACGTGGCCGGGCTTGGCATCATCGTGTTTGCGGTCGTGCACATGATCGCCGGCTACGGCGTTCTGCAGATGCAGAACTGGGGACGGCTACTCACGCTCCTGTTTTCCGCCATTGGACTGGTGCTGGTTCTGCCCGGCCTCGTCCAGGCGCATATTTTTTCGTTGCTCTTTGGGGCGATTAACGCCGCCTGCATCCTCTATCTGGCCATGCCCCCGATCAAGCGCGCTTTCCACGCCGAAGGCAACCCGATGCGAATGGCAGCCTAAGCAGCGGGTTCAGCAGCGCTAGCGTTCGCGTCGGCTGTTCCGCGAGATTCCGCCGTAGAGACGCGGCTTGCCGCGTCTCGCTGCTCCACCTGACACCTGAGTACAATGAACCCTTGTCAGACTCCAATTCCCTGCAGAAAGTTCTCGAGCACTTGCGGTTGTACGATCATCCGCTGCTCGCCTTTTCCGCGCGCGAAAACAACGGCGCTGTTGAAATTCTGATCGATCTGGAAAACTCGACCGTACCGGTTCACACCTACGTGCTCACGATTCATCCCCGCGATCTCGATCATCCCCAATTTGCCTGGCATCTTCAGCGCCAGCTCTACGACGGACTGCACGACTATTTCATCGAAATGTTTACCCGCACCCCGCAGGATCGCGCCGTCTCCCGCAGCCCGATGCCTGCCGGAGAGGGAAGCCAGGGAAGCTAGCGCCTTGTCCGTCCGCGAACAAATCGAGCAGGAGATCCGCCAGCGCGGCCCCATTCCGTTTTCGCGCTACATGCATATCTGCCTCTATGATCCTCCCCACGGTTACTATTCCCGCAACGCCGAACAATTCGGCAAAGCCGGAGACTTCTATACTTCAAGCGACGTTCATGCGGTCTTCGGACGGTTGCTCGCACGGCAGTTTGACCAGATATGGCGAGCGCTCGACCGGCCGCCTCAGATCGAAATCCTCGAACTCGGCCCCGGTCGCGGATTGTTCGCCCGCGATGTGCTCGATTGGTCCAACAAGAAATTCCCCGACTTCTTCTCCGCCCTCACGTACACCTTGCAGGAATCGTCGCTCGGGCTCGGAGCCAGACTCCAGGAAAACCTGCGCGAGCATCTTCAAGCCGGTAGAGCTGCAGTCCCGGAAGGACAACCCACCGGTCCGCGCCGGATGCTTGCAACTGAAGCTCCCCTCATTGTCTTTGCCAACGAATTTTTCGACGCCCTGCCCGTGGAAATTCTCGGCACCGCCGGTAAACTCCACATCGCGCTCGAAAACAATCGTCTGCAAGAAACATGGCTCCCGCCGCTCGCCGAAGAACTGGAATTCCTCGACCGCTACGGAGTCCATCCCGAACCCGGTGAGCGCATCGAAGTGCCCATTCTCGGTCAGAACTGGATCGGGCAAGTCGCGCGCTTTATCCCGCGGGGATTGCTGCTGATCATCGACTACGGTTACACGCGCAATCAACAACTCGCGGGCCGCCACCGCGGCACGCTCATGGCGTATCGCCAGCACTCCGCCAGCTCCGACCCTTACCAGGCCCCGGGCGAGCAAGACCTCACAGCCCACATCAATTTCACCGCGCTCGCCGCCGCATGCGAGCAAGCCGGTATGCAGGTCGAAAGGCTCCGCACGCAATCGCAATTCCTGATGGGCATCGGTGAGACGAATCAGTTTGCCGATGCCTTCGAAGACTGCCGCGTCCCGCAAGAGCGCGCGAAGGTGGCCCTCCAGCTAAAACATCTGGTCACGCCTGTCGGCATGGGGGAGAATTTTCAGGTGCTGATCGCCAGCCGGGGGGTAGACCCCAAGAGGATGGCGGCGCTAAGCGGCCTGAGCTTTGGAAACAGTTCTCAGTTCTCGGTTCTCAGTTCCCAGTAAGGCCCTTGCGGTTGTCGTTTGTAGAGCCCGGGCGCTAACGACTGAGAACTGAGAACTGGGAACTGAGAACTAGGGTAATAGGTACCAAAGATGTGCACTATTTTCGTTGCTATTTAACATTTCAGAAATATCTTTGCAGTAAACTACGGAAGATGAGCTCGCCTCGGGTCTCTCGCTTTGCGCTGCCCCTGCAGGTGGCTGCCGTGTGCTACCGGCGGGTGAATTCTCATGCCGAGTTTTTGTTAGTCCATACCAACGGCGGCAACAAATGGACGTTTCCCAAGGGAGCCCCCGAACCCCGCCTCTCGCACAGCCAGGCCGCCGAACGCGAAGCCAAAGAAGAAGCGGGCGCCACCGGTATCATCGAGCCCCGCCATTTCCACATTTACGTTCACTCCAAGGGAATTTTCTGGCAAGCGGGTGGTGTGCAGGAATTCGTAGTCAAGGCTTTCTTGATGGACGTTCGGCAAACCCGTACACCGGAAGAAGACGACCGCAATCCCACCTGGTTCGATGCAGAAAGAGCGCGCCTAATCCTAGCGAAGGGCCGCGAAGTCAAGTACGCCCACGAACTCCAGACCGTGATCGACCGCGCGCTGGAGCATCTTGGTGTAGTCCGCATGGCTGTGGCTCGCTGAAAGAAACACGTAGGGACAGCCGCTCTCGGCCGTCCAGCCACACTCAGTTGGTTTTCAAGCCGACGGCCGCCGCCAGGTTCACTTGCCGTTCGTCGAAAGTCCAAAAATGTTCAGCTTTCAGTTCCAGGGCTGAAGCCACGTGCAGTGTATCGAGGGTCCGAAGTCCGAGCCGGGCTGCGTGCCGGTGAGCGAGCTGCGCGCAAACTTCAAATGCACGATCGGGGAGAGGCGATTCCCTCCATAGATTCTGGGCGCGATGCTCACGGAATCGCTGCAGTAGACGGTCAGCCTCAATGCGCGAAATAGCCTTGCGGAATACGTGTTGTTCGATGGCGTGCGTCCATTCGGCTACGTGCAGGGGCGTGAGCCATAAGGATGGCCGTGACCTGAGCTGGTGCTCGGCCTCCGCCGTGTGTCGATCGGTGAGATAGAGGGAGACAAAGAAGCTGGTATCAGCGTAGATAGTCAATCGGGCGCTCAATAGCGGCCGCGCTCCTTAATAACCAAGTCCGCTCCCGGCACAACGCGATCACCCAAAATTTCCTTACGAAGAGCCGCGAAATCAGGCCAATCGCCGGGCTGCGGCGGCGATCCTTGCGGAACGATGCGGGCAATCACCTCGTCTCGCTCCCGGAGTTCCACGGTCTTGCCGGCACGCAGCCAAGCCTTCAGCCGCTTGGTGTCCCGAAGCTCGCGTATGTTGACGCTCGGCATTTTGTGATTGTGTCACAAAATGTGGCACGTCGTCAAACGGAAGATTTTACTCACGGCTGAGAGCGGATGGCTGCCGCCCGTCCGCTATATTGATAGAGACACCCATGATCCAACTCTCCGGCGCCGGCAAGCGCTACGGCCACAAGCTCTTGTTCGAGAACGCCGACTGGCTGATCACGCCAGAATCGCGCATTGGTCTGGTCGGAGCCAACGGCACCGGCAAGTCCACCGTCATGAAAATTCTTGGCGGGAGCGAGTCGCTCGACTACGGCGCCATCTCGCGCGCGAAAGGCATCTCGACCGGATATCTTCCGCAGGACGGCCTCACGATGACCGGCCGTACCATTTTTGCCGAGTGCATGTTCGTGTTTGCCGAACTCCACGCCATCGAAAAAGAAATGGAGTCGCTCACCCGTAGCATGTCGGAACTCGACCACGCGGGGCCCGAATACTCCAACGTCGCCGACCGTTACCAAAAGCTCGAATACGAATTCGTCGCCCGCGACGGCTACACGCTCGAAGCCCAGGTTGGTCAAGTACTCACCGGCCTTGGCTTCCATCGCGACGACTGGACCCGCCGAACCGAAGAATTCTCCGGCGGCTGGCAGATGCGCATCGCGCTCGCGAAACTTCTGCTCCAGAAGCCCAACCTGCTCCTGCTCGACGAACCCACCAACCATCTCGATCTCGAAGCCCGCAACTGGCTTGAGGAGTACCTGACAAGCTATCCTTATGCGTTTGTTCTCATCTCGCACGATCGCTATTTTCTCGACATCACCGTCAAACGCATCGTGGAAATCTGGAACAAGCAGATGCACTTCTACGCCGGCAACTACGACCAGTACCTCGCCGGCAAAGCGGCACGCAAGGAGCAGCTCGAATCCGCCTACAAAACGCAGCACGACCGCATCGAGCAGCTGGAAGTGTTCATCAACCGTTTCCGCTACACGGCCACCAAAGCCAAGCAGGTGCAGAGCCGCATTAAAGAGCTTGAGAAAATGGAGCGGATTCAAATTCCGGAAGAAGAGAAGACCGTCCACTTTTCTTTCCCGCAGCCGAAGCCGAGCGGGCGCATCGTCGCCGAATTTGCGAACGTCGCGAAAAGTTACGGCGATCATAAAGTTTTTGAAGATGTAAATTTCATGATCGAGCGCGGCGAGCGCGTAGCGTTAGTCGGAGTCAACGGAGCAGGGAAGTCCACCCTGATTAAACTGCTGGCGCAACAAGAGCCACTCACCGCCAGCGAATACAAGCTGGGCTACAACGTCGAGCCCGACTATTTCGCGCAGGACCAATACAAAGAACTCGATCCGGAAGCGCGCATCCTGGAGGACCTCGGCGAACTCGCGCCCGCCTCCACGCAAACCCAGCTGCACAGCCTGCTCGGCTGTTTCCTTTTTTCGGGCGACGATGTTTTTAAGCGCATAGGCGTCCTCTCCGGCGGCGAGCGCAACCGCTACGCGCTGCTGAAGATGCTGCTGCACCCCGCCAACTTCCTGTTGCTCGATGAGCCCACTAACCATCTCGACCTGCGCGCTAAGGATGTGCTGCTGGAAGCGCTGATGAAGTACACCGGCACAGTAGTCTTCGTTTCCCACGACCGCTATTTTATCGACAACCTGGCGACGCGAGTCTTCAAAATCGGCGACGGCAAAGTAGAAATCTATCCCGGAAATTACGAAGAGTATCTCTGGCGAAAGCAGGGAAGAGCCGCGGTTGCTGTGGAAATACCGAAGCCGTCCACTATTTCATCCGCGTCTTCAGTTGTGCCCGTGAACGGAGACGGTGCGCCCACCGCCGATGCCGCCGAAGCCAAAGGCAAGCGCCTGAACCCGATCAAGCGCCAGCAGATGGAAGACCGTCTGCACGAAATAGAAGAAGAGATTGCCCGCGCCGAAGCCGCGATTGCCCTGTGTGAAACGGAGCTTCAGAGCTTTGTGAGCGCGGAGGAAACTCAGCGCCAGACGCAGGAACTGGCTCGCCAGAAAAACGATCTGCATAACCTGATGAAGGAATGGGAAGAGATGTCGGAGGGCCTAGAGTGAGAAAATCGAACTGGATTATTGTGTTGGGGATTTTACTGGGAACTGAAAACTGATAGCTGCCTTACCCGCCCTGCTTCAGCTCTGTGAGCACTTGCCTTGCAATTTCCTTGAGCGTCTCGAATACGCCCACACCCTGGAAGGCCACCGCCTCTACCACCGCCTCGTTTTTCTTGCGCAGTTCCCTGGAGAGGGCGTCCACCGGGAGCACATCCGGCAGGTCACGCTTATTCAGCTGCAGGACGTAGGGAAGTTTATTGAAGTCGTAGCCATGTTCTTTGAGGTTCGACATCAGGTTGTCGAGCGCTTCGACGTTGGCGTCCATGCGCTCCTGCTGAGAATCGGCCACGAAGACGATGCCATCCACTCCGCGGAGAATCAGCTTGCGGCTGGCGTCATAAAAGACCTGTCCCGGAACCGTGTACAAGTGAATACGCGTCTTGAAGCCCCGCACCGTACCCAGATCCAGCGGCAGGAAGTCGAAGAACAGGGTTCGATCGGTCTCGGTGGCCAGCGAGATCATCTTGCCCTTCTGCTGTTCGGCTGTTTTCTGGAAGATGAACTGAAGATTCGTCGTCTTGCCGCCTAATCCGGCACCATAGTAGACGATCTTGCAGTTGATCTCGCGTGCTGCGAAGTTGATGAAACTCAAAAGGTTTCCTCAGAAACTCCTGCGAAAAGACCCTCGCGAACCACTCCCTCAAAGCGCGAGCCCTCTCACTATAAATCCACCTGAATACAGTATCGGTTACTGCTGGTTTTTATACCACACCGGAAGGCTCTGGCGCAGGTTACCCACGTTACTAAACCACTACGGGTTCAAACGCTTAGCCGCTCCATCCGCTTATCGCGCCGTGGGCAGAGGATAATATCCGTCCTTGGCATACACCTTCACTTCCGGACGCAGCACCCGCACTTCGATCTGCCGATATCCGCCAATGCCCTTCTTGGGCGAATAACCCAGGGTGTACTGATTGCGCGCGTCTCCGATGGCCCGGGCGTACGCCCGTTCGATGTCGGCCTGCCCCAACTCGTTGTACACCCTGCCTCCTCCAGTTGCCGAGACGTATTTCGGCAGAATGTCGCTGTAGCCCAGAAGTTTCCCCGTCTTCGGCAGGTGGATCCGCTGCAGCCGGTCGTATACCGGGATCGCCGCGCTTTCCACTCCCACCGCGTACACGGTGATGTTTTGCGTCAGCAGCACTTTTAGCGTATCGGCGTAGCTGGCGGTCGAGCCCTGTTCCCGTCCGTCGCTGATGACGAAGATGATCTTCCGCCGCGCCCGGTCGCGTTTTGAAAGATCGCGCGCCGCGAGCAAGATCGCGTCGTTCATAACCCGGGCGACCTTCGGCGGCGTCGAAACCGGCTGTACCGGAATATCCAGCGGATGCCCGTTGATATACGGCCCCTGCGGCCCGAGCGGCCCGCTCGTCACCGGAGGTCCATTATTTGCTCCGCTATACCCTTTGACCTGGTTCAGAGCTACCGTCAACTGCTTGCCCACGCCGCTGTAGTCGGCCACCCGGCCTACCGTGCTGCTATAGGTATAGAGCCCAACTTCATCGAACTGACTGAACGCTCCCTGCAATGCCGACAGCGTTTCCTGTACCTTCTTCAAACCCACGTCCGGCATACCCGTATCGAAGACCACCGCCGCCGAAAGCGCAAACGCATCGCTGGTGAAAAACTCCAACGTCTGTTTCTGCCCGCTTTCCAGAACCGAAAAATCCTTGGGCAGCAAGCCGCCCACCAACCGGCCTGCGCTGTCCTTTACCGTAACCGGAACCAGCACCAAGTTCTTGGTCACCGTGATCGTGTAGAGATCATTCCCAGTTTCCAAATCCCGCGGAACGCTGCCCGCGGGCACCGTTTTTACGGGAGGCATCGGCGGCGGCGGCAGTTTTTCTTCCGTCTTCTCACTCGCTGAATCCGGAGCGCTTCGGGGCATTTCCTTCGACCCGGTTGTCACCCCCGCACCGGAATTATCCGGCGGCGGCGCATCCGGCGTGGTCTCCTCATTCGCTCCGGGCCGCGGGCTGGGTGGCTCCGGCGGCGGTATCGGACGCGTCGCCGACGGAGCGTCCGGGATCTCCTCAGGCTTCTGCTGCGCCGCCAAAGCGCCCGCCAGCAATAATGTCAGCCCCAGAATCAGTACCGTGCTAATTTTCCTGGCCATCCCGGACTCCCCTATCTTTCTTTCTTCTTTCTTTAATTCTTTGATCGTTTTTTACGAATACAGATGCCCAGCCGCGTCTCTTTGGTGCATCTAACCGTTACAGTTCCTTACAGGATAGACTAGCAAAGTCTCGGGATAAAAACTTTGATGCCCAAACTACATTTCAAACGATGCCTGGCCACGGCCAGGTTCACTCTGGCCATGTTCGCTCTGGTGACGCTCGCTCTGGTGACGGCCATGTCGCTTCCCGCAGCCGCGCAGAATTCTCCGGCTCCGGCGGCCACTGCCCCGGCCGCTTCGCCGGCCGCTTCGAACGAGCAGTCGCAAGACCAGTCCGTCGCGACGCTCAAGGTCAACGTCGAAGTCGTCCAGTTGTTCTTCAACATCAAAGACAAGCATGGCGCGCTGATCCCCAACCTCACCAAGGACAATTTCGACCTGTCCGAGGACGGCCAGCCCCAGACCATCAAATATTTCAAGGCGGAAACCGATCTGCCGCTGACCCTCGGCATTCTCATCGATTCCAGTGGCAGCCAGCAGCGCGTCCTCGATATGGAAAAAGAAGTTGGGGGCTCGTTCCTGGAGAGCACGCTGCGCCCGAAAGACGAAGCCTTCGTCATCAGCTTCGATGTCGACATCAACTTGCTGCAAGATTTCACCAGCTCCGTTAGCAGGCTCAAACATGCGCTCAACGAGGCCAAGATCAACAACGGCGGGGTCAGTTGTTCTGGGGGACCGATTGGCCCGCAAGGCCCGATTCCATGCTCCTCGACCGGCCCACGCGGCACCGCGCTCTATGACGCCGTCTATCTTGCTTCGCATGACGAATTCGCCCACGAAGTTGGCCGCAAGGCGATGATCCTGCTCACCGACGGAGAAGATCAGGGCAGCCGAGTCAAGATCAAAGATGCCATCGAAGCTGCCCAGAAAGCCGATGCCATCTGCTACGTGCTGCTCATCGCCGACCGTGGCTTCTACGGCTTTGGCGGCTACTCCGGCGATTCCGACATGAAAAAGCTTACCCAGGAAACCGGCGGACGCGTAATCGAAGTCGGCAACAAGATCGAAAAACTCCGCCAGGCCTTCGACCAGATTTCCCAGGAACTCCGCAGCCAGTACAACGTTGGTTACGTGCCCACCAACACCACCCGCGACGGCTCTTTCCGCAAAGTCCAGATCAAGCCCAAGCAGCCGGATTTGAAAGTCCAGGCGCGAAGCGGTTACTACGCCACAGCCCGCCACGAAGACTAGCGTTTGTATGGGGACGGAGCTTTGCCCTGTCCAAGCCGAGCGCAGCTCAGCAGCGACCTCAGACCGGGGCAGCGCCTCCGCCCCGCAAACACCGTGTTTTAAAACGAACCCGGTCCCGGAAACTCCCGCCCCCCTCAATTCAAGCAACGCACAGGAAGCAAAACGGGTGTAGACTGTTGAACGTTTTCGAGATCAAAAAGGAAATCCGTGGTAATTAAGGAGTCTCCCGTGCGTCCTGGCTCAGGTGTAGTTGCGTTGTTGGTTGGTTTTTTCCTTGCCGTCAGCACTCTGGTTTCTGCTCAGTCCGCAACTACGTCCCTGCGCGGCGCGGTCACCGATCCCAAAGGGGGGGTTCTGCTGGGCGCAACCGTCACACTCAACAATCCTGCGACCGGGTATTCGCGAACCACCAAAGCGGGTAACGACGGTGTATATCAATTTCTCGAGGTCCCACCAGCAACCTACACGCTGACGGTAGCCGTGACGGGGTTTGCCACGCTCAAGCAGGATAAGGTCGTCCTGCAAGTGAGCCAACCGGCGACGCTGGACATCGCCATGCAGGTAAAAGGCACAACCGAGGTCGTCGAGGTGAAAGGCGGCGAGGCGCCGCTGGTGAATATGACCGACGCAAGTCAGGGCAACGTGTTCAACAGTACGCAGCTCATTAATCTTCCCGCGGAAGGGCGCGATCCGGCAGCGATTCTAAGCTTGCAGCCCGGTGTCACTTACATCGGACAAAACGTGGACCCAGCCATTGATAGCCGCGGAGGTTCCGTGGCAGGCGCACGTAGTGACCAGACCAACATCACGCTGGACGGTTTGGATAACAACGATCAATTGCTCGGCAACGCTTTCCAAGGTGCACTGAAAGCCCCGCTCGACTCAATTCAGGAATTCCGCGTAACTACGAGCAACTCGAACGCGGATGCCGGCCGGTCGTCAGGCGCCCAGGTGAGCATGGTAACCAAGAGCGGCACGAACAGTTTTCATGGTTCGTTGTATGAATACAACCGTTCCAATATCGGCCAGGCCAACGACTGGTTCAATAAGCATGCGGAACTGCAGTCAGGACTGCCCAATCGCCCGGGCCCGCTGGTTCGGAACACGTTTGGGGCTTCGATTGGCGGCCCGATTAGAAAGGACAGGCTCTTCTTCTTTGCCGATTACGAAGGCCAGCGAACGAACGAGGCCGTACAGACAACGCGCGAGGTGCCGAGCGACTTGCTGCGGACAGGTGTTGTGCAGTATCCGTGTAACCTCTCGGATCCGAACTGCGTGGCCCAATCCAATGCAAATTTCACCGTAGGCTCCGATCCGAGGGTGGACCCGATTAAACAGTTGTTGGTGACGATGACGCCTGCTGGGCTGGCGAATACGGATACCAACTGTCAATCGGCTCCCAATAACCCATGTCCATGGGGCGGCGGGGCCGATCCCAATGCACTGACGATTTTCCAGAAATATCCTTCGCCCAATAGCGATGCGTTCGGGGATGGGTTCGATTTCCGCGCTTTTACGTTTTCCGCGCCTGCTCCCGCCAAGCTTGACACCTACATTGTGAAACTCGACTACAAGCTCACTCAGAGCGGCAACCACAGCCTCTTTCTGAAGGGGCACCTGCAAAACTTCCACGACTCGTCCGCACCGCAATATCCAGGTCTACCAGCGAATGACTTCCGTACCAACAACAGTAAGGGTATTTTTGCTGGCTATACTGCCGCGATCAGCAGCACGCTGGTGAACAATCTGCGTTACGGGTTTATCCGCCAGGGTATCGGTGGCAGTGGACTCAGCGCCACCGATTTCAACCACTTCCGTGGTCTGGATGATGTGCAGGGCTTCACCAACTCCGTTCTGACGAATGTCCCCGTGCACAATCTGGTGGACGACGTGAGTTGGACCAAGGGCAAGCATACGTTCCAGTTCGGTGGCAATCTGCGGATTATCGGGAATAACCGCACCGGCAACGCACAGAACATTTCGACCGCGGACACCAACGTTTTCTGGCTGGACCATGCGGGGATCGCCAATACGGGAAGCAGCCTGGATCCAGGAGCCTTTGGCTACCCGGCCGTCGACGGCTCATTCGGCGAGTCCTATGATTTCGCCACTGCTGCGGTTGCGGGTTTACTCACCGAAACCAACAAGACCTACAACCAGGACAAGACTGGACACATCTTCGCTCCTGGGGAAATGATCACGCGCAACTTCAAGTCGACCGAGGTCGAGATGTACGCGCAGGACAGTTGGCGCGTCACCCCGAACTTGGTACTTACGGGTGGGCTGCGATACTCGCTGCTGCAACCTCCGTATGAGATCCATGGCAATCAGGTGGCGCCCAATGTCAGCTTTCACGACTGGTTTAACCAGCGCGCACAAGCGATGCTGAAGGGGAATACTTATCACCCGACCGTGTCCATGAATCTCTCCGGGCAGGCGAATGGAAAACAGCCGTATTGGGGCTGGGACTATAAGGACTTTGCTCCTCGCTTTGCGTTTGCGTACTCGCCGCATGCCAGCAGCGGCTTCCTGCATACCTTGTTCGGGGGCGCGGGCAAGAGCTCGATCCGGGGCGGCTACGGGCTTTATTACGACCACTTCGGCGAGGGAATCATAAACAGCTTCGACAAGAACGGCTCATTCGGCTTGACCACCCAATTGGTCAACCCGGCCGGGTCGCAAAAGGTGGATTGCACGCCGCGCCTTGCGGAACTCACCACCCTTCCACCCGCGAACACATCCTTCTGCGGGCAACAGGTGGTTGGTCCGCCGCCCGCGCAGTTCCCGGGTACGGTCACACCTCCTGGTGGCACCGATGCCGGATCATTCGCAATCTACTGGGGCTTGGATGATAAGCTCAAGACTCCCTACTCGCACGTGTTCGATTTTTCGATCACGCGCGAACTTAGCAGAAACTTCGTCTTTGAAGCTTCTTACGTCGGACGGCTTGGTCATCGACTGCTGCAGGAGGAAGACCTGGCAATGCCGCTGGACATCGTTGATCCGGCCTCGAAGATGGACTACTTTGCCGCGGCGACAGCACTCACCAAGGCGGCAAACGCGGGTACTGACATCAGCCAGCTAGCGCCCATTCCCTACTGGGAGCACTTGTTCCCAGCCGCAGCTGGCAGTTTCGGTTTCGGTCTTGGTGCTGGAGGGCTAGGCTGTGCACCCGGTAATTCATCGTTCGCTGGAACGACGACCGCGACCCAGGCGATGTACGACATGTACTCCTGCTTTGCGGGGAATGAGACCACAGGTCTGTTCGTTGCCGACCTCCACTGCTTGCCGGCATGCGCGCAATTGGCGGGACAGCCCCTGGGAGGGAAGCCATTCAACTTCTTCGACGACCAGTGGTCCTCGCTGTATGCATGGCGGAGCACTGGCAACAGCGCCTACCACGGCCTGCAGCTCACTCTTCGCCATGCCATGAGCAGCGGTCTGCAATTCGACTTCAACTACACCTTCTCGAAATCGATTGATATTGGCTCCAATGCGGAGCGGATCAACGAGTTTGAGGGCTTCGGTTTCGGCAGCCAGATCATCAATTCCTGGTCCCCGAAGCAGTTACGAGCGGTATCCGATTTCGACACGAAGCACCAGATCAACGCCAATTGGGTCTACGAAGTACCTTTCGGCCGCGGCCGCCACTTCGGCGGCGGTACAGGCAAAATTGCCGATGCCCTTATCGGAGGCTGGGGTCTGTCCGGCATCGCCCACTGGACCAGTGGTTTTCCATTCAGCATGGGCGCGGGAGCTGGCTGGCCAACCAACTGGCAGCTGCAAGGCCAGGCAGTGCAAATTGGAAAGCCGGGCAAGATCGGCGTCTTCCTCGATTCCTCGGGCAATCCGAATATGTTCAAAAACACTACGCAGGCAAGCGGAGCATTCCGGTTTCCCTTGCCAGGAGAGTCTGGGCAGCGTAACGAACTGCGTGGGCCCGGTTACTTTGAAATTGACACCGGCTTGTCAAAAACTTGGAAGATTACCGAAATGCAGCACGCGAGATTTGCTTGGGAAGTGTTCAACGTGACCAACTCAGTACGCTTCGACGCTGCCCAGTCGGCAAACCAGTTTGCACTAACCTTCGGGAACTTCGGAGCATATAGCAGCCCGACGTTGAGCAGGCCGCGCGTGATGCAGTTCTCGCTGCGGTGCGAGTTCTAACGAGAGAAGTCCCAGAATGAAGATCCCAGATCACAGTTGAAACAGATATGTTCGAGCACCGGGAAGTGAAGGCGGGTGGCCCCTCCGGCGGGTAACGATAGCGCACGTTGTCCTTAGGCCCGGCAGTAATCAAACTGACAGGAACCGGCCAGTAACTCGTGTAGGGACGGGCCGTCCCCGCCCGTCCAAGCCGAGTGCAGCTCGGTTCCAGCTGCTCTTCATAAATCAGCGTGGAGCAGCGCCCCGCGCCCCGCGCATCCAATCCATCCCGCTCTTGCGCAAGTCCATCACTCGGACTACTCTCTCAAAAAAACAGCGTCTACATCGGCCCAAGCGTAAGTTAACTCCACTCAAAATACGATTCACAAGGAGAAGTCATGACCCGAATGCTTAGAATTCTTTGCGCTGCATTGCCGACGATCATCGGCTTGCTGGGCTCGTCCCTCCCGGTGCGTGCGGACGATAGAGGCGACAGACACGAAGCATGTGAAAGACGTATTCATTAGGCCGAAGATAAGCTCCGCGACGCGATCCAGCGCCACGGCGAGGGAAGCAAACAAGCCCACAAGCGCCGCGAGCAACTCGAAGAAGCAAAGTGGCGCAGCGGCGACCACCACGACCGGGGCCATCACGACGACGACCGCGGTCACCACGAAACGCTGGTGCGGCTTGATTGCTTGCGTGAAACGGCCCACGCCCGCTGCCGCAGCGCGTGGGCCTAATTGATTGTGGCTGCCTCCGCGTCGATAACCTTTAGCCCCTCACCGCGCCTGCGGCAAATCCTTCACCGCGAACGCCTCTCACCGCCGGTCCCAATACCTGTCGCTGCGATCCCGGTTTAAGTGGCGGTAGTCACGGTCCAAGTCGCGATACTCGCGCCGCAACTCTTTTTGTTCATGCCGCGCACCCGCGTAGTTCCCGTAGTAGAGATCGCGCCGCAGTTCCCATCGGTCATGCGCAATCTTCGCCTCATCGCGCCGGATGTCGCGCTCTCGCCGGTAGCCATCTTCGGCAAACATCGTTCCCGCGCCCAGCCCGATCATCAATAGAAGCCCAGCTATCATGCGTTTCATATTCCGTTCTCCTTTCGATCCCCATTCCGGCGGACTCTCGGGGCCTTGTTGCCTGGGAACCGCGTCTACTGCATGTAAACCCGCTTCCCTGGCCCAAGTTGCGCGGTACCTATCCCCCAAAACGTCTCTTTAGGCGGGCAACCATTCGCAGGTGTCGCACATCTTCAACGCGCAATTTTAGGGATTGTCATCCCGAGCGGAGGGATGGATATGCAGTTTGCAGCGGAGAATGATCAGCGCTGGGATTGTAAACGTTACGCCGTTTCTCTTGCGGCCGATTCTTAACCGGGATCACGAACTTCAATCCCGACCAGACGCCGGTGACGGCGCAGACTTTCACGTCCACCAGACCGGCATCAAGCCCGCTCCGGCAAATCATGTTTTCCGGGAGGTCGGTGGCGACGCCTGAACTCTTCTTCGGCCACGAGATCCACAGCATGCCCGCCGGCGCCAGCCCCTTCGCGGCCGGCGCCAGTTCAGGTTCCAGCCCCGCGCGCGATTTGGCAAAAAGGAAAATGAAATCGAGATCTCTGCCGGTGTCTCCACGGATGCGTTGGATCCGGCATTTCCCCAGCGCGTCGCGAAGTTCGGTCTTCACATCCTCCGGCATATGCAACAGGGCAGCGCGAAAATCAGCCTTAGATGCCCAGCTTTTTCGCCAGCGCAGTCCCTGAACATCCAGCCATTGGAAATGATGATGGCTTCGGCGCGAAGTTCGAATCCGGCCGGTTACTGCTTCGGAGCGTAGTATCCCTTGCGGGTGCGCACCTTCAGGCCCTTATCATGGGCCAGGATTTCGATCGTGCGATAGCGCCCATCCGCGGCAAAATTCGCCGGCTTGTAAGCGATTGCATACTGGCTGCGCAACTCCTCTTGAATGGAGAGAAACGCATCCGACACGTCGCGCATCTGAAACGGAAAAAACGCCCGGCCGCCCGTAGCCTCCGCGATGCGCTCCAGCACCTTGTCGCCCTTGCCATGCATGCCGCTGATGTTCGTGCTGATGGTGTAGACGATCACTTCCGCCCGCGCCGCCATATCGATGGCTTCTTCACGCGTCACGTGGCTCAGGTTGTCTTCGCCGTCGCTCAGCAGAATGATGGCGCGCCGCACCGGTCCCGTCTGCTCCTGCTTCAACAGCTTGTCCCGGCACGCAAAGTACAGCGCGTCGTACATTGCTGTCCCGCCGCCCGCCCGCAACATACGCACTCCCGCCGAAAGACCCTCGGTGCTGTCCGTAAAATCCTGTGTAACTTCAGGCGTGGCGTCAAAGCCCACCACGAATGCCTTGTCGTAGCGTGGGCGAATGACGGCATTCAAAAACTCGATGGCCGCTTCCTGCTCGAACTTGAAGCGGTCGCGCACCGAGTTGCTCGCGTCCACCAGCAACCCAACCTGCAGCGGCAGATCGGTCTCGCTGCGGAAGCTGCGCATCTCCGCCGGCTTTTGATCGTCGATGACTCTGAAGTCAGTTCTCTTCATATCCTTGATGTAGCGGCCGCGCCGGTCGGTGACCGTGAACACCACGCGAACTTCGTTGACCACGTGGACGATGGTCGCGACCGACTCATCAGATTCGGACTTGGCTGGATTCTCCAGTTGCGCCGGAGCCTGCGCTCCTGGCGTCGGCGCCGCCGGAACTGGTGTTGCCGGAGCCTGCGTCTTGCCGTCGGGCGGAGCGCTCGTTTTCTCGGGGGGATTCTGCGTAGCCGGCGGGGTGGAAGCCGACGGCGCCGTCTGGCCGATGAGCGAGCCAGCCAGTACATGAATAGCAACCAGAAACACAAAAATACGCGATTTCATCAAGATTGATTTCTTCATTATAGCCCGCGGCCGAGCGCTCGAACCGCGCCCCGCGCTTACTGACCAGGTTCCAGCCGAGGACCTTCCTGCTGAGCATTCTCCAGGCTATCCAGCAAGTCCTCCAGTTCCTTCGGTAACGGCCGAGAAAACTTGAGCAACTCCTTTGTACGGGGATGCGCGAACTCGAGCACTGCCGAATGCAGAAAATTTCGACCCAACGTCAGCGTCGCGGGCATCCCTGCCGACCGCCGCTTGTTCGACTGCGACCGCAATTCGCCCGGCGCGCCATAGAGAGCGTCGCCCACCACCGGATGTCCCACCGACGACATATGCACGCGAATCTGGTGCGTGCGTCCCGTCTCGATCTTGAGTTCGACCAGCGCAAACTTGCCATAAGGCGCATCGATCTTTCGCTGCACCGAGTAATGCGTCACCGCCTCGCGGCCACCGAAGCCCCGTGTCGTCATTCGTGTGCGCCGCTGCGAGTGGCGGCTGATCGCGCTTTGAATCGTGCCGCGATCCTGCTTCGGCCAGCCGTGGACCAGCGCAATGTAGGTCTTGTGCACCTCGCGCCCGCTGAACTGTTTTGCCAGCCGCTGGTGCGATTCGTCGTTCTTCGCCACCACCATCAGCCCGCTGGTAGCCCGATCCAGACGATGCACAATCCCGGGACGCAGTTCGCCGCCGACCGCCGAAAGCGTTCCAAAGTGATGGAGCAGCGCATTGACCAGGGTTCCGCGGTTGCGCGCATCTTCGGTCGCTCCCGCTCCCGCATGGACCATCATGCCCGCAGGCTTGTTCACGATCGCCAGGTCGTCGTCCTCATAGACGATATCAAGCGCAATTTCTTCCGGAATTGCGCGCAGTGCTGGAGCTTGCGGCGGTCCGGTGACCGTGACCCGCTCATCGCCCTTCAACCGCAGCGACGCCTTCGCCGCGGTCTCGTTCACCAACACCTCACCCTTCTCGATGAGTTGCTGCACGCGGGCCCGGCTGACTTCCGCGTGTCTGACCTCGGAAAGTTGCGCAGCAAGATATTGGTCCAGACGCTGTCCGGCGCCGCTTTCAGCGACCACGAGAGTGATAGGGAATTCTGGCATTTGGAAGGAAAACTAAACGCTGCTCTGTGCCGGCACTCTCTTAGCCACTCCACTCTTTAGCCACCAGATCAATCCGCCGCCAACCACCAGCAGGATCGAAATCAACTGCGTTGCCGTCATCAGCCCGCCGAACACTTCTCCGCGACCGGGATCGTCGCGCAGGAACTCGATGAAGTAACGCTCGATTCCGTACAGGATCATGAAGCTGCCAAACACCTGCCCGTCGAACTTCTTGCGCTTCAGCAGCCAGACCAGCAGCAGAAAATTCAAAAACTCCGCCGCGGCTTCGATCAACTGTGTCGGTTCAATCCTGACGCCGAGCGGAGTTCCACTGATATCATGGGCCAGAGTATTGGTGAAGATCACGCCCCAGAAATGACTGGTGGGTTTGCCGTAACAGCAGCCTGCCGAGAAACAACCGAAGCGCCCGAAAACGTGTCCAAGGGCAAGCCCAGGCGCGATGGCGTCGGTGGTCCGCAGCACCGGCATGTGGTGACGCCGCATGTACCAGACCCCCGTGAGCAGGGCGGCAATCAGTCCGCCGGAAAATACCCCTCCCGCCTGCAGCGTGTTGAGGCTGAAAATCTCGCGCCAGTTGTTTGCGTAGTCGCTCCAGTCGTTGATGATATAAAGAATTTTCGCCCCGATAATTCCGGCGAGCACAACCAGAATGCCAAGATTCCAGGCATCGTCGCCGTTGATGCCCTGCTTCTCTGCATTGCGCACGCTGATCCAGAGCCCGATCAGCACGCCTGAGGCGACCAGGACACCGTAAGTGGGCAGATAGAAACTGCCAATATGGAAAAGTCTGGGGAACACGTTAGTTTGGATGCTCCAATTGTGGGCTGAGTTCTAGTGAGAGTCTAGCAGGAGCGCTAATATCAGGGGAGTTCACGGTTCTCACTGGAGTGACGGGCGTCTCGCCCGTCCAAGATAATTCCTATGACGGTGCACAACTGCCATCTGCCCGCTGCCTATACACCTAAGACCTGACACCTGAACTAAACAAGCCGACCCACTGGGCCGTGTGGTGGGCCGAGAATGAACCCGTCTCAGACGGTGGGAACCCGCCGCGACCCATTAGGCTTTTCCGCATGGCGGAACTTAGCACACAGGATCTTTTTGCGAGTCGAGTCCCCGTTCATTCGGCATTGGTTCAAAAATCGGTTACCACCATCACCAACTCCGTAGGTCGGCTTTCACTTTGGATGCTAGGAAACTTCGAAGAGATTCGCAAGAGGAAAATGAAAAATAGTTGGCAGGAAGTTTGCTACCAGTTGCGCCGCGAGTGTGTAAAAAAGATGAACCCAAGGTTACGACCGACTTCAGCCGATGCGCCGGGTATCTTGCAAAACTTCGTCCAGCGCGCTTGCGAGTTTGCTGGCCCGCTGCCGCGCTTCCGGCGAAGCCGTCTGCAGTTGCCGCTTCAGTAGATGATATTCATCCGCAATATTCAGCGCCGCCAGCACCGCCAGTCGCACCGAATCGACCGTCGCCGTCTGTTCCGACACCGCGCGCATCTTGCCGTCCACGTATTCGGCAAGCTTCACAATGTACTCCGCGTCAGAGCCCCGCAGGTTATAGACCTGGTCGAAGATTTCGACGCGCACGCTGCCGTTGACAGCCTTTGTCGCCGGCACATCTTTGGCCGGAACAGGTTTCGTCATCGCATCTGCCGAAGGTTCGTTGCTCGCAGTGGCCATGTCACTCCTCGGCGGATGATCCGCCAGATCACTGCCGGACGCATGTTTGCCGGACGAAAGTTTGCCGCCATCGTTTGGTTCGCAGTAATCGTTCAGCTTGCCGCCTGCTCTTGCGTCAGGCTTTCCATCTGGCCCAACATTTTCTCCACCCGGACTCGTATGTCTTCGCGGTCCTTGCGCAGTTGCACCAGCTCGCGGCGCATGGCTTCGTTTTCTTCCTCGCGCTCTTCGAGTTGCTCTCGCACCCGCTTTACGTCACGCTCGGCGGTAACCCGAGCGTCTTTAGCGGCCTTGTACAACTCAATGGTGCGATAAACTTTCTCTTCCAGTGCCTCAAAATCTTCCGCCGGAACCTCGGCAGATACCTCTTCCACGGTTTTCACGGACATGGCCACCACTCGCTTTCGGGGAATGTTTCAGCGTTGAGGCGAAGTATAGCGCAGTTTGCTGTGGAAGAGCCGCTACTTTTACCGCAACTCGTACAGTTCTGTAGAGACGCGTCTTGCCGCGTCTCCGTTGCCTGTGAATACCAAGCAAGCCGCAACTCTACAGACGTGACCGCAGATTTTCCAACCGTCGCGCCGCCTCATCCAGTGTCTCAGGCTTCTTGCAAAAGGCGAAACGTACCTGTTGGGACCCGTCTTTCGGATGCTTGTAAAAACTAGACCCCGGCACGCAGGCGATGCCGATCTCCTTCACCAGGTAAGCCGCGAACTCCACGTCGCTCGCGAACCCGAAGGCGCTGATGTCCGTCATCACGTAATACGCGCCCCGCGGACGATAACAACGAAACCCGGCTTTCTCCAGCGCCGGGATCAGATGATCGCGCCGCGTGCGGTACCGGTCGGCCAGTTCGCGGTAGTAACTGGGAGGCAGGCGTAACGCCGTCGCTCCAGCTTCCTGCAAAGGCGCGGGCGCGCCCACGGTCAGGAAGTCATGCACCTTGCGGATCGCATTGGTAATGGCCGGCGGCGCAACCGCCCAGCCCACGCGCCATCCCGTGACGCTGTAGCTTTTCGAAAGCCCGTTGATCGTGATCGTGCGTTCACGCATGCCATCGAGCCGCGCAATCGAAATGTGCTCCGATCCATCGTAAAGAATGTGCTCGTAGATTTCGTCGGTGATGGCAAGCACGTTGTATTCGACACACAGATCGCGAATCAGTTCCAGTTCTTTTCGGCTGAATACCTTGCCGGTAGGGTTGTTTGGCGTGTTAAGGATGATGGCCTTGGTGTGATGTGTCGTGGTCTCATGCTGAAACGCCTCGCGCAACTCCTGTTCGTCGAACGTCCACTCGCCACCCGCCACCCGCGGAGGACGCAAACTAACGAAGCGCGGCTTGGCTCCGCTCAGAATCGCGTCCGGCCCATAGTTCTCGTAGAAAGGCTCGAAGACGATAATTTCATCGCCCGTGTTACACACCGCCAAGAGCGTAGCGATCATTGCTTCGGTGGAGCCGCAGCACACCGTAATTTCTTTTTCCGGATCGACCTCGATCCCCTGCCACTCCTGCATCTGCCGCGCGATGGCGGCGCGCAGGTTTTTGGCGCCCCAGGTGATGGCGTACTGATTCACGTCGGCGGCGATCGCTTCCTGCGCCGCACGCTTGATTTCCGCGGGCGCGGAAAAATCGGGAAACCCCTGCGCCAGATTGACCGCGTCATATTGCATCGCCTGCCGAGTCATTTCGCGAATCACGGACTCGGTAAAATGCTCAACCTTGTCGGAAAGAAAGTGCTTGGGATGGACCGAAGCTTGTGTCATGGAAAGTAAGGCTAGCACAGGAAATGCCTGCGTTGGGACCTCGGCGGCAGTGGTCAATTCGCAAAGCCATTAACCACGAAGGGCACGAAGGTACACGAAGGAAACCGTTGAGACAAAAGCCTCCGCGAACCTTCGTGTCCTGGGTGATTCATGCTTTTCCTCCGTTCCATTGTGAAACTGATTTTCTCCACCAAATGGTCTAATAGATTGACCATGGTGTGCTACAATGACTACCAGAGAAACGTATGCAGGAAATCGCCATCTCGGAATTCAAAGCCAAGTGCCTCGCTGTGATCGAGCGGGTTCGTTCGACGAAGAAACCGATTCGGGTAACTCGCTTTGGAAAACCCGTTGCTGAGGTCGTCCCGCCCACCTCGGTCGAAGAGCGCTCATCCTGGATCGGCTCGATGAAGCACTCCTTCGAAATCGTTGGCGATATTGTTTCGCCGGCCAACGACGAGAGTGAGTGGGAGGTCCTGCGCGATTGAAACTGCTGCTCGACACGCACATCTGGCTCTGGACTCTGCAAGATCCGAAACGCCTTGGGCGGAGGGTTCTGCACCAACTCAAAGATGAAGCCAACGAACTTTGGCTGTCCCCGATCAGCACCTGGGAAGCGCTGACCCTGAACCTCAAAGGCAGGATTCACATCAAAGGAAACCTGACAGAATGGCTGGCGCGAGCCACCGCCGGCACCCGCGAAGCTCCACTCACCCATGAGATCGCTCTCGTAGCCCGCCAATTATTCCTCCATCAGGACCCCGTTGATCGGATTCTAGCCGCCACCGCTGAGGTCTTAGACCTGACTCTGGTCACGGCCGACGAACGATTGCTAGGATTGGGAACGATCCGCACCCTGGCTAACCGCTGATCGCGATACTTCAACAAGATCAGCCTGGGCTGTACCCGTTACGAAATCCAAGTTGAGGCGGTGCTATCGACAATCCAGCTTCCGTCGATTTTCCGCATAAAGACGTACTTGCCCTCACCACACAAACCACAAACGTGTTCGGTATAGAAAAACGCTTCTGTTAGGTCGCGATTGAAGGCTACGCGTGAAAACGTTAAGTAGCCGTAGCTGTGTGGAAATCGGCGCATGAATTGGTCCGTTGGATAAAGATTCATCTCTTGTTCCGTCGGAAATTCATATTTTGCGGTAAGGCGAAACCGGCTTTCCAACTGCTCGTCGCGGAGATTGGCGATGAAGAACTCAAACAGAACAGAACGTCGAAGTTGCGGAATTGCGGCTTTCGCGCGGCCCAATGATCCGAGGAGAAAACTGTATTGATTCAACTTGCTTTTGTTGATGAACTGGTCTGAGACAATTGTGTTTCTGTGTATCACAATGAGTCCGTTTGGGCTGCCCAAATCGTGAGACTCTCCCGTGAGGTTGGGCTCGATGTACGCCGAATAGACAATGTACTGCTCGGAGTCGGCCCGTTCTGCGTTTGGACGGAGCACCAGCTGCGCCAGTAAGAGGACGGCCACCATAGCACCTGCTGAAATCATTGCCCAACGCGTTAGTCTCTTCAGGCGCTTCATATAGGTAATAGACACCAGGAAAGCAAATTCTAGGTCGGGGCTCAACTATACCAACGATCCAAAGGAAGATTTGCAGCAGTTAGCCCCTATGCCCGCTGCACGCCGCCGAGCGCTTCCAGTGCCTTCGCGATCTGTCCCGCCCATTGCGCTACTTCGTCGTCGCGCAGGGTGCGCTCGGACGACTGGAAATTGGCCCGCATCAAAATCGAGTATTTGCCCGTGCCAACTTTTTCGCCGCGGAAAAGTTCTACCGGGACGAAACTGCGCAGCTCGACGATGGCCAATCCGCTGATGCTGTGGTGAATTTTCTCAAACTCCACGCTATCGTCAAACGCGAATGAGAAGTCGCGCTCGACGGCAGGGAAGCGCGGCAGCGCTTCATAACGCACCTGGCCCAGATCGTGCTGGTAGAGGCGGTCGAGATAGATCTCGGCGACGAAAATATCCTGCCGCAGTTTGCGGGCGGCGGCCACATCGGGATGAATCTGGCCAAACTGGGCGACGGTGGCGCCATCCATGACGGCGCGGGCGGAGCGTCCGGGATGATAGTAGTTGGCGGTTTGGGCGTCGTAGTAGAGCGTCCATTGGTTGAAGGGAGCGAGCAAGCTTTCGACGTCGCCCTTCAGGTCGAAGAACGAGAACGGACGCGCCGCCGCCCCCGAAGCCAGTCCGCGCACCACCTCCGCATCCACGTTGCCCGTAGCGCCGATCGAGATGCGCTTCAGCTCCAGGGACTTTTCCAGTAACTTCGAATCTGCGCCCGACGCCTCAAATACATTTCCCGACTCAAACAGCCGAACATTGTCGCTGCCGCGATTCAAGTTGTAAGCCAACATGTTCAGCATGCTCGGAACCATCGAAGTGCGCATCACCGAAGCCTCGTCGCTTAACGGATTCGCGAGGTCCAGCTCAACCGCGGTCGAAAAGCGCAGGGCGTCGTCTTTTGAAATAAATGTGAGCGAAATGGTTTCGTTGTAGCCAAGCGCCAGCAGTCCAGAGCGCAGGCGCGCATCTTTGTGCGCATCGGGCAGCTCCCGAACCTCGCCACTGTAGGCGGGAAGCGTGTTGGGGAACTTGTCGTAGCCGTGCAGCCGCGCCAGTTCTTCGATGATGTCGATCTCGCGCTCAATATCAAGCCGCCAGCTTGGGATGTGGACCAGGTACTTATCTTCGCCGCCCGCGAGCACTGTGAAACCGAGACGAGTAAGGATGCGATTGATTTCCAGCGTGCTGATTTTTTCGCCAAGAATCCGGTGCACTTCCCGCGGATCGAGCTCCACCGGAGCAAGGTCAAGCTTGCGTGCGATCACGTCAATCACGTCGCCGATGAGCGTGCCGCCGCCGGAAGCGAGTATCAGTTCAGCGACCCGGTTGGTGGAAGCGACGGTCGATTCGAAATCCGCGCCGCGCTCAAATCGGTGCGAGGCGTCGGTGTGAATGCCGTGCCGCTTCGACATCCGGCGCACGGTGACCGGATCCCACCACGCGGATTCGATCAGAATGTTCTTGGTCTTCTCGGTGATCATGGTGTCGTAGCCGCCCATCACGCCGGCCAGTCCCACCGGCTTTTTCGCGTCGGCAACGACAAGATCTTCGGTGGAAAGCTTGCGCTCCACGCCATCCAGCGTCTTCAGGGTTTCACCCGCCTGCGCTTTGCGAATGACCAGTCGCCGTCCTTCGAGGAGATCGAGATCGAACACGTGCGTCGGCTTGCCACTCTCCCACAAAACGTAGTTGGTAGCGTCGACCGCGTTACTGATGGGCCGCTGATCGAGCAACTGCAGACGGCTGGCAATAGTTGCAGGCGAAGGCTTGATAGCGGTGCCGCGAATTTCGCGCGCCGTGAAGCGCGGACAAAACGCCGGCTCCTGAATGTCGATGGTCACGTCGGACTTTCCCTGCGACGGCGGAAGCTTCGGCTCGATCGGCTTGAGTGGCAGATCGTAGAGCGCCGAGACCTCGCGAGCCACGCCATAATGATTCATCGCATCGGGGCGGTTAGTCGTGATCTCCATCTCGAAGACAGTGTTGTCGCCTTCGCCGGAAACACCCTCGACAGCAACGCCAGCAAGGGTAAGTTCGTCCGCAAGTCGGAGATAGTCGACCGGAAGGTCAACAAAGTCGCGAAGCCAGTGAGGAGAGATTTTCATGAAAGCAGCTTTTAGCTGTTAGCCTTTAGCTCTTAGCCTTTGACCCTCCTCTTCATTTTTACTGCTTGTCATCCCGAGCGAAGCGAGGGATCTGCATTGTGCGGTGGACTGCAGATCCCTCGCTTCGCTCGGGATGACAACAATTTAGACGGTGGCCCCAACAATGTTTTGTGAACCGCGAACGACCAACAACTAATTACTTTCTATCCAAACTGCCCCAGGAATCTAACATCGCCTTGAAAGAACAACTGAATATCATCCACGCCGTACTTCAGAATCGCGATTCGTTCCACACCCATACCGAAGGCAAATCCCGAAACTCTTGCCGGATCGTAATCCACGAAGCCGTACACATTCGGATCGACCATGCCGCAGCCCAGCAGTTCAATCCATCCGCTGGCCTTGCAGTTGCGGCATGGGCTGCCGTCGCGCGCGCCTTTTCCATCGCAGAAAATGCAACTGATCTGTACGTCGGCGCTGGGCTCGGTAAACGGAAAAAACGACGGATAGAACCGCGTCTTCACGCTCGATCCAAACAGCGCCTTCATGGCGTGGTCGAGCGTTCCCTTCAGGTCGCAGAACGTGATATTGGTATCGACCGCCAGACCTTCGACCTGGTGAAAGATAGGCGAGTGCGTCGCGTCGAGCGCGTCATTGCGGTGAACTTTTCCCGGACACACCACGCGCACCGGCGGCTTCATCTTCTGCATGGTGCGAATCTGTACCGGCGAAGTGTGCGTGCGCAGCAGCAGGCGGTCGCGCAGGGCCTTCGATTCCTGCCCGGCGATGAAGAGCGTGTCCTGGGTGTCGCGCGCGGGATGATTCGGCGGAAAATTCAGCGCCTCAAAGTTGTAATAATCGGTTTCAATCTCCGGGCCCTCCTCGACCGAGTAGCCCAGATTGCGGAAGACGCCAACAATCTCGTTCATCGTCTTGATGACGGGATGCTCCGCGCCGATGGGACGGCGAATGCCGGGCAGAGTGATGTCAAGGCGCTCTACTGCCAGATCCTTCGACTTGGCTGCCGCCTCCAGCGCCTCGCTCAAATCAACGTAGAATTCTTCGATTGCGATTTTCTGTAGTTCCTCGCTCCCCAAGCTCTCGAGAGTCTGGAGCAGTGAATTCATCCGAGACTGGGTTGCGAGCGTCTCTTGTTGTAGCTTTCTACCTTTCTCGTCATCGAAAATGCGGTTGATGCTGCGGATGGCGTCGGACGACTGACGCACGAAGAAGCCCCGCTTTTCGATGAGTTGTTCGATCTGGGGCAGATCATTCTGTTTCAGTTGGTTAATCAAGTGACCGACAGACTTCTTGCGATCAGCAGGGGCATTCTTAAGCCAAAGTTCGTTGATCTGACTGAATTGACCCGATTTTCGACTCAACCATCGGTCGCGAAACTTCTTGAGTTCGTCTTGCCTAGCCGCGGAGGTCAAGTCAGGATTGATTATTTTTTGTTCGATCTCAAACCATTCAATTTTAAGGGCAAGGCGGAACTGGACAACGGCCTTTAACATCGTCTCTTCCGAGTAGTCGTTGAGTTTGTGAACGGTATAAGGCATTGGTCGAGCAACACCATTTAACGGTTGAATCCTGAGCGAAGCGAAGAATCTGCTGTCTTCCTAATGCAACAGAAAGCAGGTCCTTCGCTTCGCTCAGGATGACACGATTAAATTAAGACTGAAAGCTGACGACTGAAAACTGACGACTGATAGCTGACAGCTACGCTGTTGCTGTCGCCGCTGCGTTCGCCTTTTTCGCCTGCTCGGCCAGACTTCCAAATCCTGCCGGATCCCTCACCGCCAAATCCGCGAGGATCTTGCGGTCCAGTTCCACGCCGGCTTTCTTGAGGCCGCTGATGAACTGGTTGTAGTTCAATCCGCTCAGGCGGGCGGCGGCGCCGATGCGCACAATCCAGATCGACCGGTACTGGCGCTTCTTCTGCTTGCGGCCGGAGTAGGCAAACTTCAGGGCGCGATCGACGGCTTCTTTCGCCGAGCGGTAAAGTTTGGATTTGGTTAGAAAATATCCACTGGCGCGTTTAAGAATTTTTTTGCGCTTGGCCCGGCGTTTGGTTCCGCGTTTTACACGAGGCATGGTGCTCTCCTTTTTTATTTCGTCTGGCGGCTGGAGGTAAGGAGGCTTCTACCCAACGGGATTTCTGAAGCCCAGCCTCTTCACGCGCCGCTGCGGTGCATTTCGCTCCGCAGACTTGGTTAAGGACGGGCGAAAACGCCCGTCGCTCCAATCCCGTTTAGTACGGGATCATGCGCATCACTTTGTGATGGTCCGCATCGCTTACCAACGCGGAATTCCCCAACTTTTTCTTGCGCTTCTTGGCCTTCGAGGTCAGAATGTGGCGGAGCATTGCTTTGTGCCGCTTGATCTTTCCCGTCCCGGTTTTCTTGAAGCGCTTGGCAGCGCCTTTGTGTGTTTTTAGTTTAGGCATAGGACCTCAGCTATTAGCTATTCGCACTTAGCATTTAGCCAAAGCCTCACCACGCCCGCGGGGGCTGGGTGCTAAGCGCTAACTGATAAATGCCGTGTTTACGCTGTCTGCGCGCCGCTTGGCGGCGCGGGTGGAGGTGCGGGCTTTGGAGCAGCCGGTGGCTTTTCCTTCGCTCCGCCTTCCGTCTTCTTCGGCGCCAGAATCAGGTGCAGCGTATTGCCTTCCTGCCGTGGACGGAACTCCACCAAGCCTCTGGTGTCAACGTCCTTAATCAGACGTTCCAGAATCTGGCGCCCCAGGCTTTGCCGCGTCATTTCGCGTCCGCGGAAGAAGATGGTCGCTTTCACCTTGTCCCCTTCGTCCAGGAAGCGCAACACGTGATTCTTTTTGGTTTCGTAGTCGTGATCGTCCACGTTGATACGAAACTTTACTTCTTTGACCGTGATAATCTTCTGCTTTTTCTTGGCTTCGCGCTCGCGTTTTTCATTCTGGTACAGAAATTTCCCATAGTCCATGATGCGGCAAACCGGAGGTTGCGCGGTTGGGGAAATCTCCACCAGGTCCAAGTTTCTTTCGCGGGCCATCTTGAGCGCCTCGAAGGGAGGCATCACGCCAATCTGTTCCCCTTCGTCACCGATGACGCGAACTTCACGCGCCCGGATGCGCTCGTTCATGCGAATAAAACGCTTGTCGATACCGTCCTCCGTTTACCAATCTGACAGACAAAGTTGCTTAAAAAGTATAGCATGTGCCCGCTTGTAGAGACGCGGCAAGCCCCTTCTCCGTAGACGTGGCAAGCCTCATCTCTGCAAGAAACCGCGTTACGCCACCGCCACTTTCGAAGTCCGCATCCGCCGATACAGCCGCAGATAGTCGTCCACCATCCGTCGCGCCGTGAAGCGCTCACGCGCCCGATTGTAGGCGCGCGTCCCGTACAAGCGCGCCAGTTCGCGGTCTTCGTCCAGTTGACCGAGCACTTCGCTGAGGCTCTCGGCGTTATTGCGTTCGAAGTACAGCGCCGCGTCGCCCCACAGTTCGCGATACACTTCGGTGTCGTTGGCCACCAGCGCGCAGCGCGAGAACGCGGCCTCGATCGATGCCAGTCCCGTAGGCTCGTAGCGTGAAGTCGCCGCAAAAATCGTTGCCTTGCTGTAGAGCGCGCGCAGTTGCGATTCGGTCTGCGCTCCCTTCACCGAAATCTCGTGTTCGCCGGTGGAGACGCGCACATCGGCGCGGATCGGCACCGGCGGCGCGGGAATCGGGTTGTCCGCCCCCACAATGCACACCGGCAGGCCGTGCGCGTGCTGGGTCAGCAATGCAACCTGCTTCCCCGTATCCCACAGACGCCCGATCGCCAGCACCGACTCTTCCTTGGCCACAAACGGATTGAAGTAGATCGGATTGCGTCCGGGCGGAATAATGTGGCCCTCGAAATCGTCGCCGTAGGCAACGCGCAGCATCTCTTCCATCCAGCGCGAAGTTGTGACCACGGCGTCGGCACGCTTCAGGCCCGCAACCATCGTCTGGCGATACCACTTCAGCCATGCCGAAGCGGCTGGTTCGTGTCCGTGGATGCTCAACCACCACGTGATCACATCGCCGTGCGCCACTACCAGTCGCGGCGTCGCCACCGGCAGCGCCCCAAAACTCAACTGATTCAAATGCAAATAATCAGGACGCGTGTCGTGAACGATCGCGCACAGATAATCCTGCGCCGCGTGAAAGTCCTGCACACCTTCCTGCATCCAGTCGAGACGAAACGCCGTCGGATGATACTGAAGCCCGTGCAGCCCGTCCATCCATGCGATCTGATGTGGAAGTGGAATTTCTCCAAAGCTGACGAGCGTCACTTGCGCCCCGTGGGTCACCAGACCCGAAACCAGTTCCCGCGAGTACGTCCAAACTCCGCTGAACGTGTCAGCCGTTACCAGTACGCGCACAGAACCCCCGGGATTCGAGGGCTGGGAACTACCCTCGGCCTGCTTACCTCCAGTTTAGTGTCTACGAGCATGACCAGGAAAGAGTTTTCTTGCGGCCCCAGAGGCGGACGGTTTGGCTGGGGCGCGGCTTCAGTCGCCGCTGCGACCGCGTACCTCGAGTTCTAGCGCAGCCTCTTCAGGCGCTCCAGTGGGACTGCGGCCAAACGCCAGATCCCAGGCAATTCTCAGACGCGGCAAGCCGCGTCTCTACCGGAAGTTATTCTTTCAGCGGCTGCGCACCAACATTTCCTCGCCGCACGATTCCTTCTTCACTGGATCATCGCAGGGCAAGGTGAACTTGAAAATAGAACCATGGCCGGCCCGCGCCTCGACCCATATCTTCCCGCCATTGTGCTCGATGATTTTTTTGCAGATGGCCAGGCCAATTCCGTTGCCCGGGTATTCGGGCCGCGCGTGCAGGCGTTGGAAGACAACAAAAATATTTTCTGCGTGCTCCGCCGCAATGCCCATCCCGTTATCGCTCACGCTGAACAACCACTGCTCGCCCGCTTTCTCGGCCTCTACGGAAATCGCCGGCGGTTCTTTCCCGCGAAACTTGATCGCGTTCCCAATTAGATTCTGGAAGACCTGCGCCATCTGTGAGCGGTCCGCCCACACCACCGGCAAATTTGCATGTGTGACCACCGCGCCGCTCTCTTGTATCGCCGGACCCAGACTCAGCAGCACCTCTTCTATCGCCGCCCCACAATCGACGCGTCCGCAAGCAACGTCATGCCGGCCCACTCGCGAAAAAGCCAGCAGATCCTGAATCAGGGTCTGCATGCGTAGAGCTCCCTCGCTGGCATAGCCGATGAATTTGTCCGCGTTCGCGTCGAGTTTGCCGCGATAGCGTTCGGCAAGCAGTTGCGTATACGCCGCCACCATGCGCAGCGGCTCCTGCAGATCATGCGACGCCACATAAGCGAACTGCTCGAGGTCCGCGTTGGAGCGGGCCAGTTGCTCGACTTTTCGCGCTAAATCTTTTTCCGCTTGCCGGCGCAAACGAAGCAGACGTTTTTCCTGCAAAGCGCGCCGAATGGCCTCGGGCAGCCGCGCCAGACCGTCTTTCAGAACGTAATCCGTCGCGCCCCGCTTGATGCACTCCACCGCGGTTACGTCTCCCAATGCGCCAGAGACCAGGATCAGCGGAATGTCCAACCCCTCGCGCAGCAGCACATCCAGCGCTTCCATGCCTTTCCACTGCGGCAGGTTGTAGTCGGCCAGCACCACGTCTGGACGCTGCAAGCGCAGCTGCCGCTCAAACTCGGCTTCCGCCTGTACCACCACCACCGACGCCGAAAAACCGCCTTTTCGCAGCGCCTGGGCCACCAGTTCCGCGTCCAGTTCGTTGTCTTCCACGTGCAGCACCAGAAGTTGGTCGGGTTCTGGCGCTCGATCCTTAGCGGCGGTCATGAGCCACGCCTACCAACTGCCGGGAACTTTCCACTACCGGCGGCTGATTGATGACCAGCCAGTACAGTCCGACCGTCTTCACCGTCTCCCGGAACTGGTCAAAGTCGACGGGCTTCTGAATGTAGCTGTTCGCCCCCAGGTTGTAACTGGCCACCAAGTCCCGCGCTTCTTTCGACGAGGTCATGATGACCACCGGGATGGTCCTGGTCCGCGGGTCACTCTTGACCTGTTTCAGCACTTCCATACCATCCACCTTGGGCAGTTTCAAATCCAACAGCACCAACTTGGGGGGATGATCAAATGTTCGATCCGTGAACGCCCCCCGACAAAACAGAAAGTCCAGCGCTTCCTCGCCATCGCTTGCCACCAAGATGTTGTTCGCCAGCTTTTCCCGCCGCAGCATATACAGAGCAAGATCCACATCGTCTTGATTGTCTTCCACTAACAGTATTTCCGGTTCCCCTGAATTCATGATTGGCCTCCAGCCGTAACTCCATTGCTTTTCGTTTCAGCTTGTTTCCCCACTCCCAGGGTGAAATAGAAGGCTGCGCCTCTGTCCAGTTCCCCCTCCGCCCACACCCGCCCTCCGTGTTTTTGCACGATGCGTTGCACCGTCGCCAAGCCGATGCCCGTGCCTTCAAAGTCTTCCGCGCGATGCAGGCGCTGGAATACTCCGAACAATTTGTCGATATATTTCATATTGAAGCCGATGCCATTGTCTCGGACCATGAACACCAGTTGCCCATTCTCTTCTTTGTGACTGACTTCGATGACGGCACGCGCACGGGGGCGGGTGAACTTGAGCGCGTTGGCCAGCAGGTTTTGAAAGATCTGTTTGACCAATATGGGATCGCACTCCACCGCTGGTAGATCGTCGATCGCCCATTCCATCTGCCGTCCTGAGCTCTCCGGCTCCAGAATCGCTACCACTTCCGCCACCAGCGCGTTCAACCCGGTGGCCTGCCGATTCACCGCTTGGCGCCCGACCCGCGCCAGATTCAACAATTCATCCACCAGCAGGCCCATCTTCTTTGTCCCTGCCTGGATGCGATCGAGGTAGTGTCGGGCTTCAGGATTGAGCGTGGGACCGAATTCTTCGACCAGCATCTGAGAAAAACCGCTGATGTGCCGCAACGGCGCCCGCAAGTCATGCGATACCGAGTAACTGAACGCTTCCAGCTCTTGATTGGCGGATTCGAGTTCCGCGGTGCGCTGCATCACCCTAAGTTCGAGCTCGTCATTGAGTTTTCGGATCTCCCGCTCATCTGCTTTCTGCTGCGTTGTGTCGCGCATAACGGCGACGCCCCCGCACAGGTTGCCCTTCGCGTCCTTCATGGGGCGCGCATTGACTTCGAGAGAAACCTGGTTTTCCCGTTCCGGGTGCTCAATCATCAATTCCACTTGCACCGATTCCCCGAGCAGGGCCCGCACCAGGGGGAGGCGATCCGCCGGACAAGGGGTGATTCCGTCGGGCAGGAATATCTTGTAATGAGGGGTCCACTGCGCGCTCGGCAAATCAGCTGCCCCACGGCCCATCAGCTTGTTCGCGGAATCGTTCCAGATGAGAAAGTGTCCTTCCCGGTCGACCGCTATCAAGCCCTCACCCATACTGCCCAGCACCAACTGCAGCCTGAGCGTCTGCGCTTCCAGGGCTTCCCGCGAGCGCGCCAGTTCTTCCGCTTGGGCCGCGAGCCGCTCCTCCGCTTGTTTGCGTTCGCTGATATCCGTATTCGTGCCAAACCAGCGAACCACCCGGCCTTCCACGTCTGTTACGGGCATGACGCGGGTAAGGAACGCCCGAAAACGTCCGTCCGCGCCACGCAGCGGGAATTCCATATCAAAGGGCTTGCCGTCCGCAATCGCGCCCTTCCACCGCTCCAGCACCTCGGGTAGTATCCTGGGATCGTGGACGTTTTGCCACGCCCACCCCTGCATCTGCCCGAACGTTGTGCCCGTGTATTCGTACCAGCGCTGGTTGTACCAAAAAATGGATCCATCGGCCTCGGCCATCCATGCCAGCTGCTGGATACCGTTGGCCATGGCTTGAAATCGTTCCTCGCTTTCGTGGAGAGCTTCCTCTACTCTTCTTCGTTCCCCGTCATTGCGATCCACCGCCACGGCTGCCCAGGCAATCACGCCAGCCAGCAGAGACATCGTGAGCAACGAGGCCAAAACCACAATGCTCCACTCGGAGTAGCGCCCGGCGGCGTTGATTTGCCACCGGATCCAGCCCACCACTACGGGAATAAAGGCCGCGGGAAGCAGTCGCCGCGCCAGCCTCCCGCCCAAGCTCCGACTGCACAGCAGTGCTCCCAGTCCCGATTCGGTGCCGGAGCAGACCAGTCCCAACGAGAAAACTGCGAGGGTAACCACGGTCGGCAGAGCCAATGACAGATGCGAAGCGTATATGTGGGGATCAAACGCAAAGCCGAGCACCGCAAACGCCGCCGCGCCGCCGCCTGCGAGGGTGAGAATCTGCGACGGCCACCGTAGTCCCCGCTGCCTCTGCCAGTCGATCCCCAACAGGGCAAGACCAAGGAGGAAAAAAGCTCCAGCGGTGATCGGGGACATCAGCCCAGGGCGCACGGCGGCAGTTTGCAGCGCGGCAGGCGCTGCCAACAAAAACTGATCTATGCCGAAATCCAGTCTGAAAAGGTACTCCGCCAGGCTGAGCAAGCCCACCAGCCCGGCGATGGCCGCTGCCGTTCTAGCGGCAAGCTTCCGGGCCCGCGCGAAAGATTGATTGTTTTTTTTTCTTAGCACCCACGCCGAAACGCCGATCAGCACGAAGCAGCCAGCCGTGTTCGCCGCCATCGTTGCCGGCACCGATCCCCAGCTGGTCAGACTTACGATGTGAAACTTCCACCCCGCCAGGCCCGACAGCCCAACCACCACCGAAAACACGGCGGCGCTAGACGCAAAGATACTCAGCTGCTTCACGAGGCGTGGGTCGGAACGGTCCATCACGCATGCGGTGTTACTCTTTCCCAGTGAAGCCGTCGGTGAAGAGGCACAACTGGATTCCACATGGCACGGCGTAGGCATATATAGATAGCAATCGGCTCGTCCAGCTACGCCCGCCAGAGAGACTGCGTGCACCATTCGCGCGAATGGACGCGTCCCTTCAAGCCAGCAGCCTGGCAAGTACGGACCAAAGCCTCTGGAATCCGCGCGACCGCCCATCTACCAGCCCGTGCTATAAGCACGATTTGTATCAGTCTATGCCTTCAGGCATATCGTAAGTGGCGTGATATGAATGCGCCTTTAGTCGCTGGTTTTGCCGCTGGAGATTCACCACAGGCCTGGCAGCCCGTGCCGCAAGGGAGATTCGTATCAACGCGTCTTCATTTGCTGGATTTTAAATTCGAGTTTCACCACTGGTTGTTACGGAAACACTGATCATGTCGGCCCCCCCAAACAGCTTTGAAGGGGCATGGTTTCAGTTTCAGTCATGCCCCTTCAAACCCGCCACCAAAGCGGCTTTCGCCGCCGACGGTCACCCCTTTCTAGCATCCAGTCTTGCCAACCTGGACTGAATCAGACAATCTCTAAGGCGTTTCCGTCGGCCGACAATCCTACTGTGGAGGCTTCGGCCGCTCACGATTCGTCGGCTGCTGTTTCTGCTGCAAATGCTCTTGCTGCTGTTCGTGTTTTTGCTGCAATTGTTGCGTTTGTTGCTGGTGCCGCTGCTCTACCTGCTGCTTTCTCGCTTCACCGGCGTTCTGTTGCGTCAGTCGCTGGTGTTCCTGCTCCTGCTTCTGCTGCAGTTTCTGCCGACCCTGATCCTGCCGCGTGAATACCTTTTCCTGCTGCTGCTGGTACTTATGGTCCAGCTTTGGGCTGCCTGTATTGGGAGCATTGGGTCGCACCGGAGGCGCAAGGTCGCGAGGATGGACGGGCGGTCGAGGAACATTGTTGTTCTCACTGCGGTTCTCCGGACGCGGCTGATTTCCGCCCCGATTGGCTGGCGGGGTGTACGGCGCCCCTGCCGCTTTTGCCGGTACGACGGCACGGTCTTTAAAATCTCCGGGCCGCGGTGTCGCTGCGACGGCCGGCTTACCCAGGTTCACCGACGCACGTTGCTCCGGGTTGGATCGGGCTTCCCGCGCATGTTGAGCTTGAATCGCTACCGGCGCAATGTGTCTTTCGCGCGCCGCAGCCTTTTCTTCCTTTCTGGGACCCCGGTTGATTCCACCGTTGCCGCCGTTGTAGCTGACGCGGTTCACCGTGGTGTTATTGATGATGGTTGTGTTGTAAACGTTGTGAATCTCGGTGATGTTCACGTTGTTCACCGAACGGTTGTAGAAAAAGCGGTCGTGCTCCCAACGTCCGCCTTCATAACCCTCGCCGGAATAACCGTAGCCGTAATTGATCCCGCCATAAAAACCTACGCGCTGACCCCAGTAGCCTTCATAGAAAATAAATCTGCCGCCACCCCAACCCCAATAGGCTGGTGTCCACAGGAAACCGATTTCCGGCGCCATCACCCACGTGCCCGGCACCCAGTAATAATCGCCGAAGTCGTAGTCGTAGGCCCAGTAGCCGGGGGTCCAGAGATAACCTTCACCTGGGCAATAGGGCTGCTGATAGATGGGCAGCGGGGGCGGTGCGATCGTAATAAAAACGCCGACTTGCGCGAACGATGCCGCCGACATCGACAGCACTACCAGCCCGAACAATAGTGTGAAGCACAGTGTGAACAACAGCGTACGAATAAAACGGATCTGCATGGTGATGCCTCTGGCCCGTCATCCCTCGTTAGCCCGGTGTTGCTCGGCTGCTGCGGGCTTCGTGGATTGAGAGGCAAGACAGTCCACCCGAAACGGTGGAGGTCAACTTTGAAACGTCCGTCCTGCTACAGACGCCGGCCCCGAAGGTGGAGCTCGCGACGTCCGTGAAAAACATATTTTTCAAGATGATTTTACGCCAAAACACGACCGCCGGTCGTGCGGCGTAGTTTGCGCAAGGCCGGGCCAAGGCAAGTCGAGGTTCTTGCAAGTCAATGTTATCGCAAATCAGTTATTGCAAATCCACGGTCTGGGCGAGACGGAAGTTGAGGCGGCGATCGGTGCCGAAAATAATATCTTTATCTTTATCTTTCTGACTGGCGCCGGAAGTTGTGCCGGGCGCGGGGTTTCGTTCCTCGCGGGAACCTCCTTTAGCGAAGATGCTGGAGGTTTCGATCGTGATGGGCCTGCCGCCAATGTTCAAACTGACCAGCACAATCCGCAGATAGCCGGGTTCGAGCGCGCTTCCAAGCGCGCCGAACGAACGTCCCGAGGGTTTCGCTTCGAGCACGCGTCCGGTCGCGGATGTGCCGCGGGCGACCAGCGTCTCGCCGTCGATCACGACCGTCTCATCGATGGTTGCGCTGAACATGTCTCCCGCATGTGACGACGCGCTCGAAAGCGCGCTCTGCAGGCGAATCGGAATGGGGGTTCCCTCGGGCAGTTTCGTGGTGGATGGAATCAGCGACTGGCTGGGCGAGATTCCACTCGAGCGCGGCGGGCGATCGAAGGGCAGCTTTTGTGAATCGGCGGAGTTCGAAGAGTTCTCCGCGGGAGGGTGGCCACAACCGCAGAGCAGGCTGAGCGTCAGCAGAACGATGACTATGCGATTGGCATGAGACGGCATGTTTGCCCCGATCAGAATATCAAGTAATGAGCAGGCGGGCGATCCAGCCCATCGCGATCGCCTGAATTCTGCGAAATGGACGCGCAGCCGCATGGCGCCAGCAGGCTATTGTTTCGCCCCGCTGGGGCTTTTGTGTTGCCAGCTTCCTACCCACGGCTTGCGCCGAGGGCTGCATTCTTGCGCCGCTTCGCGCCTTGGGGGTCGTCACAAATACGCCCCGTCCTCGGTCACAGCCAGGGCAAGCCGATTTCCGGTAGTGTCAGTTCGCGGGGAAAGAACCTTGGCACACACGGCTGGAAATATTGTCGTCCACCTGATTTTGCGCGTCGGCGTGCGCCGCCAGCAGCGATTCGACTTCAGCCCGCAACTCTCCATTTTGCGAGCAGGTTTGGTCAAGAAAGGCGCCCCGCTCGTTTGGTTCGCGTTCGAGGGCCACTCATGGCTGCAAGTTTGGCCAACTAGAATCGGTGTTACTCCGTAGCAGGTCCATTTGACTGCGCGTCCGATGTTATCTTTGATGGGGCAGCGAACTTGGGGGCAGCGAATCGCTGGAAATCACCTTCATGGAAGTTCTCAAAAGACTCTTTGAGCGGCATTTTCACTCACCGGTCGAGCGGATGCAGCCGCTGCAGGGACAGCTCGGCGGTTCGGGACGTAAGATCGTCCGCCTTTCCAGCGAAAAAATTAGCGTGATTGGCATCCTGTACGACGTGCGCGAAGAGAATGTTGCCTTCCTCGAATTTTCCAGGCACTTTCGGCGGCTCGGTCTGCCCGTGCCGGAAATTTATACCGAAGACTTAAGCCACGGCGCTTATCTCGAAGAAGACCTTGGCAACACCACGCTTTTTGAGTTTCTTTCGGATCATCGTAGCGGCGCGACCATCGATTCCGAGGCAGTCGAGGCCTATCGCAGAGTCGTAGCCGTGTTGCCGCGCTTTCAGGTCGAAGCGGGCCGTGATTTGAATTACAGAGTGTGCTATCCGCGCGCCAGCTTCGATCGCCAGTCCATCGCGTGGGATTTGAATTATTTCAAGTATTACTTTCTAAGGCTCGCCGGCATCCCTTTCAACGAGCAGTCGCTGGAAGACGATTTCAGCCGCTTGACGAAATTTCTCCTAAGCGCCAGCCGCGATTACTTCCTCTATCGCGATTTCCAATCCCGCAACATTATGCTGCGCGACGGCCAGCCATTTTTCCTGGACTATCAAGGCGGCCGCAAAGGCGCGCTGCAATACGATATCGCCTCTCTTTTGTACGATGCCAAGGCCGACCTGTCCCCGGACCTGCGCCAGCGGTTGCTCGATCATTATCTGGAGAGCCTCGCCGGTTTCCTCGATCTCGATCGCACTGTATTCATGCACCATTACTACGCCTACGTTTACGTCCGCATCATGCAGGCTCTGGGCGCGTATGGCTTTCGCGGTTTTTACGAACGCAAAGAGCATTTTTTGCAAAGCGTGCCATACGCGCTGAAAAACCTGCGCTGGCTGCTTCACAACGTGGAGTTGCCCATCGCGTTGCCGACGCTGATGGAAGCGTTCAAGAGCATGGTGGCCTCGGATAAGTTGCAAGGCCTGACCTCCGAAGCGGGAAATACGGAAAAGTTGACGGTGCGTGTTTTCAGTTTTTCATTTCACCGCGGCCTGCCGCAGGACGACACCGGAAACGGCGGCGGATTTGTTTTCGATGGCCGCAGCCTTCCGAATCCCGGCCGCGAAGAGCGCTTCAAGACACTCACCGGCAAAGACGCGCCGGTCATCGACTATCTCAATCAACAGGAGAGCGTGCACCAGTTTCTCGCCAGCGCAATGTCGCTGGTGGACGCTAGCGTGAGCGCGTATCAGCGCCGCGGCTTCAAGCGCTTGATGGTGTCGTTCGGCTGCACCGGCGGCCAGCATCGCTCGGTCTATCTGGCGGAGCAACTAGCCAAACACTTGCGCGCCAGCGATGGAGTGGAAGTGGTGGTGCGTCATCGTGAGCAGGAGCAGCTGAATCAATGAAGGCGATGAATCCATGAAAGCGATGATTCTGGCCGCCGGCCTCGGCACACGCTTGCGTCCGCTCACCGCCGATCGCCCCAAAGCATTGGTCGAGATTGACGGCCGCACGCTGCTCGATATCGCTCTCGCGCGCTTGCGCAGCTTTGGAGTTCGCGAAGTGATCCTCAACGTTTATCACTTTGCCGATATGATTCTGGAGTACCTGAAAACGAACGACAACTTCGGAATGCGCATTGAAGTCTCGCGCGAGGAGGTGCTGCTCGATACCGGCGGTGGCCTGAAAAAAGCCGCTCATTTCTTTGTCGAGGATTCCGTCCGCCCCGAAGACCCCTTCATTGTGCATAACGTCGATGTCCTCAGCACGATCGACCTCCGGCGCATGGTGCAATTTCACACTGCAAATCAGGCTCTCGCCACCTTGGCGGTGCAGGATCGCAAGACCTCGCGCTACCTGCTGTTCGACGACCAGCTTCAGCTTTGCGGCCGGCGATCCGGGGACGATCAAGTGCCCGAGCTTGTGCGATCTTCCGAACAAGTGAATGCGCTCGCGTTTTCCGGCATCCACGTTATTTCTCCGCGTCTTCTTTCGATGTTGACCGAAGACGGTGCGTTCTCCATCATTACCTCGTACTTGCGTCTCGCGGCCCAGGGAGAGAAAATCCTCGCCTTCCGCGCCGATGAATATTATTGGCGTGATCTTGGCAACCCGCGGAACGTCGCGCAAGCCACTCAGGATCTTAAGCAAAAAATCATCGCGCAGTAGGCTCAGCGTCGAACGCCTCGCAACTGGTACTCTCAATCAGCACATCACGGAGACCGCAAATCATTGCCGCCCATTGTCAACGCACAGGAAATTACCAAAGCCTTCGGAGCGAACCCGCTCTTCCAGAACGTTTCATTTACCATTTCTGACGGAGATCGTATTGGCCTGATTGGTCCGAACGGATCCGGTAAATCCACGCTTCTACGAATTCTGGCCGGCGAAGTCAATCCCGATGGCGGGGAAGTATCGTTTCGCAAGCGAACCCGTCTAGCTTGTGTAGAGCAAGATTCGCGATTCGAGCCTGGGGTCACGGTGCGATCCGTGATCGAAAGCGCTCTCGATCTTTGCGGTGTCTCCGGAACCGAGCGCGGCGCGCGCTTTGCCGAGACTCTTGGCCGCGCCGGCTTTGAAGATCTGGAAGCGCAAGCGACCGAATTATCCGGCGGCTGGCAGAAGCGCCTCGCAATTGTTGAAGCATTGGTGCAGCATCCCGATATCCTGCTGCTCGACGAGCCCACCAACCATCTCGATCTTCCGGGGATCACGTGGCTCGAGGACTTGCTGGAGCAAGCGGCATTCGCCAGCGTCATTGTGAGCCACGACCGTTACTTTTTAGAGAATGTCACCACCGACATGGTCGAGCTCAATCGCATTTATCCCGACGGCTCGCTCCGCGTTCACGGTAGCTACACCGAGTTTCTGGAGAAGAAAGAAGAATTCCTGCACGCGCAGTCGAAGCGTCACGAGGCGCTAGAGAATCTAGTTCACGGGGAAATCGAGTGGCTCCGCCGCGGCGCGAAAGCTCGTACTCGCAAGTCCAAAGCGCGCATCAGCAAAGCCGGCGACCTTATGGGAGAGCTAGCCGACCTGAATATGCGGACCCGCAGCACCACAACTCAGATCGATTTTTTGGCCACCGACCGCAAGACCAAGCGCTTGATCGAGCTGCAGGACGTTACTTGCACCATGGGAACCCCCGCGTTGGGTTCTCGATCATTGTTCGACGGGCTCAACTTCATCCTCACGGCTGGAATGCGCGTAGGTCTCGTAGGGCCGAATGGCAGCGGTAAGACGACACTGCTCCGCTTGTTGCAGGGAGATCTCGCTCCGACCGATGGTGAGATTCGCCGCGCCGATTGGCTGCGTATCGTCTACTTCGACCAGACCCGCACTCTCGATGCCGACGTGACTCTGCGCCGCGCGCTAGCGCCGGACGGCGATTCTGTCGTGTATCGGGATCGCGTAATTCATGTGGCCGGATGGGCGGCGCGATTCCTGTTTACTGGCGAGCAACTCAGCCAGCCGGTCGGGCGGCTTTCCGGAGGCGAACGCGCACGCGTCCTGATCGCGCAGCTCATGCTTCAACCCGCCGACATTCTCCTGCTCGATGAACCCACCAACGACCTCGACATTCCGACTCTCGAAATTCTGGAAGAAAGTCTGATCGATTTTCCTGGCTCGCTCGTGCTGGTAACACATGATCGCTACATGCTCGACCGCGTATCCAGCATCGTCCTCGGACTAAACGGAAAAGGCGGCGCCGATACCTTCGCCGACTACGGGCAATGGGAGGCGTGGCAGGCCCAGCGCACAAAGTCAGGCGCGGCAACGGCCCTGGGAATGTTTCAGACATCCAGTTCTAGTTCGTCGCCGGCGAAGAAAAAACTTTCCTATCTGGAAGCGCGGGAATACGCCAGCATCGAGCAGCGAGTGGAAGAAGCCGAGCAGTTAGTGCAAGCCAAACGTGAAGAGCTTGAAGATCCGGCCAACGCGATGGATGCTCCGCATCTCGTAAGCGCGCAAGCCGCGCTAGATGTGGCCCAAGAGTCACTCGACGCCCTCTATGCGCGTTGGGCCGAACTGGAAAAGAAGAACGGCTAGCCCAGTTTCCCGGTTACTGTAAGCTGAGATCTGGTTGTGGGAGGGGCGCTGCCTTAGCTGACAAAGTTTGATACTGTCAGGGTAGAAGGATGCGCCCATTAAGATATGAGGAGGTAATCGGCCATGATTTCATGGGTCGTTATATTAGCAGCGGGGCTGGCTGGTGTCGCCGCGCTTTTTGCATTTCTGGTATTGGTTCGCGGCGGTGTCAGTAGACCCGGAAGTGAAGTTACTTCAGAGCAGATATCGCAGCTTCTTCGGAATGAATCGGACCGGATTAGGCAGGCCGCAGACGAGCATGCGCGGGCGTTGAGACAGGAGCTAGCTGATAACCTTCGAGGATTTCAGGAGACAACTCTTAAGGTGTTCCGCGAGTTCGGCGATTCCCTCGGAGCCGACGTGAAGGAATTCGGCAACCATCTTGACAAAGGCGTAAGGACAATTGACGAGCGCGCTGCCGCGATTGGCACCAAATTGGATCAGGATATGACCCGGATGGGCGAGGAAGCCACGACGAACCGGGACGCTCTGAGACAAGCGATTGAAGTGAAGCTTGATGGTGCGGCTGCAAAGCAGACAGGCGCCGCAAAAGATCTGCGGGAGGAGATGACCGGCAGCTTCGAAAAGTTGGGGCGTACGGTGTCTGAGACACTGACTCAGCTTGGCGAGCACCAGAAGGAGCGGCTTGAGCATGTGACCACGGCCCTTTCGGTTTTGTCCGAGAAGCAGGAACGTGCTCAGGAGGCGCTAAAGCAAACAGTCGAGGGTCGGCTCGACGTAATCAGGAATGAGAGCGCAACTAAGCTCGAGGAAACGCGAAAGACCGTCGATGAAAAACTGCAATCGACCCTGGAGACGCGTCTCGGTGAGTCATTCAATCGGGTTGTCGAGCAGCTTGAACGGGTCCACAAGGGCATCGGTGAGATGCAGACGCTGGCGGCCAGCGTAGGCGACCTCAAGAGGGTGCTCTCTAATGTTCGGGCTCGGGGCACGTACGGGGAGAATCAGTTAGCGTCGATTCTGGAGCAGTTCCTATCACCCGAACAATATATAAAGAACGCTCAGGTCAAGGAGGGCAGTCAGGAGAGGGTGGAATTCGCAATCAAACTGCCAGGGCGGGAACCAGATGGCGAGGTCCTTCTTCCCGTTGATTCTAAGTTCCCGCGGGAGGACTACGAAAGGATTTTGGCAGCCGCAGAACTGGGTGACAGCGAAGCGGTAGCAAAGGCGGCCAAGGAGTTAGAGAACCGAATCAAGGAGTTCGCTAAGACTATCCGGGACAAATACATCTCCACGCCACGAACAACGGATTTCGCGATTCTTTTCCTGCCTACCGAAAGCCTCTACGCAGAGGTTCTCCGGCGCGCAGGCTTGTTCGAGCAGTTACAGCGGGAATATCATGTAACCCTCACCGGACCCACGACGTTCACGGCCCTGCTGAACGCGCTGCAAATGGGCTTCCGTACCCTTGCGATTTCAAAGAGGTCAAGTGAGGTGTGGCAGATACTAGGCGCAGTAAGCAGCGAATTCGGAAAGTACAACGGGGTCGTCGACAGTCTTTCGAAACAGCTTAATACTGCTGCCAATTCAGTGAAAAACCTGGGAATTCGCACTCGCGCCATGAATCGTAAGCTTCGCGATGTTGAAAAATTGCCAGAAGAAACAGCGAAAATTATCCTCGGCCCCGCTCTCGTCGATGCGGAAGACACAGACGAACAGGAAGATGCCCCGACAGAGGAAGTTGCTGTGAGAGGCCCGGCTGACAAACCTTACCCGTTCTAACTCAGGTGGGTGTCCCGTCCAAACTCCGCTCGGGCGGGGACCTCAACGGCGGCTATCGGAGCGCATCTTCCGGCTCATGATTTGCCGGGAGGGCTATCAGGCCCTCAGGGGCTAAAGCCCGCATTTTTATTGACCTAAATGGCACGGCTGAACAGGCTGCGGAAAAATGAACCAAGGTAGTAATTTCAGGGCTTTTTGAGCTGAAAATACTCCCGTAAGTTGTTGAATCTTGGTTCGAGAAAATGCTTGGATTACCAACTTGAGTCATTTTTCCGCAGCCGGGTGCCCCAGGTCTAGCGGTTTTCGAGACCTGGGATTCCACCGCCGCGTAAATCTCGAGATTTTCCCGGAAGTCGAGGAAGCGCTAGCTGCCCCACACCTCGATACCTAAGATCGCCGCCCGTATTGCCACCCACTGGGTACTGAGTACCGCGTGCTGATTTTTCATCACACCCAAGCTGTGACCGCCATCATAGACTTCCCACCCACCCCGGCGCGAAAATCTCAGATTAGGACGGGACTGAAGTGTGCCCGTCAACCAGAACGGCCCTAGAAGCCGTCAGGCCGCAAGCGCTAGTAGCTTTTTGATAACTAAATTTGAGGCAATATGCGGGCGTCAGCAAGCCGCTGAGACTCTGAATATTAATAGATTTAAGCCAAAAATCGAGCTAAGTCCTTTAAGCTCTAGATTTTGAAAGTTTTCCACAGCCTAACTCCATGATTCCAAGGGTCAGGGGGTAGTGAGAAACACAGGTTAATGCCTTTGGAGTTAACAATCGGGTCGACCAGATGGCGGATGTTCTAAGCCTTGGCAAAATCAATATACCCGCGCTGCACATCAGTGCGCGTCAGCTTAGCCAGAATTTTGTCGCCGACATGCAAACCCTGCGCTCCTTGTGCCAACAATCCTTCGATGTGCGGCTGCAAGACGCGGACAAACGTTCCCTTAGGAGTGACTCCGGTGACGATGGCGTCGAAGGTTTCGCCGACCCGATGGCTCATCGCCACGGCAGCCAACCGCTTCGACATTTCCCGCTCCACTTTTCGCGCTGCATCTTCTTTCTGTGTGCAGTTCGCCGCGATGCCGGCAAGTTCGTCGTCGGAGTAAGGTCCGGGTTTTCCGTCGAGCAAGCTCTTGATCAGCCTCTGCGTGACCACGTCGGCAAAGCGCCGGTTGGGCGCGGTCGAGTGCGTGTAATCCTGCACGGCTAGTCCGAAGTGCCCCTGCTCGGGATCGCCCGGACGCTCCAGTACATATTCGCCCGGTCCAATCAGCTTGATGGTCGCAAGCGAGAGGTCGGCGAAGTGATCGGGATCGGCGGCTTTGCGCTTCAGAAGAAAATCGTTGAGCGCCTTGGAATCGGCCTGTGCGGGCAGCGTTTCACCCTGCGCCGCCGCCAGTCGCACGATGCCGTCCCAATGCGCGGGAGTTTTCACGATGCGTCGCAAGGAAGAAACTTTTTCCAGCAGCCGCGCCACCACGCCGTTGGCGGCGATCATGAAATCCTCGATTAACTCGGTGGCCCGATTCTTCTCTTGCTTCACGACGTCGACAACCTGCTGGTTGAGCACCACCGGATGAACTTCGCTGGTGTCAATATTCAGCGCGCCATGTTCGTAGCGCAGTTTCCTGAGCGCCTGGGCAACTTCGTCCTGCAACTTGAGCTGCGCCTGTAGTTCCGAAGACGCGGCTACTTTTGGCGGAGCCGCCGCCGTGCCTTCCAGCCAGGTTCCGACCGCGCCGTAGGTGAGTTGCGCCTTGTTGCGAACGATGGCCCGATACACGTCGCTCGAGCTGATCGAGCCGCCGGCATTGATATTGACCACAAACTCAATCACCACGCCCGGCCGGTCCACGTTTTCAAGCAGAGACGACGCGCCGGTCGATAGCTCTTCCGGCAACATCGAAAAATTGATGATGCCGGTATAGACGGTGGTCGTCTCCTTGGCCGCGTGCTGATCGATCGGGGTGTCCTTGCCAACGAACGCATCCACGTCGGCGATGCCCACCATGACCTTGATGTCGCCATTGGGCAGGCGTTCGGCAGCTTCGATCTGGTCGAGGTCCCGCGAGGTGTCGTTATCAATGGAAGACCAAAGCAGGCCGCGTAGATCCCGGACCTTATCGGTCGGCGCCAGTTGCGGCGGATGCGCACTGATGTCCGCCAGTTGTTGCTGGGTCCCGGGCGGAAAATCCGGCTCGAACCCGTGTGCCAGCATAACCTGCCGTGCCATTGCCTGAAGATTCAGAGAAGAAGGCCGAGAATTGTTCATTGCGCTGAACAGGCTAACACGAATCGCCGATTTTTCTTCGAGCACCTTAGTGCCCTCAGTCTTTATTGCCTTTCCGTGTGTCCCTCCGTGCCCCCTCTGTGGTGATGCCTTTGACTTTGGCTGCCAACCCACTCATTCGCGAAGAACGAAGTGCGCGAATGAGTGGGGCACCCCGGTCGTGATATTCTAATGAGAGTAGCTGCGTCTTCTTCCGATTGGATCGATTCCCGCAGTTCCCTGAAGATCATGATTTCAGTCAGCAAAGTGTCCATGCGCTACGGCGCCAAAGTTCTGTTCGACGAAGTTTCCACCGGCTTTATTCCGGGGAAGCGCTACGGCCTTACCGGCCCTAACGGCGCAGGTAAATCCACGTTCATGAAGCTCCTGACCGGCGAACTTGATCCCCAGAAGGGAACTGTCGTCCGCCCGAGGAAGCTCGGCGTTCTGAGCCAGGATCAATTCGCTTTCGACAAGTATCGCGTGATCGACGCGGTCATTATGGGCAATCGGCGCTTGTGGGCCGCTCTCGAAGAACGTGAAATCATCTATGCGAAGCATGAGATGACCGACGCGGATGGTATGAAACTCGGGGAGCTCGAAGGCATCGTCGGGGAGGAAGATGGCTACACCGCCGAAACGGACGCTGCGATTTTGCTGCAAGGGCTCGACATTCCGGATGAAATGCACGAGCGGAAAATGTCAGAGATACCCGGCGGACAGAAGATGCGCGTACTGCTGGCGCAGGCTATCTTCGGACATCCGCAGGCGCTGCTGCTCGACGAACCCACGAACCACCTTGATCTGGACTCGATCCACTGGCTGAAGAATTTTCTCAATCAATATGAAGGCGTGCTGATCGTGATCTCGCACGACCGTCATTTTCTGAACGGCATTTGCACCCACATTGCCGACATCGATTACGAGACCATCATCACTTACACCGGCACCTATGACGACATGGTGGTCGCTAAGACGCAGATTCGGTCGCAGATCGAATCGCAAAACGCGCAGCGCGAAAAGAAGATTGACCAGTTAAACGAGTTCATCGCCCGGTTTGCCGCCGGAACCCGCTCCAGCCAGGTGCAGTCGCGGCGCAAGGAAGTGGAGCGCCTGCAGGTCACCGAGTTGGCAAGGTCGAACATCCAGCGTCCGTTCCTGAAGTTCGAGCAGAAGCGGCCCTCCGGCAAACACATTCTCGAAATCGAAGGTGTGACGAAATCGTACGGAGAAGCGAAAGTGATTTCCGCCTTCACGGCGAGCGTGATCCGCGGTGAAAAAATCGCGTTGATGGGTCGCAACGGCTCTGGCAAGACTACTCTGGTGAACGCGCTGCTCGCGAACTCGCCGACGGTTTCGGAATCGGAGCTGCGCAAAACGAGTGGCTACGATGGCCCTTTTGTCGACGGCGGAAAAGTTATCTGGGGCCACGAAGCTTCAGTTGGATATTTCGCCCAGGATCACAAGGCGCTAATCGAGCCCGGCATCAAGGTTCTGGAGTGGCTGCATCAGTGGGATCCTGCCGCTTCGACCGAAGAAATTCGCGGCTTGCTGGGTATGATGCTATTTCCGCGGGATGACGCCGACAAGCGTACCGACATACTCTCCGGCGGAGAGGCGGCGCGGCTGCTGTTCTGCAAACTGATGCTGCAGAAGCCGAACGTGCTTGTGCTCGACGAGCCGACCAACCATCTGGATCTCGAATCGATCAACGCCATTAACATTTCGCTACAGCGCTATCCCGGAACGGTGCTGCTGGTCACGCACGATGAGGATCTGATTGATGAAGTCGCGACCAGGATCTGGCACTTCGAGGGCACCCATGAGATTACCGATTTCAAAGGCGCTTATGGCGAGTACGAGGCTGTCCTCGCTTAACAGTCCAGCGTACAAGTGACCAAGAAACAATTGTCATCCTGAGCGGATCGAAGGACCTGCTTTTTCTGGCACGATTGCGGGATTGCTACTTACTCTTCACGTCTTTGTGAACGATAGAGAGAAGAGGGCCTTTCTTCGCGTTCTTCCTTGCGCCCGATCGCTTACGGGATTTGAAGGAACCTCCGATGATGCCAGCGACGGTCGCGCTCTCCAGGATATTGGCCGCGGCATCGCGCCCCTCCAAAGACACACCATAGAGCGCGCGATGGTCGGGATTGGTGAGGATCAGGCTTCGAAGCTGATCCGCATCCCCAAAGGGTGCAAGTGGACCGTCGAGCAGACGAATGATCTCGCTGAGTTCGATCTCCGTTGGTGCGCGCCGCAGCCGGTAGCCACCCTTCGCGGCCCAAACGTTTTCCACGATGCGCGCGTTGTTGAGTTCCAGCAGAATCAACTCAAGAAACTTTTCCGGCAGGTCGCTGTCAATGGCGATGTCCCGGATCTTGACAGTCTCGGTTCCGTTGCGGCGGCCAAGGGTCATTATGGCTTGCAGCGCGTAACATTCTTTTTGCGAGCCATCACCTCCACTGGATTACTCCGGCTTCCGCGCAAGCGTCGAGGTAGTCGGCGACAAGATTCGCCGGCAAAGGCCCATATTCAGCCGATACCGCGTCGCGTATCTCGCCCACGGTGCGCTTGCCATTTACGAAGTTGACGATCTCGTAAGCATAAAGCTCCGATTGGTCACGTACATTCAGCAGTTGGGTAGCTTCGCTGTTGATCAGCTTGATTTTCGCATAGCGCTCTTTGCCCAGGCGCGCCAGCAGAACGTTGTCGTTCTGATAAGTCAGTGGGCCGAATTCCCCAACGCGGGTGGGGATGCGTTTCGCAGCGGAGTCGGCGGCCCAGGGCGCGCTGGGCGCCGTTACTTTTGCTTCCCGTGACTTTGCCTGCGTATCGAGCCACTTTTGCAAACCTGCCGCTTGGTCCCCAAGGGCTTTCGCTCCGTCTGCATCCGCCACCGCTGGCCCGTCAGTGAGCTCAACTAAGGAGTGAAGCGTTGCGCGTTCACGCTGCAACGTTTGATCCACAAGATTGCGCGCTTCGTACCAGGCAGCGCCCGCCTCGAGTTGAGGATCATCGACTAACTGCTGCGCCGCTCCGAAGACATTGGCAAGGCGAGCTTCGGCCTGGGCAGTTAGAAACGGAAGCAGCGTTGGAAGCTGTTGTGCAGTGACGCTCGCGTAGACGTATCCCGATGCGGCTCCCAGCAGCGCCACGCGGCGCAACTTCGTCGCATCGATCTGATCGAGGTTGTCATGGTCGGTGTGGATGTAGATGTCTGGCCAGTCACGCAGGTACAGTGACGGGACCGCGATAGTGGACGAGTCGTAGTCATCGTGATCGCTGCCACTCGAGTAGGGCGTTACGTCCGCGATCAATTCATTGCGGGTGCCTTGTCCGCCAGCGCGAGTTTCTACAATGCCAGCGTCAGCCGGCGCTTCGCCCGCTGCATATCCGCTGGCGGCGGCGCGAATCGTGTCCAGAAACACGGTGCCCACATCGGTCACAAAACTTGGCAGCGACCACGGCGTCCCGGTGACGTGGAATATCGACTTGTTCTTGAAAGGATCGCCGCCAACCATATCCATGTGGATGTTTGCGCGCAACCGCCGCTTGATTTCTGGATGGGTGGCGAGAAACGCCATGGTGCCCTCGACCTCCGGTCCCCAGACAAAGCGCAGGGTGCGTTTCGGCCGCGGCAACTGGCCCGAATCGATTAAATGCGCCAGCACGCGCGCGGATTCAAGAATGGTGACGCATCCGCTTCCGTTATCGTTTGCTCCCGGACGTTCATGATCGAGATGGCAGCTATAGATAATTTCTCCCGCAGCAGAGTCCGTGCCGGGAATTGTGGCGGTCACGACTGTCCAGTGGCCAGGGCCAACGGTAGCTTTCACGTGGGCATTCAGAATAATGGGCTCGCCGCTTCGCATGCGCGACCGCAGCGCCTCGGCGGTCTGGCGAGAGACCATGAAGGCGAAGCCAGACAGTTGACGCGCATCCAAATGGCCCCACCGAACCACAGTTGTGTCCAGGCCAGACCAGGCCGTGGTCTGGTTGGGCATGTCGCTGACGATGCCCGCCGCGCCATGCTGTGCGATCGCCAACTCCTGCACTCGCGCGAGAACGCCGTCGGCCAGCACGATCTTGCCGCGCACGTACTTGCCGGAGTAATCGATCTCGCTCGCGCCGTTGCCGACGTCGACCAATTCCGATTCCACGTCGGCGCTGTGGCTATAGTCCGCCAGTTGAATGGGATCGGTCTCCCAATCTCCGAGAAGAAGATGTTGCGGACGGACTTCCCACAGGCGAGCCTTTTCGACGGTCCATGCCAGGTACGAGCGCATTAGTCCGTACTGTTTGGTCCCATCAATAGCGAACTGCTCGGTATGAGCATCGGCAAGGCCATACTCGCGCGCGCGGTGCAAAACAAATTGGGCTGCTTGGTCAAATTCCACGGTTGCCGGAACACGGTGCAGGCCCGTCAGATAGCGGAGGTTCTCGTAGGGAGCAGCACCACTCGACTCGTCTCGCAGCGCCGTCCACTGACGAGCACTAAGGAACGGTTGCTGACCAAAAGCACAAAGCGTGGTGAACACCACCACGAAGCAGATCAGGCGGAGGCTGCGCATAAGCTAACGAGGATACCACCAGGAGCGCCGTGAAATTCAGGCAGCGCGGGGGAAAAAGTCTGTTACCCCGTTGAAGCCATCTTCATCGCAGGCATGCCGACTTCGCCATGCGCTTCGCCTTCCAGACAAACGCGATGCCACAACTCAAGATTCAGCAACCGCCAGATGCGATCGTAGTTGTCGCGATGCTTCGCGCGATGTTCGTTGAACAACTGCTCGATCGCTTCGCGCCGGAAGTATCCGCGATTCAGGCTGCGCGGTTCGAGCAGCATCTCTCGAATTGTTTCCAGTCGCGATCCGGCCAGCCACCCGCTCCACGGCGTCGGAAATCCCAGTTTCGGCCGGTACAGAATCGAGTGCGGCAGCAGATCTCCCACCGCTTTTTTCAGAATCCGTTTGCCGGCCAGTCCCTGGATCTGAACTTCACGTGGAATTCGAGTCGCGAATTCCACCAGCACGTGATCGAGAAAAGGCACGCGGCTTTCAATGGAAGCCGCCATGCTCATGTTGTCCTGCTTCATAAGCAGTTCCACCAGGTAAGTCTTGATGTCGGTGTAGAGCAGCCGTTGCAGCATTTCGCCCGACGAATGATTCCAGTAATCAAGGACATTCTTATATGCCGTGCTGGGCGCGGCTTCCCGCGCGAACTCACGGGTCAGCAATCCGCACTGCTCCGCTTCGCCGAAAGCGGAGAAGAAATTATCGAAGTAGAAAGAAGCCCAGGAAGTTCCATCTTTAGCGAGAAAAGTGTGTTCCAGTTTCCGGCGCAGCGTTGCCCCCAGCAGCGAAGAGGTCGCAACTCTGTTACGCAAGCCGCGCCGCAAAATTCCCGGAACCACGCTGCGGTAGGCACGATCCATGGCCGCATTTTTCAAAGTGAAGGCATAGCGCGTGTAGCCCGCCAGGGTTTCATCCGCGCCCTCTCCGGTCAGCACCACCGTAACTCTCTCCCGAGCCAGCCTGGCGACAAAATAAAGCGAGACGCTCGACGGCCACACGATCGGCTCGTCTTCATGCCAGATCAAGTGCGGCAGCGCCGCAAAAAAATCCTGCTCGCTGACGAACACTTCATGATGCCGTGACTTGATGTGATCCGATACCGTGCGAGCAAAGGGCAGTTCGCTGTAGGTCTGCTCGGTGTAGCCGACGGAAAAAGTCTCGACCGGCTCGCGTCGTATTTTCGTCATCAGCGCAGCCACCGCGCTCGAATCCACGCCGCCGCTCAGGAAAACACCCAGCGGCACGTCGCTCATCAGATGGCTATTGACTGCGCCTTCGAGTAACTCGCGGTAGCTCTGGACGTAGTAACTTTCATTTCGTGATTCGTGCGGCGTCGATACATCCAGGTCCCAGTACTGCCGGATTGCCGCTTTGCCCTCCGGACCAATCGTCATCGTGTGCCCGGGCAGCAGCTTGCTGATTCCGGCGTAGAAACTTTCCTCGCCCGACAAATATCCAAACGCCAAAAACTCCGGCAGCGCCGCCCGATTAAACTCCGGACGAATTCCGCCATGAGCCAACAGCGCTTTGATTTCCGAACCGAACAGCAGCCGCTCCGGCGTCAATTTGTAGTACAGCGGTTTGATGCCCAGCCGGTCGCGCGCGATGAAAAGCGTTTTCGTATTGCGATTCCAGATGGCCAAGGCAAACATGCCGCGCAGGTGCTGCACACAGTCCGCGCCGTATTCTTCGTAGAGGTGGACGACGGTCTCGGTATCGCTATGCGTGACGTAGCGGTGACCACGCGCGATGAGTTGCTCGCGCAACGCGAGATGGTTGTAGATCTCGCCATTGAACACGATCCATAGCGTGCCGTCTTCGTTCGAAATCGGCTGATGCCCGCCCGCCACATCGACAATGCTGAGCCGTCGCATGCCGATGCCCGCCGCGCCGTCCGTATAAAAGCCTTCGTCGTCGGGTCCGCGATGGGTGATCACGCGGCACATTTCGCGCAGAGCCCCGGCGCTTGCCCGCGCGTCCCGTCCGAATTCAAGAATCCCAGCGATCCCGCACATTTAGTGTTTCTCCGCGTATGGTGACGAACTGCGATTCGACGTCGGAGTTTCGCCCGTCAGTTCTTCGAACAAGGGCGTAACCGAAAACTGGCTCAGCGCTCGGTTCGTCACTGCATCCTGCCTGCGCCACTCGAAAATTGCGGATGGCCCCGCCGCCTTCAGCAGAGGCTGTCCTTGCCACGCGACGTGCGTTCCGCCGATCACGATCAGGTGCGCGAGTCTCTCTTTGTCGATCCGGCAATACAGCACTCGCGCGTCCGAAGACCACGGACCGAAAGTCCACGCCTCGTCGCCGAGCGCAAAAAAGAATCCCTGGCTTTCGTCATGATAATCGAGTTCGTAGACTTGTACCGCTGCCTGCCTCATGCTGGCCAATCGCGGTTCGATTGTTGGTTTGCCTTCCTGCCGGACTGCGCCACGGCGCGGTACCAGAGCAGTGGCCGTTTCCGCCGGCAGCGATACCCGGGCGGAGCATCGTACCAGCGGCGCAGGTTGCAATGCACCGTAAGCGGGCGAAAGCAGCGTTCTGCTAACTTTAGTCGCCGCTTGCCAGACGGTTTCTTCAGGCACGATCAGGCTCAGTGTCGATTCACCAGACGCAGTACCAGCCCTGGATATTTCCATCCGTCCCGGGCCGACGTTTCGAACTTCGAGATCGGGCGCGAAATGCCATCGTATCTCCAGTTCATGCTGCGTTTGACCGAGCGCAACATCGCGCACCAGCCACACACCGCAAGAGATATGCAGCACGTGCCGCCGATGTAAAACCGGATCCGTCAGCCGGGCATATCCATTATGGCTGCCCACAAAGTAAGTGAAGCTTTTTCCCACGATCCAGTTTTCCACTTGCGTCGTAGGAATGTGAGTCCATGAAAAAGGTTCATCCGCAACCGCCTGGTCTGCTCCATCCACGCGCAATGTGTTGTGCGCACCCGTTCCGCGGAATGTGTTCCTGTCCGCCGGATCTTTCGAAATGTAAACGCCGCTCCCAGCATCCACCAGCCACCGCCGTCCATCCATGATGAGCCGCAGGCTGAGTGCGTCGGCATGTCCGTGCCCCGAGCGGCCCACCCCCTGCGGACCGGCATCCACCACCATCGCCTGCGCGTACGGCTGCGAATCCGCCAGTACGTAAAGCCCTCCGTCAGGAAAAGCGAGCGAGTGTGCCGAGGGGCTCGTTTGCGCTTTCGAGAATTTCTCGACAGCCTGATTTCCAAACAACCAGATCGCTTCCTCCGTTAGTCGGGCCGCGGAAAACTCCCGCGAGCACATCATCGCGCCCAGCGCCAGCGGGTCCGTCATCTGCTCCGTCCGGTTGCGCCGCGGATTCCACAGCCGCCCGCCATCATCGTCGCCGAAGCCTTCCGCCGGTCCTGCCTGCGCCAGCGCTGCCACTACATCCAGCATTCGTCCCAGCACCGCGTCATACGCCTGAGGAATTTCCAGTCCATTCCGAGCCGCGAGCAGCCGCGCATACAAAAAAAAGTCAAGCGCATAAACGTGGTAATGCAGCGATTGCTCGAAGTAAACGCCATCCGGACGCACCTGCCGCTCCGCCTCGTGCAGCACAATCTTCCATCCGGATTTCTCCCAGCGCACCGACCCCGGTATTTGCGGATACAAAGTGCCCAGGAAGAACAGCGCCACCGCTTCCCCCAGCAGGTGCGTATTTGGAGAAAAATAAGTAGATAGATAGCGCTCAATATAACGCCCGTGGAACGCGAGCGCCGGCGCTAGTTCCGAGCGAAACGCCGCACACTCGGCGGCTCCCGCCAGTAGCTGGTCCACCCACATCCACGACAAACTGCGGAAGGCAACCTCCAGCGTGCTTCCCCAGTTGATACCCAGGGGATACGGATTGGCTTTGATCCAGCTGCGCCACTGCGCCATCAGTTCGCGCGTGTACTTCTCGTCCCCACTCAGCAGACGGGCCTTGGCCAGCGTCACCAGGTGCTGGTGCCGGTTCAACTCCCATGTGACCTTGTGGTCGCCCACCACCGCAAAATTAAGAAAAGGAATTTTGAACCACGGATCGAGCGGTGCGCGCTTGCCGTGCACAAGATCGAGATGCCAGTCGATTTCTCCGCCGTAGTCCAGATTGTCGTAACCCAGCAGGCGAAAACGATGGCCGCAAATTTCATCGGCCTCGTGCAGAACTGCGGTCGCTTCGTCCGGCAGATGTTTGCGCAACAACTTCGCGCGCTCTAAACTTTCGTTGTCTGAAAAAAAGAATTGCCCGGGCCGCACCGCCGAATTCGCATTCAGCCGCATCGCCCCGGCGCGCACTCCCGTCCGGTGCATGAGCAGGTCGCTCTGCTTGTGTAATTCCTGTGCCAGGCGCACGCGAACCTCTTCCCAGCCCATTCGGGAAACGCGCGCCAACTTGTTTTGCCATCCGGAAGCCACAGATTCTTTATATCTTACATGCTGAAAAGGCCGCTCTAGACTCACCGGTTACCGTTGTTACCTGGCCAGTTTCTAACTCTGACGGAGACTCTGCTCGCTGCGCTACGATTGATGCTGTGGGCAATTTTCTCTGGCAGAATTCCCACCCGGTGGAAACAGTTGTCCACTTTTAGTCCCGCCGCCGACCTGGACTTCGATGACTTTTGAGTATATTCTGTAACATATTGAAAACAGTAATGTTGTTGTCTGCGCCTAAGGCCGTCCAGCGGCCTAATGGAGAGCAGATTGCTACCTGTTAACAGGGGGTTGGTATAGTTTATAGTGCCACGCAGCAGCCCCCAGATACTCGATTTCCAGGAGAATTCGCTTGGGCTTGTCCGTTAGCATTTTTGGGTTGGGATATGTCGGTTCCGTATCGGCCGCCTGCTTCGCCTCCATGGGCCACAAAGTCATCGGAGTCGACGTGAGCCGCGCCAAAGTTGAAATGATGGACTCGGGCCGCACCCCGATCATCGAAGCGCGCATGAGCGAAATGGTCGCCGAAGCGCACCGCACCGGACTTCTGCACGCGACCACCGACGCCATGACAGCCGTTATGAATTCCGAAGTTTCGTTCGTCTGCGTCGGGACGCCCAGCTTGAAAAATGGCAAGCTTGACCTCAGCCACATCGAGAGCGTTGCCCGGGAAATTGGCGCCGCCATGCGCCAGAAAAAATCGCCGCACGTTTTTGTTCTGCGCAGTACGGTGCTGGCCGGAACCACCGAAACGGTTGTGCTCCCCATCCTCGAAAAAGAAAGCGGCAAGAAGTGTGGACAGGATTTTACCGTTTGTTATAACCCGGAGTTCATGCGCGAAGGCAGCGCGGTCGCCGACTTCCTGAATCCGCCCTACACGATTCTCGGAGCCAGCGACACCCAGCACCTCGCGCCGCTGCGAGAACTCTACAAAAACACTCCCGGCACTCTCTACGAGACGACCATTCCCGTTGCCGAGATGGTCAAATATTTTTCCAACTGCTATCACGCTCTGAAAGTCGGCTTCGCCAACGAAATGGGAACCATGTGCAAGCATCTCGGCGTCGACGCGCACGCGGTCACTAAAATTTTCACCTCCGATACCAAGCTGAACATTTCTCCCGCATATCTTTCTCCGGGCTTCGCCTTCGGAGGATCCTGTCTTCCGAAGGATTTGCGAGCCATCACCTACAAAGCCAAAGAACTCGATCTGAAGCTTCCACTGCTCGAATCCCTGATGCCGAGCAATGCCGAGCACGTCGATCGTGCCGTGGAAATGGTGCTGAGCACGGGCAAAAAGAAAATTGCGCAGCTCGGCCTGAGTTTCAAAGCCGGCACCGACGATCTGCGCGAGAGCCCGCAGGTGCAATTGATCAAGCGCCTCATGGGCGAGGGCCTCGAAGTCAAAGTCTGGGACGAGGATGTTTCTCTCGGCCGCCTCGCCGGCTCCAATCGCCAGTACATCGAAGAAGTCATCCCACATATCGGATCCGTGCTCTCTGCCGACCTCGAAGGCGTACTGCGCACCGCCGAAGTCGTGATCCTCGGCAACAAATCGGCGAGCAAAGATCAGCTTGCCAAGTACCTGCGGCCCGAACAGATCGTGATTGACCTCATCCATCTGGATAAGACGCGGCGTCCAGAAGGCGCTCGAACCTATGAAGGAATTTGCTGGTAAGAAGTTGCTGGATTTTCGATTTGTGAATTTGATTGTGGGTGGCGCAGCGCTTCAGCGCTGCGGTAACTGCATTGTGCCGATCGCGGCTTTAGCCGCTAAGGTCACGAGACCAGAAAAAAATGAAGTTTCATCCCATTGACGTCAAATCCGCCGACTGGAAGCGCCTCGACCGCTTCGCCGACCGCACCGTCTTCCAGACGCGCGAGTGGCTGCAATTCGTCGCCGAGTCGCAGAACGCCCAGCCCGTGCTGGCCGAGCTGCGCGAAGCAAGCGACGTCCTCGGATACTTTACCGGGCTCACGTTCTCGAAATTCGGCATGAAAGTTCTGGGCAGTTCTTTTCCTGGCTGGACGACTCCTTATATCGGCTTCAATCTCAATCCCGGCGTCCCGCGCGGGGCCGCGCTCGAAGCTTTGGAAAAGTTTGCCTGGGACGATCTCAAGTGCCTGCATCTGGAAGTTTCCGATCCTAACTTCACCTTCGAAGACGGCGAGGCTGCGGGATTCAAAACCGAGTACTACGCGTCCTATCGCAGCGACTTGACCCGCTCGGAAGAAGATTTGTTCAAGGGCATGGAAAGCTCCTGCCGCCGCTGCATTCGCAAAGCGGAGAAAAGCGGCCTCAAAATCGAAGAGGCCCACGACCTAGCCTTCGCTGACGAATATTACGAGCAACTCAAGGACGTTTTTGCCAAGCAGTCTCTCGTTCCCACCTATTCGGTGGAGCGGGTCCGCGCCTTGGTTCGCAACGTCGAGCCGGGCGGCAACGTCTTGCTGATTCGCGCGCGCGATGCGGAAGGAAAGTGCATTGCCACCGGAATCTATCCCGGCTTCAATCAGATCGCGGAGTTTTGGGGCAACGCCAGCTTCCGCGCCTATCAGAGCCTGCGTCCCAACGAAGCCTGCCATTGGTACGCCATGCGCTACTGGAAAAAGCGCGGCGCCACCATCTTCGACTGGGGTGGCGAAGGCACTTACAAAGAAAAATACGGTTGCACGCCGCATCGCGTGCCCTGGTTCACCAAGTCTCGTTATCAGATCGTAGGCGCGTTGCGCAACGAGGCGCGCAACATGTTTGCGCGCAAGCAAAAAGTTCTCGGATGGCTGCAAGGCAACCGTTGCGCCGCCGAACGCAGCCCGGCCGAAGAATAAGACGAAGAAGAAAATCAAGGGGAAGCACCAATGGCGTTACTCGTTCGCAGGGCATTCCGGCATCTATCGCGGGTTCACGACGTGCTGTTTCGCCGCACGCTGATCGAGCGCGAAATCACCATTTTCGACGACGACGTTTTTCTCACGTCCTATCCGCGTTCCGGCAACACCTGGACGCGTTTCCTGGTTGGCAATTTCGTGAATCCTAACGAACCCGTCACCTTCCTGAATGTCGAACGCCTGGTTCCCGACATGTACAAGACCGCCGACTGGGCCCTCCGGCGCCTTCCCCGCCCGCGCGTGCTCAAAAGCCACGAGTCCTTCGACGCCCGCTACCGCCGCGTGATTTACATCGTGCGTGACCCGCGCGATGTGGCCATCTCCAACTATCACTGGGAGATGAAGCTGCGTTCGATTCCCGACGGCTGTCCCCTTGAAGAATTCGTTCCCCTCTGGATGGACGGTAACTTCTGGCGCCGTATCGGTTCCTGGGCCGACCACGTGAATAGCTGGCTGGCCACGCGCCAGGGACACGATAGCTTCCTCCTGATGCGCTACGAAGATCTGCAGCAAAATCAGCCGCGCGAACTGGCGCGCGTAGCCCAGTTCATGGGCCTCAATCCCGATCCCGAGCGCATCAACCGCGCCATCGAACTAAGTTCCGCCGCCAACATGCGCAAGATGGAAGAGACGCAGGGCAAGAAATGGGTAGCCACGTTCCACACCCGCAGCGATAAGCCGTTCGTCCGCAAAGCCTCTTCCGGAGGATGGCGAGCCATCCTTCCCGAAAAAACCGTCACCTGCATGGAAGCGCAGTGGGGCCCGCTGATGAAACAACTAGGCTACAAGCTCTCCACCGAAACCAAACCAGAGGCCGCCGCAATCACCCAAGCGATCCTGTGAAGGCGGGTGTAGCTGATAGCTGACGGCGGCTCTAGAAATTCCCCGGCAGCCCATCTCCATCCGCGCGCGTCAGATGCATTCGCGGACGTACTTCTTCAAACGGAGCCAGCAATTCCGCCAGCTTCTTCGACGCGGCAAAAAGAAAAGTTGATGGTCCCGGCAGATAGCCCGCGGCCTTGAACGCCTCACCCCAGGCCTGGTGACTCTGATTGCTGAGGATCAGGTCGAAGCCCTGCCGCTCGAGTGTCTGAGTGGCGCATCGCACAACGGAAAACAATTCTCCCGGAAGTGCGAAGCAGTCAACGACCGACCCGACCCGCATGTTGCCGTACTTTGAGTCCTTGCGGCGTTCGCCGACTACGGCCCATCCAATCGCGGAGCCGTTGCGCTTCATCACAATGCGGGTGAGATGCGTTTGCGCCGAAGGATACAAAATGCCCAACGCCTCGGCATCCCGTACTGCCGTGAACGAGCAAGTCTGCCGCGCCTGTTCCCATAGAGACTGCAAGCTCTCGGCGACTTTAGCGGCTTCGAAGCTCGCGACTTCGCAGCACTCGGCTGTCGCTGACCGGGGCGCTCCGAGAGAGCGGTAGCCGTGGAACAGCTTCGAGCTGGCCCAACCAGCGCCGCTGTAGGCTGCAAGGTCCATCAGAAACTTTCGCGATGGCGACGAGCGCAGGGTCTGCATATTTCTCAGAAAGCGCGAAGGATTCACGACGCGAAAGAAGAACGGAACCAGGCAATGTGCCCATCCCAAACGAACCAGCATCCGCGGCAACGGATTGTCGTATCCGCCCATGCCAAGACAGTAGAGCAGCGGCGCACGCTGCATCGCGTCGCGCAGCAGCAGCGTGCCCACTATGGCATGAGCCTTGTTGACGATGCCCTCGGACAGCGGATGGTGATAGTAGGCAATCGAGCGAATCTGTCCGTCGGGAAAGAAAAACTCTTGGCCTTTGAGCGCGTAGCCGCCGCGCACAATTCCGCCATCGACGGCGACGAAAAATTCATTGTAGACGCGGGAGTCCGCGGAACGCGGGAGCCAGCGTGGCTGCGCCCATTGGTAGAACACCATGTTCTGGTCCTCGCCCGCTTGCCGGAGGCGCTGATTGAAATCCGCTACGGCGGGCTCGTGTTCGGGACGATAGGGCTGGATGACGATGGCCATGAATCAAGGGTGTGAGCGTTAATTCAACTTAAAAAGCATCAGCGCGTGGAGGATTGCAGTTTCTCGACCAGCGTTGCGACCGCGGCGATGTTCTTCATCTGCTCAATATCTTCGGGATCGAGTTGCACTCTGAACTTTTCTTCGATGGCGAGAACCAGATTCAGATGTTGCATGGAATCCCAGTTCTCGATCGTTTCCGGCGAGGATTCCGCCGTGATCTTGTCCGCCGGAATTCCGAAAATATCGCTGGCGACGTTCCGCACCTGCTCAAACGTACTGGCTGTCAATTCTTTCCTCCCGTTTTTGTTTCCCTCGTTACCAGCTTAATCCAATCGGGGCAATGAGAAGTGGAAGCCGTCAGATCGAGAGTCCACAGCGAGCCCGTGCCATGTACCTCCTTCCGCTCGAAGCCATGCTGTGGATAGAAATCGCGGGCCGGAGCATTTTTCTTCGTCGGCAGAAACCATCCTACCAGCCGTTTGCAGCCGCGCTGGGCAGCGGTCTCGGCCAGATGGGCGAGAAGCGCGGTTTCGACCGTTCTTCCGATGACGCGGCAGCTCAGCAAAAAGGCATCCACTTCGCACTGCTCGCCTTCGTCGTGCACGATCGCGACCCCGACTAGTCCGTGGTCGCCAAAACGATCGCGCACTCGAATCGAAAATATGTGCCACCCCGGCTTTTCAGCCATCTCCGCAATCTGCGGTTCGGTGTAGCGCCTGGTCGTCAGGTTGAACTGGTTGGTCTTCTGCGTCATTTGCGCAACCCGCGCCAGCGTCAGGCCCGACACAAGTTCCAGTTCAGCTTCCTGCTCGAGATAGCGAAAGAAATCTTCTTTTGTCTGGAAATTCTGTTCAGCGCCGGCGCGCTGCTTCTGTACCGCATACATTTTAGTGCGCTGCTGGTCTTCGGACGAAAGGGTCAGCCGCTCAAACGCCGCACAATTTCTGACAGCGGCGGCATACCCCAGCGGATTCTTCGGAAGACTAATGACGGTAACTTCGGGAAGCGCGGCGCGAACTTGCTCGCGCTCGAAGGGATTGTCGTCGAGAAAGGCAAGCGCATCCATGCCGACGTTCAGCTCCTGTGCAATCTCGCGGAGATTCTGCGTTTTGTCCGTCCAGTTAACACGCATCGCTGCGAAATGTTTCGCGCGCACCAGCATTCCGGGATGCTCCTCCAGCGCTTCCATGGCATCGTCGAGATTGTTCTTGCTGCACACGGCGAGCAGAATTCCTTTACGCGACAGATCGAGCAGAGCGCGCTGCAAAGCCTGATACCCCGCGCCCGGATATTCGACGCCAACTTTAATGCCGGTGATGCCATCTTCGCCGATCACGCCGCCCCACAGCGTGTTGTCCAGGTCGACGACCAGAACTTTAGCGGTGCGGCCGCTAAGCGGCACGATAAAACGCATCCACTCGCTCGCCATCGGAAGAAGATAACCAGCCGCGATGGGAAGCCGCGCCGTCAGCCACTTGCGCTCGTCGTGCCAATGCTCGCTGCCATGTCGCGCCACCAGCGCGTCGTAGTCGAGTACGTACACTCCGTGGAATTCTTCGGCGACGCGCCGCAGCTCTCGATTGATCTGCCGGATGAGTCCGGACTGGCCCGCCTCGGATTGGTCGTCGAGAACTCCGAGACTTGGAGATGACGGGCGTTCGAGGGAATGAATGATCAGCGCCGCCTGGCTGTGTTTTCGAAACGCGCCGATCCACTGCTGGTAGCCGCGAACCACGCGCTCGGCGGCCTGCTGCGCCGCTTCCGGTGCCAGATCGGCGAAGTCACGGCACAACTCGGGCGCGGCCTGGTCGGCGCGTACCGCCAGTACGACCGCGTTCGGAGCAAAGCGATAGAGCGAACTCTGGCTATCGAGCATGTCCTGTACGTATGTATTGAAATCGCCAACATGGACTTCCAGATCGATCCCGAACGCGAATGCTTCCGCCCGCAAGAGCGGCACGATGGGCTCGACCGTGAACGAGCGCAGAACCGCCAGTTTAAATGTTGTAAGAGGTAGTTTGTGCCCCGACTTGTCGCGCAACTCGTCGAGTCGCGAGGTCACGAAGCTCGCCGTACCCGACGCGGGATCGCGCCGCCAAAGCTCCGCCAGCCGCCGCGAGGCGCGATCGAAAGCGCCTTCGGCGATCAGCCCGTCGACTTCGGCACGCAGGTTTGACGGATTGCGCTCAGCGGAAGTCGAATCGGACGGCGAATTGGAGATCGAATCGGACATCGAATTAGAAATGAAATCAGCGTTCCAGATACTCGATCAGCAAACGGTTCCTGGTGTAGATCCATGCGATGCGCCGGCCGCCAAACGCGACCGCTGGCATCGGCTGCCGCGTCACGATCGCTCCCAGCGTGCGCGCCTTGGCGAGTGCCTCCTCCAGATTGTCCACGACATAACAAACATGGTGCAGCCCGCCGCCCTTGGCTGCGAAGGAATGCACGGGCGATTGTTCATCGGCCGGTTCCACCAGCTCCCACAGCGGATCGTCCGCGCGCCGGCTCTTCAGGAACGTGACCCGAACGCACTGATTGGGATCGTGAAAAACTTGTTCGTCCCAATCTGCCTGCAACATGCTGGCAAATCCCTGCACGGAACTCGGAATCGAAGCCACGACGAAGCCCACGTGGTGAAACGCGCCTTCAGGCCGCCAGGTTAGGGAAATCGCCTTCATCGTCAGTAACTCGTGGTGAAACTCCGATCTACGGCCTCAGCGCCTGAAGGCGCTCTCATGACGCAGCACTTTCGGCATGCCTGAACACCTGAAGGCATGCCCTGATACGAACCGTACTCGCGCCACACTCTACTTAGCCTCGGGCTTCGCATCGGACTCGGCGCTGCCCATGCGCCCCTTGTCGGCGAGACGGGCCAGCGGAGTATCCGATTTCAGCCAAAGTTTGACGGCGAAATATAACGGATACAGAAAATTCATCAAGCGCACAGATAGCGACGATTTGCGCTCTGCTGGCGGTGTTTCGAGCGCGTACCCAGTATCGACGAGCAGGTTGCCGATGCTCGACTCGATGTCGCGAACCTGCGGTGGAGTGAACATGCGTTTCCACCGGCCGATGGTGCTCGCTTCGGTCTCCTTACCGTCGCCGCGAAACGAAGAATTCGGATTGTGCACCGATCCGAGAGCGACCTGCTGGATGCGGTCATAGTCCAGGTCGTGTTCAATGAACTTGCCAATGTACGCCAGCGTTTCGCGCGGATTCAGCACCAGATCCTCGTAGTGAACTTCCATGTAATCGGTGCCGAGCGCCTGACCGTAGCGCCGGCCCTTGCTTACGATCCATCGCCAGAAGATGGCGGGCACAAGAAACGCGCGGCTGCGGTCCCACGGCAGCGGACGAATCCAGCCGATGCGGTGCAATGAAGCGGTGACATCGCGGCCGTCTCGAATAATGTGGACGACGAGAGCATCGGGAATCACTCTCTTGATCAACGGAAGATAGAGCAAGTGCAGCGGCGTAGATTCAGCCCAGCGCTCGACGCCTTGCTTGCCGGCGATGGTTTCCATCACGATGCGGAGGAAGTCGCCGGCATTGCGGCAATCTTCCATCACGCGATCTTCGATATCTTTGGGATCGAGTCCCGTCCGTTGAAACAACTTGCTCATGTAATAGGCGTCGAGCAGTTGGCGGCGGTTGCCGCGATGGGCGAGGTTGCCGAAGCGCAGGCCAAGCAGGTTGAAGGCGTTGCTCTCCGCATGATAGACAGCGAACCCGCCGGCGGAAAGTAGCGTGTGGTACAGGAACTTGGTTCCGGAGCGTCCGCAGCCCAGCACAAACACGGGAGCCTTAGAACGCGCGCCCCGCATGGCCGGCACCGCCGCCTGAGGGGCTGGCTGATTCTCGACGAGGGCGTTTTTCATCACTCTGGTTGCCGGATTCATGACAATCCTCAGGACCCGACCGACTCCGCCACCGGCGCTGGTTCTTCTTCAAGTTCGAGCGCAGACATGTTGGCGAGCCGGCCGACCGGCGTATGCAGCTTCAGCCACAGCTTGCTGCCGAGAAAGCCGGGATACATTCCGCGCATCCACCACTGGCGCAAGCTCCGGCGGCGCTCGGCGGCGGGCAACGACAGTTCGTAGCTATTTTCCTGCAGGCACTCGCCCACGGTTGCTTCGATGGCGGCGACATCGGCGTGCGCCAGACGTTCTTTCCAGCGGCCCAGCGGATTGATTGATTCTTTCGCGCCTTCTTCGCGAAACGAAGAGTTGGTTTCGGACAGGCGGCCCAGGCCAGCCCGTTGAATCCGGTCGTAGTCCAGATCGTGATCGAGAAAACCGCCGAGTTTGCCGAGCGTTTCGTGCGGGTTGGTAATCAGGTCTTCGTAGCGAATCTCGATGTAGTCGGCAGGAAACTTGCCGCCATGGGCGCGGCCCTTGTGAACCATCCACTCCCAATACAGCGCAGTCGCCACCAGGCTGTCGGTTTGGCTGCGGTCCCAGGGCAGAGGAGTGAAGCCCCCCATTTTCTTGAGCGAGAGCGCAATGTCGCGCCCGTCGCGGATGATGTGCACAAACAGCGCGTTGGGTATGTCGCGCTTCACCCGCTCGACGTGCAGCACATTGTCAGGATCGTACACCGCCCAGCGCTGCACTTGCTGGCTGCTGGCCACCGCGTCCATGACCACGCGGATAAAGTCCCCTCCGTTGCGGCATTCGTTCAGGATGCGCGCCGACAGCTGCTCGGCATCGAGCCCGGTGCGCCGGAAACCCTTGCCATGGAGCCAGGTCGCGAGGATCTTTTCGCGATTCGCGCGGCTCTTCATGGAGCCAAAGCGGGGGATCAGAATTTTGTAAATCGGCAGAAACCCGCGGTAGATGGCGAACCCGCCGGAGGACAACAACATGTCGTAAAGCAGATTCGTCCCAGAGCGGTGACAGCCCATCACGAAGACGGGAGCATGCTGGCGATTGCTAGGACTGGGTGTGGGCACCCTAAAAATCTTATCACGCAAGGTGGCCCGGGCTGTTTGAAACCCTTGTTAAAACAGGGGTTACGGAAGTCACCAGCGGGTTGACTAGGCCGCGACTTGGACTTCTATTCCACCCCAGCGATGGCTGCTTCGACCGCGTCAATGTCCGCCCCCAAGTCGCGCCCGTCGGAAGCAGCACCCGCTCCGGGAGACACCTTGGGACAGCCCGGCCCCTTGGCGTGGCAGAGCCTTGGATCTTTGCTGACGGCGTCTTTGAGGTCGCGGATGCCGGCTGCTTCGGGCGACCCAACGACGAAGTTTCCCTTGGGGAAAGACCCGCGCTCGCTGATAATCAGGTTTTTCTCGAATTTGTAGGGGTCGAAGCAGGCTTGCAGAACCGCTTCAGAGCCTAGCCCCTGGCTCTTTCCTGCGCAACTTTCTGGGCCTCCGCCAGCCGAGGCCACCGGCCGCTCAGCGCCAACAGAAAATACGCTGTTGGTCAGCGTGAAGTTCGCCAGCTTCGCTCCGGGGTTCAGGACCGCGAGCAGTTTGCCCGTGACAAACGCGGTTACGTGATCAATCTGGAGATCGTGGATCGGCGGCTGCCACGAGACCAGAATCAGGAAGGTGCCGCCGCCCTTGTAATCTTTGTCGTGCAGGTTGTCGGCGAAGAGGTCGTGAATGCTGTAGCGCCCGCCGTCTGCGGCAGAACCGCCGGTCTTTGCGAACGCGTTGGCAATCTGCAAGACTCCGGCAACGTTGCGAATCCGGTTAAAACGGATGGTGACATCGTTGACCCGGCAAATCGGGCACTGGTTGCCCTGGCTCTTGGGAGTGAGCAGGATGGAGTATCCGGTCTGGCTGAAACCGCCCCAGGTGTTCTCGAGCAGATTGGCCTCGAACAAAACCCGGATCGCGCTCTTGAGCTCAAAGTTATTCTTGACGATGTAGGGCTGTCCCGAAGCGGTCGGCGTGTAGCCGGGCTCGCCCTCCTTCCAGAGCATGGGGCGGAACAAATGATTGCGGCGGATCTCGATGTCGGTCGGAACCTGGGTAGCGGCACTGCCGCCGAACAGAATGTTTTCTCCGGCAGACTCGATGAAGTTGTTGTAGATCTTGAGGGTGGAGATAGGTTCGTCGCCCTTGCCGCCACCAACACCGGTCGCATCGGTGCATTTTCCGGTGCGCGCAATGCAATTCAGGCCGTTAATGTAGGAGTTGATGACGGCAACCATGTGCGCGCCGTCGAACACTCCCACCCCATGGCCTACTTCCTTGCCTTCGGCGGGGTGGAACCAGTTGCGATCGAAAATGATGTGGTCTCCGTGTTCGGCGGTCGCAATGCGGCTGATATCGGTGTCGGGAGTTGTAGTCCACTCAATTCCAATGAAGCGGACATGATCTCCGACGGCTGCGCCCGAAGGACGTCGCACAATAATGGTCGCGAGCAACTTGGCTGGTCCGCCCGGAGGTTGAGCAAAGGGGGGACGCCCGGGAAGGCTCGCCACTCCGCCCCATGCGGGAGAGATGCGCGTGCCTTCGGAGGGAAGCTTGGAGTCGGGCGTGTCGGTTCGCACCGTGATGTAGTGTTGGTCGTCGCATTTTTTCGAGGGCAGCGCGGTCACATCGAAAGAGGTGCCGGCGGGCAGAAGCAGCGTGTCTCCGCACTTGGCGTGTTCGATGGCAGCAGCCAGATCGGCCTTGGCAGAGACGCGAATCTGTTTTCCCGGCGACGGCGTTCCGTCGAGCGCGGTGTAGTAACAGGCTTTCGGAAGTTCGGCGACGCCGTCCTTGGCGCCAAACTGTGCGACATTGCCCTTACCGCAATAAGCATTTTCACTGGTGGGAGGCGCCGCCGCCCGCGCCGGCAGCGTCGAGCAGACCACCAAAGCGGAGACCAGACCGAAAAAGCAAAAACCTTTAAGCAGCAAGCTTTTCACTACGGGGACAGAGCAAGAGGATCGCAAAGGAAGCGGAGCCATGTTGTAGTTTCTCCTTATGTCGCACGCCCCGCGCATGCACCGGTAATCACCGCGGAGAGGCCTTCAGTCCACAGTGTACTGGGATGAGTGGAGGATAGCACGGGCCCTGCCCGATCGACTTTCCTGGTAGGACGTGATTACGCGAGAAAAAAGAGAAGGTCCGCGGCGAGCCGCGGACCTCGATTGCTGGGGAGCTGAAAATCCGTCGAAGCTGAAAAATTATTCGACGTTCGCCAGCGCTGCGTTGAGTCCAACAATGTCGGCGCCGAGATCCTTGCCGTCCGTGCCTTTGTTCTTGTAAGTGCTGTTCGACTGAAGCGCGTAGTTTCCGCCATTGCCGTTGTTGTAGTTGACGAACCCGGCATCGTTGATGGTTTGCGGGAACATGTTGTTCGATGGCCATGTCGACGGGGGAAACGCCGATGGAGTTGCGACCAAGCTGTTGCTGCTGAAGGTGAAGGTAGTGAAACAGCTGGTGATGGTAGTGACGGGTACGTCGAAATAGGCGCAGTTGGCTTGGCCGCCTCCTGAGCTCCACACCGGATGCGCGGCGGTAACCATCATGTTGTTGGTGAAAACTAAGTCATACATGGGCACGGTTGTGTAGATGTTCCCCATGACTATCATGTGGCCGTTGGGATCCGGAAAACCGGTGACGTGATTGATGGTGATGGTGTTGAGCGGGTTCTTGGGCCACGTGTTCATGATCAGGAACACGCTGCCGCCGCCCACATATTTTCTGTTGAGGTCGTCGAGAACCACGTCATGAATACTCCAGCGAGTGCCAGCCAGCGCCTGGGCTCCATCTGTGCCGTTGCCGGAGATGGCGGTTGCCATCTGGATTCCGCCCCCGGCATGCGAGATGTGTACATAGCGGATGGTGACATCGGTGACCTGACACAGCGGACAAATGTTAGAGCCGCTCTGGGTGTGTTGGTTCTTGGGGGTGAGCAGAATGCCGTAGCCGCTTTGGCTGAAGCCTCCCCAGTTGTTTTCCATGAGATTGGCCTCGACCAGCACGCGAACCGCATTCTTGAGTTCGAGGTGATTCTTGACGACGAAGGGATGGCCGTCCGATCCGCCGATAAAGTTCGGGCTGCCAGGCATCCACTGCCAAGGCTTCCAGAAGTGATTGTTCAGGATTTGGATGTCGCTTGGGGAGAAGGTGGCCCCGCCGCCGCCGAACAGCACCGCCTCACTCGATGCTTCCAGGAAGTTGTCCTGGATCTTGAAGGGGCCATCCTGAGTAGCGCTGACGCCACCGGAAATCGCGTGAGAGTCGGTACAAGCTCCGCTCACTGAGATGCAATGGAAGTCGCTGAAATAGGAATCGACGACCGCCACGTTGGTCATGCCACTCAAGCTTACGCCGACGTGAGTTTCATCCTGCAGCGCTCCATGCAGCCATGAGCGGTCCACCACCAAGTGATCCGCGGTGCCTTTGCCCGTGATCAGCCCGGCGGGCCCGGGGGCTCCGGCGGGGCGAGTAACTTCCAAGCCGATGAACCGGTAATAGTTGGCGCCGGTGGCGATCTGGAATGGACCGTCGCCTTGGGTTTGAATCTGTACTTTTGCCATCACGTTCTTTGGATTGGAGCAGCTATATTGTGGGCGCCCCGGGAGAGAAGCGACCCCGGCATAGCAAGGCGTGGCGCGCTGTCCTTCCGCAGGCAGAGCGCTGTCCGGAGAACTGGTGCGGATGATGATCCAGTGGTTGTTGTCGCAGTTCTTGGCCGGCACAATGAACTTGCCGGTAAAGGTTGCGCCCGTCTGAAGGTGGATCGCGTCACCGCAGTGAGCGCTGTTCAAGGCTGATTGCAGATCGCCGCCCGCGTTGACGGTGATGACTGCTCCCGGCGCGGGCGTGTCCGCCATCGCACTGGGGACGGTCACTCTCGGCAGTTCCGCCGGACCATCGAAATTACCACCGGCAATGACGGCGACGCTGAAAATTCCGGTTGTAGTCTTGGCGGCGGCATCGGTGACAGTGACCGTGAAGTTGGATGTACCGGCTGCGCTGGGCATGCCGGCAAAATTCCCGCTCGCATTCATCGCGATTCCCGCGGGAGGAGTGCCTGCGGAAATGCTCCAACTGTAAGGTGTACTTCCGCCGGTCGCGGCGAAGACTTCGCTATAAGTGTCCCCTTGCTGGCCCTGGGGAAGATTCCCGGTTGTGATTATTAGTGCCTGGTTGTTCACGGGGTTAACGGTGATGGCAGCGCTGGCTGATTTCGAGGAGTCAGCTTTGCTGGTCGCCTTAACGACCATGTTAGTTGGCGCGGTCACCGTCGGCGCGGTGTAAAGACCATTGGCATCGACCGACCCTCCCGTTGCTGACCACGTCACCCCGGTATTGGAAGTTCCGCTGACCGTGGCTGTGAACTGCTGCTTCTGAATCGACAACAAAGTGGCGCTGGCCGGAGACACACTGACCGCGACATTCCCGCCGCCGCCGCTACCAGCGATAGCAACATCGAACTTCTGTCTACCCCGGTCGAGGCGCGGGGAGTCGGTCACAATCACCTCAAACGAGAAGTTACCCGCGGTTGCAGGATGCCCCGAGAACGTCCCTGTGGCTGGGTTCAAACTGATACCCGGGGGCAGCGCGCCCGTTTTTACCGAGAACTGGTAGGGGAAGTTTCCGCCCCCTACTGCGAGCACAGCGTTGTATGACTCACTGACCGTCCCCCCGGGAAGATTTCCGTACAAGTTCAGGTTGTTGGGGGTCCCGTTGGTCTGCGTGCCGGCGGCTTGTGCCGCCGAACCGCAAGAGGTGGTCATCAGCGCAACCACGAGCAGGATGATCAAGACGCTTAGGCGCTGTGCCAACGCAGGGGGAAATCTGGAATGACTTAGGAATGCATTTCTCTTTTCAAACCTTGTCACTGTTTCAAACATTGCGAGCCCTCGACCGTACTAAAGTATGGGGGACTAGTCGATTGTCCTCACGCTGAATCTATCGGGATGGGGCAAGGGTTCCCAGATGCCGGAAGTTCATTGGGGACGCGTTAGTACATGCGGGCGCGGCATGTACGGATTCGCATGCCCCCAGTGTCCACCCGTGCATTTGGTGCGAAGTAAGGGAAAGCAGGTGCGGGACGGGCGATCTGGAGTGAGAGGCTGTTCCATGGTTACGGCATGGAGTGGAAGAAGAGGCTGAGGGCAGGGAAACTAAAATAGCCAAAATTGCGGTTACTGGCGGGATTCCCCCAGCAGGACCGCGCGCAGGTGATCGTAGGCGCGGTTTCCGAGCACGCGCTGGACGTTGCGCCGGGCCTGATGCTGAAGGCGTTTCTTCCACAACCCGCGGCCATGGCAGGTCGCGCTGAATTCCTCTAAGGTGAGGTCACGCAGCAGGGCTACGCGGCCGAGTTCGTAGGGGCTGGTGCCGGAGGAGTTCGCATAAAACTGGCTATTGGCGACGGTTGCGAATCCGGCCTGGCGCGCCATCTGGAGCGTGCGCTGGTCGTAGCGTCCTCCCGGACAGGAGAAGTGTTCGATGGAATGTCCGACGATGGCTTCGATCTGGAGCTTCGCATCCACGACTTCGCGCTTCAGTTCCGGCTCCGGGAGATCGGAGAGATAAGGGTGCGTCATCGAATGGCAGCCGATCTGGAATCCCTGCGCGTCGAGATCGCGCACCTGGCTGGCATTGAGGTAACCGGGCGTGCCCAGGAATCCAGCGGTGAGATAGAAGGTTGCGTTGCAGCCGAACTCGCGGAGCATGGGCGCGGCGGCGATAAGGTCGGTCTCGCAGCCATCGTCAAATGTGATACAAACGCTCGGTTCGGCAGGATAGCGAAGAGCTTCGCCGACGTTCAGGCCGCGCCAGCCGGATTCCTTGATCCAAGCCATCTGGCGGCGGAAAGTCTCGAGCGGCAGAATGTAGCGCACGTAGCCGGGCTCGGACTGGCAGAGTTTCCGGCCAGCAAGCTCCAGCTCGTGGTACATCAGGAATACGATGCGCGAGGCAGCCATTTTTCCAGGGACAATGTTCCTGAGGTTAGGGTTGTTTGTCAGCGCCGACGGTCTGCGCGTGCCGGTCGAGCAGGGCGAGCAGCGGATCGCGCAGAAACGGACTCCCCGCCAGCAGGCCGGAGATCAGCGGATTTTTCTGGTTGCAGCGCAGCGGAGAAGTGTCTAGCTTGAGCACCCAGCCTCCGGCGCTTTCCACCAGCGCCGCCCCAGCGGCAACGTCCCACTCATTTTTTGGAACCAGCGTGAAGGTGAGATCCGCGCGGCCGGCGGCGACCAGTCCGAGTTTGTAGGCCACCGATCCCATGGGACGAATATTGAACTCGGCGGACTCGAACTGCTTCCACTCGCCACGCTTCACTTCGCTGCGGCTGGCGAGCACGAGAGCGCCGTGCAGGTCCTTGCGCTGGCTCGGTTGTGCGGGCTTCCCGTTGTAGGTTACGCCGGTGTCGCGCGATCCCAGGATGAGTTCGTCGGTTGCCGGATTGCAGATTCCGCCAGCGACAGCAATTCCATTCTCAACCATGGCGATCGAAACGCAGAACTCCGGGATACCTTGCACAAACTCGCGAGTGCCGTCGAGCGGATCGACGACCCAGACGCGCTGCTTGTCGAGGCGAGTGAAGTCGTCCACGGTCTCTTCCGAAAGCCAGCCTTCGCCGGGGCGCAGAAGAGTCTTCCGCAAAATGTCGTCGACGGCGCGATCGGCCTCGGTGACCGGATCGTGTCCAACTTTGTATTCGGTTTCAATGGCGCCTGGTGTGAAGCGGTTCAGCACCGCCCGCGCCGCTTCAAGGGCAGCGTGAATGCGTTCAAGAGTTTCTGCGGATGAGGATGAGGTCATTAAGTTCTCCGTGAATAAGTACCCAGTATCCAGGCGTTGAGACATTGATTTCGCGACTCAATGACTCAATGATTCAATGCCTTTCAAGCCCACAGCATTCTTGCTCCCGTCATCAGCAAAACCGTGCACAGGATTCGGCGCAGCCACAGCACGGGAACGCGCGTGCTCAGATGCGAGCCGAGCATTCCACCGGGAATTGAGCCGATCAGCAGGGAACCAACCAGCGGAAGGTCGACGTTGCCCGCCCGATAGTGCAACAGGCTGGTGACGCCGGTCAAGATCACCGCATGGGCAATGTCGGTGCCGACCATGATCTTGGGCGCGAACGAATAAAACAAAAGAAGCATCATCATGATGATGCTGCCCGAACCCACCGAAGTGATGCCGACCAGAAATCCGCCGACCAGTCCAATGACACTCATGAAGGCAAATGATTTCATCGTGGGCTGGCGCTTGGCGAGATGTTCTTCAATCCGTCCCTGGAACAGAAGCAGCGTGGGAATCAATACCAGCAGCAGTCCCACGGCCGACTTGATGAAGTCGTTGACGCCGTTGCCATAGACGTGGCGCAGGTGTACCAGAAAAGTTACGCCCAGATACGAGCCGGGAATGCTGCCGACTGCCATCGCCAGCACAACTTTTCTCCGCACGGTCCCTTTGCTCAGGTGCATGATGCTGGCGGGAATCTTGGTGAAAAAGTTGAACAGTGCATCCGAGCCGACCGCGATGATCGGCTGGATGTGCAAGCCGAAGATGAGCATGGGCAGCAGCAATACGCCGCCGCCCAGACCCGTCAACCCGATCAGCGTTCCTACTGTGAAACCGATCAGTATTCTTAGGAGCAATGAATCCATGGCGTTTGAGTAGTTCTCAGTTCCCAGTCCTTAGTAAAACAAAACCAAGTTGAGGAACTGAGAACCGGGAACTTCTTTCCTAGTCGTTGGCGCCGACGAAGCCCTCGCGTTCGAGGTGCAGAATGATGGTCTGCGCCGCTTCCTCGGGGCTTAGTTTGGCGGTGTCAATCACGACTTCGGCATCGATTGGCGCCTCGTACGGATCCGAGATGCCGGTGAATTCCTTGACGATGCCGGCGCGAGCCTTGGCGTACAGGCCCTTACGGTCGCGCTGTTCGCACACCTCGATTGAAGTGGCTGCGTGCACCAGAATAAACCCGCCGAACGGTTCAATCATCTGCCGCACCGCTTTGCGCGTCGCCTCATACGGAGCGATCGGGGCGCACACTGCGATGCCGCCGTTCTTGGTGATCTCGGAGGCAACATAGCCGATGCGCCGGATGTTGATGTCGCGATGCTCTTTCGAGAACCCAAGTTCGCTCGACAGGTTCTTGCGAACCAGATCGCCATCGAGCAGAGTGACCGGACGTCCGCCCATCTCGAGGAACTTGGTGATCAGAGCATTGGCGATAGTGGATTTGCCCGATCCCGAAAGCCCGGTGAAGAAAATGGTGACGCCCTGCTTGTGCCGTGGCGGATAACTGAGGCGCAATTCCTGCACCACTTCCGGATAAGTGAACCACGCCGGGATGTCGCGGCCTTCGTTGAGCCGCTCCCGCAATTCCGTGCCGGAGACGTCGAGTACCTTCGCGCCCTGCGGCACTTCATCAGCCGGAACGTACCGGTCTTCGTTCTGCAAATACACCATCATCTGGAAGGGAACCATCTTGACGCCCATTTCCGCTTCATGCTTCTTGAACAATTCCTGGGCGTCGTAAGGACCGTAGAAGTTCTTGCCGTCGGTATCTTTTCCAGGACCCGCATGATCGCGGCCTACGATAAAGTGCGTGCAGCCGTGATTCTTGCGGATCAGGCCGTGCCACACCGCTTCGCGCGGTCCGCCCATGCGCATGGCCAGCGGCAGCATGGCGAGTTCAACGGTTCCGTGCGGGTACTTCGGGAGCAGCAACTGGTAGCAACGGGTGCGGACGAAATAATCCACATCGCCCGGCTTAGTCATTCCGACCGAGGGATGGATCAGCAGATTTGCCTCGACTTGCTTGGCGGCGCGCATGGTCAGTTCGACGTGAGCGCGATGCATGGGGTTGCGGGTCTGGAAGGCCACGACGGTAGTCCAGCCCAGGCGGGCGAATTGGGCGCGCAGGTCAGCGGGAGTGAGCCGCAGCGCGCGAAAATCATAGTGCGCCGGAGCCTGCATCTCTTCAATTTTCCCGCCCACATACCAGGGATTCGATTTGTTGATGGCGTAGTCGGCGCCCGGATGCGCAGCGCTGGTGGAATTGAAAACGGACTGGGCTTCGGCTTTGCGGTCAGGCTGCCAGACATCTTCAACGCTCAGCACCGCGAGCATCACGCCTTCGGCATCGCGCAGTGCGATTTTGCTGCTGCCCGCCGTCAATTTCTTGGCGAAGTCCTCAGTAACGTCGAGCGTGATCGGCATCGGCCACAGCGTGCCGTTCGCCAGCCGCATGTTGTGGCAGACGCCCTCGTAATCGGCACGGTTCATGAACCCGCGTAGCGGCGAGAAGCCGCCGCTCATCAGCAGTTCCAGATCACAAAGCTGCCGGGCAGTCAGGTCCCATGAAGGCCAATCCTTCGATTGCGCTTTTAACTCTGCGGCACGCGCGGCCGGCACTTGCAGCTGAACCAGTTCTCCCCCGTGTGGGGCGATAAGGTGACTCTTGGTTGCGTTCAAAGCAGTATTCCTCCCGGATGTTCTAACTGAAATTTATGCTGATAGCAAAATCACTTAGGGGGTCTCTATCTAAGCTCGCCCTTTTTGCCGTGGATCGTCAAGCTACTTGCTGGGGCTGCAGGTAACCGTCGGAACATGAGCGGAGCCACGAATTTGAGACTGATAGGCCGATTCTGAAATCCGGCCTAAAATCAATGGAACAATCTAAGAAGGAGCAATTTGCCTTCCGAAAGCCAGCCGATGGCACTCTTGTAAACTATTCAAAACAATAGCCAAGGACTATCTTACATCAAAACGGTCAGGCTCGTTGGCAGGGTGTGAAACAGTTTGCAACCTTGCGCCCCACCCTGGGCAACCAAAGTACCTTGCGGATCTCTGCCCCAACCATGATTGCAAGAGCCAGAATCAGTGCGAGTTTGCCGGAACCGGGCGTTTCCGCCGCGGAAGTGAGTCCGTCATAGTTACCCTTCCACTGCCTGCAGAAAAAGCGATCCTATCAATTACGACGGCTTGTCTTGCGACACATCATCGAGGCGAACCTCCAAGTGTGCCGCCTCTTTTGCGTCCCCAGTCAGTACCGACTGCAACTGCAACTCCAGTTCCCATACTGTGTGTGAAAAATTTCCGCGCTTCAGGATTCGCCTGGCGTCTCCGTGGAAGTTCCCGCCTCGGTAAGCCGAGAAAACATTCTGGTAGCTGTCGCAGGCAATGGCCGCCGCCGAGGCCGAAATATTCTGTGGCAGCCCGAACGGAAAAGAAAAGTTCGGAGTCGGCCCCAGCTTTTGCTGAATATCGTCAGCTGAACCAACGATTTCGTGGCGCAAGAACTCTTCATCGGTCGAGCCGCAATCGGCGTGATTGCGCGTGTGGCTGCCGATTTCATAACCGCAGCGCTTCAGAAACTCAATCTGCTCCCAGGTGTTGGGTAAAAACCCGTGTACATTCAACAACTGGTCGTGGGCAAATTCGCGGCCACTGGAAATATGCTCGGTCGAGATGAAGTATCCGATCGGCAAGCCGGTTTCTTCGGTCACGGCTCGCAGGTTTACAAAATTGTCGGCGTACCCGTCGTCGAAGGTGATGGCGACGGTGGGCACCGTGTTCCCGCCTTTCCGCACCAGTTCGACTGCCTCGCTCAGACTCACCACGCGATAGTGCCGCAGCAGGTAATTTACCTGCCGCAGGAAGTACACCGTCGAAACTCCAAAGTGATGCGGGCGGTCGGAAACCAGATGGTGGTAGAGGATCATCACCGGATAATCCCCCTGCCACCGGCGCCGCCAGTTGCGGAGCGCTACCGGCGCGGCATAGAGCAGAGACTTGACGAGCAGTTTCCAGGCCGGCCGCCGAAAAGGATTGTCGTGACCTTGGCGCCGCGCCGCAAGTTTCTTTTTCATCTGCAGCAAGTCCTCGGCGGACGGCCTGCGAAACAGTTTACTGGAACCAATCTGCGGAGTCTCCGTCACCGTTCCATTCGCGAAGTCGCGAATCGCAGCCACGATCAGGTCCGCGCCCACCACATCGGCCTTTAGCGCCAGGCTCTCCAGACCGTCGAAGGGATCGATCGGAATCAGCGCCGAGCGAACTACAGCTCCCACATCTACCTTCGCCTCGACGCGATGAACCGTGACTCCGATTTCTTTTTGGTCGTCGAGCAACTCCCAGAGTCCGACCGCGCCGCCTCCGCGGTAGTCCGGCACCTTGCGCTTGTGAATGTTGATCGAGCCTTGTTTCGGAATCTCGAAGAGCGCCGGTTTCAGGATGCGCGTACCGAACACCAGCCCGAGATCGGCATTGAGGCTGCGCACAAAGTCGAGCGCCGGCTCGGAGTGAATGTCGCGGGTAATGGAAAGTTCGACTCCATTCGCCTTGCAGGTCGCGTCCAAATCGTCGAGCCCATAGCCCGGTTTGCCATTCGGCCACTTCGGAACCGCATGAATAAAACGGATGACCGCGTCCAGCACGCCGGTCAGTTTACGGCCGACGCTGGCGAAGATGCGATGCAGCACATAGTGCCAGTACACAAGGCGCTTCATCTTCTTCAACCACGTCGCCATCCGCTGTTGCAGAGTTTTGGGAAGGCGGCGCTCATAAAGCACGCCGGCCACCTGCGCTTCTGGAGCGTCACGGCGAATGCGCGCCATAATGCGGGCCACCTGCCGCGGCGGAACCGAAGTAAAAATCACGACCTTAAACAAATTCCCTGCCATTTCTTCTTCGTCCCTGCCCCGATGGTGCAACCGGCGCGACTTCCTTGGTCCTGCGATAGAGCAATCCCCCGTGGGTCAGCGGTTGTGAATTTCGCCCGGCGCAAGCGGGGGCTGGAAAAGCGTGAAGACCACGCCAATGCCGTGGGGTTCGGTTTCGATCTCTTCCAGACAGGAGCCGCTCTGAAGATCGTATAGTGCGATGTGACTGGGGCGATGGGTTCGCTTTTGTTGCCGCACCCAATTCAGGTTCTCCCGGAATTTGGTGGGACGAACCCGCGTGAAGCCAACCCACAGAAAGCGCTCGTCCAGTGGAAGCAGGCCACGGCACCAGCCCAGGGTTTCGCCGCTGGAACCGCTCATTTCGTTCAAATCAATGACGCGCTCGATCTTGAGCGTTCCAGCATTCACAATCAAGACGTGCCCGTCGACGGTGGTGAAATAGAGAGAGCCGTTGAACAGGAAGCCGTCGTGCGGACGTTGAATCCCGATTTCGATTTTGCGCTGCCGATCATGGAGGCTGATCGCATCGCGCTGATGAAATCGAGTCACCCAGATTTCATCTCCCAACTGAAAAATATGGTTGGCATGCGCCCGGTGCGGTTTCGTAGTCGAAATCTTCCGGTAATCCGTGTCCTTGGAAAAAATACTCCAGGTATCCTCGCCCATCACGTCCCAGTGGCGCAGGAACTTTCCGTCGAGCGAGACTTCGGCCACGATATCGAGGCCGGTGACCATGACCAGCAGCGTGCCCTGCGGCGTCGGGTAAACATGATGAACATCGTTGAAAAATGGAAGAGAGATATAAGTCGCCAGACGAAACGACGGAAGGTCATAGATCATGACTTCGGTCGAAGTGCAGGCGTAAAGCTTGTCGCCAATCAAGGTGGATGATTTGAATATGATGGCCGGCAATTCGTCCGGCGCGGCTTCCTTTGGGGACTCGTATTCGACGCAGCTACGCGAACCCTTCGTGGCCCGATCGATCTCGACGAGCATCGCCCGCTTGCAGGACTCCCACTCCTCAAGCTTTTGAAAAATGCTGCTTCTAAATTGCCCTCCGCCAACGTAAATCTTATTCATAGGGTCGTTCGTATTCCTGACTAAACCTTAGTGTTGGCTGATACGCGGGAATCACGACGGAAAAAGCATGTTTCCTTCCTAATGTCTGGCGGAACCCATTTGCAATTTACTGAACAAATAACAAAACGCCATTTTACCTCATGAGAGTTTCGTCCACCGGAGGGGTGTGCACCCGATTGCAGCCTTCCACCCAAAGCCTGGGAGCGGAAAGCGCGTCCCGCCTTCCGGTTCGACCTTCACTGCTCACCCTGGTACTCCACCGAAACCACCGCCTGCGGCGGTTGCTCGGGAGTCGCCGGTTTGGCCAAGCCCGCAATCTCCGCCACATGGAACGCGCGGTTAGTACGGTAGGCCCACAGCAGCCCGACCCCGTAGACCGAACTCACCGCCAGGGTTTCGAGCGTCAACTGGATCAGGTTGCGCGGATAGAAGAGTCGGTTGGCGAGCCAGAGCGCTGCGACCAGCGGGAGGGTCAAAAGAATGGGTAGCGTGTACGCCTCGCGCAGGAAGGTCCCGACGGGAACGCCGATCTGCTTCTTCAAATGGCGCGGCAAAAACACAAGACAGGTAAAGCTGAGCGGGATCGCCGTGCCGAGTGCGCAGCCGACAATTCCGAGCGGGCGCACGAGCGCGATACTGAGGACAAGGTTGGCAATACCCTCGATCACGGTGATGGCCGCCATGGTCTGATGTTTGCCGAGGCCAAACAAAATTCGCGAGGAAGCGGCCTGCGACAGCATGAGCGCGAAAGGAATGATCATCACCACCAGCACCGGGTAGCTGTGCGGAACGTAGCGAGCGCCCACCCAGATGCGGATAATGTGTTTGCCGAAAACAATCAGGATGGCGGTGATAGGAAGAATCAAAAACGCGCACACGCGGTTGCCGGCGATGTAAATCTTGCGCACGCGATCAAGGTTGCCGGTGGCCTCCGACTGGCTCGACATGGGCACAAAAACCTGGGCGAGGCTGGAGACGAATTCCTGCGCGTAGTCGACAATGCGGGCGCCGATGTTGAACCAGGTGACGGCGACGGTGGACATCATGGTGCCAAGCACGAGTTCGTCGGTGCGGAAGCGCAGGCGCGAGGCGACCAGCACCAGGAAGGTGGTGCCGCCGTAATTGGCCATGTGGCGGAACGAGGCGCGATCCACATGCTTAAGACCAAGCGGCACGGGGCACAAGCGGAATACGATGATGCCGCGGAGAATCGAGGAAAAAAGCGGCAGGACAACGGTGATCAGGGCGACAGTGAGCAGGCCGTATCCGCGGTTCAGGAAATAAACAATCAAAGCGGCGCGGGCCAGGGTCGCTCCGATGCTGGTCCAGTTCAGAATGTAGAAGCGCTGCAACCCTTCGAGCATGCCTCCGAAGACGCCCAGCGGAAAACTCAGGCTGACCGAGACCCCGACCATCAACAGCAGCAGACGCGCCTGCGAATGCATCTCCGGCGGAATCTTGAACAGGTGTTCAACCGACGAACTCAACAGCGCGGTCAACACCACGCTCGCCACGCCAATACCGGTGTAGGTAAACAGCGCGGTGTTGATGAACTGTGCGAGCTTTTCGCGATCGCCGGTGGCCGCGTACTTCGAAACGTAGCGAATGATGGAAGAGCGGATGCCGAGATCGAACAGACCGTAATAGCCGGTCACGGAGAAGATCAGCACCCAGATTCCGAAAGCAGCATCGCCCAGACGATGCAGGATGAACGGCGAAAGGAAAATGCCGACCATCACGTTGATGGCGAGCGCGGACCAGCTCGATCCGACGTTCTTCAGAATCTGTCTTTTTTCAAGCTTCAGCATGAGTGATGGCGGCTGTTAAGTTCCGGTCCGGTCGCGCGTGCGCAAAGATCATGGTATCAGTGCTTTGTGAAGGGATCGCCAATCTGAATCGATTCTCCGTAATCGCAGAGAACAAGCCGCCACACCAAGTATCCAAAAGTCTTTTAGTCTCAGAGGTTTTCCTTCGTGTATCTTAATCGTCTTTGTGGTGAACGGTTTCCCAATGGAGCCAACCCCGCAGCGCTTTCCGCCGCCTGTCCGTGTTACCAGCCGTGCTTCATCGCCTTGGCAAATTCCCGCGCGGGCAGGGTATTCAACACGTCGTCCTTCGTCAGCCAGGCGCGTCGCGCCTGGGTAACGCCGTAATGCAATTTTTCCATGTGCGAAGTATGGTGCGAATCAGTATTGATGACAATTTTCACGCCATGCTGTTTCGCCAGCCGCAAATGGACGTCGCAGAGATCGAGCCGGTCCGGATAGGAATTCAACTCCATCGCCACCTTATGCTTTGCCGCCGCTTTGAGCACGGCGTCGAGATCGAACTGATAGGCGTCGCGGCGCAACAGTAGACGCCCGGTGGGATGTCCGATCAGCGAAGTATTGGGATTCGCGACGGCCTTCAGCAGCCTATCCGTCATGGTGGCGCGATCCTGATTGAACAGCGAATGCACGCTCGCGATGACGATGTCCATTTGTTCGAGCACCGAATCGGAAAGATCGAGCGAGCCATCGCCCAGAATATCGACTTCAATCCCCGCAAAAATGCGGATGCCCTTCATCTTCTTTTCGACCGCCCGGATTCTTCCGATGTGCGCCAGCGCGCGTTCGTCGGTAAGCCCATTGGCGAAGGCGAGATTTTTCGAGTGATCGGTGATGGCCATGTACTCGTAGCCGCGTTCCCGCGCCGCTTCGGCCATCTCTTCAATAGTGTTGCGTCCGTCGGTTTCGACGGTGTGCATGTGCACGTCGCCGCGCATGTCGGATAGTTCGAGCAGCACAGGCAAAGTGTGTTCCGCGGCCGCTTCGATCTCTCCAAGATTTTCGCGCAGCTCGGGTGGGATGAAGTCCAGTCCGAGCTTGGCGTAGATTTCTTCTTCAGTTTTACGCGCAACCGGCTTCTCGTCCTCGATTTTCGCAAGGCTATATTCGTTGAGCGTGAACCCCATCTTGAGCGCGCGTTGCCTCAACGCCACGTTGTGTGCCTTGGAGCCGGTGAAATACTGCATGGCCGCTCCGAAACTTTCGGGAGGCAGCAGCCGCACGTCCACCTGCATGCCATTACGGTGCCGGAAGCTGACCTTGTTGTCGCCTTGCGCGATGATGTCCATCAGATCGGGGAAGCGCAGCAGATGTTCGATGATTTTCTGTCGCGGTTCCGCTTCGATGCAGGCCTTGCCGGTTACCAGGATGTCGAGGTCACCGACGGTTTCACGTCCACGGCGGAGCGATCCGGCGGGCGTGACTTTTTCGATGCCCGGAGCAGCTAACAAATACTCCACCAGTTTCTCGGCCAACTCCTCCGCCGTGTCGAGCAGAAACCGTCCAGCGATGCGACGGTAGTCTTCAATCGCCTTGAGCAGCTTCAATTCATGCTTTTCGCCCATGCGCGGCAGCGTCCGGATCTTGCCTTCGCGCGCCAATTTCTCCACACCCTCGATGTCGCTGACCTGATAGGCGCTCCAGATCAAAGCAATCGTCTTCGGTCCGAGCCCCTGAATTTTGAGCAACTCAAGTATCGAGGGCCCGTACTTCTTCAGCAGTTCGGCGTGCGCTTCGATGCTGCCATCTTTAAAAAGCATCTGCAGATTGGCCAGCATCCCTCTGCCAATGCCCCGCACTTCGAGAAGTTTCTTCGGCTCCTGAATCAGGTCGGCCACCTGTTGCGGCAGCGTCTCAATGGCCTCTGCGGCGTTGCGATAAGAGCGCACGCGAAACGAATCCTGCCCATCGATCTCCATCAGATCGGCAGTTTCGGAGAGCAGTCCGGCAATGGCTTTGTTGTCCATGGGCAATGACCAAGGACTAAGGTTAAACGAGTTGGGACGGGAGAGCTAGACGGGGGCTGATCTACGCGACTGGCGGGAAAGTGAACGGTCGATCGAGAGAGTCGTTCCTGCGGCCAATCAGGAATGCGGCAATACACCACGCGACAGCCACGGCGAGGTCGCAATTCGCGACCGTGTATGCCAATTTCCCATCTCCCAACAACCCGCTATTTGCCAACATAGCTACACCGGCGAGGGCTGCGGCGAGGGAAAACTTGAGCAATCCCAGGGTTTCATCGGCCTCAATGGTCAAGATGATCACAATGACTGGGAACCAAGAAAACCACGCGAGACCGTTTCCGCCAAGGGATGACTCAATGGGGGTAAACCAAGCGAAGCCCATTAGCGAAGCGCGGACAAAACACAAGAACGCATTTCTCCAACGCCCCTTTCGCGCATGCCCGACGCCGGGCCATAACGACGACAGTGCCAAAATTCCAAAGGTTAAGGATCCTGTAGGCAGGGTCCTGCCCGGAACGATGAGATGAAATGCCCAATCGAGGCCGACGAATCCGAACCAAATGATGAGTGCGATCGCAGCGAGGCGAGCGAAAAAAACGAGCAGGAGAATGGTGCCGAGCAGTGTGTTGACGAAGATTTCGCGGCGACTCATGAAGCGATCAAGCGCCAACCGCTAGTGGCGGAAGACACTACCACCCTCGGCGTTGGACGATCATAGCAGTACGCGACAATCTTACGTAGCCTTGGTTACATTGGCCGCTTGCGGCCCTTTCTGTCCCTGCACAATCTCAAACTCCACTTGATCGCCCTCCTGCAGGCTCTTATAGCCTTCGGTGGTGATTGAGCTGTAGTGAATGAATACATCCGGTCCATCTTCACGGCCGAGGAAGCCGTATCCCTTGGCGTTGTTGAACCACTTGACGGTGCCTTTCAAACGTTCCACGTGCGCCCCCTCTTTCTTGCGGATTCCCCCCGAAAAGGCGCGATTTCAGGGGCCCGCAAAAAAATGTGTAGGCATTGTGCTGCTCGCCGCGTGGACTGTCAAGGCTCGGTGTCACACACCCGTGGCAGGGGGATGGCCTCGGAGTGACGGGATGGTTGCTGGCGCGGCTGTCTAGCGCGCTGGTCGCGGCATCTGAGCCAGCCACAAGATGCCGGAGATCGTCTTGGCGTCGCGGATGCGCCCATTGAGCGCCATCCGTTTCGCCTCCGACAAAGTGAAAAATCTGACTGCGATCTTCTCGTCCGCCTCGGGCTGGGCCTTGCCCGCCTGGAGGCCGCGTGCCAGGTAGATGGTCATGGTTTCGTCGAGAAAACCGGGGCTGACGTAAAAATGCAAAATTCTCTTCCATTGGCGGGCGCTATATCCGGTTTCCTCGAGTAACTCACGCTTGGCGGCGGTGAGCGATGTTTCGCCATCGTCGATGCGTCCCGCGGGCAGTTCCCACATCATTGACTGCGCGGCGTGCCGATACTGGCGCTCGAGCAGGACGCGCGGCTCGGCCTTGCGTGCCGCTTTCGCCGCGTCATCGCTGGCCAGATCATCGACGGCCAAGACAACAATGGATCCGGAATGCCGAATTACATCCCGGCGGGCGCGCACTCCCCCAGGCTCTTCCACTTCATCGGTAGTGACGCTGAACACCGGGCCGTGGTAACTGATTCGGGAAGAGAGAACGCGGGCTTGCGCTGACTTCGTCCCCACTGACTTCGTTCCTGCCGCTTTCGCCATGACAACAATATAAGGTATGCTGCGCCCTTGAGCCGAAAAGCCAACTACTGGAAGAGCCCTGATGAACCAATGACCAGAAACCTGATGGCCGAAAAGACGGCCAGAAAGCCCACCGTGGCCATAGTCGGAGCCGGCAGCCTGGCGACTTTTCTGGCCGTGGCGCTGCACGGTGCCGGTTTCACCATCACCGAGATCGTAACCCGCGATTCGCCTCGGTCGCGTCGTCAGGCGCGCGCTCTTGCCGCAAAGGTGGGCGCGCAGCTCGTCACCGCAGATTCCGCCGCGCTCCACGCCACCTTGCTCTGGTTCTGTGTTCCCGACCGGGATATTCGGGTCGCGGCTTCAGCTCTCGCGGTTCATCTGGCTGCACGAGCAGCTGCACACAAGAAAAATAAAATTTGTTTCGCCCTGCATTCCAGCGGAGCGCTCTCCAGCCGCGAACTCGATCCTCTCCGCAAGGCAGGCGTAGCGGTCGCGTCCGTGCATCCGCTCATGACCTTCGTTGCCGGTGCGCATCCTTCCTTGACGGGTGTGCCTTTTGCCATGGAAGGCGACCACGCGGCGACGCGAGTTGCAAGCCGGATCGTACGCCACTTGGGAGGCGAAAGCTTTTCATTGCCCGCGGCGCGCAAACCGGCGTATCACGCCTGGGCCACTTTGACTTCGCCGCTGCTGCTGGCGTTCCTGGTGACGCTCGAAGAAGCAGCTCGCGCCGCTGGACTCACGCCTCAGGGTGCGCGCCGCAAGAGCCTGCCCATCATCCAGCAGACTTTGGCAAACTACTCGCACCTCGGTCCGTCGCGGTCTTTTAGTGGACCGCTGGTTCGTGGAGACGCGGAAACGGTGGCGAAACATCTGGCCGTGCTGAAGAAGCATCCCGGAGCGCGCGAGGTTTACGTGGCGCTGGCGCGAGCCGCCCTGCGTGGCTTGCCGGTAAAAAATCGGAATGGCCTAAGCCGGTTGCTGCGAGGCTGAGGAGATGCTCACCCTTCCGCAATCACCTAGGCACGGACGCCCTCGTCCGGGAAGGCCAGCGCAGCTCGCTGCGAACTTGATTTTGGGTGGCGCACACGCTTCAGCGCTGCGGTTACCGCATTTGTTTGAATGCGAATTTAGCCGCTGCGGTCAGATGCGGCGCCCAACCAGATATTGTCAGCCTTAATTCTGCCCCCGGCGACTGCTGAACAGATGCCCCAGCTTTTCTTGCTTCGTCTTCAAATATTCTTCCGTATATTCGGTGGGCGCGACTTCGCAGGGCACGCGCTCGGTCACCTGAATACCCGCTCGTTCAAGCGCGGCGACTTTGTCAGGATTGTTCGAGAGCAGGCGGACGCGCTGAATATCCAATGCTTTCAGGATCTCGACCGGCATGAGGAACTCGCGCTGGTCGGCTTTAAAGCCAAGGACCTCGTTCGCTTCCACCGTGTCAAATCCGCTATCCTGAAGCGCGTAGGCCTGTAGTTTCGCCATCAACCCGATGCCGCGTCCCTCCTGCTGCTCATAGATAAGGACGCCCGCCCCTAGTTCGGCGATCATCGAGAGCGCCATTTCAAGTTGCTGGCGGCAATCGCAACGCAGCGAGCCAAATACGTCGCCGGTAAGACACTGCGAGTGGATGCGCACCAGCGGCGACCCGGAATGCACCTCCCCCATTACCAGCGCCACAGCCTCTTCGTTCTTGGCGCCGTCGCCCGACGCCGATGCTCGGGTCGTAAATCCGTGAATCAGAAAATGTCCCCAGCGCGTTGGGAAGTCCGCGGACGCCACTTGTTTTACCTTGGAAGAACTCACCACCAAATTATAGCCTTCCACCTCATGTACTCACCGTTCCGAGTGTTCAACTGTGCGCGGAGGATACATTACAGATTCACGCATGTAGGCGAAATCGAAGAACGGCTGGTAAAATCAAGAAAGTATGGGGCTATAGCTCAGATGGGAGAGCGCATCGTTCGCAACGATGAGGTCGTCGGTTCGATCCCGACTAGCTCCACCAAATTTTCAACACTTTGCGGAACGTCCCCTCGCTTCACTTCCCGTTTTGTGTCGTGGTTTGTGTCATAACCCTTGTGTTCCGTGGTCGAAATGCTGTCGAGTGCCACACGCTTGGCCGCCAGTCGGATGTGCGAGTAGTGCTCCATCATTGCCTTTGAGACGTGCCCGGCGATTGCCATAACCGTGCTGTCGCTCGCCTGGGACTCGGCTAGCTCCGTGATGGCATGGTGCCGTAAATCGTGGAAGCGCAGACCAGCAAGCGGACTCTTAACCTTTTCGATGTCTGCCGCGCACTTCTCATTGACGCAAGTCTTGCCTGGATTCTGCTGAGTGCCGCACTCGGGACACAGCACCAACCGGGTGAGGGTACGCCATGCGGTTCGCCATCCGCTAGTTGGCTTCGACATATCCAGTTTTCCGCGCTCGCAAGCGAAGAAAAGGTAGTCACCCGGCCGCACCCCTCCCAACTTTCGTGACCGCGCATAGAGTTGCCGTATCGCCCACCGCGCGCCTTCGTTAAGTGGAATCACCCGGAGCCCGGCGTCGGTCTTGCTGCGTCGAATAGTTATCGCCGGATTGAGCATGTCCACGTCGCGCCATTGGAGTCCGCGTAATTCACACGCGCGGGAGGTTGTGTTGAATACAAGCAACGCGCCATAGTATGCGTTCTGCCATTCGGGACGCGTTGAGGCAGTTCGCAGAAGCCTCAGCTTTTCTCCGTGAGGCAAAGCCCGGCCGATGCTGGGCGTGATCCTCAAGGGCCTCACATCCTCCGCGAAACGATGCCATCGTTTTGCCTTCTTGAGAACGCCACGAATCGTATCTAGTTCGCGGTTTATAGTGGCGTTTGCGCGGCCGGATGCCTTGCGCCGCCTGACGTAGCCCAAAACATCTTCGACCGTGATGGCTGAAACCCTCATCTGTCCGAGCATGCGGTTAACGGCGCGGGCACGTTCTCGTTCTACCTTCGCGGAATTGACACAGATGTTTGCCTCGCGGTCGGATGTCCACTGTTCGGCGGCATCCTTGAACGAAAGCCGCGCGATTCCTTTGCGCCGGGTGTCGGTTGCCAGCCTGCCTTGTTCCGCGTCGCCCTGGAATTCCCGTTCCTTCTGCTGTGCCTCGCGCCAGTCTGTTTTGCCGGTAGACTGCCGGTAGCGCACGCCATCAATCACGAAATCGCAATGCCAGACTTTACCGCGTTTCAATAATGCCATCAGTTCTTACCCCCATTTCGTGCCTTCCGTTGCCTACAAGTATTGCCGCACGTCGCCGCATCCGCCCGCCTTCCTCCAGGTCCCGCTTGGAAGTAGTTGCCACACCCTGGGCACCTTTTCAACAGATAGTTGCCGGTTACTGCCTGTGCAAACTGAAGCCACATGCCTGCCAGAAGGTTGGGCGGTGTAATCGTGATTCGCTGATTTAGATCCGGCGTCCAGGTGAGCCGGGGAACGCATAGACCAATCTCGGGGTCTGTCAACCGCGCGTTAATTTCGGCCTGGAGTGCGTACCGGGCAGGCAGCAAAAAATCACCCGGCTTGAAAAGATCAGGCAATGGTGAGCCGAAGCTGGGGAGCCAAAGCCAAACGTCCACCTTGCGTCTGGGCGCGTCGATCTTATATCCGACGCCCCCACCACTTTCCCATTCGACGATGTTGACCAGTTCCTTCAGGTTGCAATCTACGATGGAATCCCAAAGACGAACGAGGACGCGCATGTCCTCGATCTCATATTCCCAGTGGCGAAGGTGGTGCAAAGACGGGCGGTCGGTACTCGGGTATCTCGCGGGGAGAAGTGTTCCGTAGCTATCAGCGAACTGGCGGATGCCATCCTTCCCCTGTAGCACCGAGAAGTCACGGAACAGACCTGGATAGTCTGCCAATGGGGAGTACGTCCTCATTGAACTTCCGGGGACATCACGCGCGACTAAACGAGGGCCGGAGGCAGCCGCACCCTTTTGCCATTCATAGCCTGCCGAATCCGTCCTCCATTGGAAGGCGAATGGGTCTTGAGCGACCACAGGCGTTTGCCGCGACCGGGGCAATCGCCCCACCTGCTTAGGTGATCTCCGATGATGTCTCACGACCGTCTCCTGTGTAACGGATGTAACGAATAAACGGCTTGACCACTATGGTAACACGTGCGATTGTAGGGATGCAAGCCCAAGTCAGAAGGAGCCGTAATGGCCACTGAGTCATCACATCGAACCGCCTTTAGCATCTCGGAGGCAGCGTCCCGCTGGGGCATATCGCCATTCACCATCCGGCGATTCATTTATCGCGGACTACTGAACACATTCAACGTCGGTAGCCGCAGACTTATCACAGCCGCCGAACTAGCACGAGTTGAAAAAGACGGCCTTGGAAAAGGCAAGGCGAGCTGCGGAAGCTGAACAAATGAGCAACCCAATTTTGGCCCCGCTTTTATCTTACCCAGGCGAATGGGCGTGGCAGCACGAGGGGCCAAACGCGTGGCGCGGGGCCGACTCCCAACGGCTGTCGCGTCCACCTGCTGACTACATTGGGAGATTTCAAATGCCTATTGACGCTAGAGTGATCACGCTGTTCGGCCTGCCACGACTAACCGAGATTCGATGGCTAGGCAAGCAGCGCATCTCGCTCGTTACGAAGGATCCCGACTGCATTGCGGAGGCGCTCGTCCACCCAGAAGTGGCGGGTTTGGACTGCTACATCGTCATTAACGAACTGGTTGACGACGTAGTTTCCCGTCGCGACATGCCCATAGACACCCTCTACTCGCCGCTGGTGGGTCAGTGTGTGGCCGATAGCGACATCGCGCGCCATATTCTACTGCCATTCGACTTCGACCCGGTACGCGCCACAGGGACAGCTGCTGACCCGGACCAAATAGCACTCGCGGTTGAGATGCGTGATCGGCTTGTGGAGTATCTTAGCCGGGGCGGTTGGCCCAACCCAGCGGGCGATGTCTTCAGTGGTAATGGCCGCCACACCTACTTCAAAACGGACCTGCCCAATACGCGCGAAGTCCAGTTGACGTTGCACAGCCTCTACGCAGCCTTGGCGGGTCAGTTTGATCAGCCCGGCGTGGTCAAGCTTGACACTTCTGTGCGCTCGCCAGCACAGCTTATGCGGTTGCCCGGCACGTTTAACTACAAGGCGCAACGCACTTGCGAAATACTTTCCGCATCTGAAGACGCCGCGCTCGTCACCCTGGAGAACATTCGGGACGTAATTGATGACCACGAAGAGCAAGGATTACCGAAACTTTCAGCGGCACGGATTGGTGAGTATACGCCTGAGCGCATGGAATCTCTTTTGGACTTCTACTCTCTGGACTACGCAGCGCCGCGCGAGATTTCGCAGGGCATCATGTGGATTCTGCGCCCGTGTCCTTTTAACGAAAACCACGGAGCCACATCACCCATGGTGATGATCACGAAGGCCGGGTGGCCGAAGTTCAAGTGCAAGCACGACTCCTGCTTAGAATTGAAGTGGAAAGATTTTCGTCAACAGCTGTTTCTTCAAACGGGAAAGTGGTGGTGTTGCTAATGCCTATAACAGCGGTGAAATCCCGCAAGGAAATGTTACGACTGCTCGCTGACAAGGACATTGCCAAGCAACCGGACTACATCCGCTATGGCGCTATCTATGCCCAGATGATTAGCGTGCTGAATCAGAACGGCTCCTTGCTGAACCTAGATTCAATGGAGTTTGGTGCGGTTCCAGCGCACGTTGACCTAGACGGAAAGGTGCGCCTATTCGTCCCGAAAAACATGGAGGCGGCCGAGTACCTATACCAGTGGTTCACCTTTGACAAGTCTGAGGACATGCTTCTCCGTTTTAGCGATTACCTCACCGGGTCAGAACACGTCAAACCCTGCGCCATGCACCGCGCCTTTCACTATCAACCCGAGAAACATCTGCTCTTTTTGAACGAATTCAACAGGCGCTATCTACGGATTGACGGCGCAGGCGTAATTACTCGCCACGTCAACGGCGATGACGGCTTAGTCTTCATGGAGGCCGAAGGCAGCGCCCACCTGACCGACATCAAAAAGGCTACTGCATACAAAGGCGGTGCGCTTGATATCGACGGGGAAAGCCCCTGGGCGCGCTACGTGTTCGACATTTGTCGTTTTGAAGGCCTGATTACTCAACCCATAGCTCGAACTCTGCTCATGGGTTTTCTGTTGGCCACGCTGTTTAAAGAGCGCGTCCTTACCGTGCCCATCATTCATCTGCACAGCGGGATGTCCGGGACGCTGAAAACGGCAATGGCGCAAGCTATCGGTTGGGTGCTGTGCGGAGCAGACTTCAAGGTTACGCTCACGCCGAACGATAGGAAAGAGTGCGAGACGGTCCTCATCGGCGCTCCGGGCTTTCTCGTCCTGGACGAATCGAACGACATTTCGCTGCTCGACGATATGCTGAAGTCCGTGGTAACTGGAGGTTGCATTCGCCGTCGCAAGCTTTATACGACAGGCGAGCTGGTGACGTTCATCATCGAGTGCGTGGTGATGCTGACCACGAACCGCCTTAGCATATCTGAGGATGCGGTGACACAGCGCATTCTGCAATTTAACACTGGGCGCGTGGATGAATTCCGCTCAGAGTTTGAAGTTCGGGAAACCTGGCGCAAGGGGAACCTTCGTGATGCGCTGTGGACGGAACTGGTAGGTCGCAGCGCCGCGGCCATGCGTGAGATTACTGCCGCTGAAAAAGCCGACGAGGTTCACCTTCGCGTTAAGCACCGGCTGTCATCTTTCTGGGTTTTCCTGCGCCTGTTGGCCCGGCAAGAAAAATGCGAGCCTGCGGTCATGGCTGCTATTCAGGCCGTCACTGAATCCCAGTCGAGCACGATGGCAGACCAAGACGACCTCACGCCCTTAGTTGAGGAGCTCATCGCCGGGGTGCTGTACCACGGCGAATGGCGGACGGCGCAGGAGTGGTGCTGGTCCCTCAAGAGACACGCAGAGGCTTTGCAGGTGAGCCTTGGTCCTGGTATGAATAAACTGCTGAGCTCGTCCCTTGCTCTTAGCAATCGGTTCCGGGCATCACAGGCGCTCCTAAATATTGGCCTGGAGATGCATACTCCCAGCGGCAAAGCAACGCGGTTCCGATTTCCCAAGGCTGTGGCTGGGGGTGGTCAGTGAGCATGTTGGAGTGTTTCCCGCTACCGGAGGCCCGCAGGGAGCAGATTGGATGCCTGAAGCGCATTCACCAAGCCCTGATAGTTGAAGACCGACGCGTGTTTGTCCTAGACGCTCCCACCGGCGTGGGTAAGTCTGCTATCGGCGTAGCCGCGGCTACCTACTGCGGTAGCGCTTTCATCACCAGCCCACAAAACGCCTTGGTGAAGCAGTACGAAAACGACTACCGGAGGCTTAGCACGGTCATCGGCAAAGCAAACTACGAGTGCCGGAACTTCAACTTTCACGGGCGGCCAGTCTTCATGGATGAACGTGATTGTCAGACCGCCGAAGATTGGAATGAAGACCTGCACAAGAAAGTTTGCCGCGACTACATCCCAGCGCGCAATGAATTTTGGCGGGGTCCACTGAGCGCAACGAACGTGGATTTTCTCTTCTGGGCGCATTGTCCGGAGAACTTGGCTGATAACTCGGCTGATAACTCGGCTGAGGACTTGGGGCGGCCCCGCCGCAGGTTGCTTGTAGTTGACGAGTGTCACGGCCTAGAAAAAAAGCTAATTGATCTGGGCACTATCAAAATTACCCCTGCACATTGCGCAAGGGTGGGCTATGACATGCTCCGGTTTCCCCGTCTCCCTAACCAGCAGAGCAAAGCAGAAGCAGCCTTGCGCGAGTATCAGGCTCAGATAGCCCACACTCAATTTGATACCCCGAAACAGGCGCGTACTTACAAGATGGAGTCGGATCAGATTGACGTGGCATTGGAGTCGGGCGATTGGTACTACTGGACCCTTGACGTTAACGGGTTCGCAGTCTGCCCTATGAATGCGAGCGTAGCGGCGGCCAAGCTATTCGCCAGGGCGGATAAGCTGCTGTTCATGTCCGCAACGACGGGCCGTGCTGATGCATTCCTTAGTGGCTTGGGCATTCCGGAAACGGAGGCGGTGTGTCTTTCTGTGGAAAGCCCTTTCCCCGTCAAAAATCGGATACTGAGTTATCGCCCAGCCGCTTATATGACGAAAAAGAACTACACGCAGTCGCTCCCCCAAATGCAACATGCCTGCCGCGAGATAATCCGACACTACCCCAATGACAAGGGTTTGGTGCTTTGCCAAAGTTACCCAATGCAGTTGGATCTAGCGCGAGGCTTTAAAGAGTTCGGCGCTCGCATCCTCACCCACACCAAGGACGACAGGGAAGAGTTGATAGCGCAGCACTGTGAAAGTGCAGAGCCCACCGTGTTGCTAGGCGTCGCAATGTTTGAGGGCATAGACCTGAAAGATGCGCGGGCGCGATTCCTGATTTTTCCGAAGATGCCATATCCCAATTTGGGCGACCCCTACGTAGCCGAGCGCAAGCGACGGGATGAGCAGTGGTACGCGCAGCAAGTTGCCTTGGCTATCGTGCAGGGAGCCGGACGCGTGGTGCGTTCGGATACCGACTACGCGGACATCTACATGCTCGACTCCTGCTTTTTGCGCTTCATCAATACCAACGAATCGCTGTTTCCGCCGTGGTTCCTAGACGCCATTGAAATTTGTGATGAACGACGGCCTCACAGCGTCTCGCGCGGCCTGACGGTTAAGATGATTCGCCGTCGCAGCAGCCGAGCCCGCGGCAAGTGGGTGCTGTGGACCGACCCGCGGGACGGCAGGGAGCGTCTGTCGCCGGAGGATGTTCCTAGGCGCAGGGGCGTGCACTTAGACCCATAGACCTTTTGACTGTTTTGTACTCTCGTCTGAAAAACTACTAAATATCCATATATATATATAGTGTAATAGGGTAAAAGAGTAGGAAAGTGGTCTCGGGTCTATGGGTCTAAGCGGCTAAACGCACGCGCTCGACACGGACGTGCCTCACATCGTGTGTGTGCTGACTTAGACACTTAGACCTTAGACCTGTTTTCTATTCTGTCTTGGAAAAACATTAAATATCAATATATATATATAAGGTAATAGGGTAAAAGATTGCGGAAAGGCTCTCGGGTCTAAGCGTCTAAGTCCGCGTCCCTAGAATCAACGACTTA
>JANXZM010000097.1 GCA_025355505.1 Acidobacteriaceae bacterium | reverse complement strand
CGCAATTTGTTGGAAGCTCGGGTGGTAATCGCATCCTATAATGATCATTGTTCGGCTCCTCTCTCCCGAGCGCTCTTGGTTTGGTTGGTAACCCACCAAAGTTTACTCGGGTACAGGAGCCGACATTGTCATGGAATCAATTTCACGAACTGAGAATTCCCCACTCCCGCCCCGCTAGCGCGCGCGCCCCGGCCCCTCGGTTCAAATTCCGTGGTGGGTGGGGGGTGTAGCAAAATCCCCTCAGTGCGTATACTCCCCTCCCATGTTTGACGGGGTAGTACACTTCGGGAAAAATTGTCGACCCCCCTCCCGGATTTAGACCCTAGGGCCCGGGGCGCGCTCGCTAGCGAGTGGGTGAGTGGCGCGCATGGGGACGGGCAGCAATTCCCAGTTAGTGTAATCGCCTGATTACGTCAATTGACAGTTCCCGGTAATCGAATGTGCGTCGAGACGAGAGGGTGTTTCCCGTTCGTCACCAGCAACCGATCAGTCCGTCGCATCATTCTCCAGTCATACTCGTAAGCAGTTCCACAAAGTGGTCGCATCTGATAGTAACGACCATCGGCGTCAACGCGTGGCCAGGCGAAGCGATGCGAGCAACCTCGTCCAAAAAACCGCTTCAAACAGTTCATTGCCTTACCCCCTCATTGCGACTTCTCCACGCGTCGATCCAACGGCGGAAGAACGGTTTGGTCTGAAGCAGACCCTGAAGCGTGGATAAGAAAATCTTTGGCGGCTTGGATTTAGACAGGAAGGTATCCACCGCCTCCAGCTTGTTCTTCGGCAATGGCCCGCAGGCGGATAACAACATGATCGGGACATCTGGCTTAACACGCTTCATCTTTGCGGCAACCACATCACCGTTCATCCCGGGCATCTGATAGTCCAGGACCACCGCGTCCACAGAGTGCGAGAGAAACAACTCCAGCCCTTCGTCCCCGGCGGTCGCCTCCAGGACTTCATAGCCGTTGTTTTCGAGCAACATCTTGCGGCCAATGAGCCCATTCCAGTGGTCGTCAATGCATAGAATTGTCGCTTTCAGTCGAGACATCACCGTTTCCGAATCCCCAGTAGAATTGTTGGTCGGTGTAACTCCCACTCCGGTCTAGGGACTAAAGCGCTTCCCCCGGAGTCGCGAACAATAATCCGCACTTTGTCAACTTATGCTCTGAATCACGCAGCCTTGGACTCTGATCCAACAATTCGGTTCCTCGGTCCTTCCCAGAGCGACATAGACAAGACATCGTCCATCGAGGCTATTTCAAGTTCAGTCGTCGAGCGTAACCGTTGTAGGCTTTGCCGCACTCCGAGCGGGGGATCGAATAACTTGAACTGAATGCCGAGGCCCCGAGCCCACGCCTGCAAGAACCAGAGCATGCCCAGAACATCCCCTCCCATGAAACTCAATTCTGAGAGGTCTAATAGAACGACCTTAGAGTCTCTTTGACGCCTAACCTCGTCGCGCAACTTGAAGGCCGCATCACTGCCAATCATTCTTCCTTCGCACAGAATGACAGCCACGTCACCTATTTTTTCGACATGTACGCCGAACATACGTTCCTCCATTCTTCAAAAGACGACGACCTAAAGTGCACGCGCCGTGCCATACCGGAACTGATTTCTTTTGTGGTGTTTACAGGTGTAACGCAAATTCGCCGTAGGCAATTCTGGGAGGTCTCAGAGAAAATCTGATCTACGGGAAACACTGGTATTCCGAAGATTGCGGAAGGGGATCCGAACCCAGCACTCACGGGTACCGAGGACGTGCAAAAATCGGCGAGACATTACGGTGGGCCAATTCCGATTGGTATTCACACAACACGAATGGCGCATCATGTCAGTGAGATGAAAATCACATCTTGATGTGCGGTGATCCGCCAAGAGCCACCGCACAAACCCAGACGGTCACTGTCGCAAAATCCCCATTACACTCATTGACCCCTCACGGGCCGCTAATCGCGCTTTTCGCCTTTGCGAATGGCGCTGATCGCTATTTGAAAACTCTCACCTTTGGCCTCACGGTTGAGGCGCATGGAATCTGAATATTTTCTTTCGGGGATTACAGGATCGCTTTTCCAATATTTAAGTAGGTAGGAAAGTTCCCGACGACCGCGATTTATTACCGCATCTTCGTCGTCACCGGACTCCCCTGTGTAGTAGCACATCAGCACGACCAGAGCCTCATCTGCGGATGGTGTTTTCCGAGAAGCAAGATGGGCGATGCCTTCTCCAATCTTCCACCATCGTTTCTGTTCACGTTCGTGCCCGATCCCACTGACGCAGGTGTTGCGGTTAGCTTTTCCCGGTTGCCCGCATTCCGTTACCGACTGCTGCCGTAGGTCGAGAATTGGGCGGAGCAGAGCAGCCACCTGTTCTGGAACGGTTACAGTCTGTTTGCCGTCTGTCTGCGCTGCGACCGTACCGAGTGCAAGGACTACGAATATGAACCAACGAAAACCTGCCATGATGGGAATAGTACGGCTGGCGAACGCCTAGTCCAAGGTTACGTCGGTTGCTGAATTGACAACTGTTGAAATATCGCCATTTCACTAACTACGTTCGCGACCCGGCTGAATGAAAACTGCCCAAAAACCCTTGCCATTGCACCCCGCCAACCGCCTGATTCCCAAAGGATCGAGGTAGGCGACTGTGACCGCCCAAAAACAGATGTTTCTGAGGCGAATCCACAAATCTCGTGACTCCTCCGCCAAGATGCGGTTGGGGCGTGTTGTATCCCGTTCAACGTTTATTCGCTGAGCGCCTTGAGTAGAGCATCTTTTGCATCCGCGTAGTACACGACAGCTACCTTGGTGGCTAAATCGTCGGGCAGATCGAACAATTGCTTGCGCGCAGAGACTGGCATGAGGACTTTCTGCGCGCCTTTGTCGGCAGCCAGTTCGATGATGCTGACGGCGTTGTAAATGGGTTCGACAGATCCCCCAAGATTGAGTCCGCCGACGATGACAAGTCCGCCCTCAAGGCTACGTTCTACGAGCGCGGAACTCATGGCTAGCAGGATGGGTATTCCTGTAGCCGCGGCGTTCTTGTTGGCATCAAAGGCGCGAAACTGGATAGTGAACTCGTGCGCCCGCGGATCGCGATCACCCACTAGCTCCTTTGCTCTGGCGTAAAGATTCTGTTCGGCACAGCGCACACTCTCTTTGAGCGGTCCCGGAGGGCTTTGGTTGAGAATCTTGAGGCCGCTGCCTGGCCCTTCGGTCACCTCAATACGGAAGAGCCCGGGGTTTTCATCGGGACCGCCCGGAGACAGTGCCCATACCTGCCCGGCGGGGAGTGGATCGCTGCCGATGCTGTTCTCATTGTGCAGTTCAGGCGTCGAGACGAACTGCTCGATCCCATCGGGATACCGTGTGAAGCTGAAATGCGTATTTCGGAATTCAGCAGCCCCGATGCGCTTCTGTTGCTCTTTGACTCTTCGGCGGCATTCCAAAGCAAGCTTCGCGGTCCACTCGATCGCGTCATCTGGTATGTCGGCTTCGGGATCGGGGAACATCAGCTTCAGCAGTCCGCTCATGGTTTTCTGCGCGGCGGCCGTGTCGCGTCCACTCAAGGCTCCGCCGAAAATAATGCGCCCTTGAAGTTTGTTAACTCGACTTTGAGAGCGCAAATGGTTCCAGCACGATGACAAGAAATCGCTGACCAAGCCAAAATGCTCCGTTAACTGGTCGCGATTTACCTTTGGCACGTTCCAGCCAGGAATGTAGGAATGGATGCGATCCATAAACGCTGTGTCGTCTCGCATCTCTGGAGGTAGCGGTCCGAACAAATGGCCTATGCGCTGCTGATGTTCAACATCGACCTCGAAGTTGCCGACCATAACGAGGCTGCCAAATCCGCGAATACTTTCTTTGCCCCGGCTGAACTCCCCAGATTCCATGTAGCCCTTCATGATGTTCACACCGTCCTTCTGATCGAAGGAGATGCCCGAGACTTCGTCGAAGCAAACCACGTCGTATTGGTAGCGCTAACGGGAATCGAACCCGTGTTTGAAGATTGAGAATCTTCCGTCCTAACCCCTAGACGATAGCGCCACTCGGGTGGATTGCGACGAAGTCCGATTATAACAAAAGCTCGCTCTAACCAACCGGCGCTGGGTGCCCCAAGTCTCGCGGTTTTCGAGACCTGGGAGCGGTGCAACGCATTGTAAATCCTCAGGTTGCACGTCTGGCTCATAATTCCGTCCCAACCGCCTTGACAACGGCAGCCCGGGGATGGATACTTTTGTAGGCGAATAAAAAGCGAATATCTGCAAACCTCGCCCGGGCTCATCCTGCCCTCTGCGTTCCCTGACAATTGCGAGGAAATATGTCTGCCTCTCCGATTTTTTCATCGGCGGCCATGGGCCGTCCTTTTATTTTTTCTCCGCCGTCTTCTCCGCTCACGACGTCGGAGAACACCGCAATAAAGAAGAAGACCGCGGAGATTCTAGCTCAGGTCGGCGCCATCCCCAAACTCGCCGCCGTCGTTCCCGCTTCGCGCCTCGATGTGCGCCCGGCGGCGGAAATGGTTTCGAGCGGTATCCCGCAACTCGACTTGCTGACCGGTGGCCTCGCTCGCGGTTGCTTCACGGAAATCTGCGGCTCGGCTTCCTCGGGAAGAACCAGTGTGTTGCTCCTCGCGCTGGCCCGCGCTTCACAACGAGGAGAAGTTTGCGCCCTCGTGGATGCAAGCGATGCGTTCGATCCCGCGTCAGCCGTGGCTGCGGGCATGGAGATGAGCCGTTTGCTGTGGGTGCGGTGCGGAGAAAAATATCCATCGCGTACAGATAGAGATCATGCGATTGCGCGCAAGGCTGGCCCCGGAAAAACGGGCCCGTATCAGGGTATGCCTTCCCCTTCAGGCATACCGCAAGGTTTTCGGGAAGGGCGCGACTTCAGTCGTGCCGTTAGTCCCGCGCAATCATTGCCGGCTTTAGCCGCTGAGGACAGCCGAGCCCTGCAACGCGAAAATTTTTCGAGGTGGCAAAATCCGGAAGTCCGGCGCTGGGAATCGCAGCTCGGGCAAATGCTGAGAGTCACCGACCTGCTGCTGCAGAGCAACGGTTTTGGAATGATTGCTCTCGATCTCGGCGATGTTCCGGTGCAGAGCGCGCGGCGGATTCCTTTGGCCTCGTGGTTCCGTTTCCGCCGTGCAATTGAGAATACGCCAACTGCGCTGCTGGTTTTGGCGCAACAGCCGATTGCAGGGAGTTGCTCATCGGTGCTGCTTAAAGTCTCCGCAGTCCGTTCGCGGCAATCGAACGATCGGCCGGCTTATCCAGAGTTGGCGCATTCGAAACTATTGGACCAATTCGAGATCACCGCCGAGTTGTTGCGCTCGCGCTTGGAAAATAAATCGGAACGGAAGCCGGCGCAATCGACTGCAAGTTTCAAGAGTCGAGCCGCATGGGCGGGATAGTCATTCCGTTCTCGGTTTCCAGTTCTCAGTAAAGCTCATTCATTGAATGCTGAGAACAAGGAGACTCAAGTCCGCGAACTGGGAACTGAAAACTTTTTGAGATCTGCTTCATGTTTGCCTGCATCTTCATCTCCGATTTTTCTGTACAAGCGATCATTCGCCTTGAGCCGGCGTTGCGCACCCACTCTGTCGCAGTGCTCACCGGACGGCCTCCGCTGGAGAAGGTGGTAGCGCTTAACGAAAGAGCGCGTCAATCGGGTGTGGAGATAGGCGCGACTAAGCCGCAACTGGAAGCATGGGGGAACCTGGTACTGCGTGCGCGCTCGGAGTCGCAGGAGAAGTCTGCGCACGCTGCGCTGCTCGATTGTGCGCAATCGTTTTCTCCGGAAGTAGAAGACACTTCGCCCGGCACCGTACTTCTGAACCTTGCCGGCCTCGAGCCGTTGTTCGGTCCGCTGCCGAAGATTGCCCGCGATTTGGCACGGCGGGTTTCGCAGATGGAACTGGAAGCGAGCATCGCCGTAGCCGCGAATCCGGATGCTGCTTTGCTGGCGGCCCGCGGTTTTTCCGGTGTCACTTTGATTCCCGAAGGCCGTGAAGCAGAGCGCCTGGGAGATCTCCCGGTGGATGTGTTGTTGGAACTTTTTTCTTCCCATGTGGAGCAGGCCACACGCTGGCTTGAAACGTTTGATCGCTGGGGCATCCGCAAGCTGCGGGCGCTGGCGGCTCTTCCCCAAGTTCCGGTCAGCGAGCGCCTGGGGCAGCAGGGGATCCGTCTGCAAGAGCTGGCGCGGGGAGCGGCGTCGCGCAACTTGCGCGTGTTGGAACCGCGGCTGATTTTTACCGAGAGTGTGGAGCTGGAATATCCCATTGCGCTGCTGGAACCGCTGGCGTTTTTGCTGAACCGCATGCTGGAGCAAGTGTGTGCGCGCTTGAGTTCGCGGGCGCTGGCGGCGCAGGAGTTGCAGCTCGTTCTGGAGCTCGCAGCGACGCAGGCGAATGGCGGCGCATCGTCCGCTCGCGCACTCCCTCGACAATTTAAGCGCAAGCTGCGGCTGCCCGTCCCCATGCTGGATGCGAAAGTGTTTCTTGAATTGCTGCAGCTTGATTTGCAGGCGCATCCACCGGGAGCGCCTATTGTGAAGATTCATCTGTCGGCAGAGCCGGCCCGCCCGCGCGCCCTGCAGAGTGGATTATTTCAGCCGGTTTTTCCCCAGCCCGAAAAACTGGCGCTAACCCTGGCCCGCATCGCTGGCATTGTCGGCGAACAAAGAGTGGGGTCGGTGGAGTTACTGGACACACATCGCGAAGGCGCGTTTGTAGTGCGGCACTTTGCGCCCACGGAGTTCGCGCCCGCGGAGCCCAAAGTTAAGCAGTCTGGAAATCGAAAGAAGGATGTATCTATGCAAGAAAAAGACAGTGCTTGCCAAGTCGACGAAAAGCTCCAGGAAAACGCCAAAGAACAAATGAGCGCGGTGATCGCCCTGCGCCTGTTTCGTCCGCCGCTGGGTGCGAGCGTTACTGTGCGCGAAGCGAAACCAGTGCGAATGCGATGCCTGCAGCGCCAGGACATTGCCGGCGAAATCGTCTGGACCGCCGGCCCCTGGCGTTCTTCCGGCGACTGGTCGGAACAGGAAGGCTGGTCGCGCGAAGAGTGGGACATTGCCATCCCCGCCGAAACTGGACTCGGGTTATATCGCTTAGTACAGGACAAGCTAAGTGGAAACTGGTTTGTAGACGGAACGTATGACTGAAAGCAACTGATGTACGTTGAACTCCATTCCCGCTCCGCGTTCAGCTTCCTCGAAGGGGCTTCGATTCCCGAGGAACTGATCGCAGTGTGCGCGAAACTGGGAATGCCGGCGATGGCATTGCTCGATCGCGATGGATTGTACGGCTCGCCACGCTTTTATCTCGCCGCAAAAAAGGCGGGAATCAAGGCGCATATTGGAGCGGAAGTGAGCCTGAGTCCTTTATTTTCGACTAACAATGTTTCACCTGAAACACTTTTCACAAATAACAATGCCCGTTGCCGGCTTCCGCTCCTGGTTGCTTCGCGCGCTGGATATCAAAATCTCTGCCGCCTGATCACGAAAATGAAGCTGCGCGCTGGGCGCAAAGAAGAAGCCTGCGCTTCGAGGTCGGATTTTATTGAACATGCCGACGGTTTGATTTGCCTAACCGGTGGAGAAGAAGGACCGTTGGCTGCTGCGCTCACACGAGGTGGACCGCAAGCGGCATTCGAAACGGTGAAGAGACTGACGGAAACTTTTGTCCGGTCTATTTCTGGCCGGTCAAATGTTTACGTCGAGGTGCAGCGGCATTTTCATCGCGTCGAAGAGTATAGAAACAGGGTTGCGATCGAGATCGCGGAAGCTTTGCAACTGCCGCTACTGGCGACCAATGGCGTGAACTATGCCACACCTCGTGAACGCGATTTGGCGGATGTGTTCACCGCGCTGCAGCATCATCGCACGCTGGCCACTGCCGGACGCCTGCTGGCGCGCAATGCAGAGCGCTATCTCAAATCTCCCGCTGCTATGCGTGCGCTCTTTGCGGATTTTCCTGATGCCATCGCAAACACGGTCGAACTTTCTTCACGGCTTGAGTTCACCTTGAACCATCTGGGATATGAGTTTCCGCGCTATCCCGTGCCGGAGGGAGAAAGCATGATTTCGTTTTTGCGGGAGCGCACGCGGGAAGGAATGCAGAGCCGCTATGGCCGGGCGGATGCCGAACTGAAGAAACGCGCGCGCCGGCAGATCGAGCGCGAACTCGGCTTGATCGAAAAGCTGAATCTTGCCGGATACTTCCTGATTGTCTGGGACTTGGTGCGCTTCTGCCGCGAGCAGAACATTTTGGCGCAGGGCCGCGGATCGGCTGCCAACAGCGCGGTTTGTTACTCGCTTGGCATCACGGCTGTGGATCCAATCGGTATGGAATTATTGTTTGAACGGTTCCTTTCCGAGGAACGTGGCGAGTGGCCCGACATCGATCTTGATTTACCCAGCGGTGATGAGCGCGAGCGTGTTATCCAGTACGTCTATCGACGTTACGGACAGCGCGGAGCGGCCATGACCGCCAACGTGATCACGTATCGCAATCGCATGGCGGCGCGCGAAATGGGCAGGGCGCTGGGCTTCGATTCGGACACGTTGCAGCGAATTTCGGCGGCGGTGGCAACCTGGGAATTCAAGGACGAGAATGATGCGCTTGACTGCCGGCTGCGCGATGCGGGACTCGATCTTACGCATCCGCGGATTCGCAAATATTTTGAGTTGTGCCTGGCCGCGCAGAATCTTCCGCGGCATTTAGGACAGCACTCGGGCGGCATGGTCATCTGCGAGGGGCGCCTGGATTCCGTCGTACCGCTGGAACCCGCTTCCATGCCGGGCCGCGTGGTGGTGCAGTGGGATAAAGAAGACTGCGCGGACATGGGCATCATCAAAGTCGACCTGCTGGGTCTGGGCATGATGGCGGCGTTGAAAGATTCTCTCGATCTGATCCGCGATCATTACCACGAAGAAGTGGATCTGGCGCACCTTCCAGCGGACGACCCGGCCGTATATTCCACGCTGCAAAAAGCCGACACGGTGGGGATGTTCCAGGTGGAGAGCAGGGCGCAGATGGCTTGCCTGCCGCGCCTGAAGCCGAAGTGTTTTTACGACATCGTGGTGCAGGTGGCGATCATACGGCCGGGACCGATTGTGGGGAATATGGTCAATCCATTTCTCAAGCGGCGGCAGGGCAGAGAGGCGGTCACGTATCCGCATCCGTCGCTCGAAACGGTGCTGGGCCGTACGCTGGGCGTGCCGCTGTTTCAGGAGCAGTTGCTGCGCATGGCCATGATTACCGCGAACTTTACGGGCGGCGAGGCGGAGGAGTTGCGCCGCGCCATGGGCTTTAAACGTTCCGAGGCGAGAATGAAACCGATCGAAGAAAAGCTGCGCGCCGGCATGACGCGCAACGGAATCTGCGGCGGAACACAGGCGCAGATCATCCTGTCGATTACTTCGTTTGCGCTTTATGGATTTCCGGAATCGCACGCCGCCAGCTTCGCCTTGATTGCTTATGCCAGCGCTTATTTGAAATGCCATTACCTGGCGGCGTTCACGGCGGCGCTCCTGAATAATCAGCCGATGGGTTTTTACCATCCCTCGACGATTGTGAAAGATGCGCAACGCCACGGATTGAGAGTGCTGCCGATGGATGTGACGCGGTCGGATTGGAAGTGCACGCTGGAGTCAATTTCAAGCCCTGTCATCCTGAGCGAAGCGAAGGACCTATGCATCGCTGCTGGCGCCGCCCAAATGCATAGGTCCTTCACTCCAGCCTCGGTCTCGCTCCGCGAACCCGAGGTTTCCCTTCAGGATGACAAACATGATGGTGGCAGATTGGAATTTGCTGTGCGCCTTGGCCTGAATTATGCGCGCGGGTTGCGCCAGCCGGCGGGCCAGGCTCTGGTTCGGGAGCGCAGCCTGTCGCCGTTTGCATCGGTACAGAATCTGGCTCGTCGCGTGCCCGAGTTGCGCAAGGATGAGTTGACGACCCTGGCGGAGATTGGAGCGTTGAATGCCGTGGCTAGTGGACAGTGCGCAGTAAATAGTGAAACTCGAAACCTCAAACTTCATCGCCGGGATGCGCTTTGGCAGGTAGAGCGTGCGGTGCGCTGGTCAGGGTCTTTGCTGGATGAGCTTCCGGAAATGGATGGAGAATCTCCGCTGGCGGCCATGACGAATGAAGAGCGGCTGGTGGCGGATTTTCGCGCTACCGGGCTGACGGTTGGTCCTCATCCCATGCAGTATCGCCGGGAAGAAATGAAGAGGATGGGAATTTATCGAGCTTGCGATCTGGCGCACTTTTCAAATGGACGCCGATTGCGAATTGGCGGATGCGTGATTGCCCGCCAACGTCCGGGAACGGCCAAGGGAATGATGTTCATGAGCCTGGAAGATGAAACCGGAATTGCCAATGCCATATTCACTCCCGATCTGCTGCAGAAGAATCGTGTGCTGCTGATTTCGGAGCGCTTCCTGATGATCGAGGGAATTTTGCAGAATCAGGACAACGTGATTCATATCCGGGCGGAGAAGGTTTCGCCGCTTCGGGTTACGCGGGCAGAGACGGCGTCGCACGATTTTCATTGAAGCGGGAAGCCTTGGAACCTTCCTAGGCGGTCGGAAGTTTCCTCGTGTTGTGGCGCAGCGAGCGGCCTTCGGACAGGCCGTAGAGTTCTTCCGCTAGATTTTTTGCGTGATCGCCGATGCGCTCCAGCGCCTGGGCGGACAGGAGAATATCGAAATTCTTTTGCCCGTTTGGACTGTTAAACTCGGCAAGATGTCTGTGAAACAAGGAATGGCACAAGCGGTCCACTTCCGGATCGGACTGCAGAACGCTCTGCGCGTGTGACACGTCACGCTTCAGGAAGCCCTGATGAACCTGCTCCAGCATTGTGCAAAGCAGAGAGGCCATCTCTATGAGTTGACGGGAATCCGCGACGGGCAATTTGTCGCGGCGCGATTGCAGATGCATTACCGCGCTGTAGGCCAGATCGCCGATGCGTTCGAGATCGGTGATGAACTTCAGGCACGCGAGCAACTCACGCGCCTTGGCTTCTCCCACGCGAGTGATGGCTTCGGGGAGCTGCTCGTCGATCTTGCGCTCGATCTGGTCGAGCTCCTTTTCGCAATCCTTGATCGCCAGAAAAGCCAGGCGCGAACCATCGGCTAGATAGTCCCTGACATTGAAAACCGCGTCACGAGCGATCAGGCAGCCGCGTACGACCAGGACCGTCAGTTCATCTTCCGCCAAATCTTCATTGCGGGTCTGCCCTGGACGTGGGCGAGCTTCCGTTGCTCGCCGTGTCGAAGTCGAGCGGCGCTTCGGTCGTGGAGATGGGGACGGTTGTTTTCGGGCCATGGGGAACTCGCGCGATTCAAGACAAGTAGTAACTGCAAAAAAAGAAAGCCGTGCTCACAAACAATTTCACGGTCCCGGCGACCCACGTCTCGAAAACCACGAGACGTGGGGCACCCTACTTTTCCGATTCTGGAGATTAGCATAAGACGGGAATGTGAAAGGAATGTAAATGACCTGCGCTCCCACGGCAGAAGGGACGAGCCATGCCGCTGCCGATTTCCCCGATTACTTCTTTTCCAGCGTTGCAGCCTGATCTTCGGCGCGCTTCGCGTCTTGCTCTCGGCTCAGTCCGCGATAAGCGCGCGCCAGCAAACGCAGGGCGGCGGTGTTTCGTGGATCCGATTTGGTGAACGCTTCGAGATCGGGCAAGGCGCCGGCGAAATCCGCTTGCTGAATCTGCGCTTCAGCCAGTCCAAGGCGTCCGTCACTGTTGGTCGAATCTACGAGCTGGGCTGCTTCGAACTGGTCCGCCGCATTCTTGGCATCTTTTAGTTGCAGATAAACGCGGCCCAGCAGCAGCCGTGCGGACATTTGGCTGGGCGCCAGCTTCAGGCTCGATTCGAGCGCATCCCGCGCCCCGGGCCAATCGCCTGACTTCTCCATCGCCTCGCCGAATTCGAAAGCGGCGGTGGAATCATCGGGACGCAGTTCACACGCTCGCTTCAAGGAGGCAGCCGCTTTGGCGAAATTTCCGGCAGCGAGTTCGATCTCGCCCAGTTGGCGGAGCGCGGTCGGCGAGTTCGGGTCGATCTGCAGCGCCTTTTCCAGAAACTGGCGCGCGTCACTCGGTCGATTGTCGTCGCCGGCCAGCATGGCGTTATGCAGCAGGTTCTGAACTTCGATTTTGTCTTTCGGGTCCGGCAATGCTTCTCCGCGCTTGCCGGAGTTGCTCAGCGGCGGAAGCTTCGACTTCCACTTCGCCATTTCTGCCTGCATGCTCTGTGTCTTGGTGCTGTCGGAAGCATAGAGATTCTTCAGCTCCCTGGGATCAGTTTGCAGGTCGTAGAGCTCGGGGCGGGGAGCTTCGATCAGCTTAGTGTTCTCAGTGCGCAAAGCGCGCAGAGCGGCCCATCCCCAGCGGAGGGGATAGTCGGTCTCGCCGAAGAGCGGGCGATTGGAGAGTGCTTGCGCGTTAGGCCTTTCTTTAATCAGGGGAAGCAGCGACTCGCCGTTCAGTTCAGCGGGTGCAGCGACGCCCGTCGCCGAAAGAATGGTCGGCAGGATGTCGGTTGTGCGCACCTGGGTATCAATCACCGTGGTGGAATGAGCGGCTCCCACCGTTTTCAGGGGCGTCTTTAGGATTAGGGGGACGTGAAGCGTCGAGTCGTAAAGAAACAAGCCGTGGGTTTCTTCTCCGTGCTCGCCGAGGCCTTCGCCGTGATCGCCGGTGACGATAATGATGGCGTTATCGTAGGCGCCAGCTTTTTTCAAAAAGGCAATCCAGTGGGCGACCACCGAATCAGCGTAGGCGATTTCCCCGTCGTACAGATGGTCTTTATATTTCTCAGAGAACGGGCGCGGCGGTTCGTAAGGATCGTGCGGATCGTACAGGTGCACCCACACGAAGTGAGGTCCGGTGCGGTGTTTATCGAACCAGTTTTCGGCGTGCTCGACGACTTCCATGCCGCGGCGCTCGACGCGTCCCCAGCGCTCTTTATTTTTACCATCAGCATCCTTGCCATCGGTTTTGGGGAAGTTATCGTAGAAATCGAAGCCACGGTCGAGGCCGGGAGCGAGCGTGTTGCTGTCGAGAATCACGGCCCCGATGAAAGCCGCGGTTTGGTAGCCGTGTTTTTTCAGCAGTTCGGCGGCGGTGACATGCTGCGGCGAAAGAGGGACTCCGAAATCGGTGACGCCGTGCACGCTGGGCAAGAGGCCGGTAAGGATCGTGATGTGCGAAGTGTTAGTGATCGGGCTAGGCGTGAAGGCCTGCGTGAAGCGGACACCGTCGCCGGCGAGCGCGTCCAGTGCGGGAGTTTCCACTTGCTTGTATCCGTAGCAGCCGACGTGATCGGCGCGCAGTGTATCGATCGTGATTAGGTACACGTCGGGGGAAGATGTTCGCGGGGCAGGGGGCCGGGCGGACGTCTGGCCCCAGGCTGCAATTGCGAGCAGTATGATCCCGCCAAATATCTGGACGAAAATGATCCCGCGAAAAATAGCCGCCCGTCTCATAAGCGCCCAGCCTATCACAGCGCTTACCTCAAGTTGAGTCCGTGCTGGTGCCAGAGTCAACGTCTTCCATGTTGCAACATGCGATAAACTGAACTCACCGATGGTGCCTTCTTTTCGTCGATTCATTGTCATCCTGACGGTCCTCACTGCGTTTCATGCGGTCGCGCAAACGGCCGCAAAGCCGGCGCTGAATGTGGTCCTGATTACGATTGACACGCTGCGCGCCGATCACGTTGGCTGCTATGGATACAAGCAGATCAAGACGCCCAACATCGACGGCCTGGCGGCTGATGGAGTGCGCTTTGAGCGCGCGTTTACGGTCGCCCCTGTAACCCTGCCATCGCACAGCGCGATGCTGACGGGAACGTATCCCATGTTGAGCGGCATGCATGATTTCAGCGGCAACAAGCTTAGCCCGCTTCAGCCTACGCTGGCCTCGGTTCTCAAACAGGCCGGGTACCAAACGGGGGCGGTGATCGCGGCGGCGGTGCTGGACTCCCGGTTTGGATTGAATCAGGGATTCGATTTTTATTACGACCACTTCGAATTCAATCGCCTGGATGAAGCGAATCTCGACGAGATGGAACGACCGGGCAATGTGGTGGCCGATGTGGCGCTGGACTGGCTGGCCAAGAATTCGCAAAAAAAGTTTTTTCTTTGGATGCATCTCTACGATCCGCACTTTCCTTATCGTCCACCCGAGCCTTACAACCGCGAATATGCGGAGCGGCCGTATGACGGTGAAATCGCTTTTGCGGATGAACAGGTCGGGCGGCTTCTCCGGTTTATGAAGGAGAAAAAGATTTATCGGAACACAATGATTGTGCTCTCCGGCGACCATGGCGAAAGCCTGGGAGAGCATGGCGAGAAGACGCACGGTTTCTTTATATACAACGCCACGATGCATGTGCCGCTCATCATCCGCTTGCCGGAGAATACCGCGGCACGCGTGGTTGCCGACCCTGTTTCGCTTGTCGATCTGATGCCCACGGTGCTGGGCGCCGTCGG
>JANXZM010000016.1 GCA_025355505.1 Acidobacteriaceae bacterium | reverse complement strand
CGACCGGAACACGATCTTCGGGTTGTGCTTCTGCAATACCTTCGTGATCGCCGCCGTCAACGTCGTCTTCCCATGGTCAATGTGACCGATCGTCCCTACGTTGCAGTGCGGCTTATTTCGCTCAAATTTTTCTTTCGCCATTTGCTCTTAGCTCCGTCGTTCATCCCTGCTGGGACTAGTCCTTAATTTGCTTCCGCTGTTTCAGCGGACAATCCACTGCAAACCTATCTCGGCGCCGGCTTCCCCTGCGTCTTGGCGATGATCTCTTCCGCCACGTGACGCGGGGCTTCTTCATAGCGCGCAAAATGCATCGAGTACTCGGCTCGTCCCTGCGTGCTGGAACGCATATGCGTCGCGTACCCAAACATCTCCGCCAACGGTACGATGGCCTTGATCACCTGCGAACCAGCGCGATGCTCCATGCCTTCTATCCGTCCGCGACGCGAACTCAGGTCGCCCATGATCGTTCCCGCATAATCTTCCGGCGTCACCACTTCGACCGCCATCACCGGCTCCAACAACACCGGCGAAGCCTTGCGAGCCGCTTCCTTGAACGCCATCGAGCCCGCGATCTTGAACGCCATTTCGTTCGAATCGACATCGTGATAGCTGCCGTCGTACAGAGTCGCCTTCACGTCAACCATGGGATAGCCCGCGAGGATACCGCCTTCCAAAGCTTCGCGAATGCCCTGATCGATCGGCTTGATAAATTCCTTGGGTACCGATCCTCCGGTTACATCGTTTACAAACTCATAACCCATTCCCGGCGGCTGCGGATCGAGATAAATCTTCGCGTGTCCGTACTGGCCCTTGCCGCCCGTCTGCCGTATGTACTTGCCTTCCGCTTCCGCATGCTTGCGAATGGTCTCGCGATACGCCACCTGCGGCTTGCCCACGTTTGCCTCGACCTTGTACTCGCGCATCATGCGGTCGACGATGATTTCCAGATGCAACTCGCCCATGCCGCTGATGATCGTCTGTCCACTATCCGGGTCGGTGTGCACCTTGAAGGTCGGATCTTCCTGCGCCAGTCTCGCCAGCGCCATCCCCATCTTTTCCTGATCCACCTTGGTCTTCGGTTCAACGGCAACCGAAATTACCGGCACCGCAAACACAATCGACTCCAGCGTGATCGGATGTCTTTCTTCGCAGATCGTGTCGCCCGTACTCACGTTCCTCAGTCCCACCACCGCGCAGATGTCCCCGGCAAGAATCTCCTGGATGTCTTCCCGCTTGTTGGCGTGCATCTTGAGCAGCCGTCCGATTCGCTCATGCTTCTGCGTTCGCGAGTTCATCACCGACTCGCCCGACTTCAACTGTCCCGAATACACCCGGATAAACGTCAACTGTCCGACATACGGGTCGGCCATGATCTTGAAGGCCAGCGCCGAGAAAGGTTCTTTGTCGTCAGCTTTGCGCGTGATCGTCTGCCCATTCTCAGGATCGAGGCCCTGCGTCTCTTTTGTGTCCAGCGGCGAGGGCAGGTAATCCACCACCGCATCCAGCAACGGTTGGATACCTTTATTCTTGAACGCCGTTCCCACCACCACCGGAAATAACTTCAGCGCAATCGTGGATTTGCGCAGCGACGCCTTCAGCTCGTCCGCCGAAATCGCTTCGCCTTCCAAAAATTTGTGCAGAATTCCGTCATCATTCTCCGCAACGGTTTCCACCAACTGGGTATGGAACGCCTCCGCCTTTTTCTGCAGGTCCGCGGGAATCTCCCCGGCCTGGTACTCGGCGCCTATGGTCTCGTCTGCCCAGATGATGGCCTTCATCGCGACCAGGTCCACCACTCCCCGAAACTTGTCTTCTTGTCCAATCGGAATTTGAATCGCCACCGGCTTGGCGTTGAGCCGCTTGCGGAGCGTATCGACGGCATGTTCGAAATCCGCACCCATCTTGTCGATCTTGTTAATAAAACAAATCCGCGGAACCCCGTACTTGTCCGCCTGCCGCCATACTTTTTCCGACTGCGGCTGAACCCCATGCACTGCGTCAAACACCGCCACCGCCCCGTCCAGCACCCGCAGCGACCGCTCCACCTCGGCCGTAAAGTCCACGTGGCCGGGCGTATCGATAATGTTGATGCGGACATCCCGCCAGGTACAGGTCGTCGCCGCCGACGTAATCGTGATCCCGCGCTCCTGCTCCTGCTCCATCCAGTCCATGATGGCCGTGCCTTCATGCACCTCGCCGATTCGGTGCGTCTTTCCCGTATAAAACAGGATGCGCTCCGTCGTCGTGGTCTTCCCGGCATCGATGTGGGCCATGATGCCGATGTTCCTGCAACGTTCTAATGGGACTGTTCTAGGCACGGCTTCTATATGCTCTTTCCCGGACTCTGAAAATCTGTCGTCAGTCGCTGGTCGTCTGTCGTTAGCTTCCTGCTCGCTGCTCGCAGCTCTCTCCTACCACCGGTAATGCGCGAACGCCTTGTTCGCTTCCGCCATGCGATGCACGTCTTCTTTTTTCTTGATGGCGGCGCCTTTGCCGTTCGAGGCATCCAGCAACTCGTTCGTCAGCTTGTCGATCATTCCTTTTTCGCCGCGACCGCGCGCGTAGCTCACCAGCCAGCGGATCGCAAGCGACGTCCTGCGGTCCGGACCCACTTCGATCGGCACCTGGTAGTTTGCGCCGCCCACCCGCCGCGTCTTTACTTCCAGCAACGGCTTGGCGTTCTCCACCGCCTTCGTGAACAGCTTCAGCGCTCCGTCGCCGCCGCCTTTTTCCTGCAACTTCTCCAGCGACTTATAAAAAATGCCCTCGGCAGTCGATTTCTTTCCCTGCCACATCATCGAGTTGATGAACTTAGTCACCAGATCCGATCCATAAATCGGATCGGCCTCGGTTGTCCGCTTGGCGATATGTCCTTTTCTAGGCATGTTTCTTCAGTTCTCAGCTTTCATCGGCAGCGCGTCACTGGCAACTGCCACTGACCACTGGCAACTGTTTCTACGCTTTCTTCGCGCGTTTGGTGCCGTACTTCGAGCGCCCCTGGTTACGGCCCGCCACGCCCGTCGCGTCCAGCGTTCCCCGCACCACGTGATAACGCACGCCCGGCAGATCCTTCACTCGGCCCCCGCGGATCAGCACAATCGAGTGCTCCTGCAGGTTATGGCCAACACCAGGGATATAGGTCGTCACTTCAATTCCATTCGTCAGCCGCACGCGCGCCACTTTGCGCAGCGCCGAGTTCGGCTTCTTCGGCGTCTGCGTATACACCCGCGTGCACACTCCACGCTTCTGCGGACACGATTGCAGAGCCGGACTCGCCGTCTTATACCGGGGCCTCTCGCGGCCAAATTTCACAAGCTGATTAAATGTAGGCACTCTTGCCACTCCCAGACCCGGCATGCCGCGTCTCTACCACACATTCCCGCGCTACCACACATTCCCGCAGACACGGGGCATGCCCCGTCTCAGTTCTGGCTCAGGCCTCTCGCGCCCAGCCATCCTCTCCCAAACAGCATTACGAATGCCGGTCGGAATTCGTTCAGTTTCCCGCTCACACTAAATCGCCGACGACGGTGACGCCACGCCTTGCCTCAATTCAGGCTTGGAGGCGCTCCGTTTCGTCTGCTTTCCCCTGCATAGCCTCGCGTGACTCCCAGGCCCTCATTACTACGCCCGGGCGCAAAGGTTTTCGCAGGGTGTTTCAGCGAGGGCGTCCCCGGTTCCACTTCCTACCGGGTACGTGTTTCTTCAAAGCTCAGCCAAAATTTTCCCGGAGCCTGTCGCGCCACGCAGGTTGCGCACTCAACAGGACTGCCGTACACAGGCAAGCCAGACTTAACTCGCGGAACTGTTTGATAATAACAACTACATTGCACATCGTCAACCACTCTTCGCCGCATCTGAGAAAATGAGGTTCCAAAATTTCAAACTTTCACGGGTTCAAGGTCTCAAGTTGCCTGAGAGCGTTCACCTCTGGCCGGCGTCTTTCAAACTTTGCTGTCCTGAAACCTTGAAACCTTGCACCTGACCTTCTACACTGACAGTTTCCCGCACAACAACATTATGCTCGCGCCTGGCAAACGGACGCGAGGAGGGTTCATGCATCGTTGCGGTTCCGCTTTCCTTTTAACTTTAGCCATCTCCTTCCTAGTCGCCTTCACCGGCTGCCTCGGCAAGAGCACCAGCAACCCCAGCAGCGCAGGCGTGCAAAGCGTTTCCCTCAACCCCGGTTCCAACCTTTCGATCGACGTCGGAGGCACTCAGGTATTTGGCGCCATCGGCAGAGACGCCTCCGGCCGCCCCATCCTCGGCCCCACGATTCAATTTGTCGTCGAGAGCGGTACCCCGAACGCCTCCGCCCCACTCTCGGTCGCCAGCAATGGCTCCGCCTGCGCCGGCACCTGGAACCCCTCTGCCACCATTTGCAGTCCCGGAACTCCCGGTATCGCCTTCGTCAGAGCTGTTATCGAAGGCGTCAGCAGCCGACGCACCACCGTCTACGTCCACCAGCACGTCGACAGCATTCAAATTGTCCAAGCCGAGACTCAGCCGCCTCAGTATGATTGTTTTTCCCAGGCGCAAACTTGGCGGTTCCAGGGAAACGCCTACAGCAACAATGTGGACGTCACCAACTCCGTCGGCCCCCTGAATTGGTCGTCGAGCAATAGCGCCGTTGTCAGCACAACTCCTTACGTACCCCCAACCCAGCTCAACGTGCTCAACCAGGTTCAGACCACCGCCAGGTCCCCCGGCATCACCCAGCTTTTTGCCAGCGTCTCTGGAACCACCAGCAGCCCCTTCCCTTACACAACCTGCTTGGTCAGTTACGTCCGGCTCCAGATACAGGGCAGCCAAACCAACTCGGCCACCGTAAACAGCGGAGGATCCGTATCCGTCAAAGCGACAGTGGTCGATACCCTGGGTGTCACCCTGGCCAGCCCGCCCCTCACTTGGAGCACCACCAATCCTGAAGTTGCAGCTTTCAATACCACCACCAACAGCACGGGAATCAACAGTGCCACCGCCCGCGCCAACCTCGGCGGCGCCTCCGTCTTCGCCTCCTGCACTCCCCCAACCTGCAATATCGGAGTTCTACCCGGACTCCCCATCTACGCCAGCAACGGTCCGCTGCCGAACGGGACCACCGGATTTGGCGCCATCTCCATTGACGTGACCTCCACCTCCAAGACGCCCACCTACACCGCATGGGCGGCCACCACCGATTGCAACGACGCCATCGGATGCTCCAGCGCGCTCTTCGCCGTAACCCCGAACACCACCGGCGTCAATCCGATCGGCGCCATCGTTGGCCTGCCCCGCACTCCCAATTCCATGATGTTCAACCATCAGTCCTCCGCGCGCGTCTACTTCGGCAGCAAGCAGGGCCTCATGTTTGTGGATGTCGGCGCCGCCACCCCCAGCGTTAGCCTCGTCTCCGGTTCCCCGATACCCTGCAACGTTTCCTTGTGCGGCAAGGTGCTCACCATCTCGAACGATGGCAAACTCGTCGTCGTCTCCGACACCCTCTCCACCCCCAGCCAGGTCTACATCTACAACTCAGGCACCACCACCACTGCCCCCATTGACCTCATCCTCCCCGGCGAAACCGCCACTGCCGCCACCTTCTCTCCCGACCAACTGAAACTCTTCATCCTCACCAATACCGGGAACATGTACGTCTATTCCACCGTCGACGCGCTTACCTCGGTTCCCATCGCAACCTCGGCAACCGACGTAAAATTCTCGGCGGATGGCAGCTTCGCCTACGTCGCGGGAGCGCTCGTGCCAGGAACTTCGATCTCCGGTTTCGCCACCTGCAACGCTCTACCAACTCATGCCGATGCTCCGAGTCCGCCGAACTTTGATTTTGTAACGACCGCCCCCGGCATCCCGCTGCAAATCTTCCCTTCGCCAGACGCTCAGCACGTGCTCGCACTCGATCCGCCGAACGGTGGAATTGACGTTTTCACTACCTCCGACACGCAGCATGCTCTGCCAAATGGCCAGTTCGCCTGCAATGCTCCCACCGTGAATTTCCCCCAGAAGGTGCAGTCCTTCAACCTCGGCCAGGGCAGTTTCACTCCGATCTTCACCCAGCTAGTTGCCAACGGCACCGAGATGATCATCGTCGCCGGCAACATCCCCGCCGTCCTTATCTTCAACCTAAGTAACGGAACCACAAGCTCCATCCCGCTCGCCAACAGCTCGCTGCCACTCGCCGCCTCAGCCTCCACCGACGGCAGTCAGGTCTACGTAGCCGCCAGCGATCCGTGCATTCCTGGCGGCCTATCCTGCCCCGCTGGCTCCGTGCACATCATCTGCACCTCGGCCTGCACCATCGGTCAAGGCGACTTCCAGCAGGTCCCCTACGTCAACATCAACAACAACAACAACCCTAATATGTGCAATAACCAAGGATCAAACGCCCCGCTCTGCCTCCCCAACCTGATCGCCATCAAACCACAGTGACGCCAGTGGAGCGACGGGCGTCCCCGCCCGTCCAAGCCGAGCGCAGCTCGGCCCCCGCCGCGAACGCCGGCACGGTTCACGAATCACCGCGCAACGGCCGACCGCCGCACAAAGAAAAACCCCGCTGTTTAGCGGGGCTTTACTGGGAAGCGTGTCACGATGCCTGCGCAATACACTCAGATCGACTCGCACAGCTCCGCATACATCTGTTCCATCTACGGGTAAGCTTTCTCAAAATCCGCCGGAACTATTCCGTATCTTTTGCTCTGCTGCACAGCCACGATGCAATCCGGAAAACAGGCCAGCTACCAGAACTGGAAACCGCCTTAAGTTGAGAGGGGTCCGGCAATCACGCGCCCCGGTGCCGATGCGGGTGCTACTCCAGTGCTCGCCATAGGCCTTTAGCCTGACATGCAAACAGTGGCAATTCAACGCTCTTCCCGCTCGCCGAAATGACGAGCCTAACGCGTTGCCGGGGCTGGCTGCGGATGGGAAAACTGCCAGCCTAAAAAGCTGGCCAGGGTCTTCCTACGTCCCCACTTCTTTCCCCACACTATCCAGCACTCCATTGATAAACTGCACCGACTCCGGCGAAGAAAATTTCCGCGCTATTTCGAGCGCCTCATTGATCACCACCGCCCGCGGCGTAGCCGGATACCCCAAAAACTCCGCCACCGCTCCCCGCAGCACATTCCGGTCCACCGCCGCCATCCGCTCCATCCGCCAGTGCTGCGTGTGCTTCCCGATCAGCCCATCGATCTCCGCCATCCGCTCGCTGGCCACCCGAAACAGATCGTCCGCAAACCCGCGTACTTCTTCTTCCACGTTCGTCCGCTCCCCCCAGAACGTCTCCCGGACAAGCTCCGGCGTCTGCTTTCCCATGTCCGCCTGAAACAACATCTGCAAAACCAGTTCGCGGGATTTGCGTCGTGTACCCATAGTGAGTCGTCGGTCGCGAATCGTTCGCGCTTCGTTTTTTAGTGTACAGGCTCGGATTGAACTGCGAGTGCAGTCAACGCCTCGGCTTGCTGCTCTTGCCTTTGCCCTTGCTTTTCCCAACCACCAACGACCGGCGACCAACCACCGCTCTCTTCAGATTCACCATCTCCACCGCAGCCATCGCCGCCTCGAATCCCTTGTTCCCCATCTTTAAGCCAGCCCGGTCAATCGCCTGCTCCAAAGTCTCGCAAGTCAGCACTCCAAACGCATGCGGCACTCCCGTTTCCTGCGCCGACTGCCCAATCCCCCGAGTCACTTCATTCACAATCACGTCGTAGTGCGCCGTGTCGCCGCGCAACAAACATCCAATGCAGACGATCGCATCGTATTTTTTCGTTTCGGCAAGCATCCGAGCCGCCAGGGGAATCTCAAACGCACCAGGCACCCGAACCAGCGCAATGTCTTTCTTCTTCGCGCCAGAGCGCAGCAATCCATCGTAAGCGCCCAGAAAGAGCCGCTCCGTGATGAACAAGTTAAACCTCGAAACGACAATTGCAAATCGCTTTCCAACAGCGCTGAGGCTGCCTTCGATGGCAGGAACCGCAGGCTTGGAAGGACGCTCGATTTTTGTTTTAGCTTTCGTAGTTTTTCTCTGTGTCTCTGTAGTCTCTGTGGTGAAGCCCTTGACTTACTTCCCCCGAAACACCGCCGGACGCTTCTCCAAAAACGCCGCCGTCCCTTCCGACTTATCCGAGGTAGCGCAGCACACCCCAAACAAAGAAGCCTCCAGAAAAAGTCCTTCGGCCAAAGTCATCTCCATCCCCTTGTTGACCGCCTCCATGGCGTACTGCACCGCCAGCGGAGCGTTCGCAATGATCTTAGCCGCAATCGCCTCCGCCCGAGGAATCAGCTCCGCCGCCGGAGTCACTTCATTCACCAGCCCAATTCGATAAGCTTCCGACGCCGTGATCGTCTCCCCAGCCAGCACCATCTGCATCGCCAGCCCCTTGCCCACCAGCCGCGCCAGCCGCTGCGACCCACCGTACCCCGGAATAATCCCGAGTCGAACCTCCGGCTGCCCCAGCTTCGCATTGTCGCTAGCAAGTCGCATGGTACAAGCCAGAGCCAGTTCGCATCCCCCGCCCAAAGCAAATCCGTTAATGCAAGCAATCACCGGCTTGCCGAGATTTTCAATCAGGTCAAGCACCGCCTGCCCCCTGTGCGCATACTCCTTGCCCAACACCGCGTCCTGCTTAGCCAGTTCCCCAATATCCGCGCCCGCAACAAAAGCCTTCTCCCCCGCCCCAGTCAAAATCGCCACGCGGATCGAGGCATCATTCTTTATTTCTTGAAATGCAACCCCAAGCTCGTCCATGGTGGCCATGTTGAGCGCGTTGAGCACCTTCGGCCGGTTGATGGTGACGTAAGCGATAGAGTTTTTCTTTTCGAGGAGTATGTTTTCGTAGGTCATGACTTCCTTCCGCGGACTCGCAAAGATCAACACCTACCACGGAGGCACCGAGACACGGAGAAGAACAAAAAATAATGGATTTGGGTTTCTCCGTGCCTCCGTGGTGGATTTAGAACTTTCCAGGCATCGGCTTTCCCGGGTCCGCGTAATCATAAAACCCACGCCCCGACTTCCGCCCATACCACCCCGCCATCACCATCCGCTTCAGCAGCGGAGGCGACGCAAACCGCCGCTCCTTAAACTCGTCATACATCACATGAGTAATGTAGTAAGTAGTATCGAGCCCGACAAAATCCAGCAAAGTAAACGGCCCCATCGGATACCCGCACCCAAGCTTCATCGCGTTATCGATGTCCTCGATCGACCCCACGCCCTCTTCATACGCCCGGATCGCATCCAGCAGATACGGCACCAGCAGCCGGTTTACGATGAATCCCGTCTTGTCCGAAGTCCGCACCGGAACCTTCCCCAACTTCTTCGCGAATTCGTAGGCCGCGTCGTACACGGCGGGAGAAGTAGCAATCGTCTTCACGACTTCCACCAGCTTCATCAGCGGCACCGGATTAAAAAAGTGCAGCCCAATAAATCTTTCCGGACGCTTCACCGCTGTCAAAAGCTCCGTCACCGAAATGGAAGAAGTATTCGAGGCAAAGATCGCGTCTTTTTTCACGATGCCATCAAGCGACGCAACCATCTTCTTCTTTTCCTCAACGTTCTCGATGATGGCCTCGATGACGATATCGCAATCAGCCAGATCCACCTTGTTAGTAGTCCCCTTAAGCCGCGCCCGAATCTCGTCCTTCTGCTGCGAAGTAATCCCGCCCTTCTCCACCGGCCGCTCGGCAAACTTAGCCAGCGACTTCTCAATCCCAGCAAACCCCTTGTCGAGATATTCCTGCTCAACCTCGAGCACGGTAACTTCAAACCCAGCAGTAGCGCAGACCTGCGCAATGCCGGAACCCATCAGGCCACAACCTAAAACGCCAACTTTCTTGATTTCCATAATTGCTTCCCTCGTGCTAACCAAAAATACTCTGTCATTCTGAGCGAAGCGAAGAACCTCTGCACCTTGCTGGCGCCAACGAAATGCACAGGTCCTTCGCTTCGCTCAGGATGACACCTTAATGTTCTCTTTTCCATTTCTTCGCCGCGCGTTTTGCTTTTCTTATACATAAGCTCCCAGCGGCTAAAGCCGCTTGAGACTTTCAGATTGTCTCTCGATTATTCTCCGTATCTCCGTGGTGAAAACGCTCTACTGAAAGCTCTCCACCACCATCGCAATCCCCTGCCCGCCGCCAATACACGCCGCAGCCAGCCCGTACTTCTTCTTCCGCCGCCGCAACTCATACATCAGCGTAATCACCAGCCGCGTTCCGGTCGCTCCCAGCGGATGTCCCAACGCAATCGCTCCACCGTTCACGTTCACCTTCTCGCGATCCAGTCCCAATTCTTTCTCCACCCCCAGATACTGCGCCGCAAACGCTTCGTTCACTTCAATCAAATCGATGTAGTCCAAAGTCAGCCCCGCCCGCTGCAGCGCAATCTTCGTCGCCGGCACCGGACCGCGCCCCATCAGCTTCGGATCGACGCCCGCAATCCCCCAATTCACAATCCTTCCCAGCGGACTCAGATTCCTTTTCTGCGCCTGCTCCAGCGACATCACCACCACCGCCGCCGCGCCATCCACAATTCCGCTGGCATTCCCCGCCGTCACCGTCCCATTTTTCCCAAACGCAGCCCGCAGCTTAGCCAGACCTTCAAGAGTCGTCTGCGGACGCCGGTGATCGTCTTCACTCAGCATCTCTCCCGTCGCCTCGCCCTTCGAATTCCGCAACGGCACCGGCGTCAGCTCTTCCTGCACCCGCCCAGCTTTATACGCCTCATCAGCCTTCTGCTGCGAGCGCAGCGCAAATTCGTCCTGCGCCTGCCGCGTAATCCCCTGCTGCTCGGCATACAGCTCCGCCGTATTCGCCATGTACAGTCCGCAATACGTATCCAGCAGCGCCACCATCAGCGAATCTTCCAGCTTCCCGCCCGGAGCCAGCGTGAATCCGTCGCGTCCCCGAATCACAAACGGCGCCTGCGACATCGATTCCATCCCGCCCGCCAGCACCAGCTTCGCTTCGTCGGTCTGGATCATCTGCGCCGCGCTGATAATCGCCTGCATCCCCGACCCGCACAGCCGGTTCACCGTCAGCGCCGGAGTCTCAATCGGCAGTCCCGCCCGCAACGCCGCGTGCCGCGCTCCATAAATCGCGTCGCCTGAAGTCTGCTGCGCGTTTCCAAACACGGCATGATCGAACTCCTTCGCATCGACCCCCGCCCGCTCGATCGCAGCCTTCGCCGCCACCGCGCCCAATTCCTGCGCCGTGTAATCTTTCACCTTCCCGCAATAGCGTCCAAAGGGCGTGCGCGCCCCACTGACAATGGCAATGTCTCCAGGTTTCAACATGAGGACCAACTTATATAGATAGAGATGGCTGGCCAGAAGCCAACCCGTGAGTTTATCAGGAAGGGCAAAGTTTCAAGGCTTCAGAGTGCGCCCATTCTCATTGCCCCTAAGTGTGTAGAGCGGACACTCTTGTCCGCTGCCATTGCTGTTGTCTTTGCTGTTGCCGTTGTCTTTGCTGTTGCCGTTGTCTTTGCTGTTGCCGTTGTCTTTGCTGTTGCTGTTGCCGTTGCTCTTGCCGTTGTCTCTTGCTCTTGCTCTTCCGTAGTCCTCACACTCCGATGCCCGACTCTCTACTTGCTGCGAGCTTTTCGCGGACAAGAGAACCCGCACTCTACGCCACCGCCGCCGATGCAGCGAACTGCGCCGCCTCACTCACAATCTTCCCCGCGCCCTGCGCCACCGCCAGCTCTATCGCCTGATCCGCGCGGTTGGCCACTTCGGTCACAATATCCACCGGATCGAAATGCTGCCGCATCACCGCCTGCGCAATCCCCGCGTTGAACTCCACTCCCTGCTCCTGACCTGGAAAGCGCACCTCCGCCAGCAACCGTCGCAACTTCTCCACCGCCAGCAGCGCCTCTTTTTCGCCCGTGTCCCCGAGCACCAACCCCACCGTCGTCGCTTCATAACGGAACGCCAGATCGTTCGACCGGATGTTCGCTGAAAATAGCTGCCCGATCTGCTCCATCACCGCCGTCACCGCCTGCTCCCCATATTCCTTGATCAGCGCGCCCCGCCGTCCAAACTGCATCAGCAACACCGTCACCGTTGTCCCCTGCTGCAACCCGCGCCGGGTTTCCGCCTGCAAAAGATCCAGATACGAAGCCCGCTTCAGCAGCCCCGATTTCTCGTCCGTCACCGAAAGATTTTTCACCAGCCGCCTCAGCCCCGCGTTATTGAGCGCGATCAACACCTGGTCGCTCAACGTCCGGATCACCAACACTTCCGAAGCCTGCCACACCCGGCTTTTGTTTTGCGTCAGAATCAGCACGCCGATCTGCTCGTTGCCTTCCGTCAGCGGCAAAGCCAGCAGCGATTCGATCTGCAACTCTTCCACTACGCTGCGCAAGCTCATTAACTCCGGAGCGTTCCCCGCATCCCCGATCATCACCGTGCCGCGCGCCACCGCTAGATCCTGCAAAGTTTCCACCAGGCTCACCAACGCCGACGAACTCACCGGAATCAGCCCCTCCATGTGATATTCCTGAACGCTCGATGGCGGCAGACCCGGCTTCCGCAAGGCCGCTATGCATCGCGCCGTCCGCCAGTTCGCCCCGATCTCGTTCGCCGTCGTTTTCAACACTCCTTCCGCGTTCCCCTGGTGGTAAAGCTTGCGCGTGATTTCTGCCACTTTCGCCAGACTGCTCACGTCGGCCGCCTCCATCCCCGCCGCCGCCTGATCGCCACTCCCCGCCGTCACCACTGCCAACACCGCCGTCACTGGTTTTGCATACTGCGGCTCGATCCCCGCCGCTATGTACAGCTTCTGCAAGTCCTGGTTGCGTTCTTCCTCACGCGGAAACAGTTCCTGTATCCGCTGCAAACGCTCCATCGCCTTCGACCGCATCCCGTACTGCACCAGAATTTCGGCTTGCAGCATCAAGTCCTGTAACGCGGCCGCTCCCAACGTCGGTTCTTCGATCTTGACCGACTGCTCTTCCTTCTTCACCGTCGCCGCAAACCGCGATGCGATTACGTTAAAGCGCTGATCGTCGATCTTCCCCCGCAGCCCCTCCAGCCGCTTCTGATGTCCCGGCTCATACGGATCCACCTCCGCCGCCCGGTCCAGACACTCTCCCGCTTTCTGGTAATCGTGCTTCGCGCAATACAGATCGAACAGCTTCAGCAGCGCCTGTGCGTAATCCGTCTCGCGGTTCGACGCGTTGAACAGCTCCGCCAAAAATTCCAGCATCTCCGCCGACGGTCGGTGCGTTCCCAACAACTCCTGCATCGTCGTGATAAACGACCGTCGTTCCCCACGCCGCCGTTGAAAGGCTTCCAGCTTCCGCGCCAGCTCCACCGCCTCCGCATCCAGTTCGGAGTCGATCATCTTTCCGATCAGGCTCACCACCTGCTGCATGCGCGCCGGGTTCTGCTCGAACATCTCCCAGATCAGCGGCTCGCTCTCCAGGCACCGGTCCGCTGACAGCAGCGCCTGCGCATACAGGTCGCGCAGCTCCAGCGATGCTTCTCCGGCATGCACCAACGGCTCGAAAATAAAAATCGCTGCCCCCGCCTCCCCACGCGACAACAGGCTCTTGCCATAGGCCACCGCGATCTTCGAATCCGTCGGATTCTCCGTGTACGCCCGCTCGAACCACTCGCTGCCATTCCCGCCAGAAGTTTCCGCCAGCTCCGCCAATTGCAAAAATGACTGCGCCGCCATCGCGTGCTCGCCCAGCTCCGCCGACAATTCCGCAACCCGCAAATAATTCGCCTGCGACCCCTCCAGACTCACAATCCGCCGCAAAACCAGCAACCCTTCTTCCTTCCGTCCCTGCCGCTGTATGTCCTCCAGTGCGTTTTCGTACGTCCCAATCGCCAGCTTCTTGTTCGAATGCTCCAGCAGTTGCCCAAACCGCACTTTCTGTTCCCACGTCGGGTTCGCGTACCGCGCCAGCTTCTTGTACGTCAGGCTCGCTCGCGTCGCATCCGTCGCCGCCACCTGCCGCTCAAACAACTCTCCCAGCAGCCCCACCGCCTGCGCCCCCTTATTTAAAGTCAGACACAGCTCCGCCGCCATCTGCCGCACATTGTCGTTTTGCGGATCCCCTTCCAGAATTTGCAGGTATTCCGCCAGCGCGTCCGCCGTCTTCCCCTTCTGCAATAGCTTCTCCGCCTTTTCTACGCGGCGCGCTATTTCGGCTCGATTAGGATTTTCCGGCATGGGCGGTGGGACAGAAAGTCCCTCCTTGATTCTAGGATTCCCCCCTCGCGCCAGCAACGCGCTTCCCCCTCTCCGCGATTACGAAAGTCATGCCGTCGGCTCGCTCCCCACTCCCAACCAAAGAACCGACTCATCTCGCGGATTTTCATGCCTGCAACACCACGGGAGCAGAACAAAACTGGAGTTTTCCACCGCCCACGCCGATCTCCCCTATTGAGACTGAACTGTCTCTTCTCAACTCATGATGACCGCAGTCAATCTCGACCTGCTTCGCAGCGCCCGCCTGCGCCAGTTCCCGAACCACCACCGCGCTTGGTTCGTCGGCCTTCTCTTCGCCGCCCTCCTCTCCGTCCAGGCCCTGGGCTTCTTCGTGCTCGGAACCGGACGGCCGGGCCTCGGTCTGGCCCAGTCCATCCTCGTTCTGGATGGTCTTCTCGCCCTGGCTTGCGCCTGCATTGCCTTCCGCCGCGCCCAAGGCATCACTGCCCTGTTCTGGTTTCTCTTCGCCATCGTCTTCGTGGTTTTGCTGGTTCCCACCGCCATCCAGTCCTACGACACCCTGTTCAACCAAAATACCTTGCCGGACTCCATCTGGCGCCTGCTCTACTGCCTCTATGGCGCCCCGGTCCTGATGATGCTCTTCCTTCCCGAGACCGATCGGCGCGCCCACGTCAATTCCCAGATTTTCCTCGATCTCTTCCAGGTCGCAATCGTCGTTGGCCTCATCTACTCCACCTTCTTCTTTCTCCCGGTGCGGCAAATGTTGCCGGCCGATGCCCTCATGCGCAATGTCAGCATCAGCGACGCGCAAAGCTTGCTCCTCCTCACCGCTGTCTTGCTGCGCCTGCAATTCGTCCGTGGCTCCACCACTCGCAGTCTGTTGCTCCGGTTAGCGCTCTTCCTGCTGGTCTGTGCGATCGTAACCTTTATCGGTGACTGGATCGACCTGCACCACTATTTGACTGCCTCCGCATGGTTCAACCTCGGCTGGGCCATTCCCAATGTTGCCGCCGGCCTCATCGCCCTCACCTGGACCCCTTCCACGGAGCCCGAATCCACTGCCGAGCCCGCCAATTTCCTCAGCTTCCTCGAAACCAATCTCGTCCTCGTCGCCATGCTCTCCTGCATCAATTTGCTGATGGACCACTGGAAACAGGCGTACGGAGAAACTCTCACCCAGGTGGCGATCGCTGCCTCGCTCCTCGCCTTTACCTTCCGCTTGGCTCTCACCCAGTTCCACCAGTATCGGGAAATCTCCCAGCGCAAGGCCGCCCAAAATCAGCTGGCTGCCTCCAACCAGGAAGTCGGTCGCCTGCTCGACGACGCCCGTCGCCAAACCGTAGAAATCACCCAGATCAGCGAACTTGGAAGCCTCCTCCAGGCCTGCACCTCCCGCGAAGAGGTCTTTCGCCTCATCCCAGAGCGCTTGCGCCGTCTGTTTCCCGGCGCCTCCGGCTGCATCTCCCTCATCAGCTCCTCCAGAAACCGCCTCGACTCCGTCGCCGAATGGGGGGTCTGTCCCGCTAACCAGATCTTTTCGCCCGATGAATGTTGGGCTCTTCGCCGCGGTCGCACCCATCTTCACCCCGGCGGATCTTCCGACCCGCGTTGCTCTCACCTCCTCGGCGAAGGTCCTTCGCTCTGCATCCCTCTCATCGCCAACGGCGAAGCCATCGGAACCCTGTCCATCCAGGGCGACGATCCTCTATCCCCCATCCCCGGCCATCCCCATGACTCCAACTCCGACTCTTTTGCTCGCCGCCGCCAGATTGCCGCCACCGTCGCCGAACACATCGCGGTCGCGGTTGCCAACCTTAACCTCCGAGAAGCTCTCCGCCTGCAGGCCGTCCGCGACCCGCTCACCGGCCTTTACAACCGCCGCTATATGCAAGAGTTCCTCGATCACGCCCTCCACTCCGCTCGCCGCAAACACCGTCCCCTCGCCGTCATGATGCTCGATCTCGACCACTTCAAACGCTACAATGACACATTCGGACACTCCGCCGGCGACCGCGCCTTGGCCGCTGTCGGCCAGACTCTTCTGCTCTGCGTGCGCGCCGAAGACGTGGCCTGCCGCTACGGTGGCGAAGAATTCGCCCTCATCCTCCCCGAGTGTTCCCTTCTACAGGCGACCGTGCGCGCTGAAGAAATCCGCACGCGCCTCAAGGAATATCGCGCTCAGCTCGACCATGAGCCTGCAGATACTCTCACCGTCTCGATCGGCGTCGCTGCCTTCGATGAAACCACCGATCGCGTCGATCTGCTCCTCAAGTTCGCCGACGACGCTCTCTACCAGGCTAAGCGCGCCGGTCGCGACCGCGTCATCGCCGCCCGCCCCGGTGCCATTTTGTATGAATCCGATCTCACCGAAACTGATTCCGTCACCGAAATCGTTCCAGCCGCATCCGCCTTAACCCGAACAATATAGCCCGCCACACCCATCCATCTTTTCCCCGCCACGATGCCCTCGCTTCTGGTATACGAGTACGAGCCCTAATGCCCGCTTCATCCTCCAACCCAGTGTCCTCCAGCCCAGAGTCCGGTAACCCAGAGTCCGGCCTCCGCCACCAGCTCACCGCCGGACAAATGACCATGGTCGCCGTAGGCGGCTCCATCGGCACCGGTCTCCTCCTCGGCACCGCCGCCGCCATCCAACTAGCCGGACCCGCCGTCATCCTAAGCTTCGTCCTAGCCGCCTTCATTAGCTGGACCGTTGCCCTAGCCTTAGGCGAACTTGCCAGCACCCACCCCGCCGCCGGCTCCTTCGGCGTCTACGGCGACCTTTACCTCAACCACTGGGCCGGCTTCATTTCCCGCGCCGGCTACTGGCTAGCCATCGCCGTCTCCATCGGCGCCGAGATGGTCGCCTCCGCCACCTACATGCACCTCTGGTTTCCCACCGTACCCAACATCCTCTGGGTCTTCGCCTTTTCCGCCTTCCTGCTCTCCATCAACCTTCTCAGCGTCCACTCCTACGGTCGCTTCGAATTCTGGTTTGCCATGATCAAGGTAGCCGTAATCGCCACCTTCATCCTGCTGGGTGCCGCCCTGCTTCTATCCGGACGAGCCGCTCCCCAATACACCGCCCACGGCGGGTTCTTCCCCCTGGGAGCCGCCGCCCCCCTTCTCGCCATCACCTTCGCCATCTACACCTTCGGCGGCGTCGAATTCGTAGCCGTAGCCTCAGGCGAATCCACTTCCGCCAAAGCCATTGCAAGCGCCGCCCGCATGACCTTCCTTACCCTCACCTTCCTCTACCTCGGTGCCATCGTCATCCTCGTAGGCATCATGCCCTGGAACCGCGCCGGCGTTACCGAAAGCCCCTTCGTCACCCTCTTCCGCTCCGTCAGCCTCCCTGGCGCAGCTCACTTCATGAATTTCGTAGTCCTCACCGCCGCCCTCTCCGGAGCCAACGCCGCCCTCTACATCTCGTCCAGAATGCTCTTCTCTCTAGCCCGCACCGGATGGGCTCCCACAGCACTGGGCCGCCTCAGCAAAAAAGGCACTCCCACCCTAGCCCTCCTGGTCTCTTCTTACGGAATCGTAGTAGCCCTCGTGCTGGAACGCTGGGCCCCTGCCAAAGCCTTCGAATACATTCTCCGCGCCGCCTTCTTCGGCATGATGCTCTCCTGGATCATTTCCCTGGCCGCCCACATCAACTTCCGCCGCCAACTTACCGCCCCACAGTTAGCTGAAATTCCCGCCCCCTCACCCCTGGGCAAATGGGGATCCATCATCGGCCTGGTCGTAGTCCTCGCATCCATCGCCAAAACCTGGTGGGATTCCCGCATCAACCTGATCGCCGGACTTACTTTCCTGATCGCCCTAACCCTCCTCTACTTCCTCCTCCGCCCAAACCCAATCAGCACCAAGGTCGTGTAGAGCGGACACTCCTGTCCGCTGCCTTTGACTCTGACTCCCTAAACCTAATTTGACTCTGATTCCCTAAAACTAATTTCACGAAGATCCCCTAAAACTAATTTCACTAAGATCCCCTAAAACTAATTTCACGAAGATCCCCTAATACTAAAACGCGCCCCACCCGCCCGATGCTGCATTTGGTTTTGGCTGCAGCAGTGCTTCAGCCCTGCACGATCAACCGGCCACTAGATCGGCTTCAGCCGCTCAGGTTTCGCCCTTGCACCCAGCAGGTTGTTGCCACAGTCCCAAAATTTCCTTCCCAATCTTTCATCCCTCTCTCTCTGGAAATTGTGTTTGAATATTGCTCTGATGAAATACTGCCGATTTAATCTCAACGGTTCCGCCCACTACGGCCTGGTCGAAACGGTGGCTGGCGCCGACGAAATCACTCGCCTGCTCCTCCAACCGCCGCAGCATAGCGATGGCGACGTAGAAGGCCTTCCCAGCCGCCGCATGGATCGCATCCCTCTAGCCGAGGCCTCTCTCCTGCCGCCAGTGCAGCCCTCAAAGATCGTCTGCGTAGGCCGCAACTATCGCGAGCACGCCGCCGAATTAGGCAACGAAGTTCCACAAGAGCCGCTGCTCTTCTTCAAGCCACCCTCCTCCCTGCTTCCGCCAGGAGGAACCATCCTCCGTCCCAAAGTTTCCCAGCGCACCGACTACGAAGGCGAACTAGGAGTGGTCATCTCTCGCCGCTGCCACCGTCTCTCCGACACCGATGACGTCCGCCCCTACATCCTCGGCTACACCTGCCTCAACGATTTCACCGCCCGCGATCTGCAAAACAAAGACGGTCAGTGGACCCGCGCCAAAGGTTTCGACACCTTCTGCCCGGTCGGTCCCGTCGTAGCCGACGGCCTAGATCCCTGGGCTGGCGTCCAGCTTGAAACCCGAGTGAATGGCGATCTGCGCCAGTCCGGCAACACGAAAGATTTTATTTTCCCGCTCGACGTAGTCATCCGTTACATTTCGCACATCATGACCCTCGAACCCGGCGACCTGATCGCCACCGGCACACCCAAGGGCGTAGGACCGGTAGTCGCCGGCGATGTAATCGAGGTATCAATCGAAGCCATAGGCCAGTTGCGCAATCCCGTAGCCGATCTCGTGTAGCGCGGGCACTCCTGCCCGCGTAACTGCCAGCCGTCCCCGCCCGTCCAAGCTTGCATAAGGTATCAATCGAAGCCATAGGCCCGTAGCCAAGCTCGTGTAGCGCGGGCACTCCTGCCCGCGTAACTGCCAGCCGTCCCCGCCCGTCCAAGCCGGCCGCAGCTCGGCCTCGTGCACGAACTCCTATTTTTTCCCTGCGCCCTGCCGCACGGCGCTCTCTATCAGTTCCGCCGCCCGAAGCAGCGTATCCAGTTCCGCGTCCTGCACTTCCCTAAGTGTCTCCGCCAAAAGCCGAATCCTCCGCACCCTGGCCTGCTGCAACAACTTTTTGCCTTTGGCCGTTGCCGTCACTCGAATCCGCCGCCCATCTTTCGAGTCGGTCTCAATTCTCGCCAACCCTGACCGCTTCAATCCCGCCACGATCCGGCTCATGGTTGGAGCCTTCACCTGCTCGGCTGCCGCCAGTTGCCCCAGCGCCATCGGCCCTCCAAACACGAGGACCGAAAGCGCGGACAGCCGCGCCGGACCCTGCCGGGCTAGAACGTCCTGCTTGCGGGCATGGCGCAGAAGATGGATCGCGGCCGAGTGCAGCCGATCCGCCACTTCCAACCGGAATGACTCCTTCGAACCTGGCATATGCCCCAGCTTAGCATCGCGAACGCTTAGCATGGCTAACATTTTTCTTGACAAACGAAAGTCAAACTCTATAATTCGTTAGCAGTGCTAAATAGTTAGAAGGAAGCTCCCATGGAAAACTCTCAGCGCAGTTTCGAACTCCTGCAGGCAGGCGACACAGACGGACTCCGCCAACTTCTGGAACAAGACACCACCTCTTCCGAGGCCCGCGACTCCACCGGCCTCAGCCTGCTCATGCATTCCCTCTATCGCGGCCACCGCGACCTGGCGGAACTTATCGCGGGCAAAAAGAAAGCGCTGGATATTTTTGAAGCCACCTCGCTCGGCCACCTCGCTCGCCTCAAGCAGTGCCTCCGCGACGATGCTTCCGCCATCAACTCCCACTCCAAAGACGGCTTCACCGCCCTGCACTTCGCCTGTTTTTTCGGCCAGCCTGAAGCCGCCCGCCTCCTGATCGAAAGCGGAGCCGCCGTCAACGCCGTGACCGCCAATCCCATGCAGGTCATGCCGCTGCACTCCGCCGCCGCCGTGCGCAACCTCGATGCCGCGCGCCTTCTCCTCGAACACGGAGCCCCCGTCAATGCCCGTCAACAAGGCGGCTGGGTTCCAATTCACGCCGCCGCCCAAAACGGAGACCGCCCCATGATCGAACTATTGCTCCAGCACCACGCCGATCCCAAACTAGCCAACGACGAAGGCAAGACCCCAGCCATGGTGGCAAGAGAAAAAGGCCACGAGGAGATCGCTGCCCTATTGGGAAAGTAACCGGGGTCGCTTGCAAACTCCACCGGTAGGACCGGCGCCGGGTGCTTCGCCCCAAGTTCCCGCTTGGGCGGGCTTCTGACTTTTTCATCACAACCAGCCAGTGTCCGCCATCACAGACTCCCAACCCGCCCCAGTGCGACAATGTTCCCCGATTGGGGCAGTTTCGAGGTGCGCTCGTCAACCAAGATGGTCCGCGCAACTGCCAAAAACCAATTTTTCAGCGCTCTTTGACAACCTAAGTCCTTATTCCGGAATATTTTACGAATAAGTCCTTTAAACCCAAAGATTTGGCGAGATTCTCTTGCTAACTCTATGATTCCAAGAGACCGGGGAGGGCGTTTTTTTATTCGGTAAACAAAGTG
>JANXZM010000081.1 GCA_025355505.1 Acidobacteriaceae bacterium | reverse complement strand
TTCGCAACAGGCTATGCAAATGTGGAAAGCAAAAAACGCTTTCCACCTTCGCACAGCCTCGGCTGCTGCGAAGTAAATTTGCAGCTAAACTCAAACCCGAGTACTCTCACTTTGCCGGACTAACCGAAGGGGGCAGCTCAGGGGCGACAACCTACGATGAGTTCGGCAATCGCGCATATCAGTATGAATTCAGTGGGCGCAACGGGCCGGAATATCACACATATGATAACAGCCTTAGCCATCTGGCAGACGGGAGCCCGGATCCGCAATCCTTTGGGAGAGTCGGACTTGGAAATGGGCCCCGAAGTCACCCTGGGACGCCATTCTAACGCAATGAAGGTCACTTTTAGATGTTGGAGCATATCGCATAAATCTGGGAGCCGAGCCGCCAATCATCACTATGACAGGGACAGTAAAGATTAAGAATGAAGCGGATTTGCGAGAATTCATTGAGAAGGTTGGCGGTCTCCATGATGCACTGCTGCACGAGGCCGTATTGCTACATACCGGATTTGTGGGTGAGGATCTGCGAATGTGGGGGGATGCAGATCTTCCCGAAGCCCGTTTGATTTTTCAGTCGCAGCTCGATGATGTCGTTGCGGTGCGAGTCGACCTGAAAGGAGTTTCACGGTTTGAGTTCAATCCACGCCGTGAACTTGAGCTCGCAGGTGAGATAACAAAGGGTGAGGTCATTCTGTATTTGACCGGGAAAGAAGGGTCCGATTTCTGTGAAATACGCGCAGCGGAGGTTGAGTACCGATTTCTCGGACACGACTTCTTGGGAAGAGATTACAGGCTGACGCGCAACGACAAAACGGAAGGCGATTGATGACACCAAGGTATGGCACAGAATATCGGCTGGCGCCTTGCAATTCGGACCGGTGCCACCTCATCGCACTGTTGAACCCACTGTCCCTGTTTCTATCGGTCGCTGTGCTTGCCCAGACGGGGAATAGCAACTCCATCTACCAGCCCAGCGCGACCCCAGTGGAAAGGGCCGCTGCTCTGTATCTTCTGCACAGCGCTGAAGCCGGATCGGCACGAGCGCAATCTGAATTGAGCAAGGCTTATATGGCGGGTACTGTTTTCAAGCAGGACATTCCAGAGGCAGTGAGATGGGTGACGGCTGCCGCCAATCAAGGGTTAGCCGAAGCCGAGGTAGACCTTGCGATCCTTTACCTGGAAGGAACAGGAGTTCCACGAGACTATTCCAAAGGGTTCTTCTGGATAAAGAAAGCCGCCGATCAAGGTAACCCAAAAGCTGAATATAACCTCGCGCTTTTGTACGGGCTTGGACGCGGCGTTGGCAAGGACATTCCGGAAGGGGTGCGGTGGTACCTTAAAGCTGCCGAGAGCGGCAATCCTCAAGCTGCGTACAATATGGGGCTTGCCTACGAGCAGGGGGTTGGGGTTACACGTGACCTCGTAAGAGCCTACATGTGGCACTATCTGGCGGTGAATCGGTTTGGCTATTACCCGAGCCAGAAACCGCTCGGGGAACTTAGCGTTAAAATTGGACCAGCAAAAGTCGAGGAAGCTAGACACCAGGCTGCCGCGTGGATTGAGGCTCACCCGAACGTAAAAGCGGTTCCGATGTGAACCGCAAGTAAAGGATTTGTGGCCAAATGGAGCGTGTATACTCTCGGCGAAGCTTATGTTCCTACTCAGGTTTTACTCTTATTGAGTTAATCACTGCAACAGCAGTCCTGTTGGTTCTAACGTTCACGGCGGTACCTGTTGCGCGAGTCACGGTCCAGCGCGAGAAAGAACGACAGCTCCGCGAGTCTCTGCAGGAACTGCGCGGTGCCATCGACCGTTATAAGGATGCTGCGGACCGGCAAATGTTCTTGACCAAGTTGGACAGTCAGAACTATCCGCCTGATTTGGAAACGCTGGTCAAAGGTGTAGAGATACAGGGCGGGAAGAGACTGCGATTCCTACGATCAGTTCCTGTGGACCCGATGACCAAAAACGCGGAGTGGTGTTTACGTTCCATGCAAGACGATCATGATTCGGATTCCTGGGGTGGACAGAATGTCTTTGACGTTTACACAAAATCTGATAGGACAGCGTTAGACGGAACAAAGTACAAAGACTGGTGAGCGCCCCAGGCGAGAGCCAATAACGCGTTTGCGACGGTGGCCCTCGCGAGGGACTGAAGATTTTAGACACTTGTAGGCTTTTCCCAAATCCGCCTTCTCGGGCATCGGGTCGTGATTGGCGCTGTGAAAGAGCTAGCGACTAACGCTATCCATTTGCGTCCGTTACCTCGTTTATCCGAAGCTGTTGATGTTCTTCTGTGCATCCGAGTGCGGCCATCAGATTTTTGAAATTTGACCCAGCAATCAGTAGAGTGCCAATCCGGAATGCTCAGCATGATGTTGGAAGGTGAAAGGGTAGCGATTGTCGGAGTGTTAATCCCGCCACCTGATCCCTCGGACTTGCCGCCAGAGCTGCAAGTTCCGATACCGCTAATGCGAGAACGGCATGATCCAGTTAGTAGGGATGATCGTTCGAGGGTAGCACGTAGCATAGCAACTCCGTTGTCCAGAAACCCACCTGCCATTCACCATCCATTTCGACTGCCTTGCATGTTGTAAATCATCGTAAAACTGCCATCCGTTGCTTTCTATCTTGTTGAATTTACGTTTATTCGTAGGTTCGATTCCTACCGCGCCCACCATCTTTCGTCACTTTGTGAGTGGCCTGATGAGTGACCATCATCCCCTTCGTAAATCCCCAGCGACAATCCTCGGTACATGTCTTCGTCGCTGCGCCGCGATCCATTTAACATAGGGATGTGACCACACAGAAACGAATTGGTCTGGCGCGAGCGCTTTCCAAGATGGGCTATTGCTCGCGGTCTCAGGCGGCGGTTTTGATTCGCGCTGGACGCGTCACTCTGCATGGGCGTATCACACGGAATCCCGAGAGCCCGGTGCGAATGCCTCAGGACCGGATTGAGATCGACGGCTCGCCCCTCGACAAAACGCTGGCAATCTACCTCATCATGAATAAGCCGCGCGGCGTGGTCACCACCGCGTCCGACGAGAAGGGGCGCGACACGGTTTACGATCTGATCGAGCCAGGGTTGCCTTGGGTTGGTCCCGTGGGACGATTGGATAAGGCGAGCGAAGGGCTGCTGCTATTGACCAATGATTCGGTGTGGGCGGCGAAGATCACCGAGCCGTCCAGTCATCTCGACAAGAAATATCACGTGCAGGTGGACTGCGTTGCAGACTCCCATCTGCTGGCGAGAATCACTCGCGGCAGCGTGGTTCCCGGCGACTCAGCCGACACTGACCCCGGCGAACATTTGCGCGCGAAACAAGCGCGCCTTCTTCGCCACGGCGATAAGAATAGCTGGATCGAGATTACCCTGGACGAAGGCAGGAACCGGCAAATTCGGCGATTGCTCGATGCCCTGGAAGTTCGAGTCTTGCGTCTGGTACGTGTGTCAATTGGCCCGCTCGAATTGGGTGATCTGAAGAAGGCCTCAGCGCGACCGTTGACGCCAGAGGAAAAAAACGCGATCGATCGCGCTCTAAGTGGGCCTCGCTGAAGACCACAGTTTTTCAATGTAATCCTGCGCCTGGCAAAGCACCGTGCGCTCGTTGCTGTATACCAGCTGTTTGGCCGCGTCCGCCAGGGGCACCCACAGAGCCCGCTTCACCTCGATTCGCATATCGGATGTAAGGTTGTCGATTTCTCCCGACACATACCGCATCAGGTAGAAACTCACAATTTTAAAAACCCGTTTGCCATCGCCCCATGTGCGGACGTAGACGTACTTGTTATCAGAGAGCTTGGTGACTGGTTCGGCCACGATGCCGGTTTCTTCCCGCACTTCCCGTATAGCGGCAGCTTGCGGTTTTTCGCCCGGATCCACCAGGCCCTTGGGAAGAGCGAACACGGCCCGCCTGCCCTTGCGCGGCGTTTTTGCGCTTGCAGGCTTGCGCGTTTCTTGCTGCGGCTCAATCAGGGCGACCTGCCAGACTTCCGAAATTTTCCGAAGCACGACGCCCCCTGCTGAAATTTCCCGCGCCATAGCCGACACCCTCGCCGGCACAGTATCAGGAATTCCCATGCTTCTCCGCCTCTTGCTGGATTCGCCGCCAAGCTTGTTCCACATGGCTGGCCTGAGTGTTGGTTTGCCCTACGCAAAATCGAAGAGTGAATTTTCCATCGAGCTTGGTATGCGTCAGGTACAGATCGCCGCTTCCATTCAGCCCGTCCATCAGCAGCTGATTGGCTTGATCTCCCGCGCACAACCGGAAGCAGACAAGGTTGAGGTGGGTGGGCGCGGCGAGTTCGAACCGCGAATCTTCGCGCACCCAGGCAACGAATTGCCGGGCAAGTCGCACATGCTCGCGAATGTGGTGCTGCAAGCCTTCGATCCCATAATGCCGGATCACGAACCAAAGTTTGAGCGAACGAAAACGGCGCCCGAGTTGGATATGCCAGTCGCGGTAATCAATCACAGCGCCGGATTCACTTGCCTCGTTGCGCAGGAACTCCGGCAGAATCGAAAGCGTTTGAATCAAGTGCTTCCGGTCGGCAACGTAAAAGCAACTGCAATCAAAGTTCGTGAACATCCATTTGTGCGGGTTGAAGCAGTAGCTGTCGGCGAATTCCACTCCGTGATGAATAAAACGAAATTCCGGGCAGAGCGCCGCCGTCCCGCTCATGGCGGCGTCCACGTGCAGCCAGAGATTGTGGTCGCGGCAGATCCGCGCAATTTCGCGGACCGGATCGATCGCGTTCGAAGATGTCGTCCCCACGGTGGCGCAGACGAAACAAGGAATCAGCTTGGCCTTAATGTCCGACTTGATTTGGCGCGCCAGTGCTTCCGGGCGCATGGCGAAGTTCTCGCCCACTTCAATGTGTCGCAGGTTGTCCGAGCCCATGCCGGCGATCTTCATCGCCTTCTCGACCGAGGAATGCGTTTGCGTGGAGCAATATGCCACCAGGCGCCCATCGCAGCCTTTGCCATTGCTCGCAAACTCGGTTGTTCGCTCCCGCGCGGCCAGCAAGGCGACGAGCGAGGCGCTCGATGCGGTGTCCTGAATCACTCCCCCTCCGCTGCTCGTGGAAAGAAATTTCTCCGGCAGGCCCAGCATCGGTACCAGCCAATCCAGCACGTGCGTTTCAAGTTCCGTGCACGCCGGACTGGTGGACCAGAGCATACCCTGCACTCCCAATCCAGACGAAAGAAGATCGCCAAGAATGGCCGGCCCAGACGCGTTCGCCGGAAAGTAGGCGTAGAAGTTGGGCGATTGCCAGTGTGTGATGCCCGGAAGGATGACGCGCTCCATGTCGCCGAGAATCTGGTCGAAGGCTTCGCCCTGCTCCGGCGCGCTAGCTGGTAGCTGCGACCGAATTTCTCCCGGTTGCACGCGCGACAGAACCGGAAAGCTTTCAACGCGAGAATGGTAGTCGGCGATCCAGTCCACGACAGCGTGGCCCTGGCGGCGGAACTCCTCGGGAGACATGTGGAAGGATTTTTCTGCGGGCATGAGGTGCAATCTCTCCAGAATTATTTCAACTTGCCGTAGTACACGCGCGTGTCGTATTCGAATTCAACCGTCTTATCTCTGGCGTGGGCGCGAAAGATGCGCTGGAGTTCCTGCATCATCGGGGCGTGGCGGGGATGACCTTCCAGCGGCGCATACGAAGAAGATAACAGTCGTCCGGCAGTACCTTCGTAGTTCAACTGCTGGCGTAGGCTGAAGACGCGATCCTCGCACAGCGCGGGTGCAAAAAACTCATGGATGGTGGCGGTCGTCCGTTGGTGGCGCACTTCTTTATAGTCGGTACCGTAGGTCAGCAGGAGTTGCTCGTAGTCGCGCAAGAAAGGCGTGGTCGCGGTGCGGCGCTCATTCCAAATCAGCACGCACCATCCCTCGGGCCCCAGAATGCGGGCAAATTCCGCGCGGGCGCGAGGCAGGTCGAACCAGTGCCCGGCCTGGGCTGCGGTGACGAAATCCACGGAAGCGGAACCCAGCGTCGTCTCCTCGGCAGTTCCGGCAACGGACACCAAGCGGTGATAGCCTTCGAGCTGATGGATGCCCATTTCACGCATTTCCGTGTTGGGTTCGACGGCGAAGACGGAATTCCCGGCTTCCAAAAGAAGGCGGGTAAACACGCCCGTGCCGGAAGCGATGTCAGCGACGACGTGACTCGGCTGTAGTACGCATTCGGTGCGTAGTAGGTCGAGAACTTCGGGCGGATATCCCGGGCGATAGCGGACGTAGTTCTCCACCCGATCGGAAAAGCGAACCGTTGGCGACGCACCCATCGCTTTTTAGTGTAACCCGTTCAGACGGCATTCCCTCCGCACGGTACAATCGTCGTCTTGCGCTGCCTTTCGTGGCGCTGTGTTGTGCCGGGTCTTATGCCTGAAAAATATTTACGCGGGGCGCTCGAGAACGGAACGCCGGGCGTCGGCGCTCCCGCGCCGGATTTCGAACTGCCTGCGCTGATTGCGGGGGTCAGGGAATCCTTGCGCCTGAGCGCGTATCGTGGACACAAGAGTGTTGTGCTGGCGTTCTATCCCTTCAACTGGCAGGAACTCAGCGCGGCCCAGTTGCTCTGCTACCAGGCGCAACGTCCCCGAGTGCTGGCGAGCAACGCGGAAATCGTCGCCATAACGGTGGATTCCATCATGAACACCGTGGCATGGGAACGGGTCATCGGCCCTTTTGAATTTCCGCTGTGCAACGATTTCTGGCCCCATGGGGAAGTCTCGGAGCGCTACGGGGTTTTGCGCAAGTCCGGCGAGGCTGCGGGCGCCAGCGAACGGGCGGTGGTAGTCGTCGATCGCAGCGGACGCGTCGTCTTCCGCAAGCGCTACAGCCACGGCCAGGTTGCATCGGTCGAGGAAGTTCTCGCGGTCCTGGATAAAATCTGAATTGGTCTTTTCTACAAGCGGCGTCATTACAAGGAGCTTCATGAAACTTCTCTCGTGTGCAGTTCTGTTCTTCCTGCTGATTGGTTCCAACCTGCAAGCCCATCAGGCTGGCAAAGAAAAAGTAAATGAGCTCCCGGAGAGATGGGCCATCAGCGGGTTCCGCGATGCGGCTGCCGAGCAGAAAATAGAAAAACAATTTATGGCTGTGCCCGATCCCAAGCTGGCGGAAGAGCATCTGCGCATCCTCACCCAAGCCCCTCACATTGCCGGATCTCCAGAGGACAAAGCGACCGCCGACTATGTGGCGAAGAAGTTTCGCGAGGCCGGCCTCGATACCGAGATTGTTCAATACAAAGTGTGGCTTAACTATCCCGCGGAGATTCGGGTGGACCTGACGGCGCCTGAGGGAGTGGAGATGCATGGGCCGCGGCCCGAGCATGTTGACGACGATCCGTTTCAGGACGATCCCCGCGTCGTGACCGCGTACAACGGCATGTCGCCCTCGGGCGACGCCGACGCGGAAGTTGTTTATGCAAACTACGGCTCGCCCGATGACTTTGACAAGCTGAAACAGATGAACGTCGATGTCCGCGGCAAAATCGTCATCGTCCGCTACGGTGAGAACTTTCGCGGCGTGAAAGCTTTCGTCGCCCAGGAACGCGGCGCGGTCGGAGTCATCATTTATTCCGACCCGAAAGACGATGGCTACTTCCGCGGCGACGCATATCCGAAAGGGCCCTGGCGCCCGGCCAGCGCCGTGCAGCGGGGATCGGTCGGATTCATGTTTCAGTTTCCTGGCGACCCAACTACACCTGGAGTCGCCTCCACTCCTGCGCTGCCCAATTCCAAGCGCGTCTCTCCCGCCGACTCCGACCAGTTGCCCAAGATTCCCGTGACCCCACTCTCCTACGCCGATGCCTCACCCATTCTCGATCATCTCGCCGGACCGCCTTCGCCGCGCGAGTGGCAGGGAGCGCTGCCGTTTACTTACCACGTTGGTCCTGGCCCCGCCAAAGTCAAGATGCACCTTAAGCAGGACTACCAGTTCCGCACCATTTGGGATGTCATTGGAAAAATCAAGGGTACCTCCTTTCCCGAAGAGTGGGTAGTCGCGGGCAATCATCGCGATGCCTGGGTCTTTGGAGCCGTCGATCCAAACAGCGGCACGGCCGCCATGCTGGAAACCGTGCACGGCTTGGGTCAACTTCTAAAATCAGGCTGGAAGCCCAAGCGCACGATTGTGTTCGGAAGCTGGGACGCCGAAGAGGAAGGACTGATCGGCTCCACAGAATGGGGCGAAGATCATGCGCAGGAACTTGGGAACGCCGCCGCCTATTTCAACATGGACGTTGCCGTCTCCGGCAAGAAGTTCGGAGCTTCAAGCGTTCCTACTTTGAAAGAATTTATCCGCGAAATCGCCAAGGCGGTGCCTTCTCCACAAGGCGGAACTGTGTACGACCAGTGGAAAAAGACGAGCGATCCAAATGCGGAGGGCAACCATCCAAAGGAATCCAGCACTTTCCGCCCGTCCTCCGCCGCCATCCACAACGATGTGCCCGTAGGCGATCTCGGAAGTGGTTCCGACTACACCGTCTTCCTCCAGCATCTGGGTGTGCCTTCCACCGATGTCAGCTCCACCGGCGACTATGGTGTGTATCACTCCGTATTCGATAACTTCGCGTGGTTCAAGAAATTCGGCGATCCCGACTTCCGCTACGAGCAGCAGATGGCGCGCATTTACGGTTTGGAAGTATTGCGGATGTCCTGCGCTGACGTGCTTCCCTACGATTATGAAAACTACGGGAAGGAAATCCTGGTCTACCTCGACGCTGCCAGGAACAAAAGCAAAGAGCGTTTCGGCGACAAGGTGCCGGATTTCTCGTCAGCCGTGGAAGGGGCGCGTCACCTGCAGGAAGTAGGCGCAAAAATGCTACAGAGACAGCGGAAAATGCCTGCAACGCCGGATCGCATGAATATTAAACTCCGGGAAGCGGAACGGGCGCTATTAATTCCAGAGGGGTTACCCAACCGTCCGTGGTTTCACCACGCTATTTACGCTCCGGGACAATACACAGGATATGCAGCAGTTGTCATTCCTGGGGTGAACGAGGCGATCGATCGGGGTGATCTTCGTCGCACCGAACAGCAAATCGCAGCGCTGGCGTCTGCCTTGAACCGAGCCGTTTTGGTTCTTGAGCAATCCCGCTAACCGCAGCTAACAGTCCGTGGTTTGGGATTTGTATCAGGGCATTGCTTTAGCTTTAGCGATGCCGCAAGTTTTTCGGAAATCAGGAGAAACCGGGGACAGACGGGACGTTTACTGCTACTTCGCCGAAGAGGGAGAAGTGCGCGAAGGCTGCTACTGCACTTTGTATGTGAGCGGCTACGGCAACGACGAGGCCAGCGCGCGTCTGAATTGGGGAGTCGGGCTGAAGCTGATGGGGAATGCGATCGTCCAGTTATCGCGGGCGAGATGAAATGGTTTTTACCCCCCCCAAATTTGCTCTAAAGTATTCTAAACAAAGGACTTACTTGTAAAGTATTCTGGAATAAGGACTTAGAGGACTAAGGCTTCATTTTCGTTTCGACTCGGGAGGAGGGATGGATGCTCAGATGTCGCAGACCAAGAGTTCCTTCGCTGCGCTCAGGATTTCGGCGGCGGGCTCCCGCTCCTCCACCCCGGATTCGCTCACGCCCGCCAAACGCCTCAAGTTGTCAAGGAGCGCGGAGAATGGCTTGGGGCGGGATTGAAGGGCCGTCTCTGGAGACGGGGACACTTCTTCCCTGGCCAAATCCGATTTCTATTTTCGCGCGTGGCGGGTTGGTTGTCTGTGATGGTGGTACAGCGGGTTTGTGATGAATCGGGAGTCAAAGACCCCGCCCAAGCGAAGCTTGAGCGGGGCACCCTTCCGAGTTGGGAGAGCAACGTGCGCTTTATTTAGCCCGCGCGGGAGATGAGGGCGACCCGCGGAACACGATAATGAACGCCGAAATTCCCAGCGCGATGATCAGGTCGCGCACCCTGGCGGACATAAGCTTGCCCGCTTGGGTGGAGATATCGTGTGCAACAGTTTGCGGCAAAGGCGCATTTGGTTCGTCAGACATTCTATTTACAATTTTATATGTATCATCCGTGTTATCCTACGGCGCATTTTGTGAGACATGGCTGCCCGAAAAGCTCGCACTTGGTCGGCTCCAACCATCAGTAAGTGGCGATCCTAACGCCAAAGAATTTTGCCCCGGTCGCTGCCGGATATGTTCCTCCAGGAGAATACACAGATGATTGAATTTGCAGGCCTGCGGAGAATAACCTTTCTGCTCGTATTGTTAGCGCTTACTTTATTTGCGGTCAACCTTGCTGGCGCGCAGAGCCAGCCGGTGAGCCGCCAAATCAGCGCCGGTGGAACCGGCGTTTTTCAATCCACACCTTTGGGAAACGATGGCTTCCAATCGCCCGAGATTGACAACCTCGACCAGGACGCCAACAGCAGCAGTGGTGACAGTGACTTCGTGAACCGTGTCTTGGCCACGGCCCAGCCGGGCAAGTCAGTTTCTGTCAGTGCGGGAAAGAAGGCCAAGTCAAATCCCGAGCTCAACTTGGGCTTTGACGGTCTGAATTTCCGTCAACAGCGCCTGGCGAACGGGGCCAGGCAGTTCAGCGTGGAGCCGCCGGACCAGGGGCTTTGCGTAGGCAATGGCTTTGTTCTGGAATCCACCAACGACGTGCTCAACATCTTCGACACCGCCGGAAACCCGCTACTCCCCGCGCCAGCCGACTTGAATAGCTTCTACGGTTATGCGCCGGCGGTCATCCGCGGATCAACACCCCGCTTTGGTCCTTCGGTCACCGACCCATCTTGCTTGTTCGATCAGCAAACCCAGCGCTTCTTTCATGTGGTGCTTACCCTAAACCGGCAAGGCGCGGATCCTAATACCGGGTTGAGCACCGGGTCCGCGCTCTCCGGAGCGAACCATCTGGACGTGGCGGTGAGCGACACCTCGAACCCGCTGGGGAGTTGGACTATCTATCGCATTCCGGTGCAGGACGATGGCACGGATGGCACGCCCGATCACCATTGCACAAATGGCGGCGGTCCCGTGGACCATCCCGCAGCTTGCTTGGGCGATTACCCGCATATTGGCGCCGATGCCAACGGGATCTACCTGACCACCAATGAATTCGTGCTGTTCGGCCCCGGCTTTGTGGGTGCGCAGATTTACGCGATCTCCAAGAGCTCGCTGACAAGCAGTGGCCCACTGACGGTGTTCCAATACGACACGGAAAACACGCCCCTCGCGGGCGTACCTGGATTCACGGTGTGGCCAGCCCAGTCACCGGGAACCACCTATGCCACCGAAGCGGGCGGCACGGAGTACTTCCTGAGCTCTTTCGCGGTATTTTTCGGGATCGACAACCACATCGGCCTCTGGGCGTTGACCAACACCCAGGCGCTCAACTCGGGCGGCGCGCCTTCTCTTTCCAGCACGCTGGTAAACACCGAGTTGTACACGAATCCGCCGCGGGCCTTCCAGCCCGGTTCCACCACCGCCGACAACACTCTGAATTGGCCGCTCGGCCAGTGCATTTCCGATACGCCTTGCGATCTGTTCCTGAACGGAATACCGGGAGTGCCGCAAGTCATCGGAAAGCTGAACAGCAACGACTCACGCTTGCAGCAGGTTAGCTTCGCTAACGGCAAGCTGTGGGGCGCGCTGGGCACGGGCATCAGCACCGATGGCGGCGCGACCAGCCATGCCGGCATTGCCTACTTCGTGATCAAGCCGCAGGTAAGCAGCTCGTTGCTTGCAGGCAAGGTTGCCAAGCAGGGATATGTGGCATTGAGTGATGCCAGCGTTACTTACCCAACCACTGCGGTCACTGACAGCGGCCGCGGAGTCATTTCCTTCACGGTTGTCGGACCCAACAACTACCCGAGTGTAGGCTACGCCAGCCTGGATGCGATCATAGGAGCCGGCGATGTGCACGTTGCACAGGCAGGCTCAGGGTTGCAGGATGGATTCACCGAGTACCCCCTGTTCAGCAGACGTCCGCGTTGGGGCGACTACGGAGCGGCAGCGGTGGATGGCAACTCGATCTGGTTTGCCACCGAGTTCATCAACCAAAACTGCTCCCTTGCGACCTATGAATCGTCTCCCTTTGGCAGTTGCGGAGGGACGCGGGCTACGTTTGGCAACTGGGCGACACGCATCACCAAAGTCACTCCGTAAGCATCTGCTTCATAGACTTAAGAAGGGCCGGGTTCTTCTCCGGCCCTATTTTCTGTTCGTGAAGTGCGAGGTTGAGCGTCACAATGGGTTGAATGTTGAAAACATCTGGCGGGTGGGCGGCCCACGCTTCGGTTTTGGTTTCCTTTTCAATAAAACAACTGTGCCCCGTCCTTCGCGTGCTTTTCGCGAAGGGTGGGTGGCAGACTGATCGCACAGTACGTGCCGCGAATTCTTTGTCGGCCACCGATTTTTCATCACACCCAACCAGTGACCGCCATCACTGACATCCCACCCGCCATGCGCGAAAATGAAGATGGATCGGCCCAGGCAAAAGTGTATCCGTCTCCAGAGACGGACTGCGATGCCGCACCGAAGCCATTGCCAGCGCTCTTTGACAACCTAACTAACACCTGAGCAGTCGTCCCCCGCTTCCAATTTGGGACCAAAGCGCAGTATTTATCAGCTAAGTCCTTATTCCGGAATACTTTGATATAAGTCCTTTCGATTCAAAGACCGAACCCAACAATTCCTCCTATCCTTATGATTCCTATAGGCAGGGGGCAGGGGGGGTAGGGGGTACCTCAAATGATCGCGCCTGGAAGACCGTTGGCGGGGCAAGCCAGTGCCCGCCCCAGCCCACAGCCTTTCGCCGTCCCTACGGGAGTTACTTCAGCGTAACCAGCTTCTCCACCAACTCCGAGTAGTCCTTCTTCTCCAGCCCGTGCACCTTCTTGTTATATTCGTCCACTTTGCTGGAGTAATTCATGGAGCAGAACTTTGGTCCGCACATGGAGCAGAAGGCGGCTGACTTGTAATGTTCATCCGGCAGAGTTTCGTCGTGCATGGAGCGCGCCGTCTCGGGATCGAGTGAAAGTTCAAACTGTTTTTCCCAATCGAACTTATAGCGCGCATAACTCAGGGCGTCGTCGCGGTCGCGCGCTCCGGGACGCTCGCGAGCTAAGTCGGCCGCATGGGCGGCGATCTTGTAAGCGATGATTCCGTCTTTCACATCTTTTTCATTGGGCAGGCCGAGATGTTCTTTGGGCGTGACGTAGCAGAGCATCGAGGCGCCGTACCAGCCGATCATGGCCGCTCCAATGGCGGACGTAATGTGATCGTAGCCGGGAGCGATGTCGGTGACCAGCGGCCCCAAAGTATAAAACGGCGCCTCGTCGCACCACGCGTTTTCTTTCTCCACCTGCTCCTTGATCTTGTGCATCGGAATGTGGCCCGGGCCTTCGATCATGACCTGCACGTCGTACTTCCAGGCGATGCGGGTCAGTTCGCCCAGAGTTTTCAATTCGGCGAACTGCGCTTCATCGCTCGCGTCCGCGATGCAGCCGGGACGCAGGCCGTCGCCGAGCGAGAAGCTTACGTCGTACTTCGCGAAAATCTTGCAGATGTCCTCGAAGCATTCGTAAAGGAAATTCTGCTTGTGGTGATACGCCATCCATTGTCCCAGGATCGCGCCGCCGCGGCTGACGATTCCGGTGATGCGCTTCGAAACCATCGGTAGATATTGGATAAGCACTCCAGCGTGAATCGTCATGTAATCCACGCCTTGCTGCGCCTGCTCTTCAATTACTTCGAGCATCACGCTCTTGTTCAGATCTTCGATGCGCTTGATGCGCGAGATCGCTTCATAAATCGGCACGGTTCCTATGGGCACGGGCGAATGCCGGATGATGGCTTCGCGAATGGTATGGATATCGCCGCCGGTCGAGAGGTCCATCACCGTGTCGGCGCCGTAGTGCACGGCGGTGTGCAGCTTCTTCAATTCTTCGTCAATGTTTGAAGTGACGGCGGAGTTGCCGATGTTGGCGTTGATCTTGCACAGCGATTCGATGCCGATCGCCATCGGCTCCAGTTCGGGATGGTTGATGTTTGCAGGGATGATCATGCGGCCACGAGCGACTTCAGCACGCACCAATTCCGGCGTGATCTTCTCGCGGTGAGCGATGTATTGCATTTCGTCGGTGATCGCGCCCTGGCGCGCGTAATGCATCTGCGAGAAGTTGCCGTCTTTGTTTGCGGCCTTGCGCTTCGCCAGCCACTCTGCCCGCGGTTTCAGCACCGCATCCAAACCATTGCCGTTCGCGCCGTTTGTACCATTGTCTGGGGACATTTTCGTTTGTACCATCCTTCGCGGAATCTAATTCTAAAATTATACGCCGCATCCAGGAGGCGGCTGCTTTTCTCGGACGGTTGACCGCACCCTCATTCACCATCAAGGACACAAAGGAAACTCTCGCGGTAGTTGATGAAGTGATCGCGCAGCCGAGACCTGCTGAGTTGTACTGCCGCCGGAGAAAATGAACCCTGTCGAGATGGAAAGGAATCAACCTATAAGGTTGTTATAACGACAATCGTAACGCCTCAGATCGATGACTGATTTCGCCAGGAGGATGCAATGCTGAAGAAGCTAATGGCTACGAGCAACGACGTGAGCTTTACCATTTTGCGAGTGGTTCTGGGAACTGTGTTCTTCGCGCATGGGGCGCAAAAAATGCTGGGCTGGTTTGGGGACTTTGGCTTTCATGGCACCATGGGATACTTTACGCACATGGGAATGTCCGCTTTCGTCGCATTTCTGATCCTCTGCACGGAATTCTTTGGCGGACTGGGGCTGATTGTCGGATTGCTCACTCGCATCGCTTCTCTCGGAATTGCCGGCCTGATGATCGGAGCGATCTTCATGCTCCACCTGCCGTTTGGCTTCTTCATGCACTGGATGGGCACTCAGAAGGGCGAGGGCATGGAATATCATCTACTCGTGCTCGCCATGGCGGCAGCGCTGTTATTGCGCGGGGCCGGCGCGTTCTCCCTGGATCGAGCGCTTTCAAAGTAAGTCGCGCGGCTGCGCGCTGGCGAAGAGGCACAGGGCTCAACGGTGGATGCGTCGCCGATCAACTCCTCCGACCACTCCTCCGCTTCGTGCTTACGGGCCGCGTCCCTGGCCATCGCGGAATATCCTTCGATCAATGCACCGTTATTGTTTTCTGCGAGATCGTCAATCTTGTTCAAGATCACCTCTTTCAATTCATCTTCAATTCCTCAGCATCTTGCCCGTCTTCAGCGTGAACTGAATTCTCTCCTGCGTTTTCTTTTCGCCGCACAGCGACTTGAAGGCCTCGCGCTCCAGGTCGAGCACGTACTGTTCGCTGATGGGCGTGCCGGGCGTTACGTTTCCGCCGCAAAGCACTTCCGCGATCTTGGTACCCAACTTTAGCTCGTGATCGCTGATGTACTCGCCTTGCCGCATCAGGTGGACGCCCATTTTGAGTGCGGCGAGGATGTTCTCGCCCGGAGCGGGAATGTTCGTGCGCATTACCGGAGGCTCATAGCCCGCGCGCACCAGTTCCAGCGCGCGCGCTTTGGCGTCGGAGAGAACGCGCTCGCGATTCATAGTGATGCGGTCGGAGCTCGACAGGAACCCAAGTGCGCGGGCTTCGAGCGCGGAAGTTGCGACTTTCGCCGTGGCGATCGTCTGAAAAATTGTCTTCATCGCCTCCATTAGTTCCACCGATTCGCCGCGGCCATTGGGACGAATCGACGCTGCGTTGTCCAGCGCGCGCAGCAGCATCTCCTTGCAGCCACCGCCTCCCGGAAGCAGGCCGACTCCGACCTCGACCAATCCCATATAGAGCTCCGCGTGCGGTTGGCGGGCGGCCGCGTGCAGCGAGACTTCGCAACCGCCGCCCAGCGCGAGTCCGAAGGGCGCGATCACCACCGGCTTGGGAGAAAATTTGATGGCCTGCGTCATGCCCTGAAACTGACGGATGGCCAGGTCAACGTCGTCCCACTCTTCCTCCTGGACTGACATGAGCAGCAGCATCAGGTTCGCGCCCACGGAAAAATTCGTCGCGTCGTTGGTGATGACGAAAGCGTCGAAGACATCACCCGGCCCGCCGCCCTTCAGCGTCTGGAGGATCAGCGAAATAATGTCGGCGCCTAGCGCGTTCATTTTGGAGTGGAACTGGATGCAGCCCACGCCGTCGCCCAGATCAACCAGCGAGGCACCCGAATTCTTCTTGACCACTCCCTTGGATTTCTTTGCTGCCTCGACCGACCAGACTCTCGCCGGGACCTCGACCAGTTGCCAGTTGCCAGTTGCCAGGTCCCAATACTTGCGGCCGGATGGACTCTTCGAATCGTCCTCGTACCAGAATTTCTTTCCCGATCCGAGAAGTTTTTCTACGTTGGCGGCGACCGGACGGCCTTCTTTTTTCATGCGTGCGACGCTTACTTCCACGCCGGCCGCGTCCCAGAGTTCGAAGGGGCCGAGTTCCCAGTTGAAGCCGAGGTGCATGGCCCGATCAATCTCCACCACGGAATCGGAAATCTCGGGAATGCGATTTGCGGAATAAGTCCACAAGTCGCACAGCGCCGCCCAAAGAAAAGTGCTTGCCTTGTCGGCCTTCTGCGGTGCGCCACCACCATCGAAGCCAAGCAACATTCGAACTCGCGCTCCGGTCTCGTCCACGTTTTTCGCCATATCGAGCGCGGCGAATTTCGGCTTCTGCCGTGGATGATATTCCAGCGTTTTCCAGTCGAGCGCCATGCGCTCATCCTCTTTGCCTTCGTTGCTTTTCAGCTGCTTGTAGAATCCGCCCTTGGTCTTGTCGCCCAGCCACTTGCGTTCCAGCATCTGGCGAAAGAACGCGGGAATCTGTAATTCGCTGCGCTCGTCGTGAACGTTCTGCGTCATGTTCGTGACCACGTGCCCGACAATATCAAGCCCCACCAGATCGATCGTACGGAACGTGGCCGAGCGCGGCCAGCCTACTGCTTGGCCGGTAAGCGCGTCGATCTCTTCCACGCTCAGGTCCATTTCCTGCATCAGCCGCATCACGTTGAGCACCGAAAATGTACCGATTCGATTGCCGATGAAGTTGGGAGTATCTTTCGCCAGCACCACGCCCTTGCCCAGCTGCTCGTCGCAGAAGTGCGTGACGGCCTCGATCTGCGCCCGGTCCGCTTCTGGCGTTGGGATCAGTTCCAGCAGCCGCATATAGCGCGGCGGATTAAAAAAGTGCGTGCCGAACCACGAGCGCCGGAAGTCCTCGGAAAACCCCTCCGCGATCTTTGCCACCGGAAGTCCGCTGGTGTTGGTGGTGACGATCGTGCCGGGCTTGCGGATGGCCTCCACCTTCTTCAGCAGCGTCCGTTTGATTTCAAGGTTCTCGACGACCGCCTCGATAATCCAGTCCACTTCGGCCAACTGTTTCAGGTCGTCGTCGAAATTTCCCACGGTAACCAGCCGCGAAAGCGACGTTTCGAAAAACGCCGCGGGCTTCGATTGTCTGGCTCCGTCGAGTCCGGCGGCAGCAATTTTGTTACGCGCAGCACTGCCCGCGTCTGCCAGAACGTTTGGAGGAATTATGTCCAGCAGCAATGAAGGCACTCCCGCGTTAGCAAAATGTGCCGCGATACGAGCGCCCATGGTGCCTGCGCCGAGGACAGCAACCTTGTGAATACGTTTCATAAATGCGACTCCTGCAATAAAAAATGCGGGTTGTGACTTCTATGGAAGTTTATCCACCACCCAGTCGTCCTTGCCAGTCTCGACCACGACTATTTCAGAAAATTTACGCGTGACATGGGATCCTCGATGCGTAACCAGCACCACCGGAAAACTGTAGCGCCCCGGATGACCGTGACCGCGCGTGATCTCAAAGGCCCGGTCTTTCCCGTTCGAAAAAAGTTGTTCCAGTTTGTCGACGTTCTGCGAGTGGCGGATGCTGTCGCTGAGCAGCACCATGCCGTTTTCGAGATCTCCCGTTTGCCACGCGTGCAGAAAATGGTTGGCGGCTGCCAGCGCAAACACGTAACCCGGGTCTAAGGGGTCTGCCTGCCTGGCAGGATGGCTGTGTGCTCGAGCCCAAACTGGGGCGATCAGAAGGAAGAGAAACGCTGCTACCCGGATCTTCACGCTAAAACTGTTCCTCGGCGGTGATGTAACTCCTTAACTCTACTGGAAAACAACCGGAACGCCAGCAGCCTGTGGTTAAGGTCGTGGGTCAATCTGCGAAACCTCAACCACCAAGGACCCGAGGTCACACGGAAGAAACCCAATGAAGGAAACCGCTTCGCTGGTATCCTGAATTTTGTTGTGCCGTTCTACACATTTCATGACTTCGATCCATCTTCTTTCTGCGCGGGAAATTGCGGCGCAGATTCGCCGCAAAGAAGTTTCGCCCATAGACGTGGCGCGCGCTCACCTTGATCGCATCGAACGCCTGAATCCCAAGCTGATCGCGTTCGTTGACTACAAACCCGAAGTTGTACTTGCCCAGGCGCGGGACGCGGAGAAAGCGATTCTACGGGGAGACGACCTCGGGCCGCTGCATGGTGTGCCGGTTTCCATCAAGTCTTCGATTGATGTTGCCGGACATCTTTGTGAAGCCGGTACGCGTTTGCGTGCTGGACACATCGCCGCTGCGGACGCGCCCCTGGTTGCTCGACTGCGTGCGGCTGGCGCGGTGATCCTCGGCGTCACTAACGCGCCCGAACTGCTCATGGCCTGGGAAACCGACAATCTTCTTTATGGCCGCACGAACAACCCCTGGGATCTGAACCGCACCGCGGGAGGATCGAGCGGTGGAGAGGCCGCCGCCATCGCCGCGGGACTTTCCGCTGGCGGCGTAGGGAGCGACGGGGGTGGTTCGATCCGCGAACCGGCGCACTTCTGCGGAATCTGCGGATTGAAGCCCACTCCCGGACGCATTCCTTCGACGGGGCATTTTCCGAAATCAGGCGGACCCTTCGCCCTGATCGGAGTGGTCGGGCCAATGGCGCGCACTATTGAAGATGTGCGGACTCTGTTTGAAGTCATGGCGGGATGGGACGACGGCGATCCTTGTGCCGCGCCGGTTGAGCTGCGGGAGATTCATCAAACAGCTGTGCAAGCTGTCAACATCGGTTTTTTTTCAGACGATGGCCGAACTCCAGTGACGCAAGAAACCAGGTCGGCCGTGCGTCGAGCCGCGTCTCTGTTGTTAGGGTGCGGTTTTCACGTCGAGCCATTCCGTCCCGAAGGGCTCGAGGAAGCGCGGCAGCTCTGGTGGGAATTGTTCGGCACGGCCGGAGGGATGATTCTCGGTCCCATGTTGAGTGGCCACGAATCCGAACTGAGCCCAATGCTGCGCGAGTTCCAAACGTGGACCAATGCTGAGCCCGCGCACACTGGAGAGTCGCTGCTCAACGCCTGGCTGGGACGCGATGCCCTCCGCGAGAAAATTCTACTGCAGATGCGCAAGTATCCCGTGCTGCTTTGCCCTACCGCGGCTATTCCTGCGTTTCGTCATGGCGAACGGGAGTGGCAGGTGGAAGGCAAGACGGTCAAGTATCTCGACGCCTGGAGCTATTGCGAGTGGTTTAACCTGTTGGGCTTTCCAGCCGCGGTTGTTCCCATGGGTTATTCGGACCAAGGCCTGCCCATCGGCGTGCAGATCGTCGGACGCCCATGGCAGGAACAAGTCGTGCTGGCGGTCGCCGAGAAACTCGAAAAAGAGCGCGGTCCCTGGCAAGCGCCTCCACTGCTGGACTGAGGACACCTCGCGGTTCTCAGTTCTCAGTTTTCAGTCAAAACCATCCACACAACAGCGAAAAAGGCGCGCCTTTTTCTTTTCCTGAGAACTGAGAACCGAGAACAAGGGCGGCAATTCGTGTAAGATTCTGGAGGCGAGTACTCTGCACCGCTTCTGCGCGGGTTGATCCAGCCGGGCCCGATTCCAGATGGACCGGTGTTCCTTGATCACCCAACGACGATACTCCCCAATTACCAGGTAGAACCGCGGCCTTTGTGCTCGCGGCACATCCCTGTCAGGAGAAACTGAATGGCGAAAATTGCAAAAACTGCCGACCGGAAAAAGGTCATGGACACCACGAAATCCACCGCATGTCCCAAGTGCGGCAAGGAAACCCGCATCGTCAAGCGCGTGAAAGATCGCGAGCGCGGCGTGCCCGGCGGAATCTATATTTCGTGCGCGGCCTGCGAGTTTTTTGAAAAACTCTAGAACCAGTTCCCGCTTCTCTGCATAACCAACGACGCAGCACAAAAAAGGCGCGGCAATAAAGCGCGCCTTTTCCTTTGGGAATCATCCCCTCTCGCCCAGTATCCCAATTGAGCCCTGACAGGGCGAACCGAGTTACCCCTCTTTGAGCATGTTCCCCAGATAACCGGCGATCCGCCCTTGGTTTGGGTCAAGGCTGGAAAATCATTTTTCCACCACATCCGTAAAACGGGCCAGTGGCTTACGCTACGCAATCCTACACTCCGCCGTTCCCGCGCTTCACGAGCGACCAGAATCGTTCGCTCCCTTTGGTTTTACCGAGGACTGATCCCTGACATCGGACAGCCCTCCTTCCCGTAATTTCGCCGACAAGTTCGCTTTATGTTCGCCTATAAGGTAGTAATTACCAGGCATTTAGTACCCGAGTTGCGACAGAATCGACCGCGCTTCCGCCGCCGGGTCCGAGGCCTCAGTAATCGGTCGCCCCACCACAATATGGGAGGCTCCGGCGGCAATCGCTTCCGCTGGGGTGACGACCCGCGCCTGGTCGTCGTGTCCGCTGCCGGCAGGGCGCACTCCGGGCGTCACGATGGCGAAGTCAAGGCCAAACTCCTCCCGCAGCGCGCCGGCTTCCCGCGCCGAAGCCACCACCCCTTTGCATCCATTCGAAAGCGCCAGCGCCGCCAGCCTCCGGACTTGATCCAGCACTCCACCGCGCAGCCCAATCCTTCCCAGTTCCGCCTCGTCCAGGCTGGTCAGGACCGTAACCGCCAGAACCAGCAAGTCGGGCTTGGTAGCCTGAGCGGCATCGACGGCAGCTCGCAACATCTTGCCGCCTCCGGAGGCGTGCACGGTCAGCATACTCACGCCAAGTTGAGCGGCCTCGCGCACCGCTGCTCCTGCGGTGTTCGGGATGTCGTGATATTTGAGATCGAGAAACACCCTGCGGCCCGAATCCACCAGTTCGCGGACTATCGAAGGTCCTTCGGCGGTATAGAGCTGCATGCCCACTTTGTAGGTGAGGGCAGAGTCACCCACGGCCGCCACAATCTTCCGGGCGGCCGCGGCGGTCGATACATCCAAGGCAACGATCAGACGCTGGCGCGGGTCCATTGTTTTCGAACCTTCGTTCTCAGCTTTCGTTGCCGAGTGTATCGGGTTTAGTGGAGGTTGGCTACGGGTTGCAGCAGCGCCATATTCCTGGGCTGGTAGAGGTCCAAGCGGACCGTCTGCAAACCGCGCTCTTTAAAGCCCAATGCCCGCGCGGCGTTGTAGGAAACATCGATGATCCGGTCGTCCACAAAGGGACCCCGGTCATTAATGCGAACCACCACGAACTTGCCGTTCCTCAGGTTGGTGACCCTGACGAAGGAGCCCAGCGGAAGGCTGGGGTGAGCGGCCGTGAAATCCCGCATGTCGAAGAGTTCACCGCTGGCAGTTTGCCTGCCCTCGAACTGCTGTCCATACCAGGACGCGGTGCCTATTTGATAGGCTTTCGACTTTGGGCTGGTGCTCTTTTTTCGATTGTGCCCTCCGGTTTCAATCACCGGTGGCTGTGTGACCTTGGCGGCTTCCAGGCTGCTTGGCCTGGATGCGGCTCCGGCCCCCAGACTGGCGACTGATAAAACCACCGCCAGGCCTTCGGCTAAACGTCGTCGCATTCAGTTACCTCTCATCGTTGGGAAGTCGTTATCAGGTCGTATGCTCCTTTGGTCAAACGATCTCAAAATGCTACCGGGGTCAGCCGGGCGTGTCAATCGAAAAACCAGCAACGTAAGTAACTAACTAGTACATAATCAAAGACTTAGCCCCATGAAAGCTATGGATTTTTATTCGTATATCGTTGAAAGCAGTCAGTAGGTTATGTTTACTTAATAGTTACTATATGAATTCCGGCCTCCGGCGAATTCTTGCAACTTCCTGTCGAATGTTAGACTTACGGCGGAATACTTGTAAGCGTATTGTAATCAGTTGTTTGCGGTGACATTTGATGACTGACTAGTAAACCTGAAACCTCAGACTTCACTTCATTCGATCCCGACTCACCCTCTGTAACGGGTCGCACCGCGAACACCAGGAACTTCTGTTTCCCTGTTTTGATTTTGGGTTTAGAGTGACGGCATGCCTGTAACCCCTCCCGTGGTGTTGACCATTGCCGGGTTCGACCCTACCTCGGGTGCTGGGATTACAGCCGACATCAAGACCGTTGCGGCCCATGAATGTTACGGCGTTTCCTGCATTACAGCTTTAACCGTCCAGTCGACCCAGGCCGTGCGGCGGGTCGTAGGCGTCGATCCCAACCTTATCTCTGAGATATTGCAGGAGCTGGTTTCAGACCTGGCGGTCAAAGCCGTCCACATCGGTATGCTGGGAAACCAGCAGGTGGTGAAGGTGGTCGCGGATTTTCTGGGCCAGGCACGGCTGCCTCATGTGGTGCTGGATCCGATTTTGAAGTCGAGCTCCGGAGCCGATTTGTTGGATGCGGCGGGCACCCGACTATTGATCGAGAGGTTGCTTCCGCTGGCGGAGTTGGTTACGCCGAACCTTAACGAGGCCAGCGTCTTGACTGGGATGGCCGTCACGAATCTCGACCAGATGCGCGAGGCGGCTGCTCGTCTGCACTCTCTGGGAGCGGCGAATGTGGTAGTCACCGGAGGCCATCTGGAGAAGGCGACCGATCTCCTCAGTTTCACGACCGCCCGAGGCAAAGAAACGGAAGTTTTCAAAGCGGACCTTCAACGCTCGAATTCCACCCACGGCACTGGATGCGCGTTCGCCACTGCGCTGGCCTGCCACCTGGCTCATGGGCGCGGACTACCCGAGGCGGTTCTTCTTTCCAAAGTGTATGTCTCGGCTGCGATTGCGAATGCCTATCCCCTCGGCCATGGCGTGGGGCCGTTGCATCACCTCTACCGCATGAGCCAGCAACGACGGACTAGCACCATCGTCGCTCAAGGGGAGCACGCACATTCGCAAAACTGAGCTGGCGAAGGTAAGGTTACTGGCTCCTATCCCTGCCGGGGTACCACATAGTAGTAAATCGCAAGATAATGGCAAATGCTTCCCGCCAGCACGAACACGTGCCAGATCGCGTGACTATAAGGTAGCCGCCGCCATACGAAGAATCCGACGCCGGCGATATAGGCGGCTCCACCCACCAACAGCCAAAGGATTCCAGGGGCTAGTATCGCGGATAGCAGCGGCTTGAAAGCAATCAAGCCGAGCAGTCCCATGGCGATGTAAAGCGGCGTCGAGATCTTCCGCACATGAACATGCTCGAACCAGCGCACCTTCATGAGGACGCCCAGAAAACAGATTCCCCAGACGAGGCCGAAGAGCGTCCAGCCCCAGCCCCCGCGAAGGCTGACCAGCGTGACCGGTGTGTAGGTTCCCGCAATCAGAAGGTAGATGCAGCAGTGGTCGATGGTCTGAAGGGTGCGCGCCCAGCGGGGAGACAAAACGCTGTGCAGCGCGGTCGATGCCGCATAGAGGCTCACCAGGGTTGCCGCATAGACGCAGCAACTCACAATGGCCCAGGCATTCTGGCTCCAGGCCGCAGCCACAATCAGGAGCGCAGCGCCCACCACGCTGAGCGCCAGCCCGATTCCGTGCGTCACTGCATTGGCCAGTTCTTCCATGCTTAGACATTCTCACACTTAGAACGGCTCCTTCGCGATTGTAGCAATGTAATATTTCCGCAATGTGTCGGGAACGGAAAAAAGAGAAGAATCGAAGTTGGTTTGGAAGTTGGGGCAGAGAAGTCAAAAGCTAATAGGCAAAAGCTATTTCTTAAGCAGGCAGCCGGCGACGAAGGACGCGACCGCCGCGAGCAGCCACTCGATCCGCCACAATTGGATGGCTTGCCAGTCGAGAATGGTCCGGGCGCTGAAAAATACGCTGACAGCCAGAGCTCCTACAACGCAGAGCACGCCAGCCAGAAAAGCGATGACGGCTGGGGTTGTAAGGCCGAGGCGCTCACCGAGCGAGGTGAGTTCGGTAAGACCCGGGATTTCCAGGGTGCGGGCAGCGTTTAGATCGGGCCGGCTGGCACCGCAAGCATGACAGAAGAGCGAACTGACGATAAACTCGGTCCCGCAACGGCAGGTCGCGCTGCGTTCCGGGCTTGCCACCGCCACGGATGCCGGCATGGGCGGCCGCCAAAATTCGTGATGCGCCTGATCGGCTGCTTCTGCCATAAAGGTGTGTTCTTTCGACCCAATTTTGGAACGCAAGCGAATCACCAAAGCAAGCTATTGCAAATACGACAGTTATAAGCGAGCCGAGGGGGAGAACGGCCACATTGCAGGGCAAGAATTACGCTATTCAAGCCTGAATTTCCTATTTTGCATGACTTGGCAGGGCTGTGGACGTACCCGGTTTGGTTCCGGTCACGCTATCAGCTCTCAGTAAAACCTTCGGCGCATGGGAACTGATGGCTGAGAGCTACGGTTTTCAGATGTGCCCAAACGGGACCCGAAGAAAGCTCCAATCAGTTAAACTGAGTGTGCGTGTTTTTCTTCCCCTCCCGGCATCGCCCTGTTTTGAGTGCCATCCTGCTGCTGGTCCTTGCCGAAGTCTGTCTGGCTGCTGATCCCTCGGTTTCAACTGTGCTTCGTCCTGCTGATCCCTTGAATCCGGCAGCTTTCGAGCACTATTACAACCTCGACTATGACGCGGCGATTCAGGATTTCGAGAGGATCGCAGCGCGACATCCGAACGATCCGTTTGCCGTGAATCACCTGCTCTCTGCGATTCAGGTGCGGGAGCTGTATCGCATGGGCGCGATGAATACCGGGGAGTATGCAAACGACAGTTTTATCGGACAAGCGCACCGTCCCGCCGAGCCCGCGCAGAAGGTACGCATCAAGCAACTGGTGGAGCAAGCCGAGAAGCTGGAAGACGCCGAACTGGCGCGCAATCCGAACAACACGGATATGCTCTATGCCCGCGGCGTTACCCGCGGCCAGTTCGCGCTTTACACCGCGCTGATCGAGCGCGCCTGGCTTTCTTCTCTGCGCAATGCGGTCGGAGCGCGCCACGATCACGAGCGGGTTCTCGAGTCGGCTCCGCAGTACACCGACGCCAAGTTGGTGGTGGGAGCCCACAACTACGTGATGGGGAGCCTGTCATTTGCGGTAAAGATGGCGGTCGCTCTCGCCGGATTGAGCGGAGACAAAGACAAGGGAATTCAGTATCTGAACGATGCCTACCATGGCAATGGCGAAACCAGCGTGGACGCCGGGGTTGTGCTTATGGTTTTCCTGCGGCGTGAACGTCGTTACGACGAGGCGCTGCAGATCGCCCGCACGATCGGTCCAAGGTTTCCGCGCAACTATCTTCTGCCGCTAGAAGAGGCGAACCTGCTGCGGGCGTCCGGCAAGAGTGGAGAAGCCGAGGAACAGTATCGCCGTGTATGGCAGAACGGGCGCGAGGGAAAGTACGGCGGCCTGCATTACGAAATCGCGGCGCTTGAGCTAGGCGACCTGCTGCGCAGCGAGAAAAAATATCAGGCTGCGGCCGCGGCATACGAGTTGGTGAGCGAGGTTACGGGAGCCGATCCAGAATTGCTGCAGAAAGCGAACCTGGGAGCCGGCGAGATGTATGACCAGCTCCAGAAACGGGACCTGGCGGTGAAGAAATACGAGGCGGTGGTGGCCACAAATTCGGGCAACGCCGAAGCGGACAAGGCGCGGAGGAGAATCAAAGACGCGTACCGGGAGTGAGGGGAGCTATTGGCCATTAGCTCTTAGCCTTTAGCTACGAGCTAAAAACCAAAAGCTCCGATCACGGAACATTTTCCTCGCAATCGTCGTATCCCACAACGACGAGGAGAGACAACCATGTACTGCAACGCTTGCGGCAAGGCCATCGCTGAAGACGGCCGCTATTGCCCCCACTGCGGCAACGTGGTGGGGATTTCGCCCCCACCGAAGAAACTGATGCGCCCACGCGCCGATAGAAAGATCGGGGGCGTTTGTGCCGGGCTGGCGCAGTATCTCGACCTCGACGTATCGCTCGTGCGCATTCTCTGGTTCTTCATCGCGTTAGTATCCGGAATCTTTCCCGGCTTCGTCGCATACGTGCTCGCGTGGATCATCGTTCCAAAGGAACCGTTCCTCATTCCGGTGGCAGCCTCGCAACAACCCATAACAAGCTAATCCTGGGTGGTACGGTGGAGCGACGGGCGTCTCGCCCGTCCAGCAGTTCGGCGGCCAGGCGGAGACGTCCGGCGCTCCATCGGCTCAGTCCTTAGTTTCCACAATATAATCTTCTCCCATGGAACGCCTGCGCAGCGACGACGCTGAAATCTTCTATGAAATTCGAGGGAACGGACCGCCCGTCGTTCTTCTCCATCCTTTTCCCTGTCATCACGAATTTTGGAATCCGGTGGCTGTGGCGCTCGATTCGCGCTACCGGCTGATTCTTCCCGATCTACGCGGGCACGGCGATTCGGAGATTGGCGAAGGGCCTGCTCTCATGCAAAAGCATGCTAGCGACATTGCCCGCGTGCTCGATGCCGCGGGCGTTGGTAAAGCTGCGTTCGTTGGATGTTCCATCGGCGGCTACATCCTGTTTGAATTCTGGCGCCGCTTTCGCGAGCGTGTGACCTCGCTCGCGCTTTGTGATACGCGTCCTCAGTCAGACTCTGCAGAAGCTCGGGCAAATCGATTAAAAGCTGCGACCACGGTCCTGGAGCAGGGAACCGAACCATTCATCGAGACCATGATTCCGAAGCTGATGGGGCGCACGACGGCCGGCACACGGCCGGACTTAGTCGCTGGAGCGCGCGCGATGATGCGCTTGATGTCTGCCGAAGACATCAGCCAGGTACAGCGCGGCATGGCGGAGCGTCCTGATTCGGTCGCGGATCTGAAGACGATCAACGTGCCGACGTTGATTGTGATTGGAGAGGAAGATGTGCTCTCGACCGTCGCCGACGGCGAACTGATGCGGCAGAATATTGCGGGCAGCCGGTTGACGGTGATTCCGAAGGCGGGGCACTATGCGCCATGGGAGCAGCCGGAGGCGGTTGGCAAAGTCCTGCGCCAGTTTCTGGATGACGTAGCGTTGAAGTAGAAGGTTGCGATCACGACCAGCCACGCGCGCACGGCTGCCCTCCAGTTGAGTTTGGACGTTCGAGATGAGGGGGTTGCGTCACTGCCTGCTGTGTCTCTCTGCTAGAATCTCCGCGTCATGATGGAAGCTTTTCTCGTTCCCGAAAGAACCGTGGTCAACGCCAGAGGCGACGGCCCCGCCCTCGATGTGAGTCGGGCGGAAAGCCGGATTTTTCTTCTGACGCTGGCCATCACCAACATCATCGAGCAGGAATCGCTCGACGTCAGCATCTTTGGATCCGCGGATGGCGCCACGTGGGATGCCAAGCCGGTCGTGGCTTTTCCGCAGAAGTTTTATCGCGAGGAAATTCCGTTGCTGCTCAATCTGACGGCGCGGCCGGAGGTCAAGTTTATCCGCGCGCATTGGGAAGTGAACCGGTGGGGGCGCGGATCGGAAACGCCCATGTTCGAATTCTGCGTGACGTTGCGGGAAGTCCCACAGGAGATACTCGCGGAAGCCGCCGGGCGCGTGCGGTCGCAGTAGGCCGGGCCGCTCGTACCCTTCTATGAATTGTCATCCCGAACGAAGTAAGGGATCTGCATCTTGCGGCGAACAGCAGGTCCTTCGCTTCGCTCAGGATGACAATTCATAAAGGGCGTCGCCCGTGCAACGATGCGGACTCCACTTTTACCATGGGCCCGCTCGCGTCTGAAATCTCCGTTATATTGAATTCATGCCTGATGGTTCGAAGGTCACTGTCCGTCCTGCGCGGGCGGTGCGCGGAGTCGTTCGCATTCCTGGGGACAAATCCATCTCGCACCGATACGCTATGTTGGCGGCGATTGCGGAGGGCACGAGCCGTTTCCAGAATTTTTCAGCGGCGCGAGATTGCGCCAGCACGCTCGATTGCATGCGCAGGCTCGGCAGCGAGTGGAAGCGCTTGGACGACGACGGGGCGATTGAGGTGCGTGGCGTGGGGCGGCAGCTGAACCCTCCGACAGAGATGCTGGATTGCGGAAACTCCGGCTCGACCATGCGCATGCTAAGTGGAATTCTTGCCGGCCAGTCGTTTACCAGTGAATTGTGCGGGGATGAATCGCTCTCGCGGCGGCCGATGGCGCGCATCATGACGCCGCTTTCGGAGATGGGAGCTAAGATCGAGGCCGCGGAAGGCGGACGCCCTCCACTGAAAATTCACGGTGGTCCTCTGAAGGCGATTCATTACCGGCCGGAAGTGGCGAGCGCGCAGGTGAAATCGTGTGTCCTGTTTGCCGGATTGTTTGCCGAGGGCGAGACGGTGCTCGAAGAGCCCATCCGCACGCGCGATCACGGCGAAATTGCGCTCCGGGCTTTTGGGGCGGAAGTCGAGCGCACTGGAAATGCATCGCGGATTGTCGGCGGACAGCGGCTGCGCGCAATCGAGGCGCATGTTCCCGGCGATCTTTCGAGTGCCGCATTCTTTCTTTGTGCGGCGGCGCTGTTCCCCGGATCGCAGATCACCTTGCCCGGAATTCTAATGAATCCAACGCGGGCGCGGTTGCTGGAAATCCTGGTGCAGATGGGGTTGAAGGTTTCGGTCGCGCATCTGGAAGAACATCAGGGCGAGCTGGTAGGCACGATTGAGGCGCATGGAACGGCGTGGACGGGCGCCGTAATTGCCGGCGCAGATACGGCCGCCTTGATCGACGAGATCCCGGTGCTGGCAGCGGCTGCGCCGTACTCCGAAGGCGGCCTCGAAGTTCGCGACGCCAAAGAATTGCGCGTGAAAGAGTCGGATCGCATTGCCGCCGTCGCTGCCAATCTGCGCAAAATGGGCGCGGAAGTCGAAGAACGGCCCGATGGAATGCGTATTCCTGGCGGCCAGCATCTGCATGGCGCCGAACTCGATTCGTTCGGCGATCACCGGATTGCCATGGCGTTCGCCGTGTGCGCATTGCGAGCGGAAGGCGAGACGACGATTCGCGGCGCGGATGCCGCGGGAGTGTCGTACCCGATGTTCTTTGAAGAATTGCGCAAAATCACTGAGTGAGCTACGAGCTACGAGCAAGCTGTGATGGTTCGCTCGTAGCTCGTGGCTCGAAGCTGGCAGCCGTTAGAGAGGAATCATGAGCGCCGACAAATCCCAATCCCCCGATGAGCGCCTGCAGCAGGAATTCAATCGCTGGGCGGATGACGGCGAAGGCGCAAAGATGGAGCGCCATCACCTCGACATCACCGATAAAACGATGCGTCGCATGGATCTGCGTCCGGGTGAGCGCATTCTGGATCTCGGGTGCGGATCGGGTTGGGCGACGCGCTTGCTGGCGCGCATGGTGGGCGATGGGCCGCAGGGTTTTGGGCAGGTGGTCGGGGTCGACATTTCCGACGAGATGATCCGGCAGGCTCGGGCCGCTTCGAAAGAATTCGACACCGTAATGTTCGTTGTTGGATCCGCGGCGCAGATTCCCTGGGAAGAAAACTTTTTTGACAAAGTGCTTTCGGTGGAGTCGTTCTATTACTACCCGGACCAGGAGCGCGCGCTGGCCGAGCTTTTTCGCGTGATGGCGCCGCATGGGCGATTATTCATTCTCATCAATCTCTACAAAGACAATCCGTATTCACTGCAATGGGTGCCGAAGTTAAAAGTGCCGGTGCATGTTCGTTCGGCGGCAGAGTACGTCGAACTGCTGAAGAAGCACGCTTTCGAAAGCGTGGAGTATGCGCAGATTCCCGACGAGACGCCGACGCCCGACAACTATCAGACAACTTCATTCCATTCGCTTGACGACCTGAAGGCATTCAAGCGCGTTGGCGCGTTGCTGCTGATGGCGTCCAAGCCAGATGTGCGAAATCCGGCGCCGGGGTACACGATTTACTGAGCTCCAAGCCCCAAGGATCACGCCCGGATGCAGGGTGAGGAGTATTCTTGTAGGGAACGAGGCCTCATGAGCTGGCTCCAGAACAAGTTCGAAAAGAATTTCATGATCTCGACGGTGGACTACGTCTTCAACTGGGCGCGCAAGTCGGCGCTTTGGCCGATGACGTTTGGCCTCGCCTGCTGCGCCATCGAGATGATCGCGTCCTCGACATCGCGCTTCGATATCGCGCGCTTTGGCTCGGAGGTCTTTCGCCCCAGCCCGCGCCAGTCCGATCTGATGATCGTTTCCGGCACGGTCACGCTCAAGATGGCGCCCGTGGTGAAGAGAATTTATGAGCAGATGCCCGAGCCGAAGTGGGTAATCTCGATGGGCGCATGCTCGTCCGTCGGCGGCCCGTTCAATACCTACGCCGTGCTGCAAGGCGTTGACCGCATCGTGCCGGTGGATGTGTATGTAATCGGCTGCCCGCCGCGTCCGGAGAATTTGTTTTACGCGCTGCTCAAGCTGCAGGACAAGATCGACACCATGACGCTCGCCAAGCGCCCCACCGAAGTTCGGCTGGAAGAAAATATGATGGAGAATTTCAAGCGCCAGGTGATGGTCGCGCAGACGATGCAGCCGAAATAGCAGTTAGACTGGAATTCTCAGTTGTCAGTTCTCAGTTAAACCGCTCCTATATACTTTTGTCATCCTGAGCGAAGCGAAGGACCTGCTTTTGCCGCGCTATCCGAACAGATATGCCATTCATTAAGATCGCCACTCAATCCGATCTCCCCGCTGTCAACCAAGCCAAAGAATTCCCCTGCGGCGACAAGACCATCTGCGTCGCCAACGTGAACGGTGAAATCAGCGCCATGGACAATATCTGCCTCCATCGCGGAGGCCCACTCGGTCAGGGCGTGATCGAAGATGGCAAGGTGATCTGTCCGTGGCACGGCTGGGCATGGGACCCGAAGACGGGTGAGGCCGGTCCGCTGGGGGCGAAGGTGGCGGTGTATCCGGTGAAGGTTGAGGGCGGAGATGTTTCGGTTGAACTGGAGTAGCGCCAGATGAGAAGAGCGATAGCCTACCCAGTCATGGTGGTATCCGGACTTGGTGTAATTGCGTGTTTCCTGTTGCACGTTGCAAGTTTCTTCGAGAGTCCCGAATTCGGACAGCGGCTGTTCCCGAAACTGTTCATCGGATTGCTCATTGTCTGGCTACCGACCGTTCTTTTGATGAACGGGCTGACGCGCGATTTTAGGCAGCGGGACTTATGGAAAGCGGCATTGCGTGGCTGCCCTGGATGGATGCAAAAGACCTTGTGGGCTATCTGGGGATACGTATTCTTCGCGGCATTCGTGCTCCCGTTTCTGCGAGGTAGCAATCCAGGTGCTTCGCCATGCGGCTTCGTCATATTTCCGGCGGTTTTCTACTCAACTTCCTTTGGCGTAATGTATTCGTTATTGCATGCGGATGAGATCGATGCTGGACGCCGCTGTCTGAACGGTCACTTGATTTCGCCGCTTGCGAAGTTTTGCGAGGAGTGCGGCGCTCCGACCGCACCCGATTCCAGAAATTCAGCGACGACTTAAATTACCCCAAGAAGTTCACAAACTGTCCCGACTCTCCATCAAATCCCGGAAACACCGTTTTCAAATCCTTGTTCCCGAGATACCGTGACACGACTTCGCTGAGCACCAGCCTGAAATCCGTAGTCACTGCCAAGTCGCGCCCTTCATACAACTGCCCCTCGCTAAGCCCCGGCCAACGGCCATAGACTTTGCCACCCTTCACCGGGCCGCCCAGCACGAACATTACGTTGGCGTGGCCGTGGTCGGTGCCGCGGTTGCCGTTTTCGCGGGCGGTGCGGCCGAATTCGGACATGGTCACTACGACCGTGTCTTCTCCTAGATCGCCGAGGTCGGTCCAGAAGGCGGCGATCGATTGCGAAAAATCTCCGAGCACGTTTGCGATCTGTCCCTGGGTGCCGCCTTCATTGACGTGGTGGTCCCAGCCGCCGATGTCGGCGAATGCGACCTGCACGCCGAGATTCGCTTTGATCAGTTGCGCGAGTTGCTTCAGGCTGTCGCCGAAGCGTCCGCGCGGATAGTTCGCGTTGGTCGCTGGCGTGTAATGCGCGGGATCGGCGGCCTTCAGCGTCTTCACTGCGTCGAAGGTTTCCTGGCCGGTGCCGTGCAGCACGGTGTCCACGGAGTTTTCGTACATCGCCTCAAACGTATTCGCGATGGGCGCTGCCTTGGGATTTTTTCCGCCTACGGAAAAATCGTTCAGGTTGTTGATCGCAATGGCGGGCTCTTTGCCGGAGAGAATGCGGGGCAACGATGGCCCTAGCGCAATGGCGCGGAAGGCCGACTTGCCGGGTGCGGATTGGCCGGCGGAAAGCTCGTGCAGGGCCCTGTTCAGCCAGCCGTCGTCGGTAACCTTCACGCCGGGCGTGCCGGATTCCATGAAGTCCTGCGCGTCGAAGTGCGAGCGCGTTGGATCGGGCGATCCGGCGGCGTGCACGATGGCAAGGTGCTTTTGTTTCCAAAGTGGCTGAAACGACGCCATCGCCGGATGCAATCCGAAAAAGCCGTCGAGGTCGAGCACGGATTTCTTTGGAATGTTGATGGTGGGCCGCATGGCGTAGTACCCGGGCTCGCCGTGCGGCACAACGATGTTGAGGCCGTCGGCCGCACCGCGCTGGAAAATCACGACCAGGCGCCTGGTGCGAACGCCCTGGTCAGCCGCGCCAAAAGCTGCGCGGGCTAGAAAGCTCGGCAGCGCGGTTGTGCCGACAACTGCCAGCGCGCCGTTGCGGAGAAAAATGCGTCGAGTGATGGACATGTGAAACCTCTGCTTCGAGCTTCGAGCTACGGGCTTCGAGCGATCCGGTTGCTCGCGGCTCGTAGCTCGCCGTCCTCTATCTCCTCTGAAACTCTGGCGACCCCAGAATCAAACCTGTAATCGCCGCCACGTTTGGCGGACGCTTTGGATCATCCAATCGCCGCTGGTTGATCTTTGGATCTTCCAGTTGCTTGCTGATGGTATCGTGTGTTTGCTTCGAAATGTCACCTGAGAGCAGCAACTTTTCCAGGTTCGCTAACGCTTGCTGCGGGTCGGTCGGTCCTTCCGCGGCGGTTCCGGCTGCCAGGCTGGCGGAATCGACTTTGACTCCCCGTATCTTTCCTGCGGCCAGCCCGAGGGCGAAATTCATGCGTCCCAAGAGCGCCGAGGAGTTCACCCAAACGTCGGCTTTCATCGAGTAACCCGTCGGCGGCATCATGCCATACGGCATCATGCCCATGTTGTTGAGCGTGCCGACCAGAGCGCGGGCGTCCTCAACCTCGGCACGGCTGGCGCGTGCGGCAGAGACCACGAACTCGAGCGGTGTTTTCACTTTGGCGCGGTAGGTCTCCGGCGACCAGAACTCGGGCGACTTGAACATGGTGCGTAGTACTTCGCGAATGTCGCCGTCCTTTTTTAGAAAGGTTTGGGCCATGCGATCGACCAGCGTTGCGGGAGGATCGTCAGAGACAAAGCGCATCGCCAGTTTTTGGGAAATGAAGTGCGCCGTCTTTGGATTGCGCGCCAGCAGGCGCAGCACTTCCAGGCCTTCTTTCCCGCCGTTTTGCTTGATGCGATGTCCGAGGACAATTTTGTCGCCGGGCTCGTGCATGCGCGGCTCGAAACGGAAGGCGCCGCCTTTTTTCGGCTGATCGAGCGTCCACCCGGTGAAAACCTTGGCAACTTCGGTGACATCTTTCTGCGAGTAGCCGCCGTTTACGCTGAGCGTGTGCAACTCCATCAGTTCGCGGCCGTAGTTTTCGTTCAGGCCGCTGGCCTGCCTGCGCTTGCCCGACGGACGATTATTCGGGTTGCGGCCATAGCCGCGCCGGTTGCGGCGGTGCGGTGCGATTCCAAGCCCGATTTCCGAGTCCGGCCCGACGCTCAACCAGTTGTCGAGATAGAACAGAATCGCCGGACTCTTGGCGGTCGCCACCAGCAGGTCTGCGAATTTTCCCAACACGTGGGGACGGATCGCGTCGCGCTCATAGCTGGTGAGCAGGTAACGGTCGGCGCCCTTGTTGATGAATACGTTGAAGTGGTTGAACCAGAAGTCGGTCATCACTTCGTCGAGTTGCCGTTCGCTATAGATTGCGTGCAGCATCTTGGACTGCATCAACTCGTTGACCACCACGTGCTCGGGATTATTGAGCGCCATCATCGTTTCTTTCTGCTGCGGGCTCATCCCCTCCATCAGCGCGTCTGCCTTGGCGCCTTTGGTCGTGGTGGCGATCGCCTGTCGATCCTCGGGTGACATTTTCAGAATCTCCTTCATGCGCTCGTCGGCGGGAAGATCGAGAAGTTTCTGTGTCTTGAGATTCGCGAGCCGGCGTTGCTCGCGGCGGCGCATCTGGTCGAGATCGGCTGGGTTGGTGCTATCTCCGGAGACGGGGCAAGCCCCGTCTCTACAAACGCTGGCACCGTCGTTGCCGCTGGATGTATTGCCAGCGCCGGAAGCATTCTGCGGGTCGCCGGCGGCCGCGCCGCTTTTGGCTGCGTCTTCTTTGCGTTCCCGCTTGTCTTCGTAGCGCTGGAGTTGCGCTTCGTAAACCGCGCGCTTCGTGGGCTCGGTGGGCAGCGGCGCTTTCCCGTCGGCAATCTGCTTGATCAACGGGTTGGGCGGAAAATTCTCGACAATCTCTTTTGTTCCCATACGCAACGTACGGAACGGACCGAGCCTGGCATCGAGCGCCGAGTTATCAATTTTATCGGGATGGAGTTCGAGTTCGATCCACTTGTCAACGCCCATGCGCGTGACGCGCTCCACGTCGCCGGGCCTTGGACCGAAGGTCAGCCGGTTCAGAGCGTGGACGGCGCGTTTCTGCTCATCCATCCCCATCGCTTCAGCGAGCTTGTCCTTCTTGCGGCCGAGAGCGAACTGGGTCGTAAGCCCGGCGGTTACAAGCAGAGCAGCCGCCAACAGCAAGCGGCGTTTGCGCAAAGGCATTTCCATCCTGATTGGCCTCATTAGGAATGAACCCGGATCGCAGGAAAAGTTGCTGGCAAGGTTAGCTTGGAAGAAGGTTAGGTTGGAAGGGAGCCTAGCCCTTTAATTTCGCCACATAGGCTTTTCCGCTTTGCGACTGGCGGGCGGTGCTCTCGACGAATTTAAGAAATTCCCGCAGGTGTTCCTTTTCCGACAGTTCCGATTCGGAGAATTTCACCCGGACGCCAAACGACGGGGCGCTGCGCGTCGCGACTCCGCTGATGATGACGCCTTTCACCCAGATCTTTCCGCTTGAGACCCACAAGCCGATTTCCAGGGTCTTGCCTGCGGGGACGGGGCTGGCGGTCTCGACCTGGCATCCACCGCGGCCCACATTCGCTAGATTGCCCCAGACTGGCTCCTCTATTCCCTCAACGTGGATTTCCACCGCCACATAGCACTTGACCCGCTGAAAGCGGCGGCGGTCCGATTCCAATTGCGATTTGTATAAATCCGGTTCAAACGGGGGTGTTTCATCCACTGGTTCAGGATGAGGAAGTTCGGCGGGTGGCGCCGGCACTGCGCTAGCGGGTAAGGTTCCCCGCGCTTCGCGGTCTTTGACGGCAGCATCTTTGATCTCGCGCATCGCCCGCAGCAGCGCGGTTTCGCGCTGTTGCGGAGAGACCTCGCGGTAGGTCTGGAGCAGTTTCCCGAGGTTGCTGACCAGATCGGGATCCGTGAGCAGGCGCGTCCAGTCCGATCCTTTCGGCGGCACTTTCGTGTCTTCACTCATACGCAGGACTTCCCTCGTGCAGTTCTCCGTCGCAGGGAAGTAGCTTTGCCTCGCCTCATAAGATTGAACTTTGGGTGGAGGTTACACAAGATGACCAAGGTCACTGTTGCCAGCGCGAGCGCACCTGCAAAACGGCACGGGTCCGCGCTCTATCGCGAGGCAGTTCAACAATTTGCATCGGACCAGGAGAAAAAAAAATCGAAAAGACTTATCATTTCTGTCTCGTAACTCGTAAGGAGAGAGCCCAGTCTCCATGGCTTTCCCGGACCGTCCCACTCGGCAACCGCGGTGCTTGCGCACATTTGTTTTGCGGATTGTTTTGCTGATCGCGCCCAAGCTTCGAGTTCGACCGCGAACTCGGCGGGCGGGTCCATGCAGGTTCCAACCTCACAGCTTCAACCCTCGGCACAGAATCCAGTGTTTGGCAGCGTGGCGGACGCCAAGCCCACCCCCGGAGTCCTGTCGTTGACCTTCAGCGACACCATCGCGGCAGAAGGCAATGCGGTGATTGTCGGCCGTGGCGGCCCATTTTTCCTGCGCGAACGCGAGGATACTTTCCGCGTCTTCACCTATGCTCCGCACGACGAAACAATTCGCCGACTGCTCGCAATGGGCAAAAGCCGCAAAGATTCCGAAGACCTGGTGGAGAACGTGGACAAGGAGCGGATGGAGTACATCAAACACTACTTCAATGCCGATTGGCCCACCCGCAGCCTCTATCACCTGATGATCAACACGGTAGTCGGGGACGAGAACGTGATTGCCACGATTCTGAACGGCATGCAGAGGCTCGCGGCTCATCCCGCCGAGACGGCTCTCCGCGGCGTTCGCTGAGCGGGCGTGGGCGAATGCCTGCCGCTGCCGTGTCCTGAATCCTGTTTGCCTCGGCGGACAATTGCAGCAGTTGGCGCAGATTATCCAGGTGCGAGCTGCGCTCGGATTGGCACGCCAGATTTTATTCGTTTCAAGCAACGGATTCGATACCCGCAGCGATCAGTTGAATCCGCGAAATAGCCTCTACAGGATCTAAGCCAGTCAATGAACGCCTTCTACCAGGCCACGGTGGAAATTGGAATCGCTCCGCAAGTAACCACCTTCACGCTGTCGGATTTCGCACGGACATTCTTGCCCGACAGCACGGCCAGCACCGATCACGCCTTGGACCCCCTCCCCGGTTGTCTCCGAGCTACTACAGGAACCAGCCCGCGAGTTTCGACCTGGCCTACTGCGGGTTCTTTTTCCCGAAGAGCCCGGTCAGTCCGCCGAGAGGGTTGTTCTTGTCTGCTCCCTTTAGCAACCCCTTCAGTTGGCCCCCCAGCATCCCCTTCATATCCGGCATGAAGGTTGGGTTGGAAGTGGTACCCGCAATGCTCACGGGGATGCCGCCCGCACCGAGGCCGGCGACTTTGTTCAGCCCGGCACCGACGCCGTCCAGGTTGGCCACCATCTTGAAGTCGAGTGCATTGTTGGGACTGACAGTGCCTGCGCCGGTGACGGTTCCAATCGCCGGGATCACCAGGTTGATTTTGTCGAGGCGCGTACCTTCGGGCGCGTACCGCACATCGGAACTCAGGTTCTGGATGCTGGTGTCGCTGCCGGTCTGCTTGCCGGTAAGGGCGGAGATTGCCGATAGCTTGGATCCGAGGTTGAAGCCCGCGAGTGCGGTGTTGCTCATCTTTACCCAGCCGGTTGAGACCAGCTTGTCGAGCGGACCAGCGGAGTTGAGTTCGACCGAAAGCGTTCCGCCCTTGAGCCGCGAACCCGTGGGAAGAATTACGCCGAGTGCGGGAAGCATGGCTTCGAGGTCGTCGACCGGCATGGCTTGTCCGTTCAGTTTTGTGTGGATCGAAGTGGTTTCGCCGTGCATATCGTAAGTGCCAGTGAGTTTGGCCAGCGCCTTGCCCATAGCGACGTCGCCCTGCATCAGCTTTCCGGCCTCGGTCTGCAGGTTATGCTCGACGGCGAAAACAACCTGGACGGGGACTCCGGCGGGAGAGCCCTTGGGAACCAGTTTCAACGACGTGGCCTTCAAGGTTCCACCGGCCTTCGCCATGTGGCCATTGGAACTGAGCGTGCCGTCGAAATCAGCCGAACCGCTTATGCCAAGCTCCGGGGCGACGATCGCCGATTGCGAGAGATCGAGTTTTCTGAGGTTCAACTTTGCCTGCACCGGGGTGAGCGAAGTATCGGTCGAATTGATCGGACCGGCGGAGCCGTCGATTTTCAAGCTGCCGCCGCCTGGGAGGCCGGCGGACGCAATCACGGGAAACGCGCTGGTAAAAGAAAAATTGCGCACTGCAACGTTGACCTTGTCATACACGACGGGTTTACGTTTGCCGGAAAGGGACCCGACCGTGACGGTTCCATCGGTCAGGTCAAGCTTGGCCACGTTCACGTTCGCGGGTGTACTGGATGTTTTTCCGGCCGCTTTGGCTGGCGCCGCCTGGTTTCCCAGCGAGGAAAAATTCCAAACTCCCTCGCGGTTGCGCAGCAAAGTGATTTCCGGATGATCGATGAGAAGCCGGGTGATGTTGAGTTGCTTGCTGAAAATGAGGGGCATCAGTTCGACGCCCACTTGCAGCGATTTCGCCTGGATAAACGGGGCGCTGCTGAACTTGGGGTCGTCGGCGATGGAGAGCTGGTCGGCGCCCACGCTGCCGGAGAAGATGCCGAGGCTCAAGTTGCCGACTTTTACTGGCCGTCCCAGAGCCAAGCTGAGGTTCGACTCAATCTGGGGACGGAAATTGTTGACATTTACCAGAAACGGGAGCGCAATGGCGACCACAATCAACAGAACAATGACGATGCCGATAACTTTGAAAACGATTTTCATGAAGATACCTCCTATGACGGGCGGGGAGCGAAGTGGATCGGGAATCGTGCACAGTTTATCAAAACCAAGCGCAAATGGCCTGCCGAGACGCGAACCAAGTAGTCCCTCGGCATTCGCGCCGATGTTATGCCACGACGTTAGGCGCTGACGTTATAAGATAAGCGCAAAGGATGGAGTTCATTTCGCAAGTGGCAGCTTCTGATTTGTATCCCCCGGTGCAGGCGGAGGTGGCGCGGCTTGCCGGCTTGCCGGAAGTGCGCGCTGCATTCGACCGGTTCCGCTCGGAGGAATCGCAGTTTGCGCTGTGGCAGATGGAGGCGACGCGGGTGGCCGCGCCTCCATTTGGAGAGACAGCACGCGGCGCTTGGCTGGCCGACCGTTTTCGCGAACTCGGGCTCACCGACATACAAGTGGATGAAGTCGGCAACGTGTTTGGCGTCCGTCCCGGCTACGGAAGCCGTTTCGTGACGCTCAGCGCACATATTGATACGGTGTTTCCGGCGGCCACGCCGTTGAACATCTGGCAGCAGGGCAGCCGGTTGTATGGCCCGGGAGTCTCCGACAACGGCGCGGGCATTGCGGCGATGCTGGCCGTGGCCAGTGTGCTCGCCAGTACGCGAATTTCGCATGCGCTGCCCTTTGTGTTCATCGGAAACGTCGGAGAAGAAGGCGAAGGCGACCTGCGCGGCATGCGGCATGTTTTTGCGACGCCGCGCTGGCGCGACGCGATTGCGTACAGCGTGGTCGTCGATGGAGCCGGAGCGGATACGGTAGTGGCCGAGGCTCTGGGCAGCCGCCGCTTTGAAGTGATTGTGCGCGGACCGGGTGGGCACTCCTGGAGCGACTTCGGCGCGCCCAATCCGATTCTTGCGCTCGCCCGCGCCATCGAGGTCTTCAGCCAAACGCCGGTACCGGCATCGCCGAAAACAACGTTTAATGTCGGCGTGATTCGGGGCGGGACTTCCGTGAATTCGATTCCGGAATCGGCCAGCATGCGGGTCGATCTGCGGTCCACCTCGATGGCGGAAATTGACCGGCTGGAGCGAGCGCTGCGCATAGCGCTGGGTGCGGCAGTCGCATTGGAAAATCGCGCCGCTGCTCAGCACGGAACGCGGAAGCCGCAGGTGGCACAGAGCGAAGTGGTCGAGATCGGAAATCGTCCGGCAGGCGAACTGGCGCTGGATGCGCGGCTTCTCAAGGTGATTCGCGCCGTGGATGCGCAATTGGGCAACACAGCGCAGGTGCAGCGAGCGTCGACCGACGCCAACATTCCCCTTTCGCTGGGCCGCGAGGCCATCGCAATCGGTGGTGGCGGCTCCGGCGGCGGCGCGCACACGTTGCAAGAATGGTTCGACTGCAATGGACGAGAGCTAGGACTAAGGCGCATTCTGCTTACAATGCTGACACTGTCGGGAGTAGGAAAATGATGAAGCGAATGGCACCGATTTTGCTGTTGGCCGTGGCCTCTGGCGTGTTGGCGCAGAGCGGTGTATCCGTGCCGAGCGTTCCTAAGCCGAAAGCGGACTTGATCTTTACCCACGGCAACATCTATACCGGAACGGTCGCTGCGGTGTCATCGCTTGGGGCGGGCAAGCGCTCGGATGCGCTGGCGGTGATTGGCGACCGGATCCTCGCCGTGGGGGCGCGCGACGAGATCATGAAGTTGAAGGGGCCAGATACGAAGATCGTAGATCTCGATGGTCGCTTCGTCATGCCCGGATTCAACGATGCCCACACGCACCTGGCCAGCGCCGGTCTGGAGAAGATGAACGTGAATTTGGTCGGCGTGAAGACGCTGGACGAGTTTCGCGAACGCCTAAGGGTTAAGGTCGAAACTGAAGCGCCCGGAGAATGGGTAGTGGGTGGAGGCTGGGACGAAACTCTGTGGCCGGTCAAGGTTATGCCCACACGCTGGGATCTCGACGAAGTAAGCGGCAAACACCCGGTTTATCTCGTACGTGTGGACGGACACATAGGCGTGGCCAACACGCGCGCCCTGCAACTGGCCAGCGTCACCGTCGCTACTCGCGATCCCGAGGGTGGGAAAATCGATCGTGACGACGCGGGCACGCCCAACGGAATTCTGCGCGAGAAAGCACAAGAGGCGGTCGCCGCAGTGATTCCCAAACCGACGCACGAGAAGCGCCGGCAGGCCATCGAACTGGCGCTCGCGGATCTGGCGAGTCACGGCATTACCTCCGCGCAGGACAACTCGCAGTGGGAAGACTTTCAGATTTACGAGGAACTCGAGCACGAGGGGAAGCTGACGGCAAGGATTTCAGAGTGGCTGAATTTCGACGACTCGATGGAAGACCTGAACACCAAGCGCAACTCGCATCCCGCGTCCGACAACATGCTTCACACCGGAATGCTGAAGGGCTTTATGGATGGTTCGCTCGGCTCGAAGACCGCCGCATTGCTTGAGCCCTACAGCGATGATCCGAAGAACAGCGGTCTGCCGCAATACGAGGCGGCGAAGCTGAATGCGATGACCAGGGAGCGGGTGCTGGCGGGATATCAGATCGGTTTCCATGCCATAGGCGACAAAGGGGCGCAGTTGGCGCTCGACGCGTTTGCCGAGGCGGAGAAGGCGGCAAAAGACGGCAAGGTGAAGGCGTCCGACGGTGGCAATGATTATCGTCTTCGCATCGAGCATGCGCAGGTCACTACGCCGCAGCAGATTTTGCGTTTCAAAGAGCTGAAAGTGATCGCGTCCATGCAGCCGAACCACCTGCTCACGGATATGGGCTGGGCTGAGTCGCGTCTGGGATCGAAGCGCGCCGAGCATTCCTACGCGTGGGCCGAGTTCCTTCGTCGCGGAGTGGTGCTGGCCTTCGGTACGGATTATCCAGTCGAACCGGTGACGCCGTTTCGCGGAATCTACGCGGCGCTTACCCGCATGAGCGAAGATGGAAAGAAGAGTTACTATCCCGCGCAGAAGCTGAACATCGAGCAGGCCATCGCCGCCTACACCACGGGCGCGGCTTTTGCCGAGTTCGCCGAAAAGCAAAAAGGCAAACTCGAACCGGGCATGCTTGCCGATTTTGTCGTTCTTGATCGGGACATTACGGCAGCACTGCCGCCGAAAATGTTGGAGACGAAAGTGCTCCGTACGGTGGTCGGCGGCAAGACCGTGTATGAGACCAAGTAGCAGCGGGTGATCGGAAACGGCCAGTTCTTAGGTGACCCGATGACCCGATTCCATGACCTGGAAAGAGCGGGAACGCGCATTCATGATCGGCGCCCCACTGGCTATTGTTCCCGCACTGTGCGTGCTTCCTGCCACAGTGTTCCTGGTGATGATTCCCCAAGTGGCGCATGCCCGGATGATCGCGATGCTGGTGCTCCCGGCCTGCGCGCTGGCGGTCAGTTTCGGACTGTGGAAGCTGGCGATGGGCGCGGTGCAGAAGCCGTGGGGAATATTCAACGTCTTGAGTTTTGGCGCGCTGATGGTTTTATCGGTCATCGCTGGCTATACCGGGTTGTTCCTGGCATTGATGACGCTGAAACTGTAGAGACGGGGCTTGCCCCGTCTCCGCCGCTGGCAAAGACGCGGCAAGCCGCGCCTCTATAGGAAATCACGGTGAACGCCAACCCGGGTTTCTGCGTCTAAGTGATTTGGCGGCCTTCGAACCGACCCCTGTCGGGGCGAAGGTATAATAAGAAATTAGGTAGTTTCAGGAGGAAAGAAATGAATTCGCGCGAAAGCGCTTTTTGGGCTCGTCTCAAAGCCAACCGGTGGGCCTACACTTTTACGATTCTGGCGACGCTGACGGTTGGAATTCTGATTGGAACCGTCGTTTCTTATGGAGTGAAAGGCAAGGAGGGACAGAAGTCTTCGGAGGCGACCCCGCTGACCATTCCGGCTCCGCAACAGCTTTCGAACGCCTTTTCCCAGATTTCCAAGCAGCTTGAGCCGAGCGTGGTGAACATCAATACCGAGTCGACGATCAAGAACCCTCACCGCCGAGGGCGCTCCGTGCGTCCCGATCCGGACCAGGAACAGGGCGGCGATGGAGACACCCCGTTCCAGGACTTCTTTGACAAGTTTTTCGGTGGTCAGGGTGGCCAAGGCGGCCAAGGTGGACAGGGCCCAGAAGCGGGCACCATCCGCCAACGCTCGCTCGGCTCCGGCGTGATTGTGGATTCCAAGGGCTACATCGTCACCAACCGGCATGTGGTCGAGAAGGCCGATCGCATTCGGGTGAAGTTGCAGGATGAAAACCCGGCTTTTCCAGGCCACGACGCCAAGCTGATCGGCATGGACCAGGAGACCGACCTGGCGGTGATCAAGATTGATATGGATCGTCCACTGCCGGCAGCCAAACTGGGCAACTCCGATGGTATGGAAGTGGGCGACTGGGTGCTGGCCATCGGCAGTCCCTTCGGACTGCAGGAAACTGTGACCGCCGGCATCGTGTCGGCCAAGGGGCGCAATATCGTTCCCAACCGGCAGTTCCAATCCTTCATTCAAACCGATGCGGCGATTAACCCGGGCAACTCCGGTGGGCCGCTGGTGAATATGGCGGGCGAAGTCATCGGCATCAACACCGCTATTCTTACGGAGACGAGTTCATACGCGGGCGTGGGATTTGCCATGCCTTCGAACACTGTAACGACGGTCTATAACCAGCTGATCGGGCCGGAGCACCGGGTTTCGCGCGGGTCAATTGGAATCGAGTTTTCAGCCCAGCCGAACCCCGCGATCGCTCGCATTTACGGATCGGGTGTGACGGTTTCAAACGTTGTGTCCGGCAGTCCAGCCGATCAGGCGGGCCTGAAGATCGGCGACACGATCACCTCCGTGGATGGCAAGGACGTGAAGAGTGGCGACGAACTAGTGGCGGACATCGCTTCCCGCAAGCCCGGCTCGAAGGCGAAGCTCAATTTTGTACGCAACGGCAAGAAGCAAGACACAACAGTGACCATCGCCGATCGCTCGAAACTATTCGCTTCCCGTCTGGGCGAAGAAGACGAAAACCAGAGCGAGGAGGCGCCGAAGGCCAGCAAGTTCGGAATTACAGTTCGCAACATCACTCCGGATATGGCCGACCGCCTGAGCATTGCCGCAGGCAAAGGCGTGGTCGTGCAGGACGTGAAGCAGGGATCGTTTGCCGAGGATCTCGGTCTGAATCGCGGCGATGTGGTCCTGGAAGTGAACAAGCAGCCCGTGAACAATCCCGACGACTTTTCGAAGATCGAGTCGTCGCTGAAGAGCGGGCAGGATGTCGTGTTCCTGGTGCGGCCGCGAGGTTCAAGGGCTCAGGATGGAACGATTTTCCTGGCAGGTACACTTCCGTAACCGAAAGAAACTCCGGCGAGACTGGCACTCCATCCCCATTTCGGGGACCATAGGGGAGGGCCGATCTCGCCGGTTTTTTATTGGAGCGTATCCGGGGAATTCTTCCGTGTGTAGAGACGGGGCTCGCTCCGTCTCTTTGGGACGCGACAAGAAAGACGCGGCAAGCCGCGTCTCTAAGGGAGATCATCGCGAAAGGTCGAAGCTCTTAGAAATGCACCAGGCGGATCAAATTCGGCGTTGGCGACGGGTGAGCCTTTGCAGCTTGCTCTGCCTGACCGTGCATGGACTTGCCATCGCACAGACGGAGGCGTCGACGTCGCCAAAGAAACCGGCGCACGCTACCGCGTCCCCAGCCAAGACATCAAAGCGTCACACCAGCGGGCACACGGCCAGCAAGCGCACCTCAGTTCGTACCTCGGCTCAAACGGGAAAAAGCTCCCGCGGCAAGAAGGGATCAAAGAAGCGCGGCCAGCAGGCGATTGACTCGGCACGTGCCCGCGAAATTCAGACAGCGCTCATCCGCGAGCACTACATGCAAGGCGAGCCTTCGGAATCGTGGGACAGCACTACGCAGGTTGCGATGCAGCGCTATCAGGCCGATCACGGATGGCAGTCAAAGACGACCCCAGATTCCCGAGCGCTGATCAAACTCGGATTAGGCCCGAGCCACGATCACCTGCTCAATCCGGAAAGTGCCATGACAGCCGCGCCGGCAGCGGGCGATCCGAAGGCCGGGGCGAAAAAGACACCTGCGGGAAACAACCTTCCCCAACACTAGCCGTCGAATCCAATTTTCACTGGGACCGGCCAACGTGTTTGAAATCGGAAAGATGGTGGAACGTGAGGTGCGCAAGTCCGGCTTTGCAGTGGTCCGCGAATTAGGGGGACACGGCATCGGGCCTGCCATCCACGAGTTGCCACATGTCCCAAACTATCCTGACCTGCAGGCCCGCCAGATCATGAACGAAGGCCTGGTCATCACCGTGGAACCGATCATCTCCAGTGGCTCGGGCGGGTGTTTACGGACAAAGAGGGCTGGACGGTGCGGACGGGCGATCACGCGCTTTCGGCCCATTTTGAGCACACTTTGGTAGTTACTTACGGGGCGCCCATTTTGCTGACCGCCAGTGAATGACGCGCTACGGCAGACGACCGTGCAACCGATATTGACCGGCGACCGGCTTCGAGATAAAGTTCAAGATCAAGGGTCCAGTTTCTTCCCTCCGTCCCGTCTTACTTGCGATGGTTTGCATGCGCTCCGCTTCTTCTAAACTCGTGGTCTTGCTGTTTGCGCTGGCCAGCTTGGCATGGGCTGCGTCGCCGCAATTTTCTGGGCAGGAGCGGGTCGGTCTGACCACCGGCGACCAGTGGGAACCAGCCGTGGCGGCCGACGGTTCGGGCCGGGTCTACGTTCTTTATCCGCACTACGGGCGAGTGCCCGACTGCAAGGGCTGCCGCGTCCCCACCATGTTATTGGTTGCTAGCAACGATAACGGCAAGACCTGGCAGCCTCCGCGCGTGATGCTCGAGTCGGGTTCGGGCCAGTTCGACGCGCAAATCGCCGTGGACCCAGCCGACCGGCGCACCGTGTATGTGGCGTGGCTACAGAACGGGAAATGCGCGGTCATGCTTGCGAAGTCGGTGGACTTTGGCGCGACGTGGGTTTTTACGCTGGCGGTGCGCGGCGACGTGGAACTCGATAAACCGGCGCTGGCGGTGCGCGGTCAGAGTGTCTACTTGGCTTTCAATCATGAAGAAGAAGTATGGGTGGCGGCCTCGCAGGATGGAGGTCGCAGCTTTATATCGACGCGTGTGAATATTCAAAGCCGTCCGGGATGGTCTCTGCTGGGCGCAGCCACGGTCGATCCCGCCGGCGCCGCTTATTTGGCGTGGGCGTCCTACTCAAAAGCGGGAGGAGCGCGCGGCGCGGTGACCCTATATGTTGCGAAGTCGGCGGATGCGGGCAGGCCTTGGAGTACGACTCTGCTCGACGTTTCAGCGGCGGCGCCCGGCTGCAAGGACGCGGATTGTGGAGAGGCGTATCTCGGCGCGCAGGTCTCTCTGACATCCGATGCCGCCGGAACTCTTTACGTGCTCTGGAGCGCGGGCAGCGCGCCCCTGGGGCCGCAGCGTATTTACTTTTCGTCGTCGACCAACGGCGGAGAAAACTGGTTGCCGCGCGTCAGCGTTTTCTACGCCGAACCGGGTGTCGAACACGCTTTCCCCGCGATCGTGGCCGGTAACACCGGCGACGTCCGCGTGGCGTGGATGGATGCGCGCAACTCTTCTCGCAACACTTCGCATTGGAACACTTACTATCGGAGTTCAAGCAACGGCGGTGCGACCTGGGGAGAAGAGATTCGTGTCTCGGGCTACGTGCCGGGCTATCGTTACATCGGTAAGGAAGGGTTCCATTTTCCTTTCGGCGATTACTTTGGGCTCGCCATTGACAACCACGGCGATACGCACGTGGTGTGGGGCGAAGGCCTGAACTATCAATCGCCAGGATCGATCTGGCACGCCAGCGGACGATAGAGGTTCGTATCAGGGCATGCCTTCAGGCGCTGGATCTCGAAATCCGAGTTTTACTACAGGCTCCCAGCCCCTAAAGATACATCTGATTTCGAAGAGCTTTTGGCATCGCTAAAGCGATTCCCTGATACGAACCGCTGATAGGAATCCCGAGTCTTTCCCCAACTTTCTGCGAAACAGTGCTGAGCCGACGCGCGGCATCAGTCAGTCAGCAGCCCTCCCGTCAGGTCGCTGAGGCGCTCAATGCGGTGTTCGCGGCAGTAGTCGGCCAGTTCTTCCACCAGCGTTTCGGTCGCTACCGGATCGAAGTAACTCGCGGTTCCCACCTGCACTGCGCTTGCTCCTGCCAGCATGAATTCCACTACGTCCGCCGGGGTGCTGATTCCGCCTATGCCGATCACCGGAATTTTTACAGCGTGCGCAGCGTCGTAGACCATGCGCAGCGCGATGGGCTTGATGGCCGGGCCGGAGAGGCCGGCGGTGACATGGGCAATTCTCGGGCGGCGCGTTTCCGGATCGATCGCCATGGCTAGAAACGTATTCACCAGGGAGATGGCGTCGGCGCCCGCTTCCTGGGCAACATGCGCCATCTGAGCGATCGAGGTGACGTTGGGCGAAAGTTTGACGATCACCGGCCGCGTCGACACGCGCTTCGCCGTCCGCACCACTTCTTCGAGCAAGTGCGGATCGCTGCCGAACTGAATGCCGCCGTGCGCCGTGTTCGGGCAGGATACGTTGATTTCGTATGCCGCAATGCCCTCGCCCTGATTGAGTATCTCAATCGTCTGCTCGTAATCGGCGCGGGTGTAGCCGAAGACGTTGGCGAACACGACCACATTCTTCTTCTCTCGCAACGCCGGAAGTTTTTCGGTGAGAAACGCCGGCGCCCCGATATTCTGCAGCCCGATGGCATTCAGCATTCCGGCAGCGGTCTCATACAGGCGCGGCGGCGGATTTCCAGTCATGGGCTCTTTAGAAAGGCCTTTGACGACGAATCCGCCGAGCCGGTCGAGATGCACGATGTCTTCAAATTCGATGCCATAGCCGAATGTGCCGGAAGCGGCGATGATCGGATTCTTCAGCTCGATGCCGGCAAAGTTGACGGTCAAGTCCGGATTGCCGATAGGCGTCATTGTGTTCCCCCGGCTGGCGCGGTGGCGGGCACGGAGAAGGATCGATGTGTCGGCTGCAGCGCCTCGGTCAGCACTCGTCCGGTGGCTTGCGCGGGCGCATTGATTCCGAGCAGAGAAGCGAGCGTTACCGCGAGATCGACCGGTTCGGCGTGCGTCCGGTAGATTCCGGGCTGGAAGGCGAGGCCATAGAAAGCGAGCGGCACATGGGTGTCGTACGAGAAAGGCGTCGCGTGATCGGTACCCTTTGTGATTCCGACGTGAAATGGACTGGGGATTCCGATCACATACCATCCGCCTTCGGGCGAGTAGCTGTGGGCGTAACGCCGCCCGATTTCCGTGGCCGGAGTTTCTCCACGCGCTAGCTGCGACTTGGTGAAGTATCCGGCCAGTCCTACTTGCTTCATGGCTTCGCCCACGTCGGCTTCGGCTTCGGATTCCTGATGTGCTGAGAAGTGTCCGGCGAACGCGTCTTCGTTCAGCCAGGCCAGCGGGTAATCGAGATCCTGCAGAAAGTCGGCTTTCTTCGAGTATTTTTTCGAGAGCAGGGAATTGATCTGTTCACGCAAAGCTTTCGCGTCGAGATTGGCTGCGGGCAGACGAAGTGTCTTCGCGAATTCAGGCAGAGGCGCAACGCCGTGATCGGCGGAAAGCGCCATCCAAACGTTGGCCATCCCAATCTGATGACCGAGGAAGCCGAAGAATTCCGCCAACTGCCGGTCGAGTTCGAGCGCCATGCTTCGCATTTGCGGGGAGTCGGGGCCAACCTGGTGCCCGAGAATATCGTTGGCCGAGAGGCTGATCACCAGCAGATCGGTCGCTGAGCCCGCGCCCAGCTTTTCGTACAACACGAGTTCCTTGGCAAATTCCAGCTGGTAGTCATTGGCGAAGGGAGTGGAGCCGACCACATCGTAGAACCCGGCCGGCGTTCCGTCTTTGCCGTTCCGCGGCGCGGTCGAGCCGAAAATGTTTCCGTCGCTATCTTTCCACTCGCGGTTCCTGAATTTTTCCGCGCGACGGCTGCCGTTAAAATTGCGCACCCACTCGGGGAGATCGGGACGGTAGTACGTTGAGGTGATCCAGTCGCCGCTCTTGGGGTCAATCCAGTAGGCGGCGTCTCCAGAGAACCCCGCAGGCAACACGGCCGCACGATCCTTCAGCGAAACCGCGAATACTCGGGCTTTGCCGCCCGTGGCCAGTTTTAATTCGTCCCCCAGCGTATCGCTCATGAGGTTGTGTGGTGACGCGCCTACTCCGGGATGGCCGACGAGTTTTGTGGTGTCGTCTTCGACCGACGTCACGCGCTTCTTTTTCTGCGGGTCCCACCAATCGTTGGCAACGATGCCGTGTCCGCTGGTGTAGGTTCCGGTGAAGAGGGTGGCGTGACCGGGGGCGGTGCGGGTGTTGGCGTAGTCGTAGTTGCACTCGGTAAAATAAGCGCCGCGCTCAAGAAACACGCGGAAGCCGCCCTCGACGAACTGGTCGCGATAGCGTTCCAGGTAGTCGCCGCGGAACTGATCAATCACGATGACGACAACCAGCTTGGGGCGGGCGTTGTAAGCAGACGCGAAGGCGGCGGAAATGGAGCCGAGGAATACGAGTGTCGAGCAAATCGCTGCGAGCGCCACGCACAGGGAACGGGGGAGTCTCATCGCGAGCTAGTTTACAGGAGAACGCGGGACTTATAGAGTCGGCTTACAGGACAATGGCTGCCACTTCGACCGTACCAAGTACAATCCAGCAGATTGCTCTCCCACGCTCTCCGGCCAACCAATATCCGGTGGCTGCGCTAAAGCAGAGGGCTGCACTTGACCATCCACTGGCCCACGCGGCGGGTTTGCTTATCATTTCCAGAAATTTCATTGGACTATGTTACTGCAATGGTCCACGTGCATGGAATCGCGTTTTTCAGCTAAAGTTAAAGCAGAATGCTTGATCTTAATTTTGTACGTGACAACCTCGCGCTGGTGGAAGAAAAGCTGCGCCAGCGCGGAATGAATCCGGCGGAAGTTTTGAAAGACTTCGTCGTCATCGACACCGAGCGCCGAAAGGTCATCGCCTCCGCGGAAACCCTGCAGGCTCGCCGCAACCACGAATCTGAAGAAATTGCCAAGCTCAAGCAGAGCGGGCAGGACGCTTCTGCCCAGATCAACGCGACAAAAGAACTGCGCGGGCTAATTCAAGGCTGCGAAAAGAAAGTTGCCGAGCAGGAAGCGCGTCTGCGTGAGATTCTGACCTCCCTTCCGAACCTTCCCCACGCCAGCGTCCCCGTAGGGAAGAGCGCCGAAGACAACGTGGAAGCGCGCCGCTGGGGTACGCCGCCGCAGTTTGATTTCAAGCCCAAACCGCATTGGGAACTGGGCGAACAACTCGGAATGCTCGACCTGGAGCGAGCAGCAAAATTGACGGGCGCGCGCTTTGCGGTGTACTGGGCGCTGGGTGCGCGGCTGGAGCGGGCCCTCGCCAACTTCATGCTCGATCTGCACACCCGGGAGCACGGATACACCGAGGTGCTTCCGCCGTACCTGGTGAACTCCGAGTCGATGTATGGCACGGGCCAGCTTCCTAAGTTCGCGCAGGACCTGTTTCGCGTGCCTCACGGCGAGAAAGATCTCTGGCTGATTCCGACGGCCGAAGTGCCAGTGACGAATCTTTATCGTGACGAAGTGCTGGACGCAGCGCGCTTGCCCGTTTGCCTGACCGCGTACACCCCCTGTTTTCGCAGCGAGGCTGGATCGTACGGAAAAGATGTGCGCGGAATTATCCGTCAGCACCAGTTTCAAAAAGTGGAGCTCGTGAAGTTCGCGCGTCCGGAGACTTCCTACAATGAACTGGAGAAGCTGACCAACAATGCCGAGACCGTGTTGCAGAAACTCGGCCTGCACTACCGTGTGGTCACGCTGTGCACCGCCGATATGGGATTCTCTTCGGCCAAGACCTATGACATTGAAGTCTGGCTGCCCGGGCAGAACCTGTTCCGCGAGATTTCTTCGTGCTCGAACTTCGAAACTTTTCAGGCACGGCGGGCGAATATCCGTTACCGTCCCGAGGGAAAAAGCAAGGCGGAATTCCTGCACACGTTGAATGGCAGCGCTTTAGCGGTAGGGCGCACATGGGTTGCCATTATCGAGAACTATCAGCAAGCCGACGGCAGCGTGCGTATTCCGGAAGCGCTGCAGCCTTACATGGGCACCGATCGCATCCCAGCACGCATCTTAAGTTAAGGAGTGCATTAAAAGCTTGCCGAGGAACTTGGGTTTTGTTTTGAAGGGGCGCGGCTTCAGCTCTGCTGTAAGTGCGCAAAATTAGTGGCGGAGTTAGCCGCTGAGGGCCGCCGCGGACTTGCACCCGAGCTCCTCGTCCGATTTGCCATCCCATGAATTCCCAAATACACTTGCAGCGATCTGAAACGGCTTCGGCGGCTCTCGAAAGCACCGTCTCCCCAATGGGCGTGATCTGGCGCACAATCCGCGGATACATTCTTTGGTCGTATGAGCGGGGCAGCCTTCACTACGACATCATGGTCACGCTGATCCTCCTCTTTGTTTTTGTTTCGCCGCGCTTCATCAACTTCAAGGACAAACCGGTCGAGCGCAATCCGCATCTTACCGGAGTAGTTGTGATTCCCGGCGAGAAGGGCGGATTCATCTATCAGATTCAGGCCTCGGCCGTGAATACCACCGAGGGTGCGGACGTTCGCCGGCAGTTGGAGCGGATCATTGAACCGATTTCCGGCGCCGTCAGCATTACCCGGGTCGACACGCTCAAGGACGTCTCCGGACGCACGCTCAGTTACAAAGTCTGGGTTGAAAAAGAATAGAAGAGCAAGGTTTCAAACTTCATCAATGCGAGTTGTGTCTAAAACGCTTTTTGTCGGGACGGTGGCGATCATCTGGCTGTTGACGGCAGCCGTGTGGCCGCAGACAGATTCCGTGGGGCTTGATCGAGTTCTCACCCAGATGGATGCCGCCGCCCGAAACTTCCGAACCACCGAGGCCAGTGTCGTCTGGGACCAATACCAGAAGGTCATCGACGAAACCGAGACGGAGAAAGGCAAGATTTATTTCCGGCGCGAAGGCGCCGAAATACAGATGGCGGCTGACTTCTTCGAACCCGACAAGAAGTACGTCATCTACAGCGGCGGCAAAGTTCAGGTGTACCAACCCAAAATCGATCAGGTCAACGAATACAATCCGGGCAAGAACCGCAGCGACGTCGAAAGCTTTCTGGTACTTGGCTTCGGCGGTAGCGGGCACGACCTGCTCAAGTCTTACGAAGTGAAGTTTCTGGGGTCGGAGACCGTCAATGACGTCGCAGCTGAAAAACTGGACTTAACTCCGAAGTCCGCACGCTTGAAAAACAACATCGCGCGCATCCTGCTCTGGATCGACCCAACGCGCGGGATTTCGGTGCAGCAGCAGTTGTTTGAGCCGAGCGGCGACTACCACCTGTCGAAGTATTCCGAGATTCAGATCAATCAAAAACTTCCGGAGAATGCTTTTAAGCTGAAGACTACCGGGAAAACTAAGTTTGTCTCTCCACAAGGATAGGCTTTCCCTAGCCAGATCCGGCCGAGATCGGGAACCAACAGAAACAAGGAGAAAAACACCGCCTGCGGCTATATACTGCACGAGAACCTCGGAAAGTTGAGTTGGCATGGCCAAAGTGTTTACCATCACCGTCCCTCCGGACTTGTCCCGCAAGAAGCGTGTACGCACCGACGACCCCCGCTACGTGGATGGCCAGAAGATGTTAGTGGAAGCGATGAAGTATTTAGCGAAGGCCGATCTAATGGCGAATCGCGGGGCCATCGAACTGCTGTCCGAACACGTCCGCACGCGTTTCCGCATGACCGACTCGCCGCTGAGCTAAGAATTATTTTTTCCGATGAACCGCTTTTGTTCTATCGTTTCTTCCGTCTCCTTAATTTCCAAAAATAACCGTTGAATTAGCAAGGCTGGCTCATTATCTTTAGCTGCTGCTGACTGCTGGTCATTGCAGGTGTTCTCTGATTGTGTTGACTTTCTCGCAATGCGCACTAAACTTATTTTCCAACCAGTATCTAGCGTGACAGCCAGAATCTTCCGAGGGGGCATGACATGCGGTCAGTTTGTGGTCTTGGTGTCGTTGTTTTACTTCTGTGGGTCTGTTTGAGTCTGCCGAGTCTTGCGCAAACCATTACCGGCACGATTTCGGGCGATGTCACGGACATATCCGGCGCCGTCGTTGCGGGCGCGGCCGTTACGGTCGAGAATCTGGGCACGTCGGAAAAGAGAACCGCGACCACGACCACCAGTGGCAGCTTCCGTCTCCCCGACCTCGCCATCGGCAAATACAAAGTCACGGCCAGCGCGGAGGGATTCAAGACGCTGGTGCAGACGTCGGAAGTCCTTACCGGCGCGGTGACGCGCGCCGAGTTCAAATTGCCAGTCGGACAGCGCACGGAAACCGTGGAAGTGGAAGGGACCGCGCCACTGGTGGATTTCTCTCCCAACAACAACAACTACGTGGATAGGGAAAAGATCGAGAACGTTCCTCTCAACGGCCGCGATTTCAATTCGCTGCTGGCCATAACGCCGGGAGTGCAGCGCGATCCGGGCGGCGGATTCCTCGCCGTCAGCATCAACGGCTCGCGGACTACGTCCAACAACTATTTTATTGACGGGCTCTACAATAACGACCGGTACTACGGTGACTCAGCCATCAATCAGACCGGAATTCTCGGTATCCCGGCAGTTACGTTCCCGCCGGAGGCTATCGAGGAATTGAGTGTGCAGGAGACACCCTCCGCGGAGTTTGGAGTCAAGGGCGGAGCGCCAATCATGCTGACTATGAAGAGCGGCACGAATACCTGGCATGGCGGAACAACATGGGTCAACCATAGCGGCATTGGAGATGCGGATAATTATTTTGCCAATGCCAGCGGAGATTGTAGTGGTGTCGGCGAATGCCGGCCCACGATCATCCACAACAATCAGTTTCACGCGAACACCGGCGGTCCAATCATCAAGGACAAAGCCTTTTTCTTCTTGTTCTACGAAGGTCAGCGCAACATATCGGAGGCTGTGAAGAGCAGGACCGTCCCGACGCAGTTGGCTGTCGATGCAGCGGTGGCGGATATTACCGCTAATGGTCTAACGATCGACCCAGTGGGACAAACGCTGTTGAACTATTTTCCGATCGACACAAATCCCGCCGATCAAATTCCCTGCGATCACAACCAACCACCGGCTTGTACCGATACCGGAAGCATCACCCAGCACACGCCAAGCAGAGCCAGCAACAATGAGTTCGGCGTCAAGTTCGATTACAAACTGAACACCAACAATTCGCTCGCAGTGCGCTACATTTTCGGAGACAGCCTGCAGAACGGGCCGCCATTCGCCGGCTTGCCACCAAGCTCTGCTTTTCCTCAAAATATGTTCAATTCATTCGCTCCCTCCCGTGCCCAGATGGCGGGTGTGAGTTGGACGTATAACATTTCGAACAACAAGGTGCTGGAGAGTCGTTTTGGCTATACCCGCTTTTCCCAGTTAATTGGTGTCAACAACAAAGTGGATCCGCAGAGCCTCGGCCTTGACACCGGTCCACTCAGCCCAGCCGATTTCGGCGTGCCCTACGTTTACATGTATCACCTTGGATACGGCGGATACATCGGCGGTGTCCAAGGGTATCCCTTATCCACACGGCCCGATGCCACCTATGACTGGTCCGAACACTTTTCGTGGGTAAAGGGGAACCACTCGATCAAGGTAGGCGGGAATTTCCAGCGAGCCTACACCAACAGCATTCGAAACGAGGCAAGGACCGGCCTCACGGTTGGGTACTTCAGTGGCTATGCACCCGTCGTCCCCGGCTACTATGGCTATGCGTCCGTGCAGAATGACATTGAACAGTTACTTTTGGGCAAGGCTGACGTTGCTAACCGCAGTTTCGGTGACACTCATCGACACATCACCCAGAACAGCGTTGGCTTCTACGCGCAAGACGACTGGAAGATCAAACCCCGCCTTACGCTGAGCTACGGGCTACGCTACGAAATCAACGGAACCATGAAGGACACCAACAACCTGGAAGCAATTTTCGATCCGGTGCGTGGTTTTCTCAAAGTAGGGAAAGACGTGAACGCGATCCACAATGTGGATTACAAGGATTTTGGACCACACGCCGGAATTGCGTGGGACATCTTTGGAAACGGCAAGACGGCGCTGCGCGCGGGTTATTCCCTCTCCTACGATGTGGCTAACTTCGGAGCGCTAGCATCGCCCTACTCCTTCGCGCGCGCGCGGACAGGGGTTTTCACTCAGCCAAGCCTTGGATTCTTTAATATCTCCAACGCGGGGGGCGTTGGCGGAGGTGGCGAAGATTCACCGCTTCCTCCCACCGATCCGAATGCCTCATGCTATAACCCTGACCCGTTTGTTAGGGCTGGAGACTACGTCTGTTTCGACTCGGCGACGAACGGCTCATTGTTTGGCGCTGCGGCGTCGACCGGGATCGCGCCCTTTAACGCGTTTGCCGTCGCACCAAGTCTTAAGACTCCCCGTTATCACAACTTCAATGTCAGCATCCAGAGAGAGTTGTTTAAGAACAACGTCCTGACGGTTGGATATTCGGGTCAGCGTGGACGAGATTTGATCATCTACTATGATATGAACGCCTCGCCGCTCGGGAGTGCGTGCGCATCCGATGTGAAATGTGATTCTTTCCGACCTCTATCCAATGTGTTTTTGGACCCCGTGACCAATGGTCCGCTAATCCGTCATGTCGTTACGGCGACCAATGAGGGGACTTCCAAGTATGACAGCATGCAGGTGTCTTACAATCAGCGGGGCTGGCATGGTCTCGATACGCAATACAATCTCACTTGGAGCAAATGTTTCGATCTGAATTCCTCGAACCGCGGCGGGCAGGGGGACTACCCGCAAATCAGCAATGACAACCCCGTTGGCAGCACGGCGCTGGCCCATCCGAATTTTCAGGACGGACGTGGACTCTGCGACCACGACGTACGTCTCAACTTCAACGTGGGCGGGGTCTACGAACTTCCCGATATTCCGCATTTAGGCCGGTTTGCGGGCAAAGGCTGGCAGCTCAGTACAATTTATACGGCGCTAAGCGGCCATCCTTTCAGTGTCTTCAAGAACGGCCCTGATAGTTCCGGGCAAGGCCTGACCGGTTCCGCCATCCGCGGCAGTTTCACTGGGCATCCCGTGGTCATCCAAACTCGCGACGCGATGCACTATGTGTCAAAAGATAGCTTCACCAATCCAGACGTAGGAATAGTGGGCAACACTCCGCGCAATTTCCTGATTGGGCCTGGGCTGAGCCAATGGGATGTGACTCTGGCCAAAAACACCAAAATCGGTGAGAAAATGAACGTACAACTTCGTTGGGAAGTGTACAACGCTCTCAACCATGCGAACTTTTCGCGTTTTAGCCTCAACAACGGTATAAATAGCGCCGGCTTTGGCTCGCTTACTGAAACTCCGGATGTGGCCGCCGGTAACCCCGTGATCGCCCAGGGCGGGCCCAGGAACATGAACCTTGCCATCAAGATTACGTTCTAGTGGTAGGGCGCAAATCAACCGGGAGTCTGGCTATGCTAGACTCCCTTTTTCTTATGCGGGTATTTCGGCTTCTGGTCGTGGTGTCGATTTTCGAAATGTGCTGTGCTGCACAGGCGCCTCGTGTTGTTCACAAGCCCGCCGTGGCTACGCTCGATTCCGCGCATCCCAACATCATCCTCATCACGCTCGATACCACCCGCGCCGACCGCATGGGTTTCCTCGGCTCAAAACGCGGGCTCACTCCCAATCTCGATGCGATGGCCCAGCAGGGCGTGGCTTTCACGCGCGCCTACTCCCACGTTCCGATTACCACCGCATCGCATGCCACGATCCTTACCGGGACGTATCCGCAGTTCAATCACGTAAATGATTTCGGTGTGTCGCTCTCGCCGAAGCTTCCGTACCTGCCCGATCTCTTGCACGCGCAGGGCTATCACACTGGAGCTTTTGTAGGTTCGCTAATCCTCGATCCGCTGGACGGGACAGCTCCCGGCTTCGATCGTGGATTTGAAGTCTATGATGCCAATTTCCACCTGCGGCGCCACGGCACAGATCGTTACAAGTCTGTCGAACGTCGTGCGGGCGACGTGGTGAATCATGCGCTAGACTGGCTCAGCCAGTTGCCCAACGGGCCTTTTTTCCTTTGGGTGCATCTTTACGATGCGCATGATCCCTACGATCCGCCCGCTCCGTTCAAGGCGCGGTTCGCTTCGCAGCCCTATGACGGTGAAATCGCCTACGCTGACTGGGCCGTGGGCAAACTTCTGGACGAGATCCGCAAGCACGGTCTTTACGACGAAACCATGATCGCTGTAATGGCAGACCACGGTGAGTCGCTCGGCGCGCACGGCGAGAACACGCACGGAATCTTTCTGTACGACGAAACGCTGCACGTGCCGCTGCTGTTCAAATTGCCTGCTTCGCATGCTGCGGGCAAACGGGTCGACGCGCGTGTACGCCTGGTGGACGTGGCGCCCACCATTCTTCAGGAGGCCGGACTGCCGATCCCAAAAGAAATGCAGGGGGAGTCGCTGTCGGCAATGATGATGACGAGGTCGGCTTCGGGCGCTCATGGCGCTGCGGCGGTTGAGCAAGAGCGCCCCGCCTATGCGGAGACTGACTATCCGCACCGCGCCTTTGGTTGGAGTTCGCTGCGAGCCTTGCGCTCGGGAAAGTATCTCTACGTTCGCACGCCGGAGCGCGAACTTTATAACCAGGTCATCGACCCCGATGCCGCGCACAACCTGGCGGGTGGCGCGAAGGCTGTCGCCGATACAATCGCAGCCCAACTGGACGAGTTTCGATCGCGAACCAGCCAGACCCTGGTCGAGTTGGCCAAACCGGATGCCGAGCAGACGCAGAAGTTGCAAGCGCTCGGCTACGTGGCTTCCGATGCAGGGGCGGCGCACGACGACGACAAGCTCACCGGCGTCGATCCCAAGGCGAAGATTGAAATTTCCAACCTGCTGCACGACGCGATGTTCGACGTCGAGGATGCTCGCTATCAGGAGGCCGTCCCTCTGCTGAAGCGCGTGTTGGCCGAGGAGCCGAACATGCCGGTCGCCAATATGCAATACGGAATGGCGCAGGCGCGTCTGAAGAATTATGCCGAGGCGATTCCGCCGCTACAGAAAGCATCGCAACTGCTTCCCGACAACGGCATGGGACGCTATGAACTTGGCTTGGCGCTGTTTGAAACGGGCGACTGGAAGGGCGCGGCTCCGCAGTTTGAGGCGGCGGTGGCGCGGGCTCCAAAGTGGGCCGACGCTCAGTTCTCGCTGGCCGCCGTCTACGCGCGCATTGATCGCGTGCCCGAGGCAATGGAGCATCTCGATACTTGCCTTGCACTCAGCCCCGATCACTACCGCGCGAATCTGCTCCGAGGACGCCTGCTGTCATTGCTCGGCAAACCTGCGGTGGCTTTGCCTAACCTGCAGAAGGCGGCTGTGGCCGAGCCCGGCTCGCGGGAAGCACATCTGTTTCTTGCCGATGCCTACGCTCAGCTAGGACGGTCCGCGGAGGAAAAGATTGAGCGAGCTCGGGCAGAGCAGGCAAAAGCGCCAGCCCGTTGAGCAGGGAAGAATCACGTAGGGGCGGACGCCCTCGTCCGCCCAGCGGTGCGAAGCGCCGCAGCCTCTGGCTAGTTGGCTGTTCCTCCGGACGAGGACGTCCGGGCCTACGCAGGCAATTTCCGTGCCAGCCAAGAAGAGGCAAGCACAATAATCACGGGATAGCACTCCAGCGTGTAGCGCGGCTCCGGGTTTTCCAGCGTTCCCAGAAATGCCGAGCGCAGCAGTAGGAAGCCGACCAACAGTCCAGCCCATCGAATTCCTGACGGCTTGCGAACGAGCGCCAGCAGCGCTGCCGCCACGTACGCCAGATTCAGCAATCCGAACCCTACCGCCATGACCGACTGCTTGGCGTCGTCATTGAATTCCCACCAGCGCACGTCGGGAGGAAGGATTTCCGTTCGCGGACGCAGCCACATATCCGAGACGCGCAGCACGGGCAGCACAACGTAGTAGCGAACGGGGTGGGCGCGAATGCGATCCACGGCCAGCTTGCCGAAGCGTGTATCCAGGTCCGGCGTCATGTCCTGCGACTGGTTGTAGTCCGCGATCACGGCCAGCGTTGCGTTCTTTTGCGCCGTGTCATCGAGGGCGCGCGACGGCAGTTTCTCCGGGTCGATCTTGTTGCCCGGAACGTTCCAGTAGATTTCTTCCACCGATGCGTAATCGACGATCCAGGTTTTGACCCAGCGGTTGAAGCCTCGGGAAGCCAGTTCATCCGTCGCGTTGGCGTAGCGCGGAGCGAGCGGCTGGAAATGATGGAGCGTCCGAAAATTACGAATCGTCCAGGGAGCGAGCGGCGCCAGTGCAAAGACCACGACGATGATTCCGGCGACAAGAACAGCTCCCACGCTTTTTTCTCTGACGCGCTGCTTCAAAGCAAAAATCGCCAGATAAAGCGCGACTGCCGCCAGCAAAATGCCGCCATCAGGACGCAGTAGAATGCAGGCGCCAATCGCCGCGCCGGTCGCGGCCCAGAGCTTGCGGCAATTCCGGTCGAGGACGCCCAAACCTGCGTCAGCGGCCTGCATTCGATTCAGGGCGGCAGCGGCGCAATCGAGAGCGAGCGCTGTAAAGAAGATCTCCAAAGTTTCGCTGAGGACAGCGGCGGTATAGTTGGCGAGGAATGGACAGAGCGCCGCCAGCGCAAAAGCAATTCGCGCCGAGCGTTCCGAACCCGCCCGGCGGGCAAGGTCGGCAACGATCAGGCAGGTTGCCAGGTCGAGCAGAATCTGCGCCAGTATCACCGCGGTAAAATTCCCATACCCAAATATCCAGAAGATCCCAGTTAGAAAAGCAGGATATCCGGGCAGGCGCGTGTCGGTCGGCACGATCTGTGCTAACTGTGTTTGGCCGTAGATGCCGTGCTGCAGCCAGTTGGTGGCGAAGTCGGCGTAGATGCGCGAGTCATCCGTGACCGCCGGGAAATAGACGAAGAAAAATAATCGCAATGCCAGGGCGGCCAGCGTGGTCCCCAGGAAAAAAGTGCGGTGTTCGCGGATCAAGCTGAGCACGTTGGGAATATATCGCGAAATCAGCCGCTCCGAGGCTTTCTATCTTCCTATTTTTTCGCCTGGATGGGGGACACCCACCGCGGAAATTGCACATATACAGGCGTCCGGGTTTCGTAACCACCGATCAGGATGCCGGGGTTTCCGGGTGGGGTTGCACGATAAGATTGTGGCGGCGAACTACGCGTCGGCGTCGGGATTCGTGGATGGGCGCGGCGGCGGCAATTGCGCAGAGAACGTAAAACAGCGCGGCGTTGGCTGGGATCTGCAAATTGAAATCGAGGAAGCTGTGCACCAGTATCCCCACACAACCGAGCAGAGCGGCCACGGTCAATGCGCCGTTGGCGGTTTCGGTCCAATTCTTAAGCTTGCCCGCGGCCTGGCGGAAGACCAGCACCAGAAACCAGACCGCGATGGAGAATCCAGCCAGGCCGGTTTCGACCAGCAGTTGTAGATAATCGTTGTGCGCCTGGTTCACGAAGAATGTGGTGTAGAAGCTGCGAAATTCCGGGTACACGATGGGAAATGCGCCGAGTCCCCAACCGAGAAGGGGCCTCTTGATGAGCATGCGCCAGCAGTCGCGATCGATGGTGAGGCGAACGCCTCCGTTAATTTCTTCACGGGCCTCGGAGTGAATGCTAATCAGGCGGCGAGTGAGTTCGTTGCCACCCATCCAAACGAGAAAAACAATTACCATCGCCAGAAACGCGGCCAGCATCAGGGGTTGTTTCCAACTTCCTTCGCGCTTGCGAACCAGAAGTACGCCCAACACCAGCATTTGCGCGACGAACGCCGCTATGCCTCCGCGCGAACCGGAAAGAAAAATGCTTGCTGCCATCAGCGCGGCGATTCCGGTCGCCGCAATCTTGCGGTTCCCGTCCGTGAAGTGAGTTGCGGCCAGTACCAGCGGGAAGGGCGTGAGCATCTCCATCAGGCCGGCGTAATGATTGTGATTTACGTAAGGTCCATAAATGGAGCCACCCTGCTCCAGGGACCAGATCCAGTAAAGCTTTCCATTCGGCGCCATGCCTTGCAGCACCGCAAACAAAGCCACGACCGCCCCGTAAACCGTGAACAGCTTGGCCATTAGCTCAAACTGAGAAGATCGACGCAGAGTCTGGGTTACGACAAACGCCAGCATGCCGTAGGCAGCGTAGAGCAGTAAGTGAGAGTAGGTCACCTGACGGTAGGCGGTTGTTCCGGTCAGCCACTGCACCAGCACCAGCGCAAAAAAGGCGGCCATGGGGCGGTAGAGCACGTTGTCGTAGAGGTTCAGTTCACGGTTGATCCACTGGCGGAATGCCCAAACCGCCAGCAGCAGCATGGCAGACGCTTCCAAGGCAAAAATGGACCAAGGTTCGACCGCTCCAAAGGCCAGCGGTGCGAGCATCAGCACGACGCAGGAGGAGGCCAGCAGCGCCGTGTTGGTAAGTCTCGGTGGAGAAACTTTAGCGGCGGGCGCGGGTTCAGGTTGGGTTGCCAAGGCAGAGCTCACGGGTTGTCCTTGGATTTGCCGGGGGGATTGTCGGGAGAACTCTCGGGAGCAAGTTCGAAATCGTCGAGCCAAAGCTTGCCGCGAATGGGGGAGCCAGCCGGGAAGCGCTCGATCGCCAGCAGAATCAGGGTGGTGGAGTCCGGGGTGGTCACTTTGGAGTGGACTTCCTTCCAGAAGTCGGCATCCTTGAGTGGGTCGCTGGCATACAGCGGCGCGCCCGTGTAGGCATCCCGCAGAACGATCTGGGGCCCGCCCGCTCCCTCAAAGTCCAAGGATTTGTAGTACGTGGCAAAGTTGTAAGTGGTAGCGCCGTGCACCGGAATCAGTTGTTGAATGCCCGCGTCGTTGATGCCTGGACCTAAGAAGGTCAAGGAAAGAGAGCGATGACCCTCGCGGAAGTCGCTGGGATCGAGCAATGGCCGGACTCCGGTTCGATTGACGTAGGTCCAGTCGAAGCCCCCGTTCAGGATGTCGAGGCTGAAATCGCCGTTCACTACCAGGTTATCCTCCGTGGGCAGATAGGCGGAGAGGCCAAGAACGTCCGCGCTTTGCTCCCAGGCAGACATGGCGGCGTCGGGACGGCGCACTCCGATAAGATAGCGGACGAATTCGAACAGGTGTTGGTTCGGGAATTTCTCGTGCAACTGAGTGAGCCGGTCCCAGGTTTTGATGGCACCCTCGGTTTCCTGCTTGGCCGTCAACAACGTGAGAAAGGAAATCAGGGAATCGGTGCGAGCGGGCACCACGTCGCGGAGCAGAGCGTCCGTATCAGGACGCACGCGCCAGCAGGCGCCCAGGGCGGCGCCTACCAGCGAATTATCGTTCTCGATGACGACGTGGAATTCGCGTAGTGCGCGATCGATATCGCCGTCAATGAGAAAAAAGTTCGCCGCTTCCCACGCGACATCGGGCGCGGTGGGCTCGGCCTGCAACGCGCGCTCCAGCGCCGCTCTCTGGCCAGAGCTGTCCCCCGTTACTTGATACGCAGCGGCCAGATCGAACCAGTAGCGGGCATCGTGCGGGTTGAGGTCGACGGCTGCTCGAAGGCTGCCGATGGCGGCCTGAGAATCACCGCCAACAAAGGCAAAGTAGCGCCCGAGTCGATGGCGATAATCTGCATTTCCCGGAGAGAGGAACACGGCGCGTTGCAGTTTTGGCAACTCCGCTCGCGAAGCAAACACGCTAGCCGCGAACTCTTTGCCGGTGAGGAGAACATAGATACAGGCAAGGAAGGCCACCCCGAAAGCAAACTGCCAACGTCGCCGGTTTGAAAGTGGAATGGCCATTGTCACATTCAGCCGCCTCAAATGTTTGGAAAGTGTACCGCAAGCACCCGCGCGGCGAAACACGCCACCTCAAACAGCCTTCGGTTCCGCTTCACTCCCTGTGTCCGGAGCATCTTCCTGGTAGTAGTGGCTATATTTGCCCTGATACTCGTAGTAATAATAATAATCGGGGGAAGTTAGATCGACGGCGTTCAGAAGCACGCCGGCGACGTGAGCATTGACCTGCGTCAATATGTCGCGGGCGCGGCGCAGCGCTTGTTTGGTGGTCTGGCCGGAGCGAATTACGAGGATGGTGGCGTCGGCGCGGGGTGAGAGCACGACCGCGTCGGTGACGGAAAGAGTTGGGGGAGTGTCGATCACGATGTGGTCGAACTGTTGGCGCAACTCCACGAGCAGGTCCCTCATGTTGGAGGAGGCGAGCAATTCAGCAGGGTTGGGTGGCGGCGTACCCGCGGGCAAGATGAAAAGATTGGGCAGGATGGGAGAGGTGGTAATCGTCTGCTGCACGGTAGCGCTTCCGGTGAGCACGTTGCTGAGACCGCTGCGCGGGCCCATGCCCAGGGTCTTGTGAACACTGGGGCGGCGCAAGTCGGCATCGATGAGGAGAACGCGGACTCCCTTCTGCGCGAGCACGATCGCGGTGTTGATGCTGGTAGTGGTTTTGCCTTCCTGCGGACGAGCGCTGGTCACCATGATGATTTTCGGGGGCGCACCGAGATTGGAGAGCAGAAGCGAAGTTCGCAGCGCGCGATACGATTCCGCCATCTGCGACTGGGGACGAACCTGGGTTACTGTCTCCACTACTTCCTTGGAGGCAGTCAAAGCCAGTCGCTTGCCGCTCGATTTATGGTTGGCGGACTTGGAGCCGAGCGGAATCATCCCGAGAGAGGGAAGGCCCGAAATCGATTGTGCCTGCTCGGGGGTGCGAACGGTGTTGTCCATGTTCTCGAGTAGGAAAGCCAAGCCGATGCCGGAGATGACGCCCAACACAAGGGCGAAAGACAGGTTGCGCGGAATGTTGGGTTCGCTGGGAGAGGTGGGAACACGGGCCGCATCAATGATACGAAAATTATTGGAACGCAATCCCGCGGTGACGCCCGCTTCTTTTAGTTTTTCCAGCAATCCCTCGTAGAGTGTCCGGTTACTGTCCAAGTCGCGTTTCAGGATGCTGTATTGGATCGCGCTCTCGTTGAGCTTGTTCGCCTCCTGTTTTTGCTTCTCAAAGGATTCGCGCAACATACTTTCGCGCTGCAATGCGGCCAGGTATCGTCCCTTGAGGTGGTCGACGGCCTTGTTCGTTTCCGATTGAAGCTGGCGGTCAATCTCCTTCAGTTGGTTATTGAGCTGCAAAACTTTCGGATACGAGGGGCCGAACTGGGTGCTGAGTTCGGCAACCTGAATTCCGAGACTCGCCTGCTGTTCGCGCAACTTGTCCAGAAGACCGGAACCTGCGCTGGATCCGCCTCCCCCGGTTTCGGAAATAATCGCTGCCGCGACCGCGTCCGGATCGTTGGACTGGGTCTGGCGATAAACCGCTTCTTTCTGCATGCGGTCAAATTCGGCCTGCGTCATCTCTTTGTTCAGTTCGTCGAGCTTTTCGGTGATGATGTTCTGCTTTTCGTCCGTCCCTAGAATCTCGTGCTCCTTCTGGTAGCGTACGAGTTTTTCCTGAGAAGTTTCCACTTTCATCTGCAAATCGACGAGTTGTTTCGAAAGCCAGTCGGAGGCCTGCATGGTGGATTCGAATTTGGTCTTAAAGTTCTGCTCGACATAAGTGGCGGCGAGGGTATTTACGGCACTGGCGGCGAGTTGAGGGTCGGTGCTGTTGTAATGAATCTCCATGATTCTGGTATTGGGAATAAGGGTGACGTGGAGGTTACCGCGAAACGCTTCCAGCAGAGCGGAGACGCGGTTCGAATCTGTCTGCAGGGGATCGGCGATCAGGTTGGGTTGTTTTTGATCGGCATGACCGCCGAACTCGGGACGCTTATCGAGATTCAATTGCCGGATCACCTGCAGCGCCATCAGATCGCTCTGCAGGATGCGGACTTCGGTATCCAGATCGCTCTGGTCGTAGTAGTCGACACCTGGTCCCGAGTCTTTGAAGGTAATCAGGTTCGGATCGGCTTTGTTGACGGCGATGCGGCCTACGGCTTCGTAGACGGGAGTCTGGCGCAGGCTGGCAATGGCGACGGCCATGAAGATGCCTGCCACAACCGAGATCACCATCCACTTGCGCTTGATAAAAACGCGCATGTATTCGCGCAGAGTGGATTCCTGCGACGGCAACACGTTATAAAGTGGGGAGCCGATCGGCCTGAGGAATTCAGCCGGTTCGCCAGGTTGCAGTTCGCGCAATCCGTCGTTACTGCGTGGAACGTCACTTCGTGGAACCAGAGGTCCCAAAGACATCGTTACTCCTTAACATCAAGCTCGATGCGACTGCGCGCCGCGACCGAAACACAGGTCTCCGCCCGAGCCGACCTTCTCACAGCAAGCCGGACAGACAGGAGCGGGCTGTTATGAGGAATTTGCCTGATTTTAGCATCTCGGGAGTTAGAACCAGGCAAAAATTAAAGCTTGGCGATATTGTTTTGGCGTGCGGGTTTCCGCTTGGCGGACACGGGCACCGCGAGGCAGCGGCAGCTATACTTCCCCAGTACTTCGTCAGCTATACTATCGAGCACAAGAACTTACCCGAAAAGCGAAGATTCTTCTGATTCAGGAACCGTCAAGACTTGGCGGGCAGCGCCCCGGCGCGTAACTCGACAGAAGAAGTTTCGAAGGGACAAGAATGGTCAATTGGTCGCAAGAATCGATACTGGTAACGGGTGGGACGGGATCGTTTGGGAAGAAATTTGTGGAGATCATGCTGCGCGACTACCAGCCTCAAAGACTGGTGGTTTTCAGCCGGGACGAGTTGAAGCAGCATGAGATGAGGACGTCGGGCTTCGATCATCCCAGCCTGCGGTATTTCATTGGAGATGTTCGGGACGTGGAGCGTTTGAAGCGCGCTCTCGCGGGCGTGACGGTGGTGGTGCACGCGGCGGCGCTGAAGCAAGTGCCGGCTTGCGAGTACAACCCGTTTGAAGCGATCCAGACCAATATCATGGGCGCCCGCAACGTGATTGATGCGGCGATTGATCAGGGCGTGCGGCGCATTCTGGCGCTTAGCACGGACAAGGCGGTGAATCCGATTAATTTGTACGGGGCCACCAAGCTGTGCGCGGAAAAAGTGTTTGTGCAGGCCAATGCTTATTCAGGCGCGAAGAATACGCGGTTCAGTTGCGCACGTTACGGGAACGTGGTGGGCAGCCGGGGTAGTGTGATTCCGGTTTTCCTGGAACAGCGGCGGCGCGGGAAGATCACGATCACCGATCCGCGAATGACGCGATTCTGGCTGACGCTGGAGCAGGGCGTGAAGTTTGTGATCCGCTGCCTGGAGCAGATGCACGGCGGCGAGATTTTTGTTCCGAAAATTCCAAGCATGCGATTGCTGGACCTGGCGGAGACCATTGCCCCCGGATGCCAGGTGGAGACCATCGGGATTCGTCCCGGAGAGAAGTTGCACGAAGTGCTGGTGTCGGAAGACGAGTCGCGGCAAACGCTGGAAACTGAAGACATGTTCGTGATACAGCCGGCGCATCCGTGGTGGAAATCGGAAAACTGGGTCAATGCCAAGCCGCTTCCGGAAGGCTTCCGATATTCGAGCGACAGCAACGAACGCTGGCTGACGCGGCGTGAACTGGAAGAACTGGTGACGCCTGAAACTGCGGTGGCGGTTCCAACGTCCGCCTAGCATGAGTGCCTTGCCCACAAAGCTGGAAACTCTTGCCATTCATGGGGGTAACCCCGTGCGGAAGAAATTGTTGCCGTACGGGCGGCAGAGCCTGGATGACGCGGATGTGCAGGCAGTGGTTGAGGTTCTGAAGTCGGACTGGCTCACCACGGGACCGAAGATCGGCGAGTTTGAAAATCGGTTTGCGGCGTGGGTGGGGGCGCGGCACGCGGTCAGCTTCAGCTCGGGCACGGCCGCCTTGCACGGTTCGGCGTTTGCCGCCGGACTGGGGCCTGGGGATGAGGCGATTACCACCCCCATGACTTTCTGCGCGACCGCGAATTGCGTTCTGTACCAGGGGGCGACGCCGGTGTTCGCCGACGTCTCGCCGGACACGCTGAACCTTGATCCTGGGGAAGTCTCCAGGAAAATCACCGCACTCGCATGTTCTCGCGCGTCTTCACGCACCAAGGCCATCATTGCGGTCGACTACGCGGGACATCCGGCCGCGCTTGATGAACTGGGCGAGCTGGCGAAGGAGCACGGAGCGCTGCTGATTGAAGATGCCTCGCATGCGCTGGGCGCGGAATATCGGGGGAAACGCGTTGGTAGCATTGCCGACATGACCGTGTTTAGCTTTCATCCGGTGAAGCACCTGACGACCGGGGAAGGTGGCATGGTTGCGACCAACGATGCGCGGCTGGCAGAGACGCTGCGGCGTTTTCGCAATCACGGCATCAGCAGCGAAGCGCGGCAGCGGCAGGAATCCGGGCAGTGGTTTTACGAGATGGTGCTGCTGGGCTTCAATTACAGGTTGACAGATATTGCCTGCGCGCTGGGACTGTCACAGTTGGAGAAGCTGGACGCGAACCTGGCGCGGAGGCGGGAAATTGCGGCGCAGTATGCGGAGGTGTTTCGGGAATTACCAACCATCGTTATTCCCACGGTGCGCGAGGGTGTGAATCCGGCGTGGCATCTGTATCCGGTGCGGCTGAAACTGGAAATGCTGGCGGTGGGGCGGGGGGATATCTTTCGAGCGCTGCGGGCGGAGAATATTGGCGTGAATGTGCACTACATCCCGGTGCATCGGCATCCGTACTACCGGGAGCGCTTCCACTCGGAGGAGAGCTATCCGGTTGCGGAGGACGCGTATGAGCGGCTGATCAGCCTGCCTATGTTTCATTCGATGACGGTGCAGGATGTGGAAGACGTGATCCACGCGCTGCGTAAAGTTTTGACCCACTATCAAGGAAAATCTGAAGGGAAAGGCGAGCGCTCGCATTTGCTCGAGACCAGGCAAGCAAAATAAATCATGTCCACGATTTCCGAGTGGGTGGGGTATCGGGCTCTGGTAGTAGGCTGCGGTTCCATTGGCCGGCGGCACGCAAGGAACCTCAAGTCTCTTGGGGTGGAGCAGCTGGGCTTTTGCGACACCAGCCCCGAAGCGCTGAAGCAATGCCGTGAGGAGATGAACGGGGAAATCTTCGGCGACTATGGCGAGGCGCTGCAGAAATTCAGGCCGGATATCGTGCTGATCTGTACTCCGCCTGTATATCACGTGGAGGAGGCGCTGGCCGCGCTGCAGGCTCGAGCCCACGTTTTTATCGAGAAACCTCTTTCGCACGAATCGAGTGGAATCCTGGCACTGATTGCCGAGGCGCGTCGGCGCAACCGGAACGTCCAGGTCGGCTACAACATGCGGTTTCATCCCGGCTTGCAGATATTGAAGGAGCTCATTGATTCGGGAAAGATCGGGCGCGTGCTGTGGCTCAACGTGGAAGCGGGGCAATACCTTCCCGACTGGCGCCCGTGGCAAAACTATCGCGAAAGCTACAGCGCGCGCCAGGAACTGGGCGGGGGCATCATCCTGGATGGTTCACACGAACTGGATTACATTTGCTGGCTGTTGGGGCGACCCACGGAAGTGACTTGCCGGGCTGAGCATCTCAGCAGTCTGGACGTGGATGTGGAAGATTCGGCGTGGATCTACCTGAGTTTTCCGGAGCGGCGGCGCGCGGAACTGCATCTGGATTTTGTGCAGCGGGCATACACGCGCACCTGCAAAGTTGTGGGCGAGACCGGAACTGTGCTTTGGAATTTCAGTGTCCAGGAAGTGCGCTGGTTTTCGGCTGAGCAGCCAGGTTGGAATAGCATCCCGTACGTGTTTGAACCCAACGACATGTATGTAGCGGAAATGCGTTCCTTCCTGGAGTCTCTGGGGAGCGGAACCGGGCCGATGGTCGACCTGGAGCAAAGCCTAGATGTGATCCGGGTGGTGGAAGCAGCCAAGAAATCGTCGGAAGAGGGAAAGCCGCAGGCGCTGAATTGGAACAGCGAAACCAGCGAGGGGCCAGTGGTGGCGATCATTCAGGCGCGAATGGGGTCGAGCCGGTTGCCGGGCAAGAGCCTGGCGGAGATCGAAAAACGGCCGATGTTGTGGCATGTCATTCAACGCGTGAAACGGGCCACTCTGGTGGATCGGGTGGCGGTGGCCACCTCCGTCGCTCCGGCGGACGACGCCATTGAGAAGATGTGCCGGGAGAATGACGTCCCATGTTATCGGGGCAGCGAGAACGATGTTCTTGATCGTTTCTACCACGCGGCGCGCGCGGAAAAAGCGGCGCAGGTGGTGCGCGTCACTGCCGATTGCCCGTTGATTGACCCGGAAGTGATCGATCGGGTCGTGCGACGCTTTCAGCGCGGCGATCTCGATTACGCCTCCAATGCCATGGTGAGGAGCTATCCCGATGGGCTGGATACGGAGATCTTTTCGTTTTCCGCGTTGGAACGGGCGTGGCACGAGGCTAGTAAAAGTTCTGAGCGCGAGCACGTGACTCCGTACCTGCGCTCGGACAAATTTCGAACTGCGAACGTCGAAAACGATTCGACGTTCTTGTACCAGCATTACCGGTGGACCGTGGACGAGGCGCAAGACTTGGAGTTCATCCGGGCGGTGTACAAGGCTTTTCGCGAGGAGGAGAGTTTCGGGATGAAAGATGTTTTCGAATTGATCGAGAAGAATCCAGGGCTGGAAAAAATGAACTCGGACATAGTTTCCAACCGCGGGTACTACACGAGCCTTTACGAGGAGGCGCGCGCGGCGGCGGCGCCGCGCCGGCCGGTTGAAAAATCGAAAGCATGGCTGGAGCGGGCGGGCAAGGTGATTCCCGGTTCTTCGCAGACGTTCAGCAAGGGAGCCAACCAGCACGTCCGCGGGGTGGCGCCGGCGTTCCTGGCGAAGGGCAAGGGTTGCCGGGTTTGGGATGTGGACGGGAATGAATATATCGATTACATCCAGGGACTGCTGCCGAACATTCTTGGCTACGCGCACGCCGAGGTGAATGCGGCGGTGGCGGAGCAGTTGGGACTAGGGCACAGTTTTTCTTTGCCGCACCCTCTGGAAGTGGAACTGGCGGAGCGGCTGGTGCGGCTGATTCCGTGCGCGGAGAAAGTACGCTTTGGCAAGAACGGATCGGACGCTACTTCAGGAGCAGTGCGCGCTGCCCGAGCTCTCAGCGGACGCGAGCGGATTGCCTGCTGTGGGTATCACGGATGGCAGGATTGGTACATCGGCAGCACCACACGAAATGCAGGCGTTCCGCAAGCGGTGCGGGCTTTGACGCATCCGTTTGTATACAACGACCTGGGATCGCTGCAAAAACTTTTGAACGAACATAAAAGTGAGTTCGCCGCCGTCATCATGGAGCCGGTGAACTTCTGGCCGCCAGCTGCGGGCTTTCTGGAAGACGTGAAAGATCTGGCGCATGAACACGGAGCTTTGCTCATCTTCGATGAGATCTGTAGCGGTTTTCACTTCGGGCTGGGGGGCGCGCAGAAAAGGTTCGGTGTGACTCCCGATCTGGCTTGCTTTGGGAAGGCGATGGGCAACGGATTCCCGATTGCGTGCGTGGTGGGACGAGCGGACGTCATGAAGGCGTTTGAAGATATTTTTTTCAGCTTTACCTTCGGGGGTGAAGTGGCGTCGATGGCAGCGGCCATGAAGGTGCTGGATGTGCTGGAAAACACCGACGCGCTGGCCCGCATGGATGCGAACGGGCGCGTGCTGCAGGAGGGATTGAACACGCTGGCAAAAGAGGCGGGATTGCAGGATCGCATCAAGTGCATCGGTTATCCGGTTTGGTCGTTGATCAAGTTCCTCGATGCCGAGGGCAAAGACAGTCTTATGGTGCGAAGTCTGTTCACGCAAGAATGCGTGAAACGCGGAGTGCTGCTGCTGGCAACGCATAACATGACAGCAGCGCACGATCCGCTGGCGATTGAACAGACGCTGCGGGTGTATGCGGAAGTGTGTAAGACAGTGGCGCAATGGCTGGGCGAAGCAGATCCGGAAAAGTATCTTGAAGGCGAGATGATTCAGCCGGTATTCCGAGTTCGCTGATACGCTCGCTGATACGGTCAGCTTGCATCCAGGGCGGTCATTGAATGTAACTTCAGCCGGATGCAATTTCATAGGAGTCGATGAAACCAGGCGTACTTCTGATTCGGGCCGATGCCAGTCTCGCGATAGGAACTGGACATGTGATGCGCTGCCTGGCCCTAGCCCAGGCTTGGCAGGACGCCGGCGGCACGGCAAGTCTTGCCGTGACAGAGTTGCCGGATGCGCTTTCGCCTCGTGTGGCTGCGGAAGGGGTCTCACTGAGCCGGGTTCATGCAACCCCCGGCGGTCGCGAGGACGCTGTTGAGACGGTTGCGCAGGCTCGCCGGCTGAGCGCCGATTGGGTCGTGATCGACGGCGATCGCTTCGGCAGTGATTTTCTGAAGACGGTTCGCGCGGCAGGTTTTCGAGTACTGCTGATCGATGATTTCGCTGACAGGGAATCTTTTCCTGCCGATCTGATCGTGAATCCGAATCTTGACGAGGATAAGGAGCCGTATCGAAGACGAGGCGCCACCGCTGAGCTGTTAGCCGGCCCGCCTTACGTTTTGCTGCGCCGGGAGTTCAGGCAAGGAACCGAAAAAAGGGAGATTCGCCAAACCGGCCACAGGATTCTCGTAACCCTCGGCGGAAGCGATCCGGAGAATCTGACGCCGAAAATTGTGGACGCTCTTGCGCACTGCTTCGATCTTGAAGTCACAGTGATCGCGGGAGCCGGCTGCGACAAAGCGGATGAGCTGCGAAAGCTGAAGGCGAGCAATCTCCGAGTCGTATTCAACCCTCCCAACATGGCGCAGTTCATGAAGGACTCCGATCAGGCGATCATTGCCGCGGGTGGAACGCTCTGGGAGCTCCTTTCCACCGGCTGTGCGGTATTGAGCTATTCTAGAAATATTGTGCAAACGCGCGTCGTGCAGGCTTTGTCGCAACGCGGGGTGGTGGTAGACATGGGCGAGACTCGCCACTTTGACCCGGCAAAACTTGCCGTTTCAGCGAAAGAGCTGCTCAATTCGCGCATGGCGCGTGAGCGCATGACGAACCTGGGCCGCACGCTCGTCGACGGCCTGGGAGCAACACGTGTTGTCGAAGCGACGCAACGATTAGGAGTGCAATGACCACTAGCATGTTTCCCATCGCATCTTCGGAGCAGGACGAGTTTCTGTCCATGGCTGTGAAGCATTTTTCCGAACTGAACGCCTCTTTTGTGCCGCAGGAGGACTGGAAAGAGCACTATTTCGCAACCATCATGGCGAACCCGCAGTACTTTCTTCGCTGGATTATTTACGATGAGAAGCGGGCAGGATTCATTCTGTTCGGGCTGGAGAAGCACCGGTTTCTTCCGCGGAAGACGGGCGCCATTTACGAACTCTACGTTAGTCCAGAATTTCGCCGGCGCGGTGTCGCCCAGGCGTGTGGCGAAGCGGCAGTTCGGGAGCTGTGGACGCACTCTCCCTCGAAGATACAACTCGAACTGGCCAACGGCCAGACGTCGTGGGCCGCGTTTTGGAAGTCCCTGGGATTTCAGAAGGCGACGGAACGATTTGTGCTTGCGCGGAGCAAGTCGTGAAAATCGCAATTGCGCAGCCGACGTATCTGCCATGGCTCGGCTATTTCGATCTGCTCGACCAAGTGGACAAGTTCGTGCTGCTGGACACGGTGCAGTTTGAGAAGCAGTCGTGGCAGCAGCGAAACCGGATCAAGACTCCGACGGGCCTGCTGTGGCTCACCGTGCCCGTCGTGTTCCGAGGGCGGCTTGGCCAGCGCATCGTGGACGTGGAGATTCGGGAAGCGGAATTCTGGCGCGATCACTTGCGCGCCGTGGAGTTGAATTATCGCCGTGCTCCGTGCTTCGACGACTATTACCCGGCATTGAGCGAATTACTGCGGTCGGCATCGTCGGGCCTTCGTCTTGCCGAGCTGACCATCAGCCTGTTCCGCTGGTTGTCTAAGGCGCTGGGGGTCGAGACGCCAATCGTCAGGTCTTCCCATCTGGGGGTTGATGGCAAACGCACTCAATTGCTGGCGGAGATTTGCAGTTTGTCAGGGGCGACAACCTACGTTTCGCCGCTGGGATCTGCCGATTATCTGCTGAACGACTTGCCAATCCTGACTGGCCAGGGCGTAGATGTAGTCTTTCAGCATTACGAGCACCCTTCGTACCGGCAGCTTTTCCCTCCATTCCAGGCGCATGCCAGCGTACTGGACCTGCTGTTCAACGAGGGCGGAAACTCGCTGGCGACGGTTCGCAGTGGGCGGCGCACACCGTTTGCTCCCGCGGAAGCTGCGGCGCATTTGAACGCGAAGGTGGGTACCTGATGGAGCGCAGCTTTCGCATCGGCAACCGGACGATTGGATGGCAAGCGCCCTGCTATGTGATTGCCGAACTTTCCGCCAATCACAACCAGAATTTCGATCAGGCGGTTCGCATTCTTCACGCCGCCAAAGACGCGGGCGCGGATGCGGTGAAACTCCAGACCTACACGGCGGATACGATCACCCTGCGCAGCGACAAAGAGTGTTTTCGGATTGCGGGCGGCACGCTGTGGGATGGCCGCATTCTTCACGACCTTTACCAGGAGGCATTTACGCCCTGGGAGTGGCAGCCGAAACTCAAAGAGATCGCGGACGAACTGGGGATGCACTTGTTTTCGAGCGCGTTCGACGATAGTGCCGTCGATTTTCTTGAGCAGATGAATGTTCCGGCGCACAAGGTGGCGTCGTTTGAACTGGTGGACATCGGCCTGATCCAGAAGATGGCTCGGACTGGTAAGCCGCTGATTATGTCGGCGGGAATGGCGAGCGAAGAGGAAATCTCCGAAGCGGTCGAGGCGGCGCGCGGGGCGGGTGCCGCTCAGATTGCTCTGTTGAAGTGTACGAGCGCCTACCCGGCACTACCGGAAGAGGCGAACCTGCTTACGATCCCGGAGCTTGCCCGCCGTTTCGGTTGTCCCGTGGGACTTTCCGATCACACGATGGGCATCGCGGTTCCAGTGGTCGCGGTGGCGCTGGGAGCATGCATTATTGAGAAACATCTTTGTCTGCGACGCGCGGATGGCGGGCCGGACGGCGCGTTCTCACTCGAACCCCAGGAATTCAAGGCGATGGTGGAGGCGGTGCGCACGGCCGAGAAAGCTCTTGGCGCGGTGCAGTTTGCTTCTGGACCGCGCGAGGCCAACAGCCGCAGGTTTCGGCGTTCCTTGTTTGTGGTCGAAGATATAAGGAAGGGCGAATTGTTTACAAAACAGAACGTGCGTTCGATTCGTCCGGCGGACGGATTGCACCCACGGCACTTCAATGAAGTTCTGGGAAAACGCGCGGCCCGCGATGTGGAGCGGGGAACGCCGCTGACCTGGACTCTGGTGTCGGACTGATCAACCAGCATTGTCCTCGATTTTATGCGAGTTCTCCTCTTACATCCCGACGACGACTTCCACGGTTGGTGGACAAGTCAGCATTGGGATTCGGTGATCGACCTGGGGCAAGCCCCAAAATCTTTTTATGACGAGCGGAGTGCCGCGCTGGGCTGTCCGGTGTACAGCGTTTTCGACTTTGCCGTCGAAGTTGGGGACCTGCAGGTTTGGCGTCACCTGCTTGAACTCGGCATGGGACGCGTGGTGGATCGTTTTGGCATCGACTGGTGGGATGTGATCGGTTTGCTGCTGCAGCCGCAATTGCAGGATGTGCAACTCGCGCTTCGGCTGGCCGAGAAGCTCAGTGGATGTCGCACGCTGGCGGTAAGCCGGCCGTCGGTGATGGCAGAAGCTTTGCGACTTCGGTTGGGAATACCGCTGCAAATACTCCGCCGGGGATTGCGGAAGCGCCTGGTGCCCAGCTTTTTGCGTCGCAGCGCGACCGCAGCGAGGAACCTGAGTTTTGAACAATTGCGGCAGGTGGTGTACGACAAATACGATCCGCACTACGTGTGGCGAAGGAAACTGGCGGGGGCACCTACGGAATTGCCGGAGCCGGTTGTGCTGCTTCCGACGGCGTATTTGAACGTCACGAAAACCGCACTCAGTTACGCGGGGATTTTGCCGGAGCAGAAATTTCTTCTGGTGCTCGCCCGCGAGTCTGCGGCAGTATCGCCGGTTCCCGCGAATGTGCAGACGGCGACTCTGGCGAGTTTTGCCGCGAAGAGGTGCGACCAGAAGGAATTGCAGAAACTTGAAGTCTGCTGGAAGCAGATGGAGCAGACGCTGCAAGAACATCCGGCATTCAGCTTGCCGTTGCAGATCGAGATATTGAAGAAGGGGCCGCGTTGGTTGCGCTGGGGACTGGCGGTTCGGGACGCCTGGGTTCGGGTCTTTGAGAAGCGGGCGGTGGTAGGCTGCCTGAGCGCCGACGATTCAAATCCCTACACGCGGATTCCGCTGCTTTTGGCGGAGCAGCGTGGAGTTCCGGCAGTCGCGTGCCATCACGGAGCGCTCGATGGCCGCATGGCACACAAGAATCTGCGATTTTCAAAATATCTGGCCAAAGGCGAGATGGAGCGTGACTATCTGGAACGCATCTGCGGAGTTGATGCCAGCCGGATTCGGATCGGAGCGGCGTCGTCTCCCGGGCGAGAGAATGCTTCAGTCTGGAGTGAAGGCGCTCCCTGGATCACATTTTTCACCGAGCCCTATGAGTCAGATCTTTGGCGGGTGGAGGCGATTTATCGAGAGGTGCTGCCACGCCTCTGCGCGGCTGCCCGCGGGGCGGGCAAGACCGTGGTTTTGAAGATGCATCCGTTTGAGAGCGCCCGGCAGCGGCGGAGGCTGGTGACACGGATTTTGAGCGAGGGCGACCGGAAGTTGGTGAGCGTGACGGATGCGCCACTGTCTCGCGAGGTTCTTCAGAAGACATGGTGCGCGGTGACGGTCGAGTCGACAGTGGCTTTCGAATGCGCATCGGTCGGAATCCCCGTCTTTCTGTGCGGATGGTTGCGGCACGCTTACGCCGGATATGCTCCCCAATATGTCCGCTTCGGCGTGGGGCGGATGCTCGAATTTCCAGATGAACTCTTGCGCATTCCAGAAATGTTGGGCGCGGTTATGCCGGGCTCGGACACCGCTCGCCGGCTGGTGCAGGCGATTTCTCCGGAGGCGCTGTCGGAAGTTCTTTGCCAACCAGAGGCGAGCAGTTTGAGATAGCCAACTGTCCGCCCACAAAATGCTCCGCGTTCTGCTAGCTTTAAATTGTATTCAACCGTGTTTCGAGGACGTGCCTGCGGAGCCAGGTCGGAACGCAAGTTCGGGAAGGGACGAGACTGGATGGCCGGTGGCCTCACGAAACTACTGAAACGTTGGCGCGACAACTACTACTTGAGCCAATTGCTCGCATATTCCGCGAAGCCGTTGCGGTTCGTTTCCTCACAGGCTGTGCTGCACCTAGAACAAAAGGTGCGCAAGAACAGTGTCACGATTTGTCTGCCCAACGGCAAGAGCATGTCTATCGGGAGGAACTCTGGGATTGGAATCGCCTCTCTGCTCTTTTGGCATGGACTGGATGGGTTCGAGCCCGAAACTTCACGGACGCTCAGATTCTTGTTTGAGCGTGCGACGACGTTCATTGATGTAGGGGCAAACTGTGGCCTTTACTCCATTTTGGGTGCCCTGTGGAGTCCAAAGCTTCAGGTCATCGCCTTTGAACCGGTGCCATCGATATTTGACGGCCTGAAGAAGAACGTTCTGCTCAATCAATTGGAGGGCCGCGTTCGCTGCGAGAACGTCGCGCTTTCCCGCGAAAGCGGGCAGGCGACTTTTTTTTTGCCTAGTGGCGAGGGTCTGGACGTGGAGAGCACCGGCACGCTAGCCAGCGACAGTTGGCAGTCCAGAAAGGGCTCTCCCCGCATTGAGGTTGAAACGGTGCGATTCGACGAGTACGAAACTCGTCACCCAATGCGGGTGGATCTGATCAAGATCGACGTTGAGGATTTCGAGGCAGATGTACTTGAGGGCATGCAGGGAATCATCACCCGAGACCGCCCCTTTATAGTCTGCGAGATCCTCCCCCGCCTCCACGGGAACCAGCGAACCCGCAAAATCGTCGAGGCTCTAAACTACCAACCTTACTGGATCACGTCCGCCGGGTACGTCAGGGTTCCCAGGTTCGACTTCGGTCGCGGCAATTTCACCGATTTTCTACTGTCGCCCGTGTCCACCACCGATATTGTCCTCGACAAGCTCGATGTCCTTTGGGATTTGAAGCAACGTCGAGCGGAACCAGCTGAATAGCTTGGCGAGGGCAAACTGACAATCGGCCGGACCCCGCAAGGAAGGAAAGCGCCTAGTTCCCGCGGCGCACAACGTACGAATGTCCACCGACGACCCACACTCGAGCGGTTTGAGATAATCTGGAACATAATCCGGTACAACGATTCGTCAGTATTTACTAAGGCAGATTTTGAATATCCCCAATACCGCCCTCGAGTCGTCGCAGCCGCCGCTTGCAACCAGTCATGAAGCGCGATTTCGCAGCGAAATGGGGCAGATCTCGCGGCATTCGGCGGTCTTCTTTGCTGGGACTCTATTTACCGCGGGCGCGGGATATCTCTTCAAAATCTACCTGGCGCGTGTGTTGGGCGCGGATGTGCTTGGTATCTACGCACTGGGCATGACGATTGTCGGGTTCTTCGGACTTTTCAACGGACTCGGTCTGCCCCAGGCTGCGGTGCGCTTTGTGGCCGCATATTCGGCGACAGAACAATGGCAGCGCCTGCATGGATTCCTGCGCCGGGCGTTCGGGTTGCTGGGAATTGGGAATGTTGTGCTGGCCGCGACGATGATGGTGGTCGGGCCGTGGCTGGCGCGGAGTCTCTATCATGCGCCGGCTCTCGTACCCTATCTTCACCTGTTTGCCGTCATGCTGGTGCTGGGCGCGTTCACTGCCTTCCTGGGCCAGGTTCTGGCTGGATATAAAGACGTCGCGCTGCGCACGGTCATTACGAGCTTCATCGGAAGTCCGCTGAATATTGTCTTCGGCGTTGTGTTGCTCAGTTTGGGCTTCGGGCTTCGCGGATATTTGCTGGCTCAGGTGGCAAGTGCAGTGATTGTTTTGATCCTGCTGTTGGTGGCAGCGTGGCGACTAACACCGAAGCCGGCAAGGCAGGCTCCACACACGGCAGTGCCCATGGAGCGCGAAGTGTTCTGGTTTTCCGCCGCCGTGTTCGGCGTAAGTGTCCTGGAGTTTATCCTTGGTCAAGCCGACCAGATACTGCTGGGAGTCTTTCTTGACGTTCGGCAGTTAGGAATCTATGCCGTGGCGGTGACGCTGGTCGCGTTCGTGCCGGTGGCGCTGCAGTCGGTCAATCAGATATTTTCTCCGACGATCGCCGATTTGCATGCCCGAGGAGAGCGCGCGTTGCTGAGCCGGCTTTTCCAGACCTTGACCAAATGGATCCTCGGATTGACCCTGCCGCTGGCATTGGTCATGATCATCTTCTCAAAGCCCCTGATGCGTTTGTTTGGTGCGGCATTTGAAGCAGGCTGGTTTGTGCTGGTTCTGGGTACGCTGGGGCAATTGGTCAACGCGGGAGTGGGTTCGGTCGGCTATATGCTGCTGATGTCGGGGAACCAGGCACGCCTCATTCGCGTGCAGGTGGTCATGGCAGTGTTCATGGTCGCGGCTACGATCGGATTGGTGCGGCCGTATGGAATGGCCGGAGTGGCGCTGGCAGCGGCGTTGACCAATGCCCTGAGCAATTACCTGTGTCTGCGGCAGGTTCGGGCGGCCTTGCAGTTGTCGCCTTACAATCGGACGTATATCCGCTTGCTCGGGCCTTTTCTGGCCAGCCTGGCATTGACCGTGGGTGTGCGGCTGTTGATGCGTTCATTGCATCTGCATCCAGAATGGTTGTGGATTGGAATTGCATTGGTCGTGTCCTACGCATCGTTTTGTGGACTGGCGCTGCTGGCTGGATTGGACAATGACGACAAGATGATCGTGGCCGCGATTCGTGGCCGCGTTCTCGGCGCAATGGGGAGGACGCCGTCTCTCTCACAATGACCGCAAGAAGACAAATCAGCTTGCCGGAAGAACTTTGCGCGTCGGCGGAAAAGAAGTTCGGCGCACGTTTCGAGAGCTTGGAACTATTCCTGGAATTTGTGCTACGGGAACTTGTTCGCGACGATGCCGAAGCGCTTGATAAAGCCGAGCAGGCGGTGCTCGAAAAACGTCTGCGAGATTTGGGATACCTCTAACCTTCCCCATGCCACTGCCATCCACATTGGAACAGGTTCAACGGTCTAGTCGAGCGCGCTTGCACCCGTCTCTGAGGGATCCGAACTGGCTGATCCTGCGCAGGCGGCGGCAGATTTTTGAAGCCGGACTGGATCGTCTGCAGGGGAGCGCTCTCTGTGTGCTCGATATCGGAGGGCGATTGCAGCCCTATCGTCCGCTGCTCGGGGTCCGCGCAAAAAGCTATGTTGCAGTTGACTTGCGGATAACTCCGCTCGTAAATGTTGGTGCGGCGGCAGAGGCGTTGCCTTTTCGGGACGAGCAATTCGATTTTGTGATCTGCACGCAGGTTTTCGAGTACCTGCCGGATCCTCGACTGGCGGTTGCAGAGATCAAACGTGTGCTCCGCAAGGGAGGCGTGCTTTTCTTGAGCGCTCCAGCAGTCCTCTTGCGGAACAATGATAAGGAGTGCTGGCGATTTCTGCCGGAGAGCTGGCGACATCTGCTGCGGGAGTTCGAAACCGTGGAGGTCATACCTGAGGGAAATAGCCTCACTGGGTTTTTCAGGACCTGCAATGTGTTTCTGCTGTCGTTTTTCAGGCCCAGGATTCTGGCTCTTTTGTGGCAATGGACGTTCGTTCCTTTCGTGAATGTGGTCGGTTATGTGTTGGAACCGATCGCGGGCGGTAACGAAGATTTCACAGCGAACTACAGTGTATGGGCCTGCAAATGACGTTGCTGCGTAGGGGCGAAGTGAAATGATCACGCGATTGCGCAATGCGCTTGGGCGCGTGAAGAAGTCGGCGACGCCTGCTGCTCTGCGCTTCGATCGCCCGCTCGTGCTGTTTCAGAGCGACGATTGGGGTCGCGTGGGGGTGCGGGACCGTGAGGGATGGGAAGAGCTCCGGGCAGCAGGGTTGAATCTGGGCGAGAAGCCGTACGATTTCTACACCCTGGAAACAGCCGAAGATGTGCATGCGCTCGGAGAAGTTCTGAAAAAGCATCGGGACTCGACCGGGCGCAGACCGTCGATGGTCATGAATTTCATTATGGCCAATGTGGATTTTGATGGCTGCTTCGAGCCTGGTCAGAAACGAATTTCCCTGCGGCCGTTAACTGAAGGTTTGCCGGGGAAGTGGCGTCGTCCCCAGTTATTGGAGGCGTATCGGCAAGGCATTCGAGAAAGGTTATTCTATCCCGCTCTGCACGGGCTGACTCACTTTTGCGAACGGGCGATTGCCAGAGAATTGGACACTGGCGAAGAGCGGTCTGAACTGGTCAAGAAATTGTGGCGCGCGCAGACTCCGTACATTCACTGGCGAATGCCCTGGATCGGGTACGAGTACTGGGATCCGGAGCTGCGGCCCGCGCGTCGATTCTTGCCAGTGGACGACCAGCGTGCGGCGATCAAGCGTGCGGCGGGAATTTTTCGCGACTTGTTTACTACGAGCCCATTCAGTGCCTGTGCGCCGGGCTATCGCGCCAATGCGGATTCGAGAACGGCCTGGTTCGAAGATGGAGTGCGCGTAGTGCAGAACGGCCCCGGCGAGCGAACCGGCCCATATCTGGACGAAAACGGAATGCTTTCCACTTATCGTACGGTCGAAATCGAGCCCGCCATGGAGCGGTGCGATGTGGAGAAACTGGTGACGCAGGTGGAGGAGTGTTTCGCGGGCGGTTTGCCAGCGGTGATTTCGATTCATTCGATTAATTTCCACTCGACTATTCAGGACTTCCGCACCCCGACGTTGAAGCTCCTGGATGAATTCCTGACCGCGCTGGAAAAAAAATGGCCGAGCTTGCTCTACGTCCATGATGCGGATCTATTCTCAATTGCAACCGAAGGCGCCTATGCGGGAGAAAACGGGAGAGTGAGCGTGGGCGTGACTAGCGCGGGAGCGAGCAGGTAACTTGGTTCAGAATTCGCCTCAGAACCCGGGTCAGGGCAAGCGGTCGCTGGTGTTAATCACGGTGGACTGCCTGCGCGCGGATCACTGTGGATTGTACGGATACGCTCGTCCCACGACTCCCTTCCTGGATTCGTTGGCGCCGGAGTCTTTCGTGGTGCCGGCGGCCATCGTTGCCGGTGCGCCTACCTACTACTCGTTTCCGGCGATTCTTGCTTCGCGGATGCCGCTGGCGTTGGGCCGGGATGTAGTCGGACTCGCTCCCGGCGAAAGCACGCTCGCAACCGTATTGCGTGAGTCTGGTTACGCTACGGCAGCGTTTTCCGCAGGCAATCCATACATTTCGCCGCGCTTCGGCTACGACCATGGATTCGAGGTCTTCCGCGATTTTCTTGACTTCGAGACGCAGTCAATCGAAAACACAGTCAATTTGGAGACCCCGTCCGCCGATTCGGCGCGTGGGAAGCTGAATCGATCGATAAAAAGTTTTGCGGGAGCGCTCGGACTTGGCAGTCTCTACAACGAACTGTACTTTCAGTACTGCATGAAGATTGCGCCGGCGGCCGAGAGCGTCGACGCGCTGAGAAGATTTCCCGCCGCGGACATTCTAGTGGACGAGGCGCAGTCGTGGCTGGCATCGGTTGGGCAGCGTCCATTTTTTCTCTGGCTTCATCTGATGGATCCGCATTCGCCCTACTATCCGCCGAATGAGGCATTTCGCGAACTGGCAGGAAGAGACATCGAGCCTGGCCGGGCTCGCTATCTGAATGAATACTGGAACCGTTCGGACATGACGTCTTCCGGCTTGAGCGCAAAACGGGATGAGGTTGTGCAGTTGTACGACGCGGGTATCCGGTGGATGGACCGCCAGATCGCCCGGCTGGTGGATAGTCTCAAGCGAACGCATCTGTGGGACGACTGCGTTTTTGCGCTGACCGCGGATCACGGTGAGGAGTTTTTTGAACACGGCGGGCGCTATCACGCGCCGATACGCCTGAGTGAAGAAATTGTTCGTGTGCCGCTCCTGATCCGCGTTCCTGGAGAGCGAGGGGTGAAAGTTCCAGCTTCTCCGATGAGCCATCTGCACCTGGCGCCCACTCTGCTTGAGATCGTGGGCGTGCAGGCTCCATCTGCGTTTCAGGGGCGGAGTCTATGGGCAAACCTCCAGCGAGGGGTTGCATGGGACGATCCCGCGATCATAGAGTGCGTCTACGGTTGTACGAACCCCTTCCGGGCAGAAAGCCGGAACGCATCGAGGCTCATTGGGGTTCGCGATGCGCGATTCAAGTTGGTGATGCGGATTGAGTCCGGAGCGACCGAGGAAGTGTACGACCTGGAAGCCGACCCAGCGGAGACGCGTCCCAGCAGCGATGGGGGTGCACTCGAAATCCGAAAGCGGTTATTGCAAGCCGCCCGTGAGCACATGGAGAGAACGGTTTCAACCCGAGATCCAGTGCTGCGCCTGCGGGCCCGGTTGCGCGATCTTCGTTCTGAGATATTGGGTAGAATTGAGACATTGAATCATTGAGTCATTGAGGAGTTGAGTCAATGATTTAATGCCTCAATGATTCAATGACCCAATATGATTACGGTCTTCACGCCTTCCTTCGCTGACGAGAGCAATACCAATGCCCAGAACCTGACGGTGAAGGAAGTCGTGGCACGAATGGATCCATCGCGTTTTCGGGTGGTGATGCTCGGCGGCGGAGCGGCGGACCCGAGAATCGCCGCGCGCCCGAACACGAGAATTCTTCAGTGGGAGAAACGCGGGAATACAGCCCGCATTCTGTGGCATATGCTGTGCCATGTCCCGGATGTCTACTTTTTCCCGAGGGAAGGTCCTCTCGATGCGGTATTTCTTTCGGCTCGTGCCAAGTTGCGTTGGAAGTCGGCGCTGGTCACTTACGTTGTTTCCGGGGGTCTCGAACAGGACACGAACCGGCCGCTTCTTCGGCGCGCAATTCGGGAGTGCGATGTGGTCGCGGGGAACAGCCGTAACATGTCCGAGACCGTCGAGAGACTCGGAGGGCGGAATGTGCAAACGGTTTACGACGGCATCGACCGGCGCTATTACTATCCAGCTGCGGAACCGAGAGACGAGGCTGGACGGCCGCGCGTCCTGTTTGCGGGATCCTTTCGCCAGTACAAGCGGGCCGACCTCGTGGTGCGGGAGGCTGCCAAACATCCGGGATGGCAATTCCGGCTGGCGGGGATGGGGGAGGAGCAGGGCGCGTGCCAACGGCTGGCAACAGAACTCAACTGCAGCAACGTGATATTCGCCGGCCACCTGAACGCTGCTCAACTGGGTGACGAGATGCGCCGTGCCCGCATATTCTTTTTCCCGAGCGAACTTGAAGGGCATCCCCAGGTGTTGGGGCAGGCTGCGGCGTGCGGTCTTCCGTGCGTGGCGCGGAGTTCCTACCGCCCCGACTACGTCGTCGATGGGGTTACCGGGCTGCTGGTGTCTTCCGATGATCAAATGAGTGAAGCGCTCAGCCGTTTGATCCAGGACCCGGATGTGAGAGATCAGATGTCGTCGGCGGCGATCAAGCACGCCGAAAAATTCAACTGGGACCGGATCACCGAACAGTGGCAGGAGATTATGCAGTTGGCCGTGCTCAACCGTAACAAGCCCCAAGAGAAGAAAGCGTCGCGAATCGCATGAAGCAAGAGCGGCGTTCATTCAGAACTTCGTACGAGTGGAGCGCATGACACACCGGGTCGTGATCCTGACGGAGATCATTGCTCCGTACCGCATCCCCGTGTTCAATGCGCTGGCCAACCACGAGGGAATCGATCTAAAGGTGATCTTTCTTTCAGAAACGGACCCTACCCTAAGGCAATGGCGCGTCTACAAAGATGAAATTCGCTTTCCATACGAAGTCCTGCCTTCCTGGCGCTTTCGTGCCGGCCGCTCGCACTTCCTGTTGAATGCCGGACTTTCAGCATCTTTGAAAACGTTTTCCCCAGAGGCGATCATTTGCGGCGGGTACAACTACATTGCCTCCTGGCAAGCGCTGATGTGGGCACGCCACCGCGGAGTCCGGTTCATTTTGTGGTCGGAGAGCAACGCCCGAGACGCGCGCGGCCAGCGCAAACCGGTAGAATTCTTGAAGGCAAATTTCCGGAAGCGTTGCGCTCGGTTTGTGGTACCAGGCAAATCAGCCTTCGAATATCTGCGATTGCTGGGAGCTCCGGCGGAGAGCATTTTTACCGCGCCCAACGCAGTCGATAACAGTTTTTTTGCAACGCAGGCGGAGGAAGTGAAGCGCAATCCGGCCGCATCTCGGGAAAGATTCGGGCTTCCGCGCCGGTTCATCCTGTTTGGCGGAAGGTTGGTGCCGCAAAAAGGTGTCTTTGATCTCCTCCAAGCCTATGCCAAACTAGAGAGCGGCCTGCGAGCGGAGGTGGGCTTGGTGTTTGCAGGCGATGGTGCATCCAAAGAAGAACTGGAGCAACAGGCGAAACGGATCAGCCCGGGGGTGGTTTGTTTTCCGGGATTCGCGCAGCGGGAAGATATGGCCGGTCTATATGCGCTAGCGGAAGCCCTGGTTCTACCGACGCACAGCGACACCTGGGGTTTGGTGGTGAACGAAGCAATGGCGTGTGGACTTCCCATCATCGTTAACAGTGTGGCGGGATGTTCGGCCGACCTGGTCGAAGATGGGTGGAATGGTTACGTCGTGCCTCCGCGAGATTTGGACAAACTTAGCTGGGCGATCAATTCTCTGGTGCGGCAACCTGAGCTCCAGCAAACGATGAGCGCGCGCAGCTTGGAACGAATTCAAAACTACTCACCGGAAGCATGCGCCGATGGGTTGGCCGCGGTTGCGATCTCCGCCGGTACGAGGGCTCGATGAATTCCGTGAAACCCATGCAGTGGGCTGGCGTCGCGCTGGGCTTGTGCCTGGCACTGTATTTTATCTATGCCCATTTGCAATACTTCGGCAACATTTCTTTCCTGGGCGGAATATTGCTGCTGGAGGTAATCGTCGCCAGCCTCTGGAAATATCACCAGCGTTTCTTCGTTCTGCTGATGATCGCCTTTCTTTGGGCGGGCATGCATGTCCCCCTGCAAAACGCCTGGACAAGGGGGCGCTGGGTGGTGCTGGCTGCGGGTGCTGTCGTTGGCTACGCTGTTTGGACGAAGAATTCCGCCAGGCCTTTCGGATCGTTACATCTGATCGCTTTCTTTTGCATCAGCGCCGCATTTGTCTCCGCCACCGTTTCTCCCTATATACAGATGGCGTCCCTCAAGGCTTCGAGCCTGCTCCTTCTTTTTCTATATTGTGCCGCGGGCGCACGCCTGGCCGTTCTCGGACGCGAAGACCGTTTTTTTCGCGGTCTGCTTTGGGGAAGTGAGATTGCGGTCTATATCACTACCATTTGTTATTTCGGTCTGGGCCAAAGTATTTGGGGCAATCCCAATTCCCTTGGCGCCGCGATGAGCATCGGAGTTTTCCCCGTCCTGTTGTGGGGTTGGCTCATCAGCGATGGGCCGATGCTGCGATTCCGTAGGATGGCCGCTCTGCTTCTTTGCACCTACCTTGTTTTTTTCAGCATGGCACGTGCTGGAATGGTTTCGGTAATGCTCGTTACCCTCATCTTCTGTTTTTGCCTGCGTCAGTACAAATTGCTGGTGAAGGTAGTGGCCATGGTTCTGTTCATGGTGGCGGTCACTGGGATGGTAGCTCCGGGAGCCCTGAACCAGTCGGCAGGGGACCTGAAGGACGCAGTGCTCTACAAGGGGCACAAGGAAGAAGGTCTACTGGGTTCGCGGCTGACACCTTGGGGAAAGTCGATCGCGACGATCAAAGATCATCCGTTGTTCGGAACGGGATACGGCACGAGTCCGACGGGCGAGGATCCCGGATTGGGTTTCGGAAGGTTTGCTTCAAGCGCAGAGACAGCTCGTGAGCACGGCAGCAGTTACATGACCATCGCAGAGTGGGTGGGTCTGATGGGAGTATTGCCCTTCGTTGCGCTCCTGGCGGTGACGGCGTCGAATGTATGGAAAGTGTGCGCGTGGATGAAGCGAACCGCCAACCCACGCCACTACTCGATCCCGGTGGCCATGGTGGTTTTATCGGGCCTGGTCCACGCCGGCTTTGAGGATTGGCTTTTTGCCGCGGGTTCCTATCTCTGCCTATTTTTTTGGGTTTTCGCATTTCTACTCGCGGATCTTGTTCCTGGCGCTGTTGCGGTCCCGGTAGCCGGCGTTGTTTCCCGAGCTTTCCGTCCGTCGCCAGCCGGTTTTGGAGCCGTCGTGCCCCACCGATGATCAGATTGTTTATCAACGGCCTTGCCGCGAGTGCGGGTGGAGGCCTTACTTATCTGCGCAATGTGATTCCCCATCTGGCGCGGAGAGTGGATGCGGAAACTACAGTTCTGTTGAATCCCGCTATTCGCGGGGAGTTTGGGAAACTTCCGAACATTTCATTTGTCGAGGCAACGGAATCTAACGGCGCGCCTCGGCGGTTCGTTCGTGAGCAGGCGACGTTGCCGAAACTGATCCGGCGCAGCGGCGCGCAGGTGTTGATTTCCGCAGGCAACTTTGCGCTTTGGAACTCTCCCGTCCCGCAGATACTCCTGTCTCGTAACTCGCTCTATACTTCCGGCGATTTCTTCCGTGATGTTCGTGCTCGCGGAGACTACGCGATATGGGCGGACACTTTAGTCAAGGGATGGTTGGCACTGCGATCCATAAGACGCGCCGAAATAACCGTTGCCCCGAGCGAAGCGTTTGCCCAGGAACTTAGCCAGTGGAGCGGCAGGAAAGTACTTTCCGTGCACCATGGATTTGACCAGGATGCTTTTACGAGCGATGCAGCGCCGTTGCCATCGGCTGTTCAAATCCAGCTTGCGGAAGGGAAAGACGCTCTCCGCCTGCTCTTTGTGAGCCACTACAATTATTACCGGAATTTCGAAACATTATTCCGGGCGATGCCCATCTTGAACAGTCGCCTAAAGGGAAAGAAGGTGAAACTTTTTCTTACCTGCCAACTGAAATCAGGCGAGAACCCTGGGACATATCGAGCCGAATCCGCGGCGTCGCTCGCTAACGAACTTCGGGGAAGCGGGAATATCGTCGAGCTGGGGACGATAGCCTATCGCTCGCTGCATCACCTCTATCGTGCCTGCCACATTTATGTAACCCCGGCTTATGCCGAATCTTTTGCGCATCCACTGATCGAGTCGATGTCGAGTGGCTTGCCGGTGGTGGCGTCGGATTTGCCGGTGCATCGCGAAATCTGCGGGGATGCGGGAATTTATTTCCCCCGTTTCTCTCCCGATACGTTGGCGGAACGGGTACTGCAAATTCAGCAATCGCCGGACTTGGCGGACAGGCTCTCGCGCAATGGCCAGCGGCGGGCTTGCGACTTCAGTTGGAGCGAGCACGTTGAACGCCTGCTTGTGCTAGCTCAGGAATTAGTCTGTCCTGAAAGTGGGCGAAACTGATGTCCCGAGCCGCCGAGGTGGTTTCAGCGCTGCACGTTTTGACGCTCACACCGTTTTTCCCCTCGGACCAAAATGAGGTGAGCGGTTGTTTCATCGCGGAACCGATTGAGCACTTTAGGCAACTCGGTATCGATTCCAGCGTGATTGCCGTCTCCCCGATCTACTATCCTCGAAGACGAGCGAGTCTATCGGCTGCGGCGCATTGGGTGCGATATCCGCAAATTCCCGGAAATCTCGGGCTCTCAAGTGCGGGGAAACTGCTCTACGCCCGTGTCCTCGGACGAATCCGCAGGCTGCACAGTGCGCGGCCGATCGATGTCATCCACACACACGCAGCCCTTCCCTGCGGCCACGCGGCGGCGTTAATTTCCAGGCGCTTGAATATTCCGTTCGTGGTTACGCTCCATGGTTTGGATGTGTTTAACACGTGCTTTCTGGGTGGAATTCCGGCGGCTTGGCGACGCCAGGTGTCAGTCAACATCTATCGCGCCGCGCGGACCGTAATCTGTGTCAGCGGCAAGGTACAAGAAAATTTGAAAACCGGAACGGTGGGCGAAACCTCCAGCACCATCGTGTACAACGGTGTGAATCCGAATTTGTTTTCGCCGAACCAGGCGGAGGTGGGACGATTCGATCCGGAGATTCTGATGGTCGGCAACCTGCATCGCAGCAAAGGCCACGAACTTGTTTTGAGAGCGCTCGCAAATCTCAGACCTTCCTTTCCCCAGCTTCGATGCCGCATCATCGGAGAAGGGCCGGATCGCGCCCAATTTGAAGCGCTGGTGCGCGACTTGGGCATTGGGCCGCAGGTTCAGTTTGTCGGTCGGCAGAGTCGGTCCGAAGTGGCAGAGGCCATGCGGCGCTGTTCCGTCTTCGTGTTGCCCAGCCGCAACGAGGGTCTGGGATGCGTGTACCTGGAAGCTATGTCCTGCGGCAAGCCGGTGATTGGCTGTCGCGGGCAGGGAATTGATGAAGTGATTGAGCATGGCGAGAATGGATGGCTCATTCCTGCGGATGGACTCGAACAACTTGTGCAGGGGCTTTCCGCTTTACTCGGGTCGCCCGAAATGTGTACCCGCATAGGGACGGCTGCGCGCCAGACGATTCTGGAAAAGTTGACGCTATCGCATCAGGCTCAACACCTGGCCAGGATTTATAGCCAAGCCGTCGCATGAGTCGTCGCACCCACCTCAAAAAATTGCGCGACAGGCTGCTCTATAATGCGATCACCAATATCGGTCACCGTTAGCGGAGGATAGGTTGCTTCACCAGCGTTATAAAGACATCGTGTTTTGGGGCATTGCCAAGGCCACTGTTCCGAATTATTTCTTGCGGCGGTACTTGCTCAACGCGCGTCCCGCGGACGGAGCGAATCACCTTCATTTGGGCTGCGGTACGAAGTACCTTCCTGGTTTCGTGAATATAGACGGCAACCTCTTCAACAAGATTGACGTTTGGCTGGATGTTAGAAACGGGCTTCCTTTTCCATCGAACTCGGTTGACTCGATCTATTCAACCCACATGTTCGAGCACTTCTATCCGGACGAGCTAAAGCTGCTTCTTCAGGAATGCGCGCGCGTGTTGAAAAACGGCGGCGGCATGCGGCTCATCGTTCCAAGCCTGGAGAGCGCGATTGCGGCCTATACTCAGGAACACAGCGATTGGTTCGATGATTCCTTCCCACGTCACTTTGATTCGCTCGGTGGCAGGTTTTCGAATTTCGTTTTCTGCGATGGACAGCATCGGACGGCGTTCGATTTCAGTTATTTCAGCGAGGTGCTTCGCAAAGCGGGATTCCGGGAGGTGGAAAAATCCGCGGAAGGGAAGAGCCGCTTGTATGGAAGCAGCGTTCCGCCGTATGAACCGGGAGACTCGATGGATTTGCCGCATTCTCTGTACGTCGAGGCCTTTAAATAGCTTCATTTCGCCGGGCCATCATGGCCTCGGAAATAAGGAAATATCCTGTGGAAAGAGGTTTCTCCGCCAACCTTGATCTTCTGCGCTCGATTGCGGTCCTGTTGGTCCTGGCCCAGCATCTCTGCAAACGACTGCAGATGGAATCTACGTTTCCCACCAGTTTTGCCTCTGGATCGCCTTCGGCTTGCTTGCGTCCTACTCTCTCTGGCTCCGGATACCGCTATTGGTCGGAACACTCGTCCTGTTCCCCGTGTTACTTTATTACGCGATCGAAAGGCCAATGATTAAAGCAGGGATACAAATTGTTTCGAGATTGACGGAGCGGAGAAGCACGGTCGTTGTAGCGACGCCGTCACAGTCGTGAAGTGTCGATCCGGTTCTGGGAGAAGTCGGGATGGTGTTCCGGGCCATGTTTTGAAAGCAGCTTGCCGTGCGACGGCTCCGTTGGGAGAAAGTGTCAAGTATTATTGAGGTTCGCGGCCTGGTCTGCGAGATCTCATGTGTGGAATATTCGGACTCGTTTCCCGAGTAGGTGAAGGGTCGCGCGATGTTCTGACGCGTGCGCAGCAGTCGCTCGCTCATCGTGGACCCGACGACTCCGGCGTCGTTGTCATTGACGGCAGTGCGGACGGCAGTGCGGCGGCGCCCTGGCAAATCGGCTTCGTACACACCCGCCTCTCCATCATCGATCTCTCGCCACTCGGGCACCAGCCCATGCAGGACCGTGTCACCGGCAACTGGATCGTCTTCAACGGCGAGATCTACAACTTCCGCGAGCTGCGGAAGGAGCTTGAAGCCGCCGGCGTCGAGTTCAAAAGTCATTCCGATACGGAAGTGATCCTGGCCGCTTATCGCGTGTGGGGCGAGTCTTGCCTGACGCGGCTGGGCGGCATGTTCGCGTTCGCCCTCTGGGACGCGCCGCGAAAGCGGCTGCTGTTGGCTCGCGATCCCATGGGAATCAAGCCGCTTTATTACCACCAGTCAGCTCAGACGTTTATTTTTGCTTCGGAGGTCCGAACACTTTTGGCGACGGGACTCGTGCCGCGAAAGGCCGATCCCACCGGGGTTTTGAGCTATCTGGCGTTCGGTTCCGTGTATGAGCCTTGGACGATTGTGGAAGGAGTCAGTGCCGTTCCGCCGGGACATGTGCTCACCGTGGAAAACGGTTCGGTAAGCAGCCGCGAATACTGGAATCCGCTGCAGTCTTTTTCACAGGCCGAGTCGGGACCATCGTCAGCAAATGGAAGCGCGGCGGCTGATCAACTGCCCGCGATATTGCGCGATGCCGTGTTGTCGCACTTGGTGAGTGACGTGCCCGTCGGAGTATTTCTTTCTGGCGGAATCGACTCCAGCGCGCTGGTTGCCGTCCTCAGCCACAATGGTGTGCGCGCGAATACCTTCTCGTTGGTCTTCCAGGAAGAAGAGTTCGACGAAAGGCAGTATTCGCGGGAAATCGCCCGGCGCTTCAGTACCGAACATCATGAGATTACAGTCTCGCAGCAAGACACATTGGCAGTATTGCCCGAAGCTTTGTGTGCTATGGACCAACCAACCATTGATGGAATCAATACCTATCTCGTGTCCAACAAGACAAGGGCTGCGGGAGTGAAAGTCGCTTTGACTGGGCTGGGCGCGGACGAGATGTTCGCGGGCTACTCGAATTTTCGTCGCGTGCCGAGGATGGAAATTATTTTGCAACGATTGGGACGACTGCCGAAGTTAGCGCGGCGGCCGCTTTCGGCGTGCATGGCGTTGTTTGCAGGCAATGGCGATCGCAGTCGCAAGTTGGCCGAGTTGGCCGCCGGCTATGATTCCATCGTTCATCCATACTTCCTGGTGCGTATGCTGTTTGGGGCGGCGGAGCGCGAGGCATTGTTTAACGGGGGTGCGTCCGGTGAGTGCCATAAAGATTCGGAACGTGTTCTCGAAAGCGTTTTGCGGGAGTCCATTGGGCAGAGTTCGACTCTTGATCCGGTCAATCGTGTTTCCTATCTGGAATCGCATTGGTACATGCGCAATGCGCTGCTCCGGGATTCCGATTTCATGAGCATGGCGCATGGTCTTGAGTTGCGCGTTCCCTTTCTCGATCGGGCGCTGGTCGAAGCCTGCTTCCGCATTCCGGGGGATAAGAAGTTACAAGGGGATTTGCCAAAGAACCTGCTGCTGGCAAGTCTGGGAGTCGAGTTGCCCCGGGAGATCGTGAATCGTTCCAAGCGCGGATTCACATTGCCGTTTGAGCGCTGGCTGCGGGGCGAGATGAGGCCGGTCGTCGAAGACGCGCTGCTAAGGAGTAATTGGGATCAGACTTCTATCAGCGCCAGCGCCGTGCGAGAAGTGTGGAACCGCTTTCTTGCGGGCGAGACTTCATGGTCGCGGCCGTGGTCGCTTTTCGTGCTGAAGCGCTGGTGCGAACAGAACCTGTGAATGGCATCGCCCACGCCCGTCTGGCAGGCGAAGTTGGGCGGGAACGGTGTTTCGTCAATTGATCCTCCGTCAACAATCGGCGCCAACGATCTTCCGTTCAAGAATGCCCTCAATTCAGCTAACATAGTGGAACCTTCTACCTGCCAACGGAATGGACTTGATCGAAACAAAATCAGAGGCTGAAGTGTCGAACTCGATCGCCGCTTTGCAGGTGCTCTCCGTAAGTGTGATCGTTCCGGTCTGCAATGAGGCCCGCAACCTGCCGCGCTGCCTGGAGTCGCTCGCGGGGGTCGGCGAAGTGTATGTCATCGATTCGCAGAGCACGGACGACACAGTTGCCATCGCCCAGTCGCGTGGCGCAAAGGTTGTCCAGTTTCACTATGCCGGGGGGTGGCCGAAGAAGCGCCAATGGGCCATGGACACGCTGCCGCTCGCGTACGACTGGATTTTGCTGCTCGATGCGGATGAAGTTCTGACGCCGGAATTGGTTGATGAAATTCGGCGCGCGCTGCTAAACCCTCAGGTGGATGGATATTCCATTCGCTTGCAGATGTATTTTCTCGGAAGGATCTTGCGGCATTGCGATGCAACCTTCTGGAAGCTGTCGCTGTTCCGCAAAGGGCGAGGCCGTTTTGAGTGCCGGTTGAAGGATCAAGATGCCTCGATGGCCGACATCGAGATTCACGAGCACGTGGTGGTCGATGGGCCCACCGCGGAGCTGAGCAATACACTGGTCCACCACAATGTCGATTCTTTGTCGCGCTACATCTCGAAGCACAATCAGTACTCGAACTGGGAAGCGCGCGTGCTTCTACAGCCGGAAAGCGATCCTGAAGAAGTGAGCGCCGATTTATTCGGCACACAGGCGCAGCGCAGAAGATGGCTTAAGCGAAATCTTTATCGCTTGCCGGGCTCTCCAGTCCTGCTTTTTCTATATCGTTATTTGTTTCGTCTGGGATTCCTCGATGGCGCGCCCGGGCTGATCTACTGCACCTTTCAAGCGGTGCAGATGTTCCATTCCAAGGCCAAAATCTTCGAACTGCGGATCGAGAGGAGCTGAAGTCATGTGCGGCATCAGCGGACTCGTGAACTGCGGTGACCGGGAGACGCTCGTCCGGATGACGAACGTGCAGACGCACCGTGGTCCCGACGACTCCGGGCTGTGGGAGCGGCGTTTCCCCGATGGAGGATACATCGGACTGGGAAGCCGGCGTCTTGCCATTCTCGACCTCTCCGCCGGTGGCCACATGCCGATGTCCAACGAAGATGGGACGGTGTGGATCACCTACAACGGCGAGATCTACAACTTCGCCGACCTTCGCCGCCAGCTCGAAGGCAAGGGGCATCGTTTTCGTTCGCACACGGACACGGAAGCCATCGTTCATCTCTACGAAGAATACGGTGTCGATTGCCTGAACCGGTTGAATGGCATGTTTGCGCTCGCGATCTGCGACTTGCGCGGCTTATCGCCGAAGTTGTTTCTCGCCCGCGATCATTTCGGAATCAAGCCGCTCTATTACTGCGAGCGCGGCGGAAAACTCGTTTTCGCTTCCGAGATCAAGGCGCTGCTCGAAGTGCCAGGAATCGAAGCGAGCATGAACATGGAGGCGCTCGACAAATACTTGACGTTCCTCTGGGTGCCCGACCCGCTGACGATGTTCGAGGGGATCTGCAAGCTTCCAGCCGGCCACTACGCGCTCTGGGAACGCGGCAAGTTTAAGATCGAACAGTATTGGGACTTAACATTTCCTCCGGTCGAGCATCGATTCGAACGAACTGAACCCGATCTGGCGGATGAGATTCGGGAAAGGTTCTGCGCATCGGTCGAGCGACAGATGGTGAGTGATGTTCCGATCGGCGCCTTTTTGAGCGCGGGGCTGGATTCGTCCAGTATCGTGGCGGCCATGGCGCGAAAGCAACCGGTGCGGACCTATACGATTACGTTTCCAGAAAAATATCGTGTGGGCGAGACGACGATTGACGATCCAGGCGTTCCGCAACGCCTCGCGCGAAAGCTGGGGTGCGAGCATCATGAGATCGTGGTTGAGCCCGATGTGGTCGGTCTGTTGCCGAGTCTCACTTGGCACATGGATGAGCCCACGGCCGATCCGGCGATCATCACCGCGTACCTGGTGTGCCGCGAGGCGCGACAACAGGCGACCGTGCTTTTGTCGGGAGTGGGCGGCGATGAGATTTTTGCGGGATATCGCAAGCATGTTGCCCACGGGTGGGCGGAAAAATATAAGCGTGTTCCGGGCTTCGCTCGCTCCGCCGCGGAGCGAGCTTTGCTGGGATTACCGTCACTGCGCGGAACGCGCATGAAGGGATCAGTGCGTCTGGTGAAGAAGATGGCGCGCAGTGCGGCGCTCAATCCGGAAGAGGCTTTTATCAGAAACTGCACGTATCTTGATGCGCAGCAGAAGACAGATCTATACGCGTTAAAGCCGCAGCAGTTGCCAAGTGGCAATCCTGCTGGCCAGCATCTGGCTGCGTTCGACAAAGTGCGGCACGCGGACTTTCTCAACCAGATGCTCTACCTGGATACGAAAATATTTATGTCCACACTGAATCTGACCTACAACGACAAAATGAGTATGGCGTCGTCGGTCGAAGTGCGCGTGCCGTTCTTGGACCGCGAGTTGGCCGAGTTTGTTGCTTGGAACGTCAAGCCAGAGTGGAAGCTCAAAGGGAAATGGCGTCCGGTGACGAAGCACATTTTTCGCGAAGCCATGCGTAGTATGCTGCCGGAAGAGGTGATGCGGCAGCCGAAAGCGGGTTTCGCGGCGCCGGTAGACTATTGGCTGGCGCACGATTTGCGTCCCATGGTGGACGATCTTCTTTCGGAATCTCAAGTCCGAAGCCGAGGGCTGTTTCGTCCGGAAGTGGTGCGCCGGTATATTGACGAACACCGCCGGGGCGCGGAAGACTGGTCGATGCAAATCTGGCAACTGCTGACGCTGGAAATCTGGATGCAGCTTTATCTCGACGGTGGCGCGAGATCGTTCGCTCAGCGGCAGATTGATGCGCCTCAACTGTCTGAAACAAGACTAACGACCGCATGAAGCAACTCTTACAAGACGTGCGCACAGGTGAGTTAGATGTCGCCGAAGTTCCCGCGCCCCAGTTGTTACCGGGCTGCGTGCTGGTGCGAGTCACAGCGTCGCTGGTGTCGGCCGGCACGGAGCGCGCGTCCTCTGAATTTGCCAGCAAGAATTTGCTGGCGAAGGCGAAGGCTCGTCCTGACTTGGTGCGCGACGTGCTCGCCAAGCTGCAGCGGGATGGCTTGGCTTCCACTTTGCAAACCGTGCGGTCGCGCCTCGACCAGCCACAATCGGTGGGCTACAGCAGCGCCGGGGTGGTGGTTGCAGTTGGCGATGGCATCACCGACATCAGCGTGGGCGACCGCGTCGCTTGCGCAGGCGCGGGATATGCGGTGCATGCCGAGTTTGCCTGCGTGCCGCGAATGCTGGTTGCAAAGATTCCCGATGGCCGGGAAGGAACGTCCAAAGTTTCGAGCGAAGAGGCAGCGTTCGGAACCGTGGGGGCGATTTGCTTGCACGGAATCCGAACCGCGGAAGTTGCGCTGGGCGACACGGTCGCGGTGATCGGCCTGGGGTTGCTTGGACAAATCACGGTTCAGTTGCTGAAGGCCGCCGGTTGCCGTGTCTTTGGGATGGATCTGTTGCGCCAGCGCGCCGACCTTGCGATCGGGAGCGGAGCTGAGGCCGCGTACACCAGCGCTCGCGAGTTCCGCGATTGTTGTTTCCAGAAAACGGGCGGCCTGGGCGTGGACTCGGTACTGATTGCGGCGGAGACTCCAAGCAGCGATCCGGTGAACCTGGCGGCGGAACTGGCGCGCGATCGCGCCGTTGTGGTGGCTGTAGGTACCGTTGGCATGGAGTTGCAGCGCAAACTTTATTACGGGAAGGAATTGGATTTTCGAATTTCGCGCTCCTATGGTCCCGGCCGTTATGACACTGCGTATGAGCAGAAAGGACGCGATTATCCGATTGGACATGTTCGGTGGACGGAGACGCGCAACCTGGAAGCCTTTCTGCAATTCATCGCGGAGGGCAAACTAAACCTGCCGTCGCTGATCACCCACCGCTTTCCGATGGAACAGGCGGCGCGGGCCTATGACCTGATTACCGGGAGCACGGGCGAGGCCTTTCTAGCTGCGCTGATCACTTACGCGGGCGCCGAATCTGGCGACATGTCGAATTTGCTGGAGAATATTCCGGTGGCCGCCGTCGTGCCCTCGTCAGGTTCCATCGGGCTGGGCGTGCTGGGAGCCGGAAATTTCGCGCAGAGCACGCTCTTGCCCGCTCTGAAGGCGATCTCGGGCGTCTCATTCATCGGCGTCTGCAATGCAACCGGGCCGCGCAGCAGAAACGTGGCGGAGAAATTTGGATTCTCCTACTGTTCAAGTTCAGAAGCCGAGCTGCTGCAGGATCCAAGAATCAAAGCTGTGCTGATTGCCACCCGTCACAACCTTCATGCCAGCCAGTCGCTCGCAGCGCTCAGCGCGGGGAAAGCGGTTTTCTGCGAAAAACCACTTTGCCTGAATGAAGGCGAACTGGCTGCGCTGGTGTGTGCTAAGGCGTCGCGTGCGTCGGCTGACGAAAATGCCTCCCTCCTGATGGTCGGTTTCAATCGTCGATTCGCGCCGATGGCCGTTGAGATGAAACTGTTTTTGTCGAGGATCCACGAACCGCTGGCCATCCACTATCGCGTGAATGCCGGGTATATCCCGGCCGATCATTGGGTGAACGATATCGAGCAGGGAGGCGGACGCATTCTCGGCGAGGTCTGCCATTTTGTGGACTTCCTCTGCTTTCTTGCAGGCGCGTGTCCCATCGAAGTGCAGGCGCACACCGTGGGCAATCCGGGGCAATACAGCATGGATAACGTGGTTGCGTCGCTGAAGTTCGCGAACGGCACGTTGGGGACGATCAGCTATCTCGCCAACGGCGACAAGTCGGCATCGAAGGAGCGCGTGGAAGTCTTCGGTGGCAGTTCGGTCGCAATCCTTGAAGATTTTCGGCGGCTCGAGCTGGTTCGGAACGGGCGCAGGCAAATTACGCGCGCCCGCTGGGGACAGGACAAAGGCCACAAAGCGGAGATGCAGGCATTCGTGGATGCGCTTCGGGGCAAGACGCCGCCGCCCATTCCTTTTGAACAGGTCGTGGGTACCACTCTCGCGACCCTGCGACTGCAGAATTCATGCCAGACTGGGCAACCTCTGACGGTGCAACTGAGTAAATTCGTTGCGTCGGCAGTGCAGGAAAAGTCAACGCAGTGAGATATTCGCACCAGGAAAAACACGCAGCAAGAAAAAATGAAATGACGAGAGAAGGGAACGAGCTGTAAATGTTGATTCTCGGCCTCAATATGTTTCATGCCGATGCTTCGGCGGCGATTGTCGAAGATGGGAAAATTCTTTTTGCAGTGGCCGAGGAGCGGCTGAACCGGCAAAAACATTACGGCGGCTTCCCGGCACTGGCGGTGAAAGCGTGTCTAGATGCGGCGGGCGCGAAGATCACCGAGGTTCAGCACGTTGCTGTGGGACAGGACAGTGACGCCAACCTCGCCAAGAAAGTGCAATACGCGCTGGCGAATCCAGCCAAGGTTCTGAATTTTATCAAGATGCGGCAGCGCAAGGAGTCGATGCGCGATGTGCGCTCGCTGCTGGCGCAGGCGCTCGACGTGGATGCCTCCACGCTGAAGTTTCAGGAGCATCATCTGGAGCACCACATCGCGCACATCGCCAGTTCTTACTACTGTTCGCCGTGGGAAAAGGCGGCGGGCTTCAGCTACGACGGTTCGGGAGATTTTGTCTCCACGATGATGGCGCGCTGCGAGGGCCCTGAAATTCACGTCCTCGACCGCGTATTCCTGCCACACTCGCTCGGCAGTTTCTACACCATGATCTGTGATTTCATCGGCTACAGAAACTATGGCGATGAAGGCAAAGTCATGGGCCTGGCGCCGTACGGAAAAGACACCTACGTTGACCAGGTTAGGAAGATTATCGCGCTCAAGAATGGCAATTTTCAACTCAACATGAGTTACTTTAAGCCGCTTGGGAGCAGTCAGGGAATGCAGGTCATGCCCGACGGGACGGTGCGCCTGGCGCGACATTTCTCCGACAAGATGGAAACTCTTTTTGGCGCGCCCCGCGAGCCGCACGCCGAAATCACGCAGCGCGATATGGATCTGGCTTATGCCATGCAACATTGTTTTGAAGAAGCGTTCTTTCATCTTGCGAATGAGTTATACAAACGCGTTCCCGATGAGAATCTTGCCATGGCGGGAGGCTGCGCGCTTAATAGCGTGGCCAATGGAAAACTATTTAACCAGACACCGTTCCGCCGCACATGGATTCAGCCGGCGGCAGGCGACGAAGGCCTGGCGATTGGCGCCGCGCTGCACACGTATCACTCGGTCTTGAAACAACCGCGCCGGGAGCAGATGGATCATGCCTACCTCGGGCCGGAGTTTTCCGAGGCGCAGATCGAACCCGCATTGAAAAGCGCGAGGGTAAAGTATCAGCGCCTGGAGCGTGCGCCGCTGCTTGACGCGGTTTCGGATCAGATGGTGCAGGGCAATGTGGTGGGATGGTTTCAGGGACGCATGGAGTGGGGACCGCGCGCGCTCGGCAATCGGTCCATCGTGGCCCACCCGGGCCTGCCCGACATGAAAGAGGTATTGAACGCTCGCATCAAACATCGCGAGTGGTTCCGTCCTTTTGCACCCGCCATTCTAACCGAAGCGCAGCACGAGTATTTTGAGCATGATCATCCATCGCCCTACATGCTCCATGTGTACAAGATTCGTCCGGAGAAGAGGAAGAGCCTCTGCGCCGTGAACCACGTTGACAACACCGGGCGATTACAGACAGTGGCGCGCGAAGAGAATCCGCTGTACTACGATTTGATCCAGACATTTGGCAGGAAGACTGGGATTTCGGTGATCCTGAACACGAGCTTCAACGAGAATGAGCCGATCGTGTGCACACCCAAGGAAGCCATCGATTGCTTCCAGCGAACCAAGATGGATGTGCTGGCTATCGGCCCTTTTTTTGCGCGCAAGTTCGAACCGACATAACCTTCGATGCCTGAAACCCCAGTTGCGGTGGCCGCATCCTCCGCGTTAAAGCTTCGGAGAGTCTCTGCCTATCGCGGCATTCGAGTGCTTGCGTGGGAGGGCGACGTTCTCTACGGGTGCCGTGGTTATCAGGTCGTTGGCCTGCAAGTCGGCAAGGGTGCTGAATGGAAAGTGGTAGCGCGCTTTCGTCCAGTCTGGTGGAGGAGTCTAACGTCGCGTAGCTTGCTGGGCTATCGCCTGATGCGCGACGGCCTTCATGCTCTGGTTATTCTCGGTGGCCAGACAAATGACCAGACGATGGTTAGCGCGGTTCCGGGCGCCCTGGTAACGCGCCCACCGGGCAGCGATGAATTTCATGTTACGCATCAAGTTCAGCGCGGCAAACGGCCACTGCACATTACCGCGGTTCCCTCGGGGAAGATTTACTGGGGCGAGTATTTCGACAATCGCGAGCGCGCGGAAGTTCACATTTACGTTTCGACAGATCGAGGATGCACGTGGCAGATTGCCTACACGTTTCCCGCGGGAAGCATACGCCACGTCCACAACATTGTTTACGACCATTGGGGCGATTGCCTTTGGATACTGACGGGAGATGAAGGCTCGGAGTGCAAGGTGCTTCGTGCTTCCTGCGATTTTCGTTCGGTCGAGGTGGTGCTTGCCGGGAACCAGCAAGCGCGGGCGGTGGCTGCGATTCCAACGCAAAACGGGTTGTATCTTTCGACCGACACGCCCTTCGAGAAGAACCATGTGTATCGACTCGATCGGGGTGGGAACGTCGAGCAGGTCGGCGATCTTGCCAGCTCTTCGATCTACGGTTGCCAGGTTGGCGAGGCGATGTTTTTTTCGACGATGATCGAGCCCGGCATTGTGAACACGAGCCGCGATGTGCAAATCGCCGGATCGAGAGACGGAACGAACTGGCAGGTGTTGGCTCGCTGGAAGAAGGACAGTTTGCCGATGCGTTATTTCCAGTACGGTAACGCCTTTTTCCCCGACGGCGTGAACGCCACTCGTTATTTGGCGGCGACGACCATCGCCGTGGAGCTGGACGATCTGGTCACCACAATCTGGGAAGTCGAATCGGCATGAGCCTAACCACGCGTGTGCACTACTACCGGCGCATCTTCCGCGCCTATTTTGCTTCCGGAAAAAGCCAGCTAACGTTTTGGCATGAGGCGCCGGAGATCAACCCGCGCGCTACCGCCAATCAGCTTGGCGAGTACTACATGCTGTTTCGCGAGAAGGCGGACTACGCCGGGCACTACGATGCTGCCGGCATTCCCATGCTCGACTACCACGGAGTGATTGGCCTGCAGTACAACCCGATCGCGGTTGCACAGTGGGGGCTCGCGAACTACAACCGTTTCTGCGAGACCGGCGACGAAGGTCGCTGGCAGAAGACTCTCAAGGCTGCCGACTGGCTTACCGCTAACTTGGAACAGAATACTCACGGGCTGTGGGTTTGGAACCATCATTTTGACTGGGACTATCGTGACACGCTCCGGGCGCCATGGTATTCGGGACTCGCGCAGGGGCAGGGTGTTTCACTCCTTTTGCGCGTGCATGCTCGTTCCGAAGACGAGAAGTATCAGCGTGCGGCCGACAAGGCGTTTGTCGCGCTGACTAGGCCCATTGCCGAAGGTGGAGTACTTTTTGAGATCCTATCGGAGAACAACGAGAAGAACCTGTGGATCGAAGAGTATCTCGTGGATCCGCCGACGCACATTTTGAACGGATTCATTTGGGCGCTGTGGGGTGTGTTCGATTACTGGTTGGCGCACGCGGATGCTTCGGCGAAAAGCATTTTCGATCGCGGGATCGAGACTCTGGTTCGCAATCTGGTTCGATTCGATACCGGTTACTGGTCGCTCTATGAGCAATCTGGAACCCGGCTGAAAATGCTGGCGAGCCCTTTCTATCACCAGTTGCATATCGTACAGTTGCGCGTGATGTCGAAGGTGACGGGAGACGCGCGCTTTGCGACGGTTGCCGAACGGTGGGAAGGCTACGCGCTGCATCGTAGCAATCGGACCCGCGCACTGGTCGAGAAAAGCATTTTCAAATTGCTTTACTATTGATTGCTCTAGAACTGATTGCCTGAATAGTCATCGTGAAGATTCTTTACCTTTCGCAATACTTTCCGCCTGAAATGGGAGCGCCGGCGGCGCGCGCCGCAGAGTTGTCGCGGCATTGGGCGCGGATGGGGCATGAAGTGACTGTGCTCACCGGATTTCCAAACCATCCGACCGGCGTCGTGCCCGAGGAATGGCGGCCCCGGTTGCACCGGCTGCACTACGCGGAGACCGTCGATGGAGTGCGCGTTGTTCGCACTTGGCTTTGGCCGCTGCCAAATCGAAAAGCGCACGAAAGGATCCGCAACTACGTGTCGTTCTGTGTTTCGGCGGCGGTCAGCGGCCTGGCTCTGCATAAGCCCGACGTGATCATCGCCACTTCTCCTCAATTACTGGTCGCACTTTCGGGATGGTGGCTGGCATGGTGGGAGCGCGTCCCTTTCGTCTTCGAAGTGCGCGATCTTTGGCCGGAATCGCTCGCGGCCGTGGGCGTGGGGAGCGAAGGAAGCTTGCTCCATCGCACGCTGGGCGCAATCGCCGGATTTCTTTACCGTCGTGCCGATCGCATTGTCGTCGTGACATCAGCCTTCAAGGACCACCTGATCCGGTACTGGAACGTTCCCGCAGCTAAGATTTCCATTGTCGAGAACGGCGTGGAGTCCGATCTTTTCCGGCTCGACCCGGCAGCCACGGAAGTGCGAAAGCAACTGAACCTCGAAGATCGCTTTCTGATTTGCTACATCGGAACGATGGGCAATGCGCATGGACTGGAAACGTTGATTGCCGCCGCCGAAAAACTACAGACTGCGTTGCCGAACGCGATGTTCTTACTGATTGGGGAAGGGGCGGAAAAGGAACGGATCGTGGAACTCGCCGCTGCGCGCGGACTCACCAACATTCAGTTCCTTGGTCAGCAGCCGCGGGAACGGATTCCCGCCTATGTGTCGGCTGCCGATCTCTGCCTGGTCATGCTGAAAAAAACGGAGTTGTTCAAGACCGTGATTCCCACCAAGCTACTCGAATACATGGCGTGCGAGCGGCCGGTCCTCGTGGCGGTTGACGGGCAGGCTCGACAGATTGTAGAAGAAGCCGGCGGCGGCGTTTTTGTGGAACCCGAGAACAGCAACGCGATGGTGAAAGCGATTCTCGATCTGGCGGATGAGCCCGAGGTCAGACGAAAAATGGGAGCCAGCGGGCGGCAATACATCGTCAACAAATGTTCCCGCGAAAAGACGGCGCAGGACTACATCACTGTGCTTGAAGCGCTCTGCTTGTAGCGCAGACGATCCCGTCGGCGAAGACGCGGCAACCTACAACGCCCGCGGACAGGAGTGTCCGCGCCACGCGGCCTAAGGACGAACAGCAAGGACTGCCATGGAGGTGGATAGCGACATTGCCGCATCCGCACTGCGGTATGCCGCAGCCTTGGCCGCACTTCCGGGTATGAACAAAACGTCGCCCTTCACCAGAGCTATATCCGGCGCCTTGGCATAAAGGATCTTCTTGAGGTTGACGGGAATTTCCTGAATCCCGTTCGGCGTCTGCCGCAAGATCTTGGTTTTGTTCAAGGCAGAGGTGCGGGTACTGCCGCCGGCCAGCGCCAGGGCTTTGAGAACGGAAAGGGCGTTGTCCTCAATCAGAAACCCGCTCGGACGGTTCACATCGCCCACAACATAAATGATCCCGGCGCGAGAAACAATGATCGTGTCGCCCGGGAGGACATCCACGTTGTTTTTGGTATCATCCGCCAGATTCGACGATAGCTGAACCTCAACCTTCTGATCGGGATCTCCGCGATGCTCGATGGTCACGTTGCGGCCCGCTTTGTCGGTAAGTCCTCCCGCCGCCGAGATCAAGTCGAAAAGGCGGCGCTCACCAATCGCAGGGTAGGCTCCGGGGCGATTGACCTCTCCTACCAGCGTGACGGCTTGCGACGCGGATTCGTCCACGAAAATCGAAACGTGCGGGTTGCGGACAAAGCCTCCATCCTCCAGCCGTTTTTGGATCAACTCCTGCGCCTCATCGGTCGTCAGGTCGGCAAGGTGAACATAGTCAATCAGGGGAAGATAGACGTTTCCGGAACCGCTGATGCGCGTCTTGGTCGAGAGATCAGGCACTCCGAACACACTGAGTTCGATCAGATCGCCGACGCCCAGTTTCACGTTGGAACTGGCCAGTAGAGGGTGCGATTGGGGCGAAGCGGTTTTAATCGCAGGTGCGGGCTGCGGAGCCTCCGGCGTGGCCGGTGTCTGGGCCAGAAGGTGCAGGCTGCACGAACCAACAATACACACGTACAAGCTTTGCAAAAGGAAGCGGCGATTCCGCCCGGACATACCAACACTCCTGAATTTATGCGTGGGTCGAGTTTAACACACGCAACCCAGTAAAATCGGCGCAGAGCGCTCCGTTTCACAGTCGTGGGACCATCGACAGTTAACGAAGAAATGCGCCAAAGCAGTTGCTCAGCGACTGCCACGAGTTGTATAGTTCAACAAATAAATATTTCATCACATGGCGCCGCTGCTGGGGGAACTATGTCTGAAAGAATTGACTGAAACTTCCGCGCAGCGCATGTGGTTTCAAATGCCGGGCCTTTCAGCCGGAAGGGAACTCTGATCTTGACCCTCCTGTTCTTTGGATTGTTTGCGTTCTCGCTGGCTCTGTCGTTTGTGGCTACGCGCGAAGTGCGAAACTTGGCAACCCGCAAAGGCTGGGTTTGCATGCCGCAAGACGGACGGCATGTCCACCAGGCTCCGCTTCCCCGTTTGGGGGGCGTGGCGATTTTCCTGGCTTTCTCTGTCAGCTTGAGCTTGTGGTTGGGGCTCTCCCTCGTATTCCCCCGCCTGCTCGATGGACTCGCTCCCACCACTCTTCTCCGTATTTATGTTCCGGCCTGCCTGATTTTTGGTCTCGGCATCTACGATGATTTCCGTGGCGCAGGTCCGTATTTGAAGTTTGCCGTGCAGGCGATTGCCGCTGCGATGCTCTTCGCCGGCGGAATGCGCGTTCTCGATCTGCCCCTGATCTTCGGATCTCACTCGCTGCCCTGGTTCGTCGGATTGCCCCTCACGGTGTTGTGGGTGGTTGCGGTTACCAATGCCTTCAATCTCATCGATGGACTGGATGGTTTGGCTGCCGGATCGGCCTTGTTTTCGACGATGGTGTTTTTTATCGTCGCGTTGGTCAATCATTCATGGCTGGGCTCCCTGATGAGCGTGACGCTGGCTGGCGCCATCCTGGGATTCCTTCGCTTTAACTTCAATCCGGCCACGATTTTCCTGGGTGACTCGGGCAGCCTGTTCATCGGTTTCATGCTCAGTGCGCTGGCGCTGGCAGGAGCGCAGAAAGCGCCGACATTCGTGGCCGTGGCCATCCCGGTGGTCTCGTTCGGATTGCCGATTCTGGAAACGTTGCTATCCATCCTGCGACGGCTGATTAGCGGGCGTCCGATTTTTACCGCCGATCGCGAACACATCCACCACAAGTTGCTGCAGATGGGTTTTACTCATCGCCAGGTGGTGATCGTTCTCTACGCTGTCTCCGCGATGTTTGCCATGCTCAGCCTGTTTCTGCTTTGGCCGACGGGCAGCACCTTGGGGTTGGTACTGGCGGTCGTGGGCACCGGCATCTGGCTGGGAGTCCAGCATCTGAACTACCTCGAGTTTGGCGAACTGCGGCGAGTCGCGCAGCGCACCATTGACCAGCGGCAGATCGTGATCAACAATCTTTCGGTGCGCCGTGCCATCCAGGAACTCAAAGTGGCCGGCGATTTCAATCAGGTGCGCAGCGTCCTGGTCGCCGCCTTCGAGAGCAACGATTTCGATGCGTTTGAATTGGACCTTAAGTCATTTCCCGACGATCAAGCGGTGTCCAGCGAAAGCAACCGCCACTTTCACTGGAGCAAGTTTCCTCACATGATGGCTATTTCCAGCCAACCTTCATGGAAGCTGACCCTGGATATGGTGACGACTTCGAATCGGCGCCGCGGCTCGCTCGTCGTCTACCGCATCTACAGCAACAGGGATCTTCAATTGGATGTCAACCTCCTGACTTCTGAATTCCCCGCTACTCTGGCAGACGCTCTTGATCGAGTGCTGACCGTGCCTGAGGTTTTCGTGCAGTCTGCGCAAGGCGATACCCCGTTCCTGGCCGCGAATCTCTGATCGCTTCCCTAGTTAATCTCGCTCCCGTCCGTTCGTTCCCTGAGTTAATATGGACATAGCTATGGATCGGAGCGTCGTCAGATTACCGGATCCAATCGCAGGGGCGCCCATCGGAGAACGACGCCGTTGTGTTCGTCAAAAACTCCACACTCCGGTTTACGCCAGCTTCAATGGCCCGCAGACCGGCATGGTTGTGGACCTGAGCGAATTGCTCGACCTGCACGAGGACGGCTTCGCCGTCCAAACCAGTGAGCGCCTGGAAACGAACCGGGCCGTAGCCCTTTGCCTCGATCTGCCTGAAACCAAAAGTTACATTCATGGCAGTGGCGAGGTGATGTGGAGCGATGACGCCGGCCGCGGCGGTATTCGGTTTTCCGGGCTTCCTGAGAGCTCCCGGCAAGTACTTAAAGAATGGCTTTTTGCCAACCTGCTCATCGCCTGCTCCAACCACGCTGCTCGAACCGAGCAACTGGCGCGGCGAGAGGAAGAGAAATCGCCCGACCCATCGCCGGTTACTAAAGTCGGCGGTGCGGTCCCGTTCTCTGATGGAAGTGAAACGCTCTCTTTGGTGGAAGCGGTTCGCCGCGAGATCCGCGAGATCGGTGATGACGTCGATGCAGTTTTGCAGCTCATCACCGAGCGCGTCTTGAGTCTGACGGGAGCCAGTGGCGCGGCCCTGGCGTTTCTCACGGATGACAAAATGATCTGCCGGGCGCGAACCGGTGCACCATCTCCGCCGCTGGGAGCTCCCGTGGACGTAAAACAAGGACTGTCTGGAGAATGCGTTCGCAGTGGCCTCCTCGTCTCGTGCGACGACATGGGAAGCGATCCGCGTGTTGATCCTGAAATCGGTCGTGCTCTGGGGATAGGCGCGCTTATGGCCGCTCCCATCGTGTCTGATTTTCGGGTGGTTGGCCTGCTCGAGATTTTCTCTCCGCATCCGCGCAGTTTCACCAGGGTCCACGAGGCGGTTTTGGACCGGCTCGTCGAAATGGTTCCCAAAACCCATCGTGAAACGACGCAGCTTGTAAATACTGAGCCTGAAAAGTCTCAACTGGAAACGCCGGTCAGTTTAGAAGCCGTGTCGCGGCCACCCGCTTCGGAATCACGCTCGATGAAGTTGAATTCGATCCATGCGATGCGCGAGGCCTTGTGGGAACAGGAGCCTGAAGCCGAGGAAGTCTCGCAGCAGGACGCCGGACAAATCGTTGCAGAGCAAGTTCCGGAGCAGGTCTCCGAACATTTTCCCGAAAATCCGGCTCGCTGGCTTTATCGCGGACTACTCGGGCTGGCCATCGCAGTGGTGGCGATGGTCGTCGGCTATTTAGTCGGTCCCATAATCGAGAAGCGTTGGGCTGACTCACCGCAAGCGTCGCAGCGTTCGTTTGCCGGGGCGGCCTCGAAGGTTCCAGGGCAGAGCGCGACCGAGCGTCGCTCGGCCCATCACAGCGCGCAAGCGAAGTCCTTGGCAGACTTGCAAAAGCGCGCCGATGAGGGAGACGCGGACGCGCGATGGCAGATGGGCGTGCGCTACCACATTGGAGAAGACGTCCCGCAGGATGACGCGCAGGCCATGCAGTGGTTCCTGCGCGCCGCCGAACAGGGGCACGTTACCGCGCAGGCTACGCTCGGCGCTTACTATTGGGCCGGGCGTGGAGTTCCTCAAGATTTTTCCAAAGCTTACGTCTGGTCCGCGATCGCACTTGCCCAGGGTGACGAGAACAGCAAGTCTCGACTCGAAGGGCTGGCTTCCCAAATGACGCGGGCGCAGGTCTCTGCCGCCCGCCAGCAGGCCGAAGTCTGGCTCCGCAGTCACAACGGGCGCGCGAAATCCGCCGCGAACTGAACCGGGGTTTACGCCGGGTCATCCACCTCAGCCAAGCACAGACAGACCCAATCCCTCCGCCGTAGAATATGGGTGTGGCCACGCTGCGCGACATCCTCACGGCCGACGACCGCGTCCGCGAAGGCGATCCCGCTCTTTGGGAAAAGCTGGATCGCAATCGCGTGCGCTGCTATGCCTGCGGCCACTGCTGCCCGATTCCCGAGGGACAACCCGGTGTCTGCAAGGTTCGTTTCAACCACGGTGGCACGCTCTACGTTCCCTGGGGCTACGTTGCCGGAGTGCAGTGTGACCCGATCGAGAAGAAGCCGTTTTTCCACGCTCACCCCGGAGCCCTCGCTTACAGTTTCGGAATGCTGGGCTGCGATCTGCACTGCGCCTATTGCCAGAACTGGGTTACTTCGCAGGCGTTGCGCGACCCGAACGCTGTCTCACCGCCGCTCGAAGCCGATCCAGAACTGCTGATCAAAGACGCGCTTGCTCAAGGCGCGAAAGTTGTGGTCAGCACCTATAACGAGCCGCTTATCACCAGCGAGTGGGCGGTTGCCGTTTTCCGCCAGGCCCGCCAGGCAGGTTTGCTCACCGCGTTTGTTTCGAATGGCAACGGGACTCCGCAGGTGCTCGAGTATCTCCATCCCTGGATCGACCTCTACAAAGTGGATCTCAAGAGCTTCGACGATCGTCACTATCGCCAGCTCGGCGGACGCTTGCAGCCGATCCTCGACACGATCCGTAGTCTGCATCGGATGGGCGTGTGGCTGGAGATCGTAACCTTACTCATTCCCGGCTTCAACGACAGCGACGACGAACTGCGGAAGCTGACCGCGTTTGTGGCTGGCGTTTCGCGCGACATCCCATGGCATGTCACCGCCTTTCACCAGGACTACAAAATGACGTCGCCTGCCGATACGCGTCCTGAAGATCTTCTGCGCGCCGCCGCTATCGGCCGCGAAGCTGGACTGCGCTACATATACGCCGGCAACTTTTCCGGCCAGGTACAGGGTCTGGAAGATACTCATTGTCATCAGTGCGGCGAGATGCTGATCCAGCGCTATGGATATTCGATCGAAAAGTACAACTTGACTCCGCAAGGCGATTGCCCGGCCTGCCACGCGCCCGTCCCTGGCCGCTGGTCAAAGAAATTTGGCGGTCAGATTGCCGCCTCGCCTTTTCTGCCCCGCAGGCACCCGCAATTGGTTAAAATCCTTTCGCAACCATAGTCAACATTCATGAGCACCACAAAAGCGACTAAAACATTGCTGCTGGCAATCTTGTTGTGTCTGGGGCTGGGCTGTTCTCCGCGCGATTTCCTGACGCGAAGGCTCGCCGCCGATTTGATCTCGGCCTCCGATGCCTTCAAAGCGCCGCAATTGTTCTGGCTCAGGACCGGCATCGTTTCCAACCAGGATTTCAGTTCTCCCGACTTCATGCTGTTACAGCGCCGCGGATGGATCATCGGCACCGAGCAGAAGTGTCCCGCCGGAGTCGATCCTCCTCCCTGCTGGGACGTATTGCTCACGCCGCTAGGAGTGGATACGATACGGCCCCTGATCACCAAAGCGTTGCCCGACAATGGCCCGATGGCACTCCAAGTCGCGCGCCGCGAACTGCTGAACGTTTCCGGAATCAGCAAGGCTGCTAACTTCGCCGACGTCGAGTTCACCTGGCGTTGGGTATCTATCAATCAGGTGGGCGCGGCGCTTTACGACAGCGGAGTGCGCTATCGTTCAACCGTCGGATTCCGTGGCTATGACGACGGCTGGCGCGTGGTGGACCAAAACGTACCCAGCAATCAGACGCTGGATGAGGCGCTGCGCAACGCTCAACCGACGGCACCGTAGACAGCCTGCCATTGTGGCCCCGTCGTGAGGCATACGGTGGAGGCACACCGGGTTCTCCACCGCCACATTGGTTTTCAGGATGAAGACTCCGGCGAAAGTTTGCCACCGGCTGCGCCCGCAGTGTATACCTCGTAGTTCTTGGAAATGTTTATCGAAAATTCTATGCGACGATCAATCCTGCTTGTCTCGCTCGTTTCCGCGATTTCTGCTTCGATCTTTACCCATTCGATCTTTGCCCAGGCCCAAACCGCAAAGCCCACGCTCACGCTCGATGAGTTCTTCAACTCGGTCAGCTTCCCTGCGGTAAAGGTATCGCCGGATGGCAACTCCGCCGTCATCGAAACGGAAAAAGCCGACTGGGAGCAGCAGATCTTCCGCAAAGAACTCTGGCTCTATCGGACCGCGGCCAGCGCTGGAAGTCTGACGCAGTTGACCCAATCCGGGCATGACAGCTCGCCGCAATGGTCGCCCGACGGCCAGTGGATTGCGTTCCTTTCGGAACGCAAAGCCGCCGATGCCAAAGATGCAGACGCGGGTGACAGCAAAGAAAAAGACGGTAAAGATAAAGATAAAGATAAAGACGTCGCCCAACTGTTCCTGATTTCGCCCAGCGGCGGCGAGGCCTTTGCCGTCACCTCAGGTGAGGACGAAGTCCACGCCTTCGCCTGGTCTCGGGATTCGAAAGCAATCGTTTTTGCTGCCCGCCAACCCTGGACCAAGCAGCAGAACGACGATCACAAGAAAGATTGGAAAGACGTGATCCGTTACCGCGGCGATGAGCGCGGCGACGTGATTTTCCGCGTCACGCTCGACGAAGCGCTGGCACGCCACGCCGCGCTCGGTTCCAAAGAGCGGCCCGACGCGGAAAAAGATTCCGGCGCCACGCCCGGCGCTGTTGCATTCGCTCGCACGCCTCTGCGGGTGGATCAAATCAGCATCTCGCGCGACGGCCAGCGGTTGGCTTTTGTCACTTCGTCCGTATCCGAGCGTCAGGAGAAAGTCGAAGACATCGAACTTTACCTCGTCAGTTTAACCAATAATGCGCCGGAATCCGCGCCCATCCGCCTGACCCACAACGAAGCCGTCGAACTCAATCTGGACTGGGCTCCGGATAATCGCCATCTGTTTTTTCAGGTCAACCTGGGATCGCTGGAACGAAAGTATGAAGATCCACAACCGCGCCTCTACTGGGTCGACGCGGGCGTCACATCGGACAAAAGAGAAGTTCAGCGCTGGTTTGCCGAATACCCGGGCGAAGTCGTGCGTTACACGCCGCTTCCCGACGGCTCGGTGCTGTGCGCCTGTCGCATGGGGACCGAGGTGCAGTTGGTTTCGCAAGCTAATCCTATAGCCGCCATCGTGAAGCGCGAAGGATGGGCCGGAACCTATGAAGCGCCCGCTGCCGCATCACAAAGCTCGCGCCTTGCCTTTGCATATTCGGCAACCGAGCGGCCCACCGAGGTTTACATCGCCGATGGTCCCGACAAACTGGCACAGGCGCGGCCCATCACTTCTTTCAACAAGCTGTTCTCCGAGCGAGAACTGCCGAAGGCCAAGCCCTATCGTTGGACCTCCGACGACGGCACGCCGGTCGAAGGCATGCTGATGTATCCGCCAGGAAAGTTCGAGGCAAAGAACCTGCCTATGTTTGTGTTGATCCACGGCGGGCCGCAGGATGCCGATGGCAACCACTTTGAGGCAGACTGGTATCAGTGGGATCGCATGGCCGCGACCGCGGGCTGGCTGGTATTCGAGCCGAACTATCGCGGGTCGACCGGCTACGGAGACAAGTTCGCGCTGCAGATCGTTCCTGAAATTGTTTCCCGGCCCGGCAAAGATATATTGACCGGCGTCGATGCGCTGGTAAAAGACGGGATTGCCGATGCGAAGCAGTTGACCGTCGGCGGCTACAGCTACGGCGGTTACATGACGAACTGGCTGATCACGCAGACCACTCGCTTTAAGGCCGCCGTCACCGGCGCCGGCGCGGTGGAGCACGTCGCCAACTGGGGCAACGACGACACCACCTTCGACGACGCTTATTTTTTCGGCGGACTGCCCTGGGAAACTCCAGATCGCTATCGCAGCGAAGGCGCGATCTATCAACTCAATAAGGTCCGAACGCCGACCCACATGGTCGCGGGAGCCGACGATGTTCGGGTTGCGGTGCTCGAGGACTACCTGCTCGATCGCGCTCTGCACCAGCTGAATGTTCCGAGCAACTTACTGATCTTCCCAGGGGAAGGCCATTCGCTCGCGAAGAATCCGTGGCATGGAAAGATCAAAGTGCGCGAAGAGTTGAAGTGGCTGGCCAAGTATGGCGGGGTTACGGGCTCGAACTAGGACTGTTTCCATAAATGGTTCTGGCAAAGGTTTTGGGAAGAGCACGGCTCCACAGCTTGCGGAAAAACTTACGAATGTGTGGATCACCGTGGAAGAGCGGCCCTTCAGTACCGCTTTCGGCGGCCCGTTTCGTTCTTACCAGAAGACAACTCTGAAAACTTTTGCAGTACATCTGCATTACTCAGCACCAGAGAAAACTGCATTACTCAGCACCAGTGAAAATCCGCGTGCACAACGCGATTTTTCTTGACTCCAGTCGCGAACGGGTCATAATGATTCCCAACTAGCGTGGGTAGTTAGCCCACACTTCCCCCTCGAATGCGGAGTCTCGGATTCGGTTCTCAGTGAGCAGCAAGTAGCGAGGGCTTCCTTAATGTCCCCCTTCGCGGAAACGGGCACGAACCCAGGGAGTTGCCTGGGAAAAACTGCAACCGTATTGGAAACGAGTTCTGTTGGACCATAACCACCACGTAGGTACCAACCGAAAGGCTAAGACCTCCGCGCCGTGCGGAGCTAACCTAAACGAAGGCACAACAGGTTTTTGGGAGGGTAAATATATGAAGAAGTTTGCATTCGCAGCGGCATCGCTGGTTGTGTGTTGTACGCTTTTGATGACCGCGTCCGTCGTCATGGCCGGCACTCGGCCTCAAGCCACCGCTCAATCGAGACTCGAACAAGTTGGAGTTGGACGGGAAGTGGTCATGTCGGACCTTCCTGACCGGAGTCCGTCCGATATTGCCGGTTTCAAGCAGTCTCCAGTACATCGCAACCCGCACTTCACGGATGCGCAATACCAGGCGGCCAAAGAAGCGGCGTCTCGCGCCGGTCTCAGCACACGGCCTGGGGATGCGGCGGCGAATCAGCTTATTCCCCGGCAACACGTGGGCGACACCCCGGGAAACTTCTTTGATATTCTCGGCCAATCCCAAGGCTGTAATGGTTTGGGCTGGGTGCCCTCGGACATGGGGTTGGCGGTGGGCGGCGGATTTGTAGTGCAGACCGTGAATGAGTGCATCGCGGTTTACAGCACGGCCGGCGCGCTTCTCAAGGTGACCGACCTTTGCACCTTCATCGGCCAGGTTCCGAACTCCGGCGGCGCCGGCTGCTTCGATCCGCGTGCCACCTACGACTTTGTCAACAAAAAATTCATCGTCGTTGTCGATTACTTTGTCAGCGGCGGCAACGGGACTTTATACGTGGCAACCAGTCAGACTTCTAACCCCACAGGGTTGTGGACTATCCACAGCTTCGATAGGGGCCCCGGTATTGCCGATTACCCCACGCTCGGACAGACTTGGGGCAACTTTGCCTCCAACCCATCCAACTCGGTTGTCACGGTTTGCGACAACTTTTTCGCGAACAACGGCGGATTCTATTCCGAGTGCCTGCTTCTTCCCAAGAAGAAGCTGTTTGCCGCTCCTGGATTCAGCTTCAACACCTTCGCTGGCTTCAACCTGGGTGGCTTGCCGCTGGATACGCTTCAACCGGTGAATGTTTATGAGCCGGGAGAGAAGCCCAGGGCGCAGTTCGCGATCCAAACTCTTAACTTCAACGGGAGCGGGTTCTGCGGCGCCGGCGTCCCCGATTCTGGCGTGATCGTCTGGTCGTTCTCCAACTCCGTGCCGCAAGCCGGCAGCCCAGGGCCTATTGCCTCTGGCTTCTGGACCGGCTGTGGCACTACTTCGCAGTACACGTTTCCGGGAGCGGCCGACAATGCAAGCTTCTGTAGCAGTTGTATCGAAACCCTCGACAACCGTATCACGGGCATGGTGCACTACTCTGCCGGACGGCTGTTCCCCACCATTGACACGAACAATGGGGGGACCAGCGCGATCCTGGGCTGGGCGGTCCATCCTTACCTCAACGATAATGGCGGCGCTTGCACGGGGGCCTTCACGAACCTCTGTGCTACTTTGTCCGACGTGAAAATAGAGCAGGAGTTCTGCTACGACTGCGGCGGCGGTCACAGTGGAGAGGCTTATTTCGGGGATATCGCGCCGACGCCGGAGAACAACTGGACAATGTACGCGACCTTCTCCAACACCGGCACTTCCCCGGGCCAGTTCTATACGTCGAACCGCGTTACCTGGAACACTCCCTTCCACGACGGGGGCATTTTCAGCTGCCAGGCTAATAATGCGTACAGTGGTCGTTGGGGAGATTACTCGGCGGCGGCTCCCGACATACCGGGTGTCAAAGGCGTGCCCCGCACTTGGGGCAGCGGCATGTATACCGCGGCCGGCGGTTGGGGAACGTGTATTTCCGCGAACGCTTTCAAGAGCGACGGAGATCTTTAGTCCGAACCTCACGAAATAGTGCTCTGGCCGGGCGGGCTGCCTTTCAGTTCCGCCCGGCTTTTTTTTGCGAGCTTCGTTCGTGAACATGGCCTGCGATTCAACTTCTGACAATACTGCAGATCCCGCTCCTCAGGGTCGGATGACAATTCTTGGACCTTTTCAGTTGCGGATCGCTCTCAGCAGCGTTCGCGGGCCCACCTGTTGTCCACTACCGGACGGAGGCGTGGTAGCATCAGAAGCTTCCAATGTCCACCGGAGAGGAATAAACGTGCATTATCATAGATTGTTGTGGATGCTGTGCCTGGCGATTGGGACATCGTCGCTCACCCGTGTAGCGACGGGTCAGGCGAAAACCGATCCGCCGCCGTTGGCCGCGGCCAATGTTGGGCCGGACACCCCGGTGATCACCGTGGATGGCATTTGCGAAACCACCCCTGCCGTCGCCAAAGAGAAGTCGCCTTGCCGGACGGTCGTGACCCGCTCCGAGTATGACGGAATCGCCGAGGCTGGGGGGGCGATGACGCCGACGGCGAAGGGTCAGTTTGTACAGGTCTACACTCAATACCTGTTGTTTGCCGGGGCGGCGCAGAAGCAAGGGATGGAAAAAGACCCGCACTTCCAGAGGATGTTAGAGCTGTCGCGCCTGCAGTTGTTGACGCAGACACTGGTGCATAACCTGCAGGCAAAGTCGGAACAGATCTCGCCGGAAGAGCTGGAAAAGTTTTATCGGGAAAACCCCGCCGAATTCGAGCAGGCCGCGCTGCTCCGCATCTTTACACCACGTACCAAATATGTGGAGAAGGCGAACGGCGTGCAAGAGCCTATTCCTGGAAGCGAGCCCGAAATGAAGACGCTGGCCGAGAAGATTCACGCTCGGGCAGTGGCGGACGAAGATTTCCAGACGCTTCAGAAAGAAGTGCTGGCTACCTCCAATCTGAGGGAGTCGGACGAAACGAATCTCGGAAAGGTGACACGCGAAAAGCTCAGGCGGACTCACCGTGGAGTATTCGACTTGAAGCCCGGAGAAGTTTCAGCAGTGCTGGAAGAGCCCGAGGGTTACTACATTTACAAAGTGCTTTCCAGGAGCGTTCCGCCGTTCGAATCCGTCAAGAAGGAAGCGAAGACGACGCTGCAAAAGAAGCGTATGGATTCCTGGATGAAAGACATTACTGAACCGGCGAAAGTGTCGCTTAACGAGCAATATTTCGGCACTGCCGGCGGGGCGAAGAGCGGTCAAACCCACTAACAGTCTTTGGTTGGTTGCCGATCATCGGTTCTCCGCTCGCTGGGTTCCTGGTTCTGAGTTTCTGGCTGCTACACCTCAGTTATCGGCGCGGCGTTTGCGGGCTTCACTGGAAGAGTCCGCGACGGAACTGTGGCGGGGACGGCGTACTCCTGGCGACTCGTTGTTGCCGCTGCTGAAGGGGTTCCGGACGCTCCGAAGTTGGCTGGGGGCGCGGAGTTACGCGTGAGCGGCGGAACCTTACAAAAACAAGTACGCTTCGGCGCCCTACGACGGCGAGATTGCGCACGTGGATTCCGCGGCCTTTCATTTGGAAAATGGTGCGCCCGGAGAGATTCGAACTCCCGACCTACTGCTTCGGAGGCTGCCGCTCTATCCAGCTGAGCTTCGGGCGCGTCTTTCTTTTCAATGTGTTACCGACATGTGACCTTCGTGCGTAGAACATCTTAGAACAATTTGCTATTCTGCTCTTGTTGGAGGGCAGAAATGGCGCATCAACAAGGTTCGATCTACGAGAACGAAGACAACCGCACATGGTACTTGAAGTATCGCACAACTGAGGGCGCGAATCGAGTCCACAAGACGGAGCGTCTCTGCGCTCGCAATGGTTCCTTTCATCATCGCCTCTGCACTCAACGCGGCGAGCATCGCTCTTGAGGGACAGGTCTGTCATGTTACTGATACACTCTCAGTGACCGAGTGAGTGACTGGTGCTTGACCGAGTGCCTGCGAAGTTCCTACCTGTTGCCGGAGTAAGTGCTCAGTGGTTTTGGTGACGCTCACCCTTCATCCACGGAGACTGTCTCATAATAGACACAGATGTGGTGAATTATACACAGTCATGAGCGGCAGTCTCTCTGGCCGCATGTCACTTCTAACTAATTGATCCCAAAGACGATAAAATTGACCTTAGAACACGTTTAGAACAATGTGTCATATCCGCTGTTTTACCCTCCCCCAAACCC
>JANXZM010000053.1 GCA_025355505.1 Acidobacteriaceae bacterium | reverse complement strand
GCCCGGTTCAACCAAAGGGGGCGTGAGCCTGACACGGGACGCCGGGATAAACCTCGGACTCGATTACAATCTCACGCGCTTTGTGGATTTGAGCGGCGGCTACAGCTACAGTGGGTACAGCGTCCTTAATACAGTTTCCTTCGGGGTAGAGTTGAACGTCGCCTCGTGGCTCAGGAAACACCGCGGCGAGTAATTTTCAAAGACCGATATGTTCGGTCGAGCCACCTGCGCAATTCGATGCCGCGTCGTAACCGTACGCGGCCTGGAAGTTGTGTCGCGGCAGGAAGGTGTACTGCGTGCCGGTGTCGATCAGGCGTCCCATGTTGTCGTGGTTCCCACCCTTGCGCACAGAACACACAGAATGCGCAAGGATGGGGCACAGTTGTGTGATTGGAAAGGAAACCAAAACCGAAGCGTGGGCCACCCGCCATCTAACGGCGGGACTGGGATTGGCGGTAGAGGGATGAATGACGCTCAGTGCCAGGCTATGAATATAGTTCTCAACCGGGAGAAACGATACGGCACCACGGCTGCTGCGTGGATGTCGGCGATTGGTTTCGGTGACGGTACAATTCAACCCTTTAATAGCTCTAACACACCGCCAACGAATACACCCGTAGGCCCGATCAAAGTTGACTGGTACACGAATATCCAAGGGACCGGCCCGAGTCTAACGGGTGGCGGGAATTTCCTCGCCTACACGGCAGGCAAGCTGATTTGGACGGGTCTCCGGCTGGCGACTGGTGCCCCGATAACGAACTACTTACCGTTCACCGATTCTGCCGAACGAAACACTTTTGCTCAGACTTTGTCTCCGTTCAGCCACTATTCCAATATCTTCACGCCCAAGTTCATGAAGGAGAATTGTGCAAAATGACATCAGCTCACCCCACGCTTTTTCGCGGACTTGGATATATATTGCTTGCCTTCGCCGCGGTTCTGTTCCTCTTGTTTCTCGCTAACGTTCGATCTCGTTTGCTTTACCATGGGCCGAACTATTCGCCCCTACTCTGGCTGTCAATGTACAGTGGTGCTGTTGGCGTCGGACTGGTGTACTTGCGGAAGTGGGCCGTTGCACTTTTTGTGATCTCCACAGTGACTATCGGAGTTTTCATGATTGTCCGATCGATGATAGAGACGCCATTCCCGTGGACGCTTGTTAACATTGCTATGGGTATTCTTTTCTGTTTGCCCTCTATTCCAGCCGTTCGTTGCTGGAGCCAATTCCGGTAAGCCGCTTGGGGTCGTGGCGGGAAATTTAGGGTTCGAGCGTGGCATACTATCGTCATGCCGATTGGCTGGGGAGTTCGCGGCTGGCAACCGGCGCCCACGGCTCCGACGACCGCCTATGCCGACACGGAGTATGCGCCCTACGGGGAGTCTTACGGAGTAACGGGAACTCTAGACTTGAACTTCACCGGGCAGAATCAGGATACGGTTCCAAGCGCAAATTCGGGCCTTTACGACTTTCTGTTCCGCGAGTACAACCCGCAGCATGGCAGATGGATTTCGCCTGATCCGGCTGGGAAGGGTGCGGTGATTCTTGGTGTGCCACAGACATGGAATCGCTACGCGTATGTTGCGAATGGACCGTTGAACTCGGTAGATCCGCTCGGCCTGTTCCGGAGTTGGGACCAATACGATAAGGGTGGCTTCGACAATAGTTGCTCGATTAACGGGATGGCGGCAAACTGCGGCATGGCAAGCGCGCTTTTAGCTGAGGGAGGTGGAGGTGCGGCGGCGGTCGATTGCGGCAGTAATTGTGACCCCTTTATCAGTGGAGCCCTAAGAATCGGCGGCGGCGGCCAAATTGTCACGCCCAACGGCGACCTTTTTTATCTAAGTGGTGATCGCCCTGCTTCTCTATCTGACTTCGGGTTAGTCGCATCCGCAAACAACGGGAACTGCGGTATCACAGTGAAATGTCGGGGCATTCAGACCGACAATCTCGGCAAGATCGGAGTGCAGCACTGTGACGCCCAGGTCACAGATAGCTCAGGTGCGCTGTGGTCATTGAGCGGCGGCCCGCAGCCAAACTACATGAGCATAACAGCCCTCAACGCGTGGGCTACCAGCCCTCCCACGGAACCCTTTACGGGAACCACGGTCTACCAGGGCAATAGCTGCTCGGCGGCTGGGTGCATGATCCAATCAACACAGGCTTGGAATAAGGACATCGTGAAGCCTGAATACGGGCCTGTTTCCGGGCCTAACAGCAACACGTGGCTCAAGGGCACGGCTGCCGGTTGTGGTGTATCGCTTCGGATCAACACGTGGGGATCTATATGGTAGCCGCGAGAGGGCTGGGACGGAGTAGCGTTTCGAAACTAGGGGCGACGCTCGGGGTCTTGCTTTGCATCCTGCTGGCTGGATGCTCACGAGACGCCAAAGCTTCTTCGACAGTGAAAAAAGCGGTAGAGCTTGAGCAGACGGCAAACCACACGGTTATCGGTCGAAGGGATAATGGTCGGCTGGAGTACCTGGATGTGACTTCTAACGGTGCGATCACGACTGTGTCCTTCTCCGAGCGACAAGCGGTCACAGCTACAAGCATCGATCTGACAAAAAGCGATGAGGTCAGTTCTTCCGACGAAAAATGGACAGCGCATTGCAACAGGAACGCAGAATGCCAAATCAGCAAAGTAGGTGATCCCAGCAAGACCTTTTCGGTGTCACGTAAGAGCATTCTGACGCCGTTGTACTGGTCCCCAGACGGAAGGTTTGTCTTCTTTGTGAGGCAGGCACCCAAGTGGCGGTCGCCTCACCGCTGCTCGCTGGAAGACGAGAGGGATGTCACGGTTTATGACCTGACGCAGGGTGGCGAAGACATCGTGAGCACGGTTTGCGGCGGTTATCCGTATGGCGGCCTGCGTTGGTATAAGTTGACGGCAGACTCCAGTGCCGTGGACCTGAAGGACGGCACTCTCCATCTGCAAGTCCCGGTTCCAGCCAGCACGAAAAAGAAGTAGGCTGATGAGATAACCGTGTCGGCTCCTAACGAGCGAGTAGACTTGGAAGCGCTCAAAGCGACCAAGGCTCGGAGGAAAGGAGCCGAGCGATGATGATTATAGGATGTGATTTGCATACGCGCTACCAGCAGATTGCGAT
>JANXZM010000106.1 GCA_025355505.1 Acidobacteriaceae bacterium | reverse complement strand
ACGCGAACGATGACAGAACGACGGTCTGGTCCGAGCGCACGCCCGAGCTCTGGTCCACCGCGTGCGAGTAGCGCCGTTTCAGCAACACATTCGACTTGGTGCGCACCACGAAGAACGCCGCGCTGAGCGTCAGCACAAACAGCCGCTCGAAGTCGATGTAGGTGCTTATCAGACCCAAGTTGACTCAAGTTGTCGAATTTGCAAAAACCGGAAGCTCGCTAATCCAATGACGGGATTGAGGTTAATTGGTCGGGGAGAGAGGATTTGAACCTCCGACCCCCTGGTCCCGAACTATGAAAGTATAAACTCCAAGTGCTTTTGTCTGGTGTCGCTTAGGGGTCAGAAACCCATTCTTTCTCTCGCTCAGTTGTACCGAAGTTGTACCGAGAACCATTGACGATTGTCGGGAGAATTCAGCACAGGTTGCTCGTCTCGGTAGTCGGAGGGAGTCGAAGTTTCATGGATCGCGTAGGGTGATTTCGGTGAACCACTGGCCTTTGGTTTATGAGTCGGCAAAGACTACGTAAACTCAATGACTTGCAAGCACGGATGGCAGTAGTGGGAGCCGAATCATTCCTTCATGTTGGTGATCATTGGGAGCTGAAGGGGAGCAGGCAGGATAAACGCAAATGCTCCCATTTCGATTGGCTCCCGCGATAAACAACGCTTCATTCACCAAGAAGATGATGAGGAGCTATTAGATGAACGCCAATCCGTGCAAGCAGGTCTTCGAACGATTACTAGATGCCAGAGAGGTAGCAACGCTCTGGGCGTACACCAGGCAACGCTGCAGCGAATGGCTAGAGCCCGCCAACTTCCGTGTGTGAAGGTGGGCAAGGTGTGGCGATTTCGTGTAAGCAAATTGGATCGTTGGATCGCCTCAGGCATGACCGCAAACAGGAAGCCACTCTCGTAGGAAACGGCTAACAACGCGGAGCCTCACCATGGGCTCCGCGTTTTTCTGACTCTCGACCATTCGTTGAGAACTTTCGGCCCGAGCGAATCGGAGACCAACATTTCAAACCCCTAATATCTAAGCCGTTTCATCACGACCTAATCCAGAAGTATCCGGAGCGTACGAGAATCAAGTGCCCAGATTGGTCGGTTCCTTGGGATGGGGGCGTCATAACATTCAAAGCTTTAACGGAGGGATGCTTCCACTTCACATTGATACTTTTGTGGACGAGCAGAAAACCCGCCGCGATCAGTTTGCGCGAACACTCTTCCATTCCAAGACCCTGCCAGCCCTCCGTCACAGGGATAGAGGACATCTCAACTTCGATGTCTCGATCGATAAACACCATAAATCAAAGACATCACCGCCAACAGCGGCAAGAATGTGGGAATCGTGTATACCAGCCCATTGACCCAAAACGTGCTCAGCGCAATGCCGGAGAGCGCCAGAATTGCAAACACGGTGGGCCAGGGATGTAAAGGTAGTCGCAGTGGAAGCGCAGAAAGGGCCTCGGAACTGATCCTTTGGCGAAATCGCAAATGCGTAACCAGAATGACGCCCCACACATAGAACATGCCTGCGACTGCCGTGCCGTAGAGTAAGAGGAAAGCGTTCTTTGGCGCCAACAGTGCCAGAAGAATGGCAGCCACCATTCCTGCACTCGAGACTGCCAGAGCCCGGTGCGGAACGCCCCTCGTACTAAGACGACCCAGCCAACCCGGGGCATAGCTTCCCCTTGATAGCGAGAACAACATGCGTGTTGAAAGGTACAAGTTTGTGTTCGCACTGGAAAGCGCTGCCGTGATTACAACCAGGTTCATGATGCCTGCGGCAAACGGAATCCCTGCGGTTTCGAAAGCGCGCACAAAAGGACTACCGACGATGCTCGCACTTCCGGTGCGGTTCCATGGAGTCATGGCCAGCATGACCGTGATGGCCAATAAATAGAAAATGATGAGCCGATAGACGATCGTGCGCATTGCTCGGGGAATGCTCACGGACGGGTTCTGAGCCTCACCCGCAGTCACTGCGATTACTTCCACTCCCATGTAACTCGTGATGACTAGAGACATCGCCAGCCAAACTCCGCGCCAACCATGAGGCAGAAAGCCCCCGTGGCTGGTGAGGTTCGCCAGCCCCACAGCGGGCCATGGGCCCAGTCCGGTGATGAGTAGTAGGCCGACCGCGATAAAAACAATAATGGCAAGAACCTTAATGAGGGCAAACCAATACTCAAATTCACCGAAATTGCCGACCTGCAGGGCGTTGATGGTTACCAGGGCGGCGGACACCAGAAATATCCATTCCCAACCCGGTACACGAGGAAACCAGAATCCAAAATAGATGGCTACAGCCGTTACTTCGGCACCGATAGCTATGATTTGCACGAGCCCGTAGGTCGCTCTCACGGTAAAACCTGCCCATGGACTGAGGTAGGTCTCGGCGTAGATGCCGAACGAACCAGCCACCGGATGGACAACTGCCATTTCAGCGAGTGCGTACGCCATCACCACCGCTACCAGAGCGCCGATCAGATAACTGATGATGATGCCTGGGCCCGCAAGCTCAATGGTGACGCTGCTGCCCAGGAACAGGCCTACACCGATCGCTCCGCCGATGGCGATCATGGTGAGCTGTCGGGAATTCAGGCGGCGCTGGAGTTCTCCGGATTCCTTTGGCGGAGTGGCCGTGCTCATATCTGGATGCGACACAGAACCGGCTGAAGATTTGTCCAAGCAGCACCTGACCTTCTTTGACCCGAGTATCCGTTTCGACTAATTGCGCGGGACATGCCGCAATGCATCGACAAACTTGCCGATTTCCTCGACGGTGTTGTAGTGGACGAGCGATGCCCGAACGGCTCCAGTTTCTGAAGGGATTCCCATGCGGCGCAGGAGACGTGGTGAGTACATATTTCCATCCCGCACGCCGATTCCGTTTTCCGCGCAGAAAGCGGCCACATGGGCAGCGGGTACTCCATTCAGATTGAAACAAATTGTTGGCACACGATACGCAAGTTGACTCGGCTCTCGAATTCCGTACACGACAACACCGTCGAGTCCCGCTAAGGCTCGCAGAATTTCTGTAGACAACGTCGCTTCGTAGCCCCGAATCGCCTCCATCGCAGTCACTAAGCGTTCGCGTGGAGAAGCGGAAAGCGAATCTGCAAGCAAGCCTCGACCCAATTCTTCCAGATAGCCAACAGCGGCATTCATACCAGCCACGTTCTCATATACGAAGGTGCCTACCTCGATCTTGCCGGGAATCTCGTCGGGTATGAAATCCTCGCGAAAGGTTGGCAATGCTTCCAGAAGCTCGCGCTTGCCCCAAAGGAACCCCATGTGGGGCGCAAAGATTTTATAGCCTGAACAGACCAGGTAGTCGCAATCCCAGTCCTGCACGTCGATGACGCCGTGCGGAGCGTAGTGAACCGCGTCCAGAAACACCTCGGCTCCTGCCGCGTGCACCATGCGCGCGACTTCTTTCACGTTGACGATTGATCCTAACGCGTTGGACGCTACCGCACACGCCACAAGACGAGTGCGAGAGCTTAGGAGAGGTTCCAAGTCTTCCACGTGGAGGGTGCCATCTTCCCGCATCTTCCACCAGCGGATATCCACGCCTTTGCTCTGCAGCGCAAGCCAGGTGGCGATGTTCGCTTCATGGTCCAGATCAGACACAATGATTTCTTTTCGTTTCCCGAGAATCTCGGAGACGGCCAGGCTGACGATACGAATAAATGAAGTAGCGTTCATGCCGAATGCCACCTCAGATGGTTCGCGCGCATTCAGCAATGTGGCCACGCTCTGCCGGGCTTGCTGTATAGACGCATCGACTTCCCGACTGTGGCGATAGCGGCCGCCGCGCTGCACATTACAAGACACAAGGTGATGGCTGACCGCGTCGAGCACCGACTGGGGTATCTGTGCTCCTGCACCGTTGTCAAAGAATGTAAAGTGGTCCCCAGTATTCAAGGCCGGGAATAGTTGTCGTATGGAATCGATTGGGAAATGTGAGTTTGGCATTTTTAATGCGCATGCATTTGCTGGTAAATGACGGTGGCGTTATCGGCAAAAGTCGCTTCGTACTTCGCATTCTGTCTGAAATCGGAGTACTTCTCCATATGAATGTCGTGCCGCACCTGTTCGAGAGTTTCGTTTTTTTGCTTCAAGACCCGCACCTGCTCGTACAGATCGTTGAGGTAATCGCGAAACCGCTTTAACTCCGATTTCTTCGCGAGTTCAAAGTGGCCCGGGACGACGTTGTCTAATGGCAACTCCAGAACATTGTCCAGAGCATGAATCCAACTTTCGACGCTACCGTCGTCCATGGCCGGTGATGAGCGGTTCAGGAACAGATCTCCCATGGAAATCGCACGCTGTTCCGGGAAGTGGACCAGGGCGTCTCCAGAGGTATGCGCTTTGCCCGGAAAATAGATTTGGACAGTATACGGTTCGAGGTGCAATGTGATTTGTTGCTGAAAAGTCAGGTTCGCAGGCTCAAAGTGAAAGGACGTCATACCTGGATTCCCTTGAATTGCCATCGTACGTTCCCGGGTGAAATCTGTGCTGATTACGGTCGCCGATGGCCCAACCACCGCGTTCCCCCCTTGATGATCCGGATGATAGTGCGTGTTCACAACAAACTTCACGGGCAAGGCCGAGATTCGCCGGATGGCTCCGAGCAATTTGGAGGCTTCAGTTGCATTGAGCCCCGTGTCAACCACCAAGATGCCCGCGTCGCCGACAAGAAAAGTGGAATTTGCGCTGGCATCGCTGTCGGAGATGTAGGCGTAAAGACCCTTACCAATCTGCGTGACCGCCGATTCAGCCGAAACCAGCGTAGAGCAGATCAACGGAAGAAGTACGCCAAGAAATCTGAAGTTTCGCAAATACGCCCTCATCAGAAACTGAGCTTTAACGCAAACTGGATCAGTCTTGGTCCGCCTGATCCGAGACCGACGTTATTTTGGGCGGCATCAGGAGTTGTGAAGAGCGCTCCAAAATTGGGTGCCGCGGAAATGTTGCTGGGCAAAGCAAAGCTGGGATGGTTGGTAATGTTGAAAAACTCGGCACGGAACTGCGCGTTGCACTTCTCGGCAAACTTCATGTTCTTCAGGATCGAGAAATCGAAATCACGATAGCCGGGTCCAAGAACGATGTTTCGTCCGGAGTTGCCGAAGGTAAGCGGCTGGTTGTCAACGAATGCAGCCGTGTTGAACCATTTTTGGACGGTGCGGGGACCGGTGTTGGGATCGCTGATCAGGTCCGGCCGGTCGTTACCAAGTCCAGTACCGCTCAATCCCTTACCAGTCAGAACCGAGAAGGGCTGTCCGGTCTGTAGCGTTAGGATACCGCCCACTTGCCAACCTTGACCGATCAATTTGGGCAAGCTGCGGAGCACGGGTAGTTCATAGTTAAAGCTCCAACTTAGTCGCTGCCGGATGTCGAAGTCCGAGTTGCCGCGCTCTGCCGCCAGATTGTAGTTGTTTTGCGGAAAAATGGTGGTGGCATTCGCCCCGGATCCGAAGAATACGGAAGCTCCGTCGATCGAATGTGACCAGGTGTACGACGCGAGGAACGAAAGTCCGTTGCTGAAACTTTTGTCCAGTTTTACTTGGAGGCTATGGTAATTCGAACTCACAGAGTCCTGAGCCTGGAACAACTGAGCAAAACCAAAATAAGGCGTTCGCACAATGCTCGGCATGGCCCCCCAGAGTTGGTTGTCGTATAGGAACTGCGCAACCCCAGCAGGAATTCCGATGAGTTCCATACGCGCGACCACAGCAGGAACTCCCGGCACGTCGGGCAGCTTCAGCGTATCGATCTGCTGCTTCGTGATGTATGCCTGATCGATCTGCACGAAACGCGGCAACTTGGTGCCAGTTGTTCCTACGTAAGCAACGTCCAGCAACATGCGCCCAGGCAGTTGCTGCTGGACACCGAAGTTGAAGTGCTGAGCGTACGGCGTTCGCAGCTTCTGCTGCGTGATCGTGAGTACCGGAAATCCAGAGGGGCCGAAGGGGTTTGGCCAGCTTGCAAAGGGAAAAGGAGTGAAGAAGTCAGGCAGGAACGGTGGGTTGAGCATCACGTTACCTGGGATGTTGCCGATAATGGTTTCGTAGAACAACCCGTAGCCCGTGCGCAGCACCGTTTTTCCCTTACCGAAAGGGTCCCAAGCTATTCCGACGCGGGGAGCGAAGTTATTGTGGTCGCCGTCGTAAATGCCACCGACCTGCCCCTGTGTGACCACCCCGGACGCCTGCAGGGCCGCCAGGTCATTCTGGATATTCGGATTGGTGGGATCCAAGTAGGTTGTGTAGTTCTGCGGGCGCCAGGAACTGAGCCGCCCGTGGGCTTCATGCAAAACCGTGTTTAGTTCGTAGCGCAAGCCGTAGTTCAGCGTTACATTGTGCCGTAGCTTGAAGGTGTCTTGCGCGAACAGTCCGTAGCTGCTGCTACGGAAGTTGCGATGAGAGTCACCCACGAACTGCAGCGCGCCGTCGGGAATACCTTGCGCAAAGTCGATCAGGGCATTCGGGATGTTCACCGGATCTCCACCGCTGTCGGTTCCGGCGAGATTATCCAATCCGCTGAAGGTGATTTGCCCGCTGAAGGCGAGGTCATACAAGCGGTTGAGTTGCTGGTAGCGAATATCGCCACCGACCTTGAACGAGTGTCTTGCGGTGGTGTGCGAAAGATTGTCGATCAACTGGAAAGTGTTCGTTGCGGTACGATTGGGCTGGTCGATTCCTCCGCCCAGATTGGTGATCGATGAACCACCCCCGACAAAACCTCCGGCGAAAGCCACCTGCGGAATGTTTCCCAGGTTTAGGGTTGAATTGGCCGGCCAGCCGGTATTGAAGCCGAAAGTCGCGGCCTGTGGCCCGGCTTCGGTGGCGAGTAAGATGTTGGAGCGCGTAAATCCAAATCGCGCCTCATTCAGAGTCCTTGGGCTGATTACGCGGGTGTACGACAAAGCAACAAGATGATTGGCTCCGTTGTCGTTCACTCCGTACCCGGGAATGTTGGTTCCGCTCTGTCCCGGAGTGAAAGGAAAGAAAATATCAACCCGCGTCCGGCTGTAACGCGCTGATAGCGTGTCGGAACCTCGCAGGTGGTGGTCCACTTTCACGAGGAATTGGTCGGTGGCGTCGCGCTGGGTGGGAGATGAAACGAAGTTGCCCGAGGAACCGGTCAGATTAGGTTGAGGAAACAAGGTGTCAAAAATCTGGGCGCTTACCGGATTGACCGCGATCGTGATCGGGTCGCCATTGTTGTCAAGGAATTGGCCCTGGCGTTCCGCCAAAGTAGGCACATTCGTGATTCGAGTGATTCCCGCTTGGCGTCGGAAACCTTCGTAATTCAAAAAGAAGAATGTTTTGTTCTTAACGATCGGCCCTCCCAGCGTCCCACCAAACTGGTTTAGGTGCAACGCCGACTTGGCGAAGTCCGACTCATTGAAGAAGTTTCTGGCGTCCAACACATCGTTGCGGAAGAACTCATAAACGGATCCATGCAAACGATTGGATCCCGACTTCGTTACCAGGTTCACAACGGATCCGGTGTTTCGCCCATATTCAGCCGAGAAAGTGTTGGTTTGAACTTCGAACTCCTGAATGGAATCGATCGAGGGTATCTGCGCTGACGTTCCGCCAAAGGAATCGTTGTTGTCAACGCCATCGACCAGGAAGTTATTGGCGGTCGATCGCTGCCCATTGGAAGAGAAACCCGACACTCCACCCTCTCCACCCTGCTGGCCTCCGCCGCCGCCGGAGCTGGCCACTCCCGGGTTCAGACGCGCTAATTGTGCGAAATCGCGCCCGTTGAGTGGCAAATCCTCGACCTTACGATTGTCGATGATCTCTCCGAGTTTGGAAGTTTCGGTCTGGGTCAATGTTGCGTCAGCCCGTACTTCGACGACCTCCGCTTTCGACCCGACACGCAGCATAATATCGACGGTACGGACTTGGTCGATGCCAACTTCGACGCCCGTTATTGTGCTGGTGGCGAAACCTGCCGCTTCCGCCTTGATCTGGTAAACCCCAATCGGGAGCGCATTGACGCGGTAGATTCCGTTGTCGGCGGTGCTGGTCTCGCGTTGCAGACCGGTGGAGGGAGTGGTCACCGTCACTTTCGCACCAACGATTTGAGCGCCTTTTTGGTCTCGAATTCCGCCGACAATGCCGCCTTGCGTGGTTTGTGCAGAAACTTCGCTGACGAGCAGCACAACGACGAAGAAAAGCACTCGGTTCAACTTGGATGTCCACATACTCCACCCCTCGATGAGATTCTTTGCTGATGCCGTTTCGTTTGAGCCAACTATGCCACCATCCCGATCCTCAATGCGTTTGCGTGGCTCGGTTTGGTCCCGAGATCTCGTTCTTGTAAACAACGCCATCCTTCATCACAAATTGGACATCTTGCAGCAGCTGAATGTCCCGCAGCGGGTCACCCTTCACTGCGACCATGTCGGCAAACATGCCTTCGCGAATGGCTCCGATGCGATCGGACCATCCCATTAACTCCGCGGCATTCGCCGTGCCGCTCTGCAGCGCCTGCGTCGGAGTCAACCCAAGCTCGACCATGGCCCAGAACTCACCGCCATTCAGACCGTGTGGATAGACACCGGCATCGGTTCCGAGAGCGACGCGGACACCGGCGCGAAAGGCCTTCGCCATGTTCTTCTTGGCTGCGGGAATGATGATGGCGGACTTTTCCATTACCCAGGGCGGGAGATGCATCTGGGGCGCGTGTTCCTCGAACCAGAAGAGTGGGTAAGAAGTGGGCACAAGAAACGTGTTGTGCTCTTTCATTAGGGCAATGCTTTCGTCGTCCAGGAAAATGCCGTGTTCAATCGAATCCACACCGGCACGCACCGCATCCTTGATTGAAATCGCAGAGTGAGCATGAGTCGCGACTTTGCGACCAAGCCGGTGCGACTCCTCGACCAAGACTCTCATTTCCTCGGGACTATACTGCTCGAGCAACGGGTTATCGCCTTTCGAAAAAACGCCACCGGACGCGCAAAACTTGATGACATCGGCGCCGTACTTGATCACCTCACGCACACGATGCATCACCGCTTCGCGACCATCTGCCACGCCTTCGGCGGAATAATGAAATTCAAATGGCAATAGGCTGCTGTCGCAGTGTCCACCAGTGATCCCCAGGGGAGGGCCTGACACCTGCATGCGCGGGCCCATCACGTCTCCGGCATTAATGGCGTCGCGGAGAGCCACATCCGAGTAACCTTCCGCACCCACATTGCGCACCGTGGTAAATCCGGCAAGCAGCGTGCGCCGGGCGTTTTTCGCGCCGATGAGTGCGGCACGAGGCGCAGAGATGCCCAGCCCCTCGTATCCGCCGCCGCCTGCATCGGACGTCAGATGCGTGTGGACATCGATGAATCCGGGAAGAAGCGTCGCATCTCCGAGATCGATGAGCGTGGCACCCAAGATGGAAGGTGTGTTTCCGTTGGAGACGGCAGTAATCTTGTTCCCAACGATCACAATCACGGGCTGGTCCAGCATGCGACCGGCCAGCGGATCAAAAAGCTGCCCGGCCCGCACGATCACGGTCTGCCCTGGCTTCGCGTCCTCGGCAAAGGCTTCTCGGGTAAGAAAGCTTGCAATGACAAGGAGCAGAGTACAAGCCGATCGGCGGCTTCTACGAAACCATCCGTGATAACTGATGCCGAAGACCATGATCGTCCTCCTGTTCTTACCGCTGTTAGGACGCGCTTCCGGCAACGGTCTCAGCCGGCGCCGTGACCAGCATCTTAAGGTTCTGTTGTAACAAGCGGAGCACAAACTTCACATCATCCAGAGTGTTGTAGGCGTGAAAAGAAATCCGCAGGCCGTCGTGCCGACTGGAACAAACCACACCATCCTCGGCGAACAGGCGAACCAGGCCATCGGCATCCTTGGATTGCAGGACGACCAGCGGTCCCACGCTATCGAGTGGCGTCTTCATCTGAATCCCAAGTTCGGAAGCACCACGGATCAGAGCATTCGTTAGGGAGCGAATCTGGTCTGCCACATTTTGCAACCCATACTGCTGCAGGAGTTTGACTCCCGCGATCGCGCCATAAATAGTCGGGATGGGAGGTGTCCCCGACTCAAATCGCCGCGTACCCGGGGCAGGATCAAAGAGTTTTACGTCGAACGCAAAAGGATTCCTCTGACCGAACCAACCGGTGACTGTCGGCACCAACGATTCCGCGATCGATTTGCGCACGTACATGAAGGCGAGGCCTGGCGGCCCAAGCAGATACTTCAAAGTCCCGCTCACATAGGCGTCCACCTGCATGGCTTTCACATCGATCGGGCGAGTTCCGCTGTCCTGGTAGTCATCCAGAAGCACCATGGCGCCGCGATCATGCGCAATTTTCGTAATTTCGGCGACCGGGCTACGAAAACCGTTCATGAAGCACATATGAGTCAGAGGGACGACCAAGGTATTACGATCCACAAGCCGGTCATAGGCTTCCACCGCAATCCGGTTCTTCTCCGCCCCAACAAAGGTCACGTCCGCTCCGCGGGGACGCTGCGCCAGCCAGATGTGCCCCATGGTGGGAAATTCAAATTCGCCAAGCACGACCTTGTTCCGCTGCTTGAACGACAAGGCGCTGGCGAACGCATTGACGCCAGCCGAGGCGCTGGCAACCAGAGCAACCTCTTCCGGTTCAGCGTTGATTAACTCTGCAAAGTGACGGCGCCCGGCCTCGTACTGATCGACCCACAGGTCCCAGGGAGAACCGTGTTGGTGCCAACTGCGCAGGTATTCGAGCATGCCCTCTTCCACGTCCTGGGAAAGTGCTCCTTGGGAACAACTATTGAGATAAATTTTCTCCGACAGGACTGGGAAGCGCTTGCGAAAATCAGCCATGCTCTGGGTCACGTACCCCTCGTCTCTTTTTGTGGCTATGATGGCGCGCTTTCGCCAGCGATCATGATCCACATTCAGTGGGCGCAAAAGTACCGCCGACCGCCGGCAATGTCAAGGTGATTTTCAGTGATATGCACTCGGTATGCATTGTGAAGCTACGGCTTGCGCAAAGCGATTGGATCTCTCCTACCCCTATATCCACAGCATTGCGACCGTACAAACGACGCCGATCAGTCCGTCTGACACGAGCAACATGAACTCGACATGTACCGCGTGTGTCGATGTTTTGATGGCGTTTGGGTATATCCATTTAATTCTCTTGACATAGCAAACCGGTGAGCGGTACTTTTGGCCCGCGCATTCGTTCAAGGAGAGCAACCATGGCTAGCCTCAGGACCGTGTTTCTTCGTTTCGCTTCGTTGCTTGTCGTAATGATTACTCTCTGCGCCGCAAGTTCGGTCGCGCAGTTTTTCCCTGGCCGAATCTCCGGAACGGTACGGGACACACAAAGCGCGGTTGTTTCTGGCGCCACGGTCAAGCTTTCCAATCCAACCACGGGATTGGAGCGCACTGTCACGACGGACAACACCGGAAACTTCAATTTTCCGGAGTTGGCGCTCGGCACCTTCCGATTAACCATCACCAAACAGGGGTTCGGCACAACCGTGGTCACCGATATCACGACCTCTCAGGGACTGGTCAATAACATCAGCCCGGTCTTGGCGGTTGGCTCGGTAAGCTCGCAAATCGAAGTCACATCCACGCCGCCGCTCATCCAGACGGAAACGAATTCTACCGGCGGCCAACTCAGCGAGGTGCAAGTCGAGTCGCTGCCGATCGGCAATAGCGACTACACGCGTTTGGCGCTGGTGCTCCCGGGCGTAACTCAAAACAGCAATTTCGCCTTCGCGCAGTACACGATCAACGGTTCACGGTCGCGATCGAACGGGTTCAATATCGATGGTGCATCGGACACGGATCCGTCCACATATCTTCCCTCCATCAATGAAGGGGGCAATTCCGCGACGGCAGCGACGCGTCTGCCTTTAGACGCCATTGAAGAAGTCAGCGTCTCCGCGAACGCGGGAGCGGACAGCGGCCAGAATTCCGGCAGCGTCATGAACGTCACGATTCGCAGCGGAACGAACAACTTCCATGGTTCCGTTTACGAACTACATCGCAATGCCGCGCTCGATGCGGCAAATTTCTTTGAGAATCTCGGTGGCGTTCCAAAGGCCCACTTCGTATGGAACGAATTCGGCGGAACTGTGGGCGGCCCGATCTACATTCCGCATTTCTACGACGGCCGGAATCGCACCTTCTTCTTTGCCGGCTACGACGGCAGCCGTCTGCGGCTGGGCACCACGCTGAACGGCAACGCGCCGTCTCCGGCGCAGATTCAAACTGCCACGAATCTGGTTCAGTCTCAAAGCATCACGCCAAATCAGCTGGGGCTCAATATCGTGGGCCTGTATTCCTCGCTCGGGCTCTCAGGCCCATTCGTTGTCGACAATCGCGGCCAACAATCTCCGAATAGCGGCGTCTTAAAAATTGATCACAGGATCTCTAACTCCGATTCGCTCTCCGCACGATATCTCCATGGCGTAGGCGAAGACGAGTTTCCTGGCGGCGGACCGGGCCCGGGTGGCGGCTCGCAGTTGGGTTCCTGGTTTGGCGTGACGCCGACGATGGCCGACAACTTTGCGATCAGCGAAGTTCACCTGTTCAGTCCAGGCCTGATTAACACGCTCCGCCTGGGATGGAACCGATTCAGTCAGTTCCAAAAAGGACGAGACGCAAACGTCAACCCCGCCGCGATTGGATTCAATACCGGCGTGGGCCCGCAAAGCTATGGCCTTCCTGAGGTCGACACCTACGGCTTTTCGAATCTCGGCCTCCAATATGGCGCTGGAGGCCGTGTCGCAACGAGCTACCAGATCGCCGACGAAGCTAATTGGACCCGCGGCGCACACGCTTGGAGGTTTGGCTTCAATTTTCTGCACAACTATTCCAATTACACTCTCGCCGGAGGGCGTGGGATCTTCTCATTCACGGGCTCGCAGCTTGGCGACGGCCTCACATCAGACAGCGCGCTCGCCAGCCTCATCGACTTGGTCGCGGGCCTCCCGACGCCGGGCTCCGGCCTCACGCAAATCACACGGGTCGGAAGCCCTCGCGCGAATATCGATCAGAACATCATCAGCGGCTTCGCAATGGATACCTACAAGATTACGCAACGCCTTACGCTGGTCGCGGGCCTGCGCTACGATTTCTTCACCACCGTGAACGAATCGCGCCACCGCTTCTCGGTTTTCGATCCAAGCCAGGGCCTGGTCCAGACTTCGCACCTCTACAACGCTCCGAAGGGCAATTTCGGTCCGCGCGTTTCTCTTGCTTGGGCACCGACAACCAGCCTCATCCCGGGACACCAGACGGTGTTCCGCGCAGGCTTCGGTATCTACTACGACACAATTCCGCTTACCAACTTCGAAGAAGGGCTCGCGCAAAATCCGATCGGTCCAACCGCAGGGTTTACGATCGTGCCGAACGCTCCCATTCCCTTCGGCGTCGCCGTGCCGATTTTCGGCACAGGCGCGCCTCAACCTCCTTTCAACATTGTGAGCATCCAACGCAACCTCAAGACGCCGAATTCACAAGAATGGAACGTCAACATTCAGCAGGAACTGAGTCAGAGATTTGTTTTTCAGATCGCCTACGTCGGAAATCACAGCATTCACCAGCTCCAGCTTCTGGATATCAATCAGCCGTCTCTGGGAGCTGGATATGGCCCTGGCTGCATAAATCCTCCAAGTTTTGACTGCGAGCAGGCGGCCCGACCATATAACGCCAAGTACCCCACGCTGTCGCAGATCAACACGATTTCGACGCCGGGGTTCGCCCACTACCATTCGCTTCAGGCAAGTTTGAAGTCAAATGACTTCCACGGCTTGACGACGCAAATCTCATTTACCTGGTCCCACAATATGGACACCGCCTCGGAGGTCGAAGATTTCTTTGGCACCAGCGGATACGTGCCGCAGGATTCGACGAACCTAAAGGGTAGCTACGGTAACTCGGAGTTCGATCAGCGCCGCTCGTTAATCATCACTTACGTCTATGCCATCCCGCACCCCAAGACCAACAACGCACTTGGCTATGCACTCAAGGACTGGCAACTCTCGGGAACGACGACGCTGCGTGCTGGGCTGGCCACCCCCCTTCTGACTTTTGGCGACGAGAGCGGAGTTGGCAACTTCCACACTCGATTCAACTGCGTCGGGCCGATTCACTATCAGTTACGGGACTTCACTCAGCCCTACGCGTCTGTCAGTTCTTTCTCCGACCCCGCCCCAGGGACATTCGGCAATTGCCCGCGCAATCCCCTGGTAGCTCCGGGTTTGAATGCGTGGGATGTGTCCTTCCAAAGAACCTTCAAGATGGGAGAGCGCTTCGCTTTCCAGTTCCGAACCAGCTTCTTTAACGCATTTAATCACCCGAACTTCGCGGAGCCTTCACCCGATATCAGCACCCGGATCGGCGCCACCGCCGATGACGGCAGCTTCGACTCTCACTTTGGTGTCGGCGGACCACGCAACATTCAGCTCATGGGCAAGTTAACGTGGTGAGGGATTCTTAAGGTTTGGACGGGGAGGTTCTAACTCATGCCTGGACTGCGTGGGGTCACACTCACTCAGCTTGCGATTCGTTCGCGGCGATTGATTTTTGGGATGGTATTCGTCTCAGGCGTACTGGCTTCGGGTCAGACGACGAAGCAGCCTTCCGGCCCTATCAGCATTTCGGTGGACGCAACCGAGGTCGCACAAAAGGTTCTGCATGCCGAGCTATCAATACCGGCTAGGCCCGGACCTCTGACTCTGTATTATCCAAAGTGGATGCCCGCCGACCACTCGCCAGATGGCCCGATCTGGAACGTAGTCGGTCTACAACTCTCCGCCGCGGGGCAAAAAATTCCATGGAGCCAGGACTCCGTGGACATGTACGCCTTCCACCTGGAGGTCCCTCCCGGTACGAACGCAGTGACTGCCAAACTCGACTTCCTGCTCTCTGCGCCGGGACCCACGATCGATTTCAGCGCGTCGGGGACGCCACGACTTTTCGTCCTCATGTGGAATCAAGTAGTTCTTTACCCGAGTGGCTGGCCCGCCAGCCAGATCGTGTTCCAGCCCAAACTCACCGTCCCAAGCGGATGGGCGTTCCATACGGCACTCCCGATCGCGGAGCAATCGTCACAGTCGATCACGTTCAAATCCGTGTCTCTGGACCTGTTGATCGACTCCCCCGTGCAGTCGGGTGCGTACACGAAGGTGATTCCGCTGACTCCCGGTAATAATCCTCCGCACGAAATCGACGTGGCGGCCGACAGCAACTCGGCTCTCGACATTCCTCCGACCGTAATCAAGAACTACAAGCGCCTGGTTGAGGAAGCTCAAGCTCTGTATCAGTCTCATCATTACCGTGAGTATCACTTTTTGTTGACGCTAAGCGACAACATCATGGGACTGGGCCAGGAACATCATGAGAGCAGTGACGATCGGGTACCTGCGAATGCTCTGTCCGACCCCAACCAGCGTCTGCTTGGGGCCGACTTGCTCCCCCATGAATTCACTCACTCCTGGAACGGACAGTACCGCCGACCGGAGGGACTAGCCACTGCGGACTTCCAACAACCCATGCGAGGCGAACTGCTGTGGGTTTATGAGGGGCTAACCACATATCTTGGCACGGTGCTGGCTGCGCGCAGCGGTTTGTGGAACGCCGAACAAACGCGCGAGCACCTGGCCTTATTGGCTTCAACCCTCGATCATCGTGCGGGGAGAACCTGGCGTTCGCTGGAGAACACCTCCCGTGCTGCCCAAATTCTGTACTTTGCACCTTCGGAGTGGACCTCCTATCGTCGTGGAACCGATTTTTATCCGGAAAGCGTGCTGATCTGGCTTGAGGCAGATGTAACGATCCGGAAACTCACCCAAGGCCGCCGCTCGTTGGACGATTTCTGCCGAACATTTCTCGGCGGGTCCGAAGTCATGCCGGTTGTTAAGACCTACAACTTCGATGACTTGGTGGCGGCAATGAATGAAGTCGCCGTTCATGACTGGCGGAGTTTTTTTGTAGAACGCCTGCAATCGGTAGATTCCCATGCTCCACTCGGAGGACTTAGTGGGGGTGGATGGCAATTGACTTACAACGACGAGTCCAACCAAATGATCGCGGCGTCACAAGCCACCGCTGGGCCCGTTGACTATACGTCCTCGATCGGTTTATTGATCAAGGCAGACGGCACCGTACAGGACGCAATACCCGGCATGCCGGCATATCAAAGCGGCGTCGGCCCCTATACTCGAGTCTTGGCGGTTAACGGTCACCAATTCTCCATAGAAGAGTTGAATAAAGCTCTTACCGAATCAAAAACGCAGACTGGGAAGACTATCTTGCTCGTGTCGAACTCAGGGTTCATTGAAAGTCACGAAATTGACTATCATGGCGGGCCCCGCTATCCGCATTTGGTGCGGAACGAAGCTGCGCGCGATTATCTTGATGAAATTCTAAAGCCCCGTATGACGGAGTAGTCTGGGCACGCGCTTGGATGTGATCTAATAAATCAGACAGAAGCGGCTCGCACAACTACTTTCTCAAAGTCTGGCGAGCTATAGGCCATGGCAAATGGGACGTGGAGGGATAGTGGTGAAAGCTGTAAGTCGCAAGCGGACTCGCACCGCGCGGGCATCCGGCGTTGGTGACAAACTCAGTGTGAAAGTCTATAAGGCGATGAAGCGGGACATCGTCCGGGGCGTCCACCCTGCGGGTGAGCCTCTGTCCGAGAAATATCTAGCGAAAAAATATAGGGCCAGCCGGACGCCAGTGCGCGAGGCCGCGCTGCGACTGCAAGAGGATCGGTTGCTCCGTATCGTGCCGAACCGCGGTTATTTCGTGAGCCAGATTACTCTACAGGAACTGACTGATATCTACGAATACCGCGCTGCGGTTGAATGCGCGGCAGCTGAACTGGCGGCCAGAAAGGCTACGGACACAGAACTGCTCCGGCAATTAGTAGAGCTGGCCGAGACGTCTTACCGGACGGATAGCATTGAAAGCTACATGCAATTTATTGAAGCCGATACCGTTTTCCATGTCGGGATTGCACGTCTGTCGCGCAATCAGATGCTGATCAGGGCCGTCAATGAAGCACGTTGCCAAATGGAGCGCATCATGTACGCGGCGATCGATATCCACTATTTTGGCGAAGTGCCCACCCGCGAGCATAGAGCGATCATGAAAGCCATCGTCGAGCATAACCCCGATGCAGCACGCAAGCACATGAACGATCACATCCTTCAGTCCAAGAGTAAGGTCCTCCGACTGACAGGATCCTCCGGCGTAACCTAAAGCCACGGCGTGGCGTTTCCCCCGGGCATAAATCCATGAAGGAATCGACGAACGAGGTTTACCGGGCCCTACAACAACAATTCCGCGGCGATCTATTGCGTCCCAATGATCCGCAGTACGAGCCCGCCCGAGTCATCTGGAACGACATGGTGGCCCGCCGCCCGGCCTTGATCGCCCGCTGTGCTGACGTCGCCGACCTGCAGGCTGCGGTCCGGACAGCTTCGACCACCGGAGTCCTCACAGCCGTACGTTGTGGAGGGCACAGCCTCGCTGGGTTCAGCACTTGCGAGGACGGAATGGTGATCGATCTGTCGAACATGCGCCAAGTCAGAGTCGATCGGGATACACGAAGATGTCGCTTCGCAGGCGGTTGCCTGCTGGGAACGGTCGATACTGCCACGCAGAAAGAAGGTCTCGCCTTCCCTGCCGGCGTCGTCTCTCACACCGGCGCTTCGGGATTGGTCCTGGGCGGGGGGTTTGGTTGGCTGACCCGCCTTTACGGGCTCTCTTCGGACAACGTGCAGGGATTCACGATCGTCACCGCGAATGGCTCCCTGATTCTTGCAAACGCGAGGGAAAACGAAGACTTGTTTTGGGCCCTGCGTGGAGGTGGAGGCAACTTTGGGGTGGTGACGGAATTTGAAGTAAAACTGCATCCGGTCACCTCGGTGCTGCTGGGCGAGGCGGTGTGCACAGGGGATGACATTCCGGCATTGGTTCGGCGTTGGCGCGATTTCATGTCGGAATCGCCCGACAATCTTCGCTGGAGTCTGTCCCTGCGTCTTGCGCCCGACACTGTAATTGTCCCCATCGAATTACGCGGACGTCCCGTAGTTACTCAGGCGGCGGTTTGGGTTGGTGACATGGAAAAAGGCCGGCATTGTCTCGACCACGTCCTCTCCCTTTGCAACCCAAGAGCAGTAACAAGAAGAAGCATCTCTTTTCTCACCCTGCAGACGATGGCAGATAAAGAGTTCCCACACGGCCGCCGGTATTACACGAAATCCGGTTACTGCAAGACACTCGACGACAACACAATCGACGTCATGGTGCAGTCCCTCTCCAGCGCTCCTTCTCCCATGACTCAGATCGAACTCGCCTATCTTGGCGGCGAAGCCGCACGCGTAGGTGCAGCAGACACTGCCTTTGGTGATCGCAGTTCACCGTTCGTGATTAATCTGCTCGGCAATTGGTCGGACGTATCCGAAGATGTCTCCAACGTCTCCTGGGTCCGTAGCCTCTTCGGATCACTGCGACCCTCAATGACTCCGGGAGTGTACGTCAACTTCATGAGCGGCGATGAAGAGGACCGTGTCCCTGAGGCCTACCGCGAAAGGTGGTCACGCCTCGTCAAGGTTAAGTCGCACTACGATCCGGGCAATTTCTTTCGGCTTAATCAAAACATTCCGCCACAAACTTAGTGTCTTGACCAGTTCTTCAAGAGCAGTTGTTTCGCCTGGGGTCGGTCGCTTCGAGAGTGGAAGAAATCTATCGGCGGTTGCACACCCTCTTTTTCAACTGACCGGAAGGATCGAGCCGAGTGCGGATGCGAGACTAGTCTAGAATGGCGCCTGGCAGTGGTTGCAAGGATTTAGAATCGAGAGGATTCCATGATGAATTGGCGTTCCTTTTTTGTCTTGGCAAAGTTGACGGGTGCTGCGCTAGGGTTCGCTACGGTGCTCTTGGGTGCATCGATGTGCGCCACGCAGCCGCAGAGCGCCACTTCTTCTTCCGTTCCGCGGTTGCAAAAAGCCTACCGCTTCCAGCAGGGCGGGTGGACGTATGTTCACCTGGAAGGCTCTCCTTCCGATATCGGCTTCCAGCACGGATATTTGCTGGCAGCTGAGATCAAAGACGCGTTCGAAGCGATCAATTTGATCGACACCCGCCAAACCCAGCGCGACTGGGAGTTCTTCCGTAAGACGGCGAGGGAGATGCTGTGGCCCCACATTGACGCCGAATATCAGCAGGAGTTGAGAGGAATCGCCGAAGGTGTAAAGGCTCACGGCGTGGACCTCGACGTGTACGACATCGTGGCACTCAATGCGTTTGAGGAGGTACCGGATTACTACGTGCCATGGTTGAACAAGAAATCGAAGAAGGAGTCCGCTAAAGAGAAAGTGATGTACGGACCTGAGATGTCACCGAACTCGCCTAAACTAGCTGCGCCTGGCAATTGCAGCGCGTTCATCGCCACCGGCAGCTACACCAAAGATCACCAGATCGTGATCGCGCACAACAACTGGACCAGCTACCTGGCGGGTGAACGCTGGGTGGCAATCTTCGACATCGTGCCACAGAACGGGCAGCGCATTCTCATGGACGGGTTTCCGGGAGTGATCACCAGTGACGACGACTTCGCGGTGAACTCGGCCGGAATCATGATTACGGAAACCACGATCACGCAATTCGAGGGATGGGACCCCAGCGGAAAGCCAGAATTCATGCGCTCGCGCAAGGCGCTGCAGTATGCCCAGAACATTGACGACTACGTGCGCATCATCAAGGATGGCAACAACGGGGGCTACGCCAACGACTGGCTCATCGGTGACCGCAAGACCGGCGAGATCGCCTACCTCGAACTCGGTCTGAAGAATACTCCGCTATGGCGCACTAGCGACGGATATTTCGTGAGCTCAAACTTTCCCCGCGATCCGAAGGTTATCCGCGAGGAAACCAGCGGCTTCGATCCCAATAACACATCATCTTCAATGAACGCACGGCATACGCGCGCGGATGAATTGATGAAGCAGGCCAAGGGAACGATTGACGTCGAGATGGCCGAGCGTTTCCTGGGAGATCATTTTGACAGCTTCGAGAAGAGAGAGCAGCCCAACGAGCGCTCTGTTTGCGGACACGTCGATGCCTCATCGCGCGGCGTGAAAGAGTGGGAGTGGGATGCTTACAATCCCGGAGGAGCGGTGCAGGGCAAAGCTACGGACAGCAAACTGGCTGCAAATATGAGCTTCGTGGCGCGCGCCGGCCATCCTTGTGGCGCGGATTTTGTGGCGGCGGACTTTCTGGAGCGGCATCCCGAATATTCCTGGCAGAAGCCACTGCTTCGCGACATGAAGGCAGGGCCGTGGACGAAGTTCCAGGCGGGGCAGAAGGGCAGCCAGTAGCTCGTCACAGCGATCGCTCTCTCAAAGCTTTCACTGTTTTAGGACCGGCTTACCCAGGCCTGGAAGCTACCAGGGAAACTTCAGCAGTTCCTTTGTTGCTGAAGGTCGCCGAGCGGGATCGAACGGAAAGATCTGACACTGCCAACCGTCAGCGGGTCAAGGGACAGCGCCAGAAGAACGTGACAGCGTCGTCGGGCGGGCTACCCAACAACCGTCGGCGGAAGTGTCGAATTTTGAGTCAGGCGATCAGCGCATCAAGGCGAGCCGCGACATCCGGGGCCGACCGATCCCAATAGTGGGTATGCGCACCGAGGCCAATGCACATTTCATCACACGACAGCGGCGCCCCTTCTTCAGCAGTGTCGGGATCCTCCCCGCTGTAGTCTGATTCATTTCGAACGAGCCATTGACCTGACCATAGCCAGCGTCCAATGTAGTCGCCACTGCGGTAGGCGTTATGAAAGCGAGTGAGCAGCGGTCGTGCCGAGTGGTGAGGCAATGGCGAGGAACACTACGCTATCTGCCGCTGCGGCGCACGGACGAAAATCAGTTGGCGCAGGCGATTCTGACCGCGGGCGTGAAGTATGGTCTCATCAACGCGACCCAGTTTTCATTGGACTCACTGTTCTGCTCCAAGCGATTTTGAACGTTCGCCCTGACCCCCTGGTTTTCACCCAGAGGTTCATTGTGGCTGCTAAGTCATTGATTACACACGAACACTTGCTGGAGAGGTGGAGGCGTAGAACCACCGAACTAGGCACCGAAATCACGCTTCTTGTGCCCGTAATTGATTGATTCCAGGTTAATTGGTCGGGGAGAGAGGATTTGAACCTCCGACCCCCTGGTCCCGAACCAGGTGCTCTACCAGGCTGAGCCACTCCCCGACTGACACTGGATGACTGCCACCACGGGAACGACGTGGCGACTCGAACTCAGACAGTATAGCATTCTGCGGTCTGGCGATTTACCTCGGTTGCATGGTGCTGTCGGGAACAGCCGCTAATCTCTAAGCTCTTATTGCGGACACTGATTTCAGGAAGTATCGATTTCAAGAAGTATCGAGTTTCTGACGCTACCATCAGTAGCGTTGCCTGGAACGTTTACTGGTCGTCAAGGGTTTGTCAGTTCGCGAGCCGCCCGTCGCCCTGCTGGCGGGTGCAAAGGCTGCTACAATCGCTGCTACAATCCTGGCCATAGTCGTCTTTTTACCGCTATTAAAACGTTTCTATGCTGGCTTTTACTGCTGGAAGGCTGTTGACTCCGACGGACGCGGTCGAGCATCCTCTCCTGCTTGTCGAGCAGGGGCGCATCCTCGAAATTTCCCCTCGGACCAGCGGGCAGGTTCCCGCCGGAGTTTCTACGTCCGACTTCGGGGATAGCGTGATCGCGCCTGGTTACGTTGATCTTCACATTCACGGCAGCGCCGGATATGACGTCATGGACGACACCGCCGAGGCGCTGCCGGCAATCGAACAATTGCTGGCGCGGCATGGGGTCACCGCTTATTTCCCAACCACCGTCACCGCTCCCATGGATACGACTTTACGGGCGCTGGAACGACTGGCGGATACGATTGAAAAGCGCGAACTGGAGTGCACACAAACCCGCCAGCGACAGCCCGAACCACAACATGCTGATGGCAAGAGTCGGGCCATCCCGCTCGGAATCCATCTTGAGGGGCCATTCATCAGCCATGCGCGGCGCGGGGTGCATCCGCCGGAAAATTTACTGGCTCCCACGCTGGCCTTGTTCGAGCGGTTCTGGCAGGCCGCGCGCGGCCGTATCCGCATGATGACGATTGCTCCCGAATTGCGGGGAGCGCCAGAGGTCATCTCCGAGGCCGCGCGGCGCGGGGTTTGCGTAAGCCTCGGACATTCCGACGCCGATTTCGCGGCAGCCGAACGCGGAATCGCGGCGGGAGCGCGGCACGCTACACATACTTTCAATGCCATGCGCCCGCTCGACCATCGCAGTCCGGGAATTTTGGGCGCAGTGCTTACCGATCGTCGCCTCAGCGCGGACATCATCGCCGACGGCGTGCATCTTGATCCGGCAATCGTGAAGCTCTTTGCTTGCGCTAAAGGCCCTGAGCTAACCGTGCTGATCACCGATGCTATTTCCGCCACCGGCATGCCGGATGGCCGCTATCGCCTGGGGTCCTTCGAAGTGGATGTTCGCGATGGCAAGTGCATGTCGGACGGCAAACTGGCCGGAAGCGTTTTGACCATGGACCGTGCGGTACGCAATCTGGCGCGTTTCGCGGAATGGAATTTGCCGCAGGCTGTGGCTGCCGCCAGCCAAAATCCGGCGCGAGTGGCGCGTATCGTTAATAAGGGCGTGCTCGCTGTGGGAGCCGACGCGGACTTCGTGGTCTTGAGCCCGGAAGGCCAAGTGCTGCGGACTTTTGTCGGCGGCGTGGAATTCTCTGCGTGCTAGTTCCCAGTTCCCCGAGGATTCAGCGATAGGAGTTTATGTTTGGGTCGTTCCTCTGGATTCTTATGTTGAACTCAGAACCGGGAACTGCTGTTGATAAAGCGTGCGAATGTCAAGGGGACGAAGAGCGATGGCTGAGACCCGCAAGTTTCCGCATCATCTGATTCGAGAAATTTTTGAACAGCCCGACGCCTTGCGGCGAACCATTGCACCTCGCGTCTCGCTGGCCGAGGGGCGGGTTTGCCTGGACCAGATCCATATCTCGCGCGAGGAATTGCGCGCGCTGCGGCGGATGAACATCGTGGCTTCGGGGACCAGTCGTCATGCGGGGATGACGGGCCAGTACATGATGCAGGAACTGGCCGGAGTGCCGGTCGATGTGGACTATGCCAGCGAGTTTGAATACCGCAACCCGATGATTGGCCGGGGCGAACTCAGCATCTTTATTACTCAGTCGGGAGAAACCGCCGACACGATTGCGTCGCAGCGCGAAGCCCGGCGGAAGGGGTCGCGCACCATCGCGATTTCGAATGTCGAAGGCTCGACGATTGCGCGGGAAGCCGACGGCTTCATCTACACCCACGCTGGCCCCGAGATCAGCATCGCTTCGACCAAGGCATTTACCGGACAGATGGCCTGTTTGTTTCTATTCGCGCTGTATCTCGGCAAAATCAAGGAGGAGGTTTCCAAAGAACTGGCCCAGCAATATATCGGCGAACTTCTTGCGCTACCCCAAAAGACGGAGACCATCCTGGCGGCCGCCCATCAAGTGGAGAAACTGGCCGACCTTTACTATCGCGTGGATGATTTCATGTTTCTCGGCCGCGCCATCCATTACCCGATCGCGATGGATGGAGCTCTCAAGCTGAAAGAAGTTTCGTACATTCACGCCGAAGGCTATCCCACCGGAGAAGCCAAGCACGGGCCGAACGCGCTGATTGACTTTCGCTTGCCGCTGCTGATGATCGCGACTTGCGACCGCAACCATGCGGGCTCCGTCGTGCGCTACCAGAAGAACCTGGGCAACATGGAAGGGTTCAAGAAGCAAGGTGCAACCGTGATCGCGCTGGCAACGGAAGGAGACATAGCCGTACCGCAGTTGGCGGACCACACCGTCTTTATTCCCGCCGCGCCGGAACTCCTGTCGCCGATTCTGGAGATCGTTCCCCTGCAGTTGTTTGCCTATTATGTTGCCGCCAAACGCGGCCTCGATGTGGACCGTCCGCGCAATCTAGTGAAAGCGGTGACCCTGGAATAAGGGCAGTCGTTGGTCGATCGCAGACGCTTTGATTGACGGCCGGCGACTAACGACTAACCACCGTATGAAGGATTCCCTGCAAAAACGTTTGGTGCGCCCCATCCTGCGGTTGCTCACCCAGGGCATCACGCCGGAAAAAATCGCGCTCAGCCTGGCATTTGGCATCATGCTTGGCGTCTTTCCCGTGATAGGGACGACTTCCCTGCTTTGCCTGATCGCGGCCCTGCTTTTTCGGCTCAACCTGGCCGCCCTTCAGCTGGTTAACATTCTGGTCTACCCGCTCTGGTTCGCGCTGTTGATTCCGTTTGTTCGAGTAGGCGAACGATTGTTTCGAGTCCCGCCACTCGCGATGACCGGCAGCCAGATGCTTGCGCTGGCGCACGCTGATTTCCTGCATTCCGTCAGTGTGCTCTGGTTGACCACGCTGCGAGCGGCGGCGGCCTGGATGCTGATCGGACCTCCCGGAATCATCGCGCTTTATGTGATTCTGGCGCCGTTGATCCGGCGCATGGCGCGTATTCATTTACTTTCCGGCGCCCATCAGGCCGAGGATTTCGAAACTCTGTGAAGAAAACTGCCGAACCACCCTCGGCCTGGACGGGCAAGGCGCACGTCCCCACACCAACCGCCTGTCCAGCAAAATTTCTCCCGATTGCTTATGATGAGAGATTGCATTCTTATTCGTGAGGTCAGAGTGGCTGAGACGCAACAGACAAACGGTATCGAAGTTCTGGAAACCCGGGAGTGGTTGGACTCGCTCGACTATGTGCTTTCCCAAGGCGGACCGGAGCGGGCGGGGCGGTTGCTGCAACAACTGGCGCTCCACGCGCGGCGCGCCGCCGGGGTGAATCTTCCTTTTACGGCGACAACTCCCTACCAGAATACGATCTACTCGATGGCCCAGCCCCCTTTCCCTGGCAGCCAGGAAATGGAGCGCCGCATCAAGAGCCTGGTGCGCTGGAACGCCATGGCCATGGTTGTCCGCGCCAACAAGCTTCAAGAAGGAATTGGCGGACACATTTCCACCTTTGCGTCGGCGGCTACGCTCTACGAGGTGGCGTTCAATCACTTTTTTCGTGCATCCACGGAATCCGGCGACCGCGATGTTGTCTATTTCCAGGGACACGCCGCACCCGGAATTTATGCCCGCGCTTACCTCGAGGGCCGCATTCCCAAAGAAAAATTGGAGAACTTCCGGCGGGAGTTGAAACCGGGCGGCGGACTCTCGTCGTATCCACATCCCTGGCTCATGCCCGACTTCTGGGAATTTCCCACCGTGTCGATGGGACTCGGTTCGATTCAGGCCATCTATCACGCACGATTCATCAAGTATCTGGAAAATCGCGGCTTGAAAACTTCGACTGGCGGCAAAGTCTGGGCGTTTCTGGGCGATGGCGAAATGGACGAACCAGAATCGCTCGGCTCGATAACGCTGGCTTCGCGCGAGCGTCTCGACAACCTGATCTTCGTCGTCAACTGCAACCTGCAGCGCCTCGACGGCCCGGTGCGCGGAAACGGCAAGATCATCCAGGAGCTGGAAGCCATTTTTCGCGGCGCGGGATGGAACGTCATCAAGGTTATCTGGGGCGGCGATTGGGATCCGCTCATTCAGGCCGATCGCGATGGCCTGCTCGTCCGGCGCATGGGCGAGATCACGGACGGACAGTATCAGAAATATTTCGTCGAGAGCGGCGCATATTTCCGGCAGAATTTTTTCGGCACCGATCCCCGGCTCCTCAAAATGGTGGAGCATCTTTCGGACGAGCAACTCGCCCGCATGCGCCTCGGCGGTCACGACCCGATCAAAGTGCACGCCGCCTACAAGTCGGCGGTCGAGCACACCGGATCTCCCACCATCATTCTCGCCAAGACCATCAAGGGCTATGGGCTCGGCGAAGCCGGCGAAGGCAAAAACATCACCCATCAGCAGAAAAAACTGAATGATGAAGAGTTGCAAATCTTCCGCTCGCGCTTCGGCATTCCCATTCCAGACGGCGAACTTCACAATGCGCCCTTCTATCGCCCCGCCGACGACAGCGCCGAAATTAAGTACATGCAGGAGCGCCGCAAACAACTGGGCGGCTACATGCCGGTGCGCAAGGTCCGCGCCACGCCGCTGAAGCCCGTTCCTGAATCGCTGTTTGAGGAGTTCTACAAGGGCACCGAGGGCCGCGAAGCATCCACCACCATGGTCTTCGTGCGCATGCTCTCCAAGCTGCTGCGCGACCCTGAAGTGGGCCGCTTCATCGTGCCGGTCGTACCCGATGAAGCGCGCACATTTGGCATGGAGGCGCTGTTCCGCCAGGTCGGCATCTATTCGAGCGTCGGCCAGCTCTATGAGCCGGTCGATATGGCTACCCTCCTCTATTACAAGGAGGCGAAGGACGGACAGATTCTGGAAGAGGGCATCACCGAGGCGGGATCGATGTGCTCGTTCATCGCCGCCGGCACCGCCTATGCCAATCACGGCATCAATACGATTCCGTTTTTTATTTACTACTCGATGTTCGGATTGCAGCGGATCGGCGACCTCATCTGGGCCGCGGCGGACATGCGCTGCCGTGGTTTTCTGATTGGAGGCACGGCGGGAAGAACGACACTGGCGGGCGAAGGCCTGCAGCATCAGGATGGACACAGCCAGGTACTGGCTCTCCCCGTGCCAAACCTGCTGGCTTATGATTCGGCCTTCGCTTATGAGATCGCCATCATCATCCAGGATGGCATCAAGCGCATGTACGTCGATGGCGAATCCATTTTCTATTACTTGACGGTCGGCAACGAACCGCTGCCCATGCCCGAAATGCCCAACCAGCCGGGCATCCGCGAGGGCATCCTCAGAGGCTTGTATCGTTATCGTGCTTCTGAAAAGAAGAACGCGAAGTTGCGCGCGCAGCTACTCGGTAGCGGTGCCATCATGTTTGAAGTGCTCAAGGCGCAAGCGATTCTGGAAAAAGACTACGGCGTAGCGGTCGATGTCTGGAGCGTCACCAGTTACAAAGAACTCTATCGCGAGGCCAACGACTGCGCGCGCTGGAACATGCTGCACCCCACACAGAAAGCAAAGGTGCCGTATGTGACCCAGACCCTCCACGGCGCATCCGGGCCGTTCATTGCCGCATCGGATTACATGAAGGTCCTGCCGCAGAGTATCGCGCAGTGGGTTCCGGGCAAGTTGGTAGCGCTGGGCACGGACGGTTTCGGACGCAGCGAGAATCGCGCATCCCTGCGGGATTTTTTCGAAGTGGATGCAAAGCATATCGTGCTCGCAACGCTGCATGCGCTGGCCGGTGAAAAGTCCGGCGAGAACAAGGACACCAGCGAAGGCGTCAGTGCGAAAACCCTGGAGAAAGCGATCCGCGATCTTGGCATCGATCCGGAGAAACGAAATCCGGCCACCAGCTAATGCGCATGGAGAGACGGGCGTCCTCGCCCGTCCGCCACAGCGCAAGATTGAGAAAAAAAGGAACGAATGGCAACGGAATTTAAGCTGCCCGAACTGGGCGAAAATATCGAGAGTGGCGACTTGGTCCGCTTGATGATCAAGCCCGGCGCCAGCATCACCGAAGGCGAACCGGTCATGGAACTCGAAACCGATAAAGCGGTTGTGGAAGTGCCTTCGTCGGTGACTGGCACCGTCAGCGAAATTCGCGTCAAAGAAGGCGACAAACTGCGCGTGGGCCAGGTCATCTTCACCGTGGAAAACGGAACCGGGACTGGAACAACGCCCGCTTCGAACACCGCCGCGCAGCCCAGCGTAATTCCCTTGGTTCCAATTTCCGCGACGCCAGCCCCGGCAGCTATACCTCAGCCGGAGCGGCGAGCCACGCCCACGGCTTCGGCCGCCACGGCGAGCGAGTTCAAGATGCCTGAATTGGGTGAGAACATCGACTCCGGCGATCTGGTGCGCTTGATGATCTCGGTGGGCGCGAGCGTTTCTGAAGGCCAACCGGTCATGGAACTCGAAACCGACAAAGCGGTTGTCGAAGTTCCTTCCTCGGTCAGCGGTGTAGTGCGCGAGATCAAGGTCAAAGAGGGTCAGAAGGTCAAGGTCGGTGAGGTCATCTTTACGCTGGAGGGCGGCGTAGTCGCAGCGGAGCCTGCTCGCAAGCACCTACCGGTGGAACATATCTCCGGACAGCAAGCGGCGCGGCTCGCGTTCCAGTTAGCGATGCGCGCCGAGGGCAAAACTGAAGAACAGGCCCTTCCACCGGATCAACCGCACACCCTGGCAGAGGGGTTCAGCATGCCCGTGCAACTGGGCAAGGTTGCGGGCACAGACCGCGATCCGGTTCCAGCCGCGCCCCACGTGCGACGCCTGGCGCGCGAAATTGGCGTTGATATTCACAGCGTGCAAGGCAGCGGCCCAGGCGGCCGCATCGGCGAAGACGACATCAAGCTGTCCGCCAAGAATGCTTTAATTGCGGCCGCCGCCGCCGCACAAACTCCACGCGCAATCTTCATCGAGCCCGCGCTGCCCGACTTCGCCAAGTGGGGCAAGACGGAGCGCGTTTCAATGCGCGGGGTGCGGCGCAAGACCGCGGAGCACCTGCGTCAGGCATGGAACACAATTCCGCATGTCACCCAGCAGGATCGCGCCGACATCACCGAACTCGAACACCTGCGCGCCAAGTTTGCGCCCCGCGCGGAAGAAGCCGGCGGCAAGATGACCGTAACCGCGATCGCGCTGAAAGTCTGCGCCTCGGCCCTCAAAGTCTTTCCCCAGTTCAATGCCTCCATTGACATGGCGAAGGAAGAAATCATCTACAAGCAGTACATCAGCATCGGCGTGGCGGTGGACACCGATCGCGGACTGCTGGTGCCGGTCATTCGCGACGTTGACAAGAAAAACATTGTCGAGCTGGCGGCGGAGATGACGCAGCTCTCCAAAAAAGCGCGCGACCGCAAGCTCACTGTCGAGGAGATGGAAGGCGGCACCTTTACCATCACCAATCTCGGCGGAATCGGCGGCACTGGCTTCTCTCCCATCGTGAATCATCCCGAGGTCGCAATCCTCGGGCTGTCGCGTTCGCGCATGGAGCCGGAGTGGGTGGGCAACAAATTCGAGCCGCGCTTGATTCTGCCGCTCTCACTCTCGTACGATCACCGGTTGATCGATGGCGCCGACGCCGCGCGTTTCCTGCGCTGGATCGCGGAAGCCTTCGAACAGCCGTTCCTGCTTTCGGTGCAGGGATGAAAAATCAAGTTCAGCAAGTTCAGATTAGAGCCTGTCTCATAGATGGTTTCTAGGGATAGTGATGGAAACACTCCCGACCAGAAATGCCCTCGGCTATGGAGAATTGTTCTGGTCGTTTCGGCAATGGTTGACTAGGCAGAGATCTTCTCAATGGTCCCAAGTACTTGGTACCATCGAAGGCTACGAACTGCTGATGGCAAGACAGAACGGCTGGTTCGTTCTTTTTTACAGTTACGAATTTGATGGGACGCGATTCTCGGGCGAGTGTAGGAAGTGGCTGCTTTTCGCTTTCTCATCAGTCGAATCACAGACCGAAAAGATTACAGCTCGGTTGCCGGTCGGAGCGAAGGTAGGATTGCGAGTTGACCCGAGCACTCCGAGTCGGTCGATAGCAGAATTTAGAATTTGAGGGTATTGATAACACCATGACGAACACTTCAAATCTTCGTGTGGCAGTAATCGGCGGTGGTCCCGGTGGATATGCCTCCGCATTTCTGGCGGCCGACCTGGGCATGAAAGTTACGCTGATCGATCCGGAAGCGAACCCCGGCGGCGTATGTCTGTATCGCGGCTGCATCCCTTCCAAGGCCCTGCTGCACGTGGCCAAGCTGCTCGAAGAAGCCGAGCAGGCGAAGAACTGGGGCATCGATTTCGGCGAGCCCAAAGTTGACCTGAACAAGCTTCGCGGATGGAAAGAGAGCATCGTCAAGAAGCTGACCGGCGGCCTCGGACAGCTATCCAAGCAGCGCTCGGTTCAGTTCGTGCAAGGTAAAGCGGCTTTCGTAAATTCCACTACAGTGAAAGTCACGAAGACCGCTGGCGGCGAAGAAACTCTGACTTTCGACCGCATCATCATCGCCACCGGATCGCGTCCAACCGTAGTCCCCAGCCTCAAGCTCGACAGCCCGCGCCTCATGGACTCCACCAGCGCTCTCGACTTGCCCGACATTCCGAAAACGCTGCTCGTCATCGGCGGCGGTTACATCGGACTCGAACTCGGATCGGTATACGCCGCGCTCGGCACAAAAGTCACCGTCGTAGAAATGATGTCCGGCCTACTGCCCGGAGCCGACCGCGACCTGGTGCTGCCTCTGCACAAGCGCCTGGAAAAGTTTTTCTCCGCCATCCTGCTCAACACGACAGTCAAGTCGCTCAAAGACGAAAAGACCGGCATCCGCGTAACCCTCGAAGGTCCCAACGTAAAAGAAAAAGAACAAGTCTTCGACCGCGTGCTGATGTCGGTGGGACGCCGTCCCAATTCCGAGATCTTCGGCCTCGACCAGACCAAAGTCAAAGTGAACGCCAAGGGATTCATCGAAATCAATGCCCAGCGCCAGACCGCCGATCCCACCATCTACGCCATCGGCGACGTTGCCGGCGAACCCATGCTCGCCCACAAGGCAATGCACGAGGGCCGCTGCGCCGTCGAAGCCATCGCCGGCCACAAAGTTGCTTTCGAACCGAACGCGATTCCCGCCGTCGTCTTCACCGATCCGGAAATCGCCTGGGCTGGACTGACGGAAACCCAGGCCAAGGAACAAGGACGCGAGATCACCGTCGCCAAGTTCCCGTGGGCCGCTTCCGGGCGCGCCATCACCATCGACCGGCCCGAAGGCCTCACCAAGCTGCTCATCGATCCTAAGACGGAACGCGTGCTCGGTGTCGGTATCGTGGGCGCGGGCGCGGGCGAGTTGATCGCCGAAGGCGTGCTCGCCATCGAAATGTGCGCCCTGGCGGCCGATGTTGGCATGACCATCCATCCCCATCCAACGCTGTCGGAGACCATGATGGAATCCGCGGAAGTATTCTACGGACAGGCCACCGACATTTATCGGCCGAAGAAGTAGTGCGGGATGAATCAACCAGTGGAGCGACGGGCGTCTCGCCCGTCCGGATGGACTTGGCGGTCGCTGCGAGCACGGTGGCCGGGCGGGGACGCCACGCTTTCCACTTACTCGGAACCTCGATGAAAAAATTAGCGCTGTTGGTTCTCGTCATTTCCATCTCTCTCCATGGGCTAACGGCTCAGTCCGTAACCAGCCTGCTGAAGGGTGGGACACAGCCTCAGGAGCCAACTTCCGCGTCCGCCGATCCGCTGGGACGCAATACGCCTTCCGGGACTGTGCTTGGATTCCTGCAATCCGCGCAGGCTGGAAATTACAAGACTGCCGCCGATTACCTGCAAATGACCGCCGCGCGCCGGCAATCGCAGGGCGCGGATTTGGCCGAGAAGCTGAAGGTGCTCATGGACCGCACCTTCGTCGGCAGCCTGCGACGGCTCAGCACAACTTCCGAAGGCAATCCGGAATCCGGCGCGCCCGATCAGCAAACCATCGGAATGTTTTCCAATGGCGATCCGGATGTTCCCGTTGTCCTCGTCCCGGCCGGAAATCCGAATTCCGGAAAAATCTGGCTCTTTTCTTCCGAGACACTCAGCAAAGTTCCCGAGCTGTATGACAACCTGGAGGCTCACCAGGTCGAAAACAAACTGCCGCAAAGCCTGGTGCGAAACGTATTTCTCGGGATGCCGCTGTGGCAATGGCTCGCGCTATTCGCCGCAATTCCACTGGCGCTTGCGATCGGATGGGCGGTGGTTCTGCTGCTGGCGATTCCGCGCCGGCTTTGGCTCAAGTTCAGGCATCGCCCCAACCTGCACTCTTACAGCCGCATGTCGAGGCCCCTGCTGGTCATATTCAGCGCGCTGACTCACCGCGTGATTGGCGCCTACCTCCGCCTGCCGTTGCTGCCACGTGTTTATTACTACCGCATCATCGGCGTTCTCGTCAGCATTGGTTTTTTCTGGTTTCTGCTGCACGCCGCAGGCCTCACCATGCAACGCATGCGCATGCGCGCCGTCAGCGCGGGCCGCACCGGCACCGGCACGCTGATGGCGTTGGGCGAGCGGCTGATCAAAGCGCTGGTCGTGATCGTCGCGATTTTGGCCACACTCGGTATTTTGGGGTTTAACCTGACCACCGTGCTTGCCGGCCTCGGCATCGGTGGTATTGCCATTGCATTTGCGGCCCAGAAGACACTCGAGAATCTTTTCGGTGGAATTTCCGTTCTGGCCGACGAAGTCATCCGCGTCGGCGACTTCTGCCGCTTCGGCGATCGCGTCGGAAATGTGGAAGACATCAGCCTGCGCTCCACCCGTATTCGCACCCTCGAACGCACCGAGCTTTCCATTCCCAACGGCGCCCTCGCCACCATGAACATCGAGAACTTCACCCGTCGTGACAAATTCCTGTTCAATCCCACCCTCGTGATGCGATCCGAGACCTCGGCGGACCAACTGCGCTATCTGCTGGCGGAAATTCGCCGTTTGTTGTACGAGCACCCAAAGGTCGAAAGCGACTCGGCTCGCATCCGTTTCGCCAGTTTCGACAACAGCGCCTTGAGCCTGGAGATTTTTAGCTACATACTGACGCGCGAAATGGGGGAATTCGCGGCTATCCGCGAAGATGTTTTACTGCGCATCATGGATATCGTGGAGAAATCCGGCTGCGGTTTCGCCGCTCCTTCCCAGACCATCTACATCACCCGCGATTCCGGGCTGCACCGGGAGAAAAGCCAGGCAGCCGAGCAGCAGGTCCAGCAATGGCGCGACCAAAATAAGCTGCCCTTCCCGGATTTTGCGTCCGCCGACAAGGCAGCGTTTCGGGGTTCGATTGTTTATCCTCAGCCGGAGTCGGCAATCGGAAAAAATCAGCAGCTTCCTTGAAACTATGGAGAGACGCCCCGCTTACCCCGGTAACTTGCGGGTTTCGACGGCGGTTCCTAGCATGACCCAGTATGCCTCATGCTCTGTTGTTGTCGCCGGATGACCAGGCCGTCAGCGCAATTACTGGCGTTTTAGAAGAAATGTCAGTGACTTGCGAGCGGCCCCTGGATGGAGCCTCCGCTGCCCAAAAACTTAATTCGCAAAGTTTTGACCTGGTATTAGTCGACTGTGAAAATCTGCCTGCGGCTAAGCTGATTTTTGACGTCTGCCGTCGCGGAAAAAACGGCCACAACCCTGTCCCCATCGCTATCGTCGATGGCCGCGCCGGTCTGCCCACTGCTTTTCGTTTGGGAGCGGAACTGATTCTGACCAAGCCGGTCGCGAAAGACCAGGCCCGCAGCACCATCCGCACCGCGGTCAGCCGGGTGCGAAAAGACGCCCACACAAACGAGAGCGTTCCCGCGCAGTCTGCGAGCGCGGTCATGCCTGAAGAACGAGCGCAGGCGGCAGCCGTTTCTTCGCAACTGACAAGCTTTGCGGAGCCCGCTCCAAGCTTCGTTGCAGCCTCCGCTTCCACCGCGACGCTCTCCGCGCCAGCGCTCGCGACCAAGATGAATTTGGCGGTAGGCACAATCGCTGCCCCACCAGCTACTCCAAAGTTCAATTCGCAGTCCGTATTTTTTTCGGCGTCGGAGCCATCTTCGGATCGAGCTGCTTTGCCAAGTTCGGAACCTGCGCGCCCCGTTAATTTTTCCGACGATCCGGTGCTTGCGGAATTAGAACGAACGGAAATGGAAGAATCGGAACGGAAGAGTGCGAAACTGGAAAAAACAGCGGCGGACACCTCGGCAGCCGAAATTGGCGGCCCCGTCTTTTCATCCTACCAGCCTGGCCAGCAGAAAAGACGCGGACCACTAGTCGCGTTGTTGATGCTCGGGCTGGCGGGCAGCGGCTTCTATTCCGCCTGGATGTACCAGCCCGAATTCCGAGCCATCGCCCAACCGCAAATTGATCGGGTGCTGGACCTGGCTGGAATTACGCACCGATCGCAAATCCCGGCTCCGGCGCCAAATGCCGCGAAGCCTTCGGCTCAGTTAGCTCCGGCCACAACCCCGGCGCCGCAATTGCCCGCTAAGACACCAGCAACGGTCCCAGATTCCGCAATCAGCTCCGCTACAAGTTCCCCAATCACGTCCGCCGCGGCTACCGCTTCTGTCCCACCGGCAGCCGCCCCAGGCACGGCAGTTTCGCCGCCAACTTCCGTGACTACAACGCCACCTCCTCCGGTTGTCAGCAAGCCTGACGCCAGTGCTGCGACTTCGTCCGACGCCCGACTGCCGGAAGAGAGCACCGCGATTATTCTTTCTTCCAAGGGTGCGGAAAAGCGGCTGGATCACAGCGTTCCGCCGAAATATCCCGTGGAGGCGCGATCCGGCCAAGCGCAAGGAACGGTCGTCCTCAAGGAGGTCGTCGATGAGAACGGCAAAGTTGAGAGCGTGCGACTGGTGGAGGGAAACGCCGCGCTGGCGACCGCCGCCATCAAAGCGGTGAAGCAATGGCGCTATCGGCCCTACGTCCGCGGCGGCAAGGCTCAACCCTTCCAGACCGTCGTAATCATCGATTTCCAGCGGCCTTGATCGCAGACGACACTTGCGCTCACAGCCACCCTTCCCAAGCAGGGTGGGACTTGGTATCCGCCGGCAAATCGACAGCAGCATAATTACCCACGTAACTTGCTGGTACCCACCGCATTCCTTAGTATGGCCTCATTATGGGTTACCAAGCTTTACTTTTCTGTCCCGATGAAAAACTGGCTCGCGTCCTAAGTCAAGTGTTCAGCGAGTTAGACTTCACGATAGAACCGGTTCAAGAACCGTTTACCGCGGTAAAAAAGTTGATGGCGCAGCGTTATGACGCCATCGTCGTGGACTGCGAGAACGAACAGAACGCTTCCCTGATCTTCAAGAGCGCAAGAAATTCCAGCTCCAATCAGAGCTCGCTTGCCATCGCTGTCGTCGAGGGACAAGCGGGCGTCGCCAAGGCCTACCGCATCGGCGCCAACCTTGTGCTCACCAAGCCGATCAATATCGAGCAGGCAAAGGGAACGCTTCGGGTCGCGCGAGGACTGCTGCGGAAAAACTCCGATGCCGCCGGCGCCAGTAGCAGCACGGCCGTTCCTGCAATCCCCGCAACAACAGCTCCTGTATCCGCCGGCAGTTCGCTCCAACCGGCAAGTCGAGGCGCGGCAGCGATCGCTCCACCGCCAAACCGTCCCCAAAGTCCTGAGTTTGAAGCTCCGTTGCCGTTACCCATCCCAGCAACGATTCCGGCTCGCCTTCCGGCTGGGCTTCCTGCAATGACTGCGTCGGCAAAAGTTGAGGAGAACCCAGCGGTTGTTCCCGTGCCCGTAGCACAATCCAAGATTGCGATCGCGGCCGAACCGGCAGTGGACGCACCTCAGCCCGCTTCCCTTGGTCTCATCGAGAACGACGTAATCAAGTATGACGTGGTAAAAAACGAAAGGGCAAACATCTCCGCCGCGTCGGCACCTGCCCAAAATACCGGCTTTGCTTTCACGTCTGCCCCGGGATCAGCCGCAGCACCGGCTCCGGCGAAAGAAATAACGGCTCCGCCAGCTAGAGAGAACACGACGGTTGAATCCGAGCCTGCCCATCCATTGCACGCCAGTCCAGCGCACGTCAATCTGTCGCAGGACGCCGCTCCAATGCCAGCGTCAAGTTTGCTAGGCACTACGGATGCGCCGTCTTTTACTTTGCTGAGCGCAGAAGATTCCGGCGGATCGGGCGGCAGCAAGAAAATCATGATCGCGGCTGCGGTTGTCCTGGCTCTGGCCGCGCTCGGCTACCTTGGTTATGGGAAGCTTGGCAAGTCCAGCACAACCCCAGCTCCGCGGGCCGTAAGCGCGCCCCAGGACTCGGGGCAGCCCGCTCCTGCTCTGGCGCCCATGTCTTCGCCGGCGGCGGCACCTTCCGCGCGTACGCCCGACCGGGCGAGTTCCGCAACCCAAACCTTAGCTCCCAAAACGGCTACAGCAGCACCACCCGACAAAACTTCGCCCGGCGCTGGCGATTCTCCGGTGATTCGGATGGCCGTTAACCCTGAGCCGGCAGCGAAGAGACCTGGTTCGGCGCCCATACTCGTGAAGTCAACCCCCGCGGACGCCAGAACGCAGGCCCAAGCCGAGGAGTCCGCGCTTCCGCTTCCGAGCACGCTCGCTGCCGCATCCGCGAACGATAGCAACTTGAGCGGCCTGATGTCTTCGGCATCGTCAAATCTTCCCAGGCCCGCGCTGGCAACCCTAAAAGTTTCGCAAGGCGTGTCCCAGGGACTTCTGATCAAGCGGGTACAGCCAAAGTATCCGCAAGTCGCGCTCGCGGCTCGCGTCCAGGGCTTAGTGCAGATCGAAGCCACCATCAACAAAGAGGGCAACGTCATCAACCCGAAAGTGCTCAGTGGAGATCCGGTGCTTGCCCGCGCGGCGGTGGAAGCTGTGCGCCAATGGAGGTACAAGCCGTACTACCTCGATGGCGATCCAGTCGAAATCCAGACGCAGATCACGATCAACTTCAAAGCAAACTAGGGAAGGCAGGTCGCAACTATCAGCCTTTAGCATGGAGGCAGACATGCACGTAAGGCTTGCGATCAAAGACCCGAGACCGGATCTAATTCAACTGCTCGTTCAAAGGACGGTGCCGCGGACGCCCTGGATGAGCACTGATGCTGCGGAATTTGTCGTAAAGCGCGTGCAAGTCTTCGCTCAAGAGCCGCACCACCTGCATGCAGAAATCGCCGTGCTCGCGTAGAAACTCCAGCAGCTCCTCACGCGGGATGAAGACCGCTGTCGTCTGGTCGCCGGCTTCAGCGGTGATCCGATACGTTCCCCCGCTCATGCTCTCGCTTAGCCCGAGCATGGTTCCAGGACCGACCACCTCCAGCAGCTGCTTTTCGTTCTGACCGGTCGGCAGCAGCACGCGAACCTCGCCGCTCTCCACCAGGTAAACGCCCATTACCGCGGAACCCTGCCGAAACAACAGGCTGCCTTGGGGGAATATTTGAACTGCTTTGATCCCGTGAAGAGCTTGCAACAGATCGGGACTCAATTTGCCCGGCGTAGGCTGCGACGACACAATGTCACTCCCTCTTGCCTTGACCTATCCTGCATACACCCGGAACCGCGGACCGTGACTTGAATCAAGGCTCCAAGTCACAGGCGACTGGGATCCGCTGCTGTGAGACTACACCTCCGCAGGGCGGGCTGGTGGCTTATTCCTAACTAGAGAAACTCTGATCAAGTTGGTTCCCGGCCAGTTTTGAAAGCGCATGGCCTTAGCTGTTCAGTCTCATGACATCCTTTACACAACGTTATCAGGACATGCTTTACACTCGGCCCGAGCGAAGCAAGGGCAAGAAGGATGTGGTGATAACGTTGTGTAAGGGATGTGGTGGAACTTTACAGCTTCAGGCATACCGTAAGTGCCGTGTTATGAGGGCGCCTTTAGGGAGACTCTGATTAAGTTCTCCATTTTCCACTGATGTTCAGGATAGATTGAGGGGAGAGCATCGGAGGGGTGGCGAGGATGAAACAGCGGACACTGGCGGCGCAGAGCGGGTTTGAACGGTACACGAAGAAGACGCG
>JANXZM010000073.1 GCA_025355505.1 Acidobacteriaceae bacterium | reverse complement strand
GACCTGAAACGGATTACGAGCGGGCCTTGGTTGGTAGGGCAGAACCTTCAACGAGAGCGAAATGGCGCGCTCTTCGGAGTGCACGGAGCAGCACGCTCAAAAAGTGTTTGACAGCGCCGGCATTGTCAGAGACGCCTGTTTGCAACAGCAATCTCCAGAATACCGGCCCCAGTCACCGTCCACCTACGACCCGAGACCTTCGTAATCCTGCGAATGCGAGCGGTTGAGAAGTAAGCTAGACTCTACGCAGCACGCTTGCACCAGAAAGGGTGGAGGACGGATGGGCAAACGCCTGTTGGCAATACTCGCAGTGGTTGCTGTACTAGGCTTGGGCACGCCGGCGCTGATGGCTGATCACGGGGACAAGGGACGCAAACACCAGCACGGAAACAAGCACTTTGACAATGACAACGATCAGGGCTGGGAGCACCGCGACGGTTACGAATACCGCAACTATGGTGACCGCGACGAGCGCCCTCCGGGATGGAGTCACGGCAAGAAAACCGGATGGGGAAATTGCGGGCTACCTCCCGGCCAAGCCAAGAAGTACGACTGCCGGACCTACATGTATCAGGGGCGACCCCACTACTATTACCAGGACGAGAGAGGGTGGATCATTGTTCGGCGCCCAATCATAGAGCTTCACGGCGGGATAGTGGTTCGCTAAAGCCCAAGCGGCTCAGCCCAGCAGATTTTCGGCGAAGTACAAAAGCGCTGTTGCAGCGGAGGTTGGTTGGAGCCTCTGAGGCAGAGCTGTTTGAAAAATCGCGATTACACCAACAAGCCGGTAGTTGGTGTAATCGCCAGTAATGGCAACCCGAGGTGATTCCAGCGACGCTGTGCATGGACGGGCACTCTCGAACTCAAGAGGGTCGCATGGATGGCGTTTGACAACTTTGGCGTTAGCAGCCTGTGGAGAAACTCCAGCGCCCAAAACCAGCGCCTAAAAGCGCCCTCATAACACGGCACTTACGGTATGCCTGAAGGCAGCCATGCCCCAGACCCACTGTCGGCAAAGGCTACGGTAGCAATTGTGAGCGGCGTGGTCATTATCACAATCAGAAAGAGTGCAAGCGTTTTGTGGAAGTGTCCGGCAGTCGCCGGCCACAAATCCCATGCTGTTCAAGCTAGCCCGCTGCGCGGGCAGTAGACTTTCGCACGACGAGTTCGGGTTCGATGACAATCGCCCGCGGATAGGAGTTGTCATCGGGACGAGCAATCCGCCGCAGCAGAGCCTCGGCGGCCATCATGCCCATCTTTTTCAGGGGCTGGCGGACGGTGGTTAGTTGGGGGCTGTGGAAGGCCGCGCTCTGGATGTCGTCAAAGCCGACCACGGAGACGTCCTGGGGTACTTGAAGCTTGTGATGGCGGAGCGCCCCGATCGCGCCAATGGCCGAGGTGTCGTTGAAGGCGAACAGGGCGGTAAAACGCGCATTACGCTCCAGCAGGCGGTTGGTAACCCGGTAGCCGAGTTCGGGCGAAGCCAGGTCGCCTTCCAGTTGGACGGTGAGCTTCGGCGAAACCCGGAGGCCAAGACGGGCCGCCACATTAACGATCGATTCCCATCGGGCTGCCGTATCCGAACTGAATTCCTGCCCCTTGATGAAGGCGATGCGTTCGTGCCCAAGTTGCTGCAGGTGACCTAGCGCGAGCTGCGCCGCCCGGTCGTGATCGAGCAGGATGTTGGTGACACCATTCGATTGGTTGTGGCCGGAAACCGTCACCACGGGGACTGGCAGTTGGTGGCGCCAGGGCGTGTCGAGCGCAATCAGCCCATCCACCGAACGCGCCACCAGCATGCGCGGATACTCGTCAATGAGATCGTCGCGGTGGCGATGGCTGGCCACCAGATAAAAATAACCTTCCCGCAGGAGATACCCCTCGATTCCGCTCATGACCAGGGAGGCATAGCCTTCGCTTACTTCGGGGACGAGGACGCCGATGGTGAAGCTGCGCGCCGTGCGCGCCCAGCGAGCGGCAAAACTGGGACGATAGTTCAACTCGTGGGCTGCGGCAAAAATGCGTTCCTGGGTCGCCTGCGGGATGGAATCGGCCACCGAGGCGCGGTTGATGACCAGCGAAACCGTAGCCGGGGACAAGCCAAGATGGTCGGCCAAGACCTTGAGGGTTACTCGCTTGGGACGGCCGTCGCTCCCGGAGAGGAGTCGGCCCGACTTCTTGCTCGCGGGCACGGGCGCAGTCTCGCACACCCAGCCCCTTGGAGCAAGGGATGTTTTTCCGGTTTGATTTATATTCTTGACACGGTTTTGACAACGGTGCTATAAGGCCAGTTGGATTACTAAATCACTTTACTAGCGATTTAGTTGGCTACAATTTTTCATTAACCAAGTATGATTTTTCATCATACTGCCTTTTCGATTCCACCAAACTTCGCAGAGCTGCCTCGGAGGCTGCCATGAGCCGTACCCGCATTCTGTTCCATGTAGAACTGATGCTGTCGTTAGTGTTCCTAATGACTGCGCCCGCGCTGGCGCAGTATGGCGCGAGTCTGCAAGGAACTGTAAGCGATAAGAGCGGCGCCGTCGTCGCCGGGGCCGCCGTCACGGTCACCAACCAGGAGACTGGCGTCGCGCACCGTGCCGTTACCGGTGACACCGGTTTCTATCGGGTGGCGGCCTTGGTACCGGGCCGATACGCCGTAAGAGTGGAGGTTGCCAATTTTAAGACCAAGAGTGTGACGAACATTGTTGTGGCAGCTGAGGACAGCAAGAACCAGGACGTGACCCTCGAGTTGGGTGCAGTGAGCGAATCCGTGACTGTGACCGCGGATGCGGTCGCGCTACAAACTGAAAACGGCGATGTCTCTGGATCAATTACGGCGCGGGATATCCAGCGCCTACCACAGGTCGGTCGCGACCCCTATTCATTGCTGCGCCTGGCACCCGGTGTGGTCGGAGATAATGCGCGTCAGGGAACAGGTAACGCTGCTACCTTCATGCCCGGGACCGAGGCACTAGGCGGCGCGTCGAACTCGGGTATCTTCCAGACTGAGAATCAGCCGCAAATTAGCGCCAACGGTCAGCGCGTTTCCAGCAACAATTACGAGATCGACGGTGTAAGCGTGAACAGCCTCGGATTAGGCGGCGCCGCCGTGGTGACCCCGAGCGAGGAATCGATCCAGGAGGTTAAAGTCGTAACTAGCAGCTACTCGGCTGAGGACGGCAGAAACATTGGCGCGCAAATCAAAGTCATCTCGCAGAACGGGACAAACAAGCTTCATGGCAGCGGCGTCCTCGTCTTTGATGACAAGGGTCTGAACGCCTTCAACAAGTACTACGGTCCCCAGAGCATAACGCCCAGTCTCCTGAACTGCCAGGACCACACTAAGATCTTTGCCAGCCAATGTCCTCAAAGAGTAGACACAAAACAGCGTCTTTTTGGCGGTAGCCTCGGCGGTCCAATTTTCAAGGACAAGCTGTTCTTCTTTTTCTCTTATGAAGGGCAGCGCCAGAACAACAGCACCTTTGCCAACGAGTGGATTGAGACCCCGGAATTCCAAACTTACGTCCACAATGTGCGCCCAGGCAGCTTGGCAGACGAACTTTTTAGCTTTCCTGGAGTCGTGCCCCGCATCATTTCGGCTGGATTGACACCACCCAGCCCACCCTTTGGCAACGCTATCCAAGGTCAACTGGGATTGAGCTACGACATTGGGTCGCTCAACGGCGTAGCGATCGGGCAGAAGGTTCCTGGATGTCCGTCGCCCTGCCTGGTGCTGGGGCCGCCCTTTTTTGACGGCATTCCCGATGTGACCTACGCCAATGTGGCTTTACCTAGCACCACTGACGCGAACCAGTACCACCTCCGCGTGGACTATAACCGGTCCAAGGACCAATTCGGAGTGAGTGGCTATCTCACACGGCTGAGCAATGTTGGTACGTTTGGCTCGGGCCGGCGTTTTCAGGATCATCCCCTCAAGCCGGACAACAACGCTGCCATGGTGACCTGGATTCATACCTTCAGCCCAACCGTCCTCAATGAGGCTCGACTGAGTTTCACGCGATTTCATGATGACGAGCTCAGCAACATCAGCAAGAACCTGCACATTCCGCAACTGGATACCAACGGGTTCAATTTCGCCGGCGGAGACGGACTCGGCCTGCCCGGCGGTGGAGGCTTGCAGTATGGAGCCGATTTTAACCTGCCGAAGATTCTGGTTCAGAACACCTTCGAGTTCCGCGACATCCTCAGCAAACAAATCGGCAATAAGACCTGGAGAGTTGGAGCCCAGATAATTCGCGAGCAGGACAACAGTCTCAGGCGACAACACGCTCGCCCCCAGTTTTTCTTCGACAACTTTCTATCCCTGGCAAACGATGCACCGTTCTTTGAGAACTCTGCCGACATTAACCCGCTCACCGGTGGTACGCCGAACAGCCGATTCTACTTCCGCGACAGTTCCTATAATTTTTTCGTGCAGAACGACTGGAAAGTGCGCCAGAACCTTACCGTGAACCTCGGTGTGCGCTACGAGTACACGACACCCTTCAGCGAGAAAAACGGTCGCCTGAGCAACTACATCCCGGGGCCGAACGGCATCATTGATGGGCACGTTGCGCCGGTCAGCCAGCTCTACGAGCCGAACCGCCACAACATTGCACCGCGGATCGGGTTCTCCTATGCTCCGACCCAGTACGACGGCAAACTGGTCTTCCGTGGCGGTGTTGGCATGGGCTACGACCGCCAGTTCTTCAATCTCTTCAACAATGCCCGTTTCAACCCGCCGTTCGCGGCCGGCGGCATCGGCCTGTGTTGCGACGCCGGCGGAGGCATTCTCTATTCTTTTTCCAATCCGGGTGATCCGCTTTCGTATCCGGTCAATCCGGCTCTGCAAAGCGGGATTGATCCTGTGACCGGCGGCCTGCTAGCACCCTCGCCGGTTACTTTGCCCGGCGGTTTTGTTCGCCGCGACCAATACATCGAGGTTGACGGGTCTCCAAAACACATGCCCGTGACCTATGTTTATAACTACTCGTTGGAGATGCAGTATCAGTTACTCAGAAGGATGTTTTTTTCCCTTGCTTACCAGGGCAGTGCCGGCCACAAGCTGGTTCGTACCATCGACATGAATCGCTTCACGCCGGGGGACTCGTTCAACTGCAAAGGGTGCGCGAATAACAAGGACATGGTCCAGGAAGCCGATGTCAACGGTAATCCAATCACGCCACGGCTGACAGGAAATCCCAACTTCGACCGCATATTTTTCCCCTTGCCCGACGTGAGTGCGAACTACAACTCCATGGTTCTGCATGTCAACAAGGCGTACGGCAACGGCTTTCAGGTGGACGGCAGCTACCGCTGGAGCAAGAGTCTGGATACTGCCTCGTTTGGTCGTGGGACACAGCAAGCGGATCCCAGCCAACAGAGTCTTGACTATGGCCCGTCGGACTTCGATGTCCGCCATCAGTTCGTCTTGTTTGGTTTGTGGGATCTGCCAATCTTCAGGGGCCAGCATGGCTTTGTTGGGAAAGCTCTCGGTGGCTGGCAGATCAATGGTGTCCTGACCGTTCACTCGGGCTTCCCTTGGACGCCACAACAGGGCTGCTGCTTCTTTGGGACTCCGGGAGGTGTTGCCAATGACATCAATGGCGACGGAATCGGTAACGACTTTCCTACGCAATGGGACGGGCAAGGCGGGACTGCTTCTTCCAACCAGGATTTTATTAATGGGGTATTTCCCAAGAATGCCGCTCACCCGCTTGGCGGATTCGACTACTTCAACATAGCCCCTGGGGGTGCCTGCCCAGACTTTCCGGCGAATTGCATTACCGCCCGAAAGCGTGGAAACAATGGCATTGGGCGCAACCGGTTTCGCGGGCCTATCTACCGTCAGATTGACATGACGCTGGGAAAACACACCATGCTTCCCGGATTCATGCACCTGGGAGAAGCCGCTGCCCTCGACCTCCGGGCAAACTTTTTCAACATCTTTAATATACTCAACCTGCCTCCATTTCAGACGGGCGGCCAGAGCAATACCGATTTCACCAATGGCGGTGACTTCAGTCGAGCCACCCAGGGCCTCGCAGGCCGAGTGATGGAAGTTCAGATAAGGCTGAGTTTCTAACTTTAGGGGAGTTCCCCGAGCGGCAGACCTGAAGCGAGGCTGTCGCTCGGCCCCGCTTCTGCAAGGACTTTCATGATTACGCGACAGGGCTTCTTAGCGCTTTTTCTATGCACGGTTAGCGCGATGGTTGGGAATCGCCCTGCGATCGCACAAACCATAACCGAGACGGTGGTCATTGACGCGAACGCTCCCGCCCATGCCTTCCCCCATTTCTGGGAACACATGTTCGGCTCTGAGCGCGCCATGGTTACACTGCGCGAGAGCTATCGTCAGGATCTGCGCGAGGTCAAGCAGATCACGGACTTCCAGTACGTTCGTTTCCACGCCATCTTCCATGACGAGATGGGCGTTTACGATGAGGATGAGCAGGGGCGCCCGATCTGTAATTTCTCGTATGTGGACCAGGTTTATGACGGCTTGCTGGCCAACGGCGTTCGTCCCTTCGTCGAACTGAGCTTCATGCCCAACAAGCTGGCCGCGGACAAGAACGCGATCCATCCCTTCTGGTACAAGGAGAATGTCTCGCCACCCAAGAACTGGGAGAATTGGGAGCGCCTGATCACCCTCTTCGCCCAACATCTGGTGGATCGCTATGGGATCGACGAGGTAGCGCAGTGGTACTTCGAAGTCTGGAACGAGCCCAACTTGGACTTCTGGAGAGGCGATCCAAAGCAGGCCACCTATTTTGAGTTGTACGATGGCACCGCGCGAGCCCTCAAGGCGGTAAGCGCGCGGTTGCGCGTCGGCGGACCCGCCACTGCCCAGGCGGCATGGGCGGATGCGTTTATCCGGCACTGCGCGGAGAACAAAGTTCCCGTGGACTTCATCTCATCGCACGTGTACGGAAACGACAAGTCCGAAGACGTGTTTGGCACGCATGAGGCGATCCCGCGCGACCGCATGGTGTGCCGCGCCGTGAAGAAGGTTCATGAACAGATCAAGGCTTCGCCCATGCCGAACCTGCCCTTGTTCTGGAGTGAGTTCAACGCGAGCTATATGAATGAGCCAGAGGTGACCGACACGGCATACATGGGGCCGTGGATGGCCGATACGATCCGCCAGTGCGACGGACTGGTGAACGAGATGTCCTACTGGACCTTCTCCGATGTGTTTGAGGAGCAGGGCGTGGTGAAGCAGCCGTTTTACGGCGGCTTTGGCCTGATCGCAGCGGGAGGAATCCCGAAGCCCGCCTTTAACGCCTTCCGGCTTCTCCATCTTCTCGGCGACGAGCGCCTGGCCGTTGCCTCAGACTCCATTTTGGCCACCCGCCGCCAGGACGGCACCCTGGTGGTCGCGGCTTGGAACCTGGCTCCTCCGGGAGGCGCGGGCAGCGACAAGGATATAAAATTAAACTTCCGGGAGACGAATGCGTCCCGGGTGAAGGTATCGCGTGTCGATCGCGAACACGGCGACGTGCATAAGGCATATCGGATTATGGGCTCCCCGCCTTATCCAACCCAGGCACAGATCCGGGAACTCCGCAGCGCAGCCCAACTCTCAGCGCCCGAGGTGTACAAACTGAAGAACGGATCGGTCACCATCAAGATCCCGGCGCACGGACTTGTGCTGCTGGAGCTGAAAGGCGCTCAGTAGACGGGCCGGGGGTGAGGCACTTATGACACCACAAGGGTTGGCTCGTGGGCTCACCCGCCGCGAACTGCTGCAGCACTCCGCCAAGGTCGCACTGGCGTATCCGGCGTTGAACTTTGCGGTGGCGATGGTTTCCTGCGGTGGAGGTTCGTCATCCCCGCCGCCGGCGGTGTCCGATGATGAATTTCTGGATCAAATCGAGCGCGCCATCTTTCAGTTTTTCTGGGAACAGGCCAGTGCTGCGACCGGGCAGGTGAAAGACCGCGCGCTGGCGGCCGGGAACGACAGCCGCACCGTATCGAGCATCGCCTCCACCGGATTTGCCCTGACTGCGCTGTGCATCGGACATAAGCGTGGCTACGGAGATGCCGCGCAGATCCAATCCCGCGTCACCGCCACGCTCGATTTCCTGGCCAATCACCAGACCAACGTTAACGGATTCTTCTATCACTTCATCGATATGAACACAGGCGCTCGCGTTCAGAGCAGCGAGCTCTCGTCGATTGACACCTCGATCCTGCTCTGCGGAGTGCTGGCCTGCCGCCAGTACTTCCAGGACGCGCAGATCCAAAGCCTGGCAAACCAAATCTATAACCGTGTGAACTGGCCCTGGATGCTCAACGGCGGCGCGACTTTTTCGGTAGGGTGGACCCCGGAGAGCGGATTTATCACCAGCCGCTGGGACACCTATAGCGAGCTGATGATGCTGTACCTGCTGGCGATCGGCTCCACGGCCAGCCCGGTTCCGGCCTCCTCGTGGGATGCCTTTGCGCGCCCGACCCTCGCCTATCAGGGGCTTACCTATATCACCAACCTGAACGCCCCCTTGTTCATTCACCAGTATTCTCATGCCTGGTTCGACTTCCGGAACAAGAGTGACAAGTACACGAACTACTTCAACAATTCCGTGACCGCGACCAAGGCGCACAAGCTGTTTTGCCTTTCCTTGCAGAGCCAGTTCGCGGACTACCAGTCGAAGCTGTGGGGCATCACCGCATCGGACTCGGCCAGTGGATATGTCGTGTGGGGCGGGCCGCCTGCGATGGGTCCGATTGACGGCAGCGTAGTGCCCTGCGCCGCGGGCGGCTCGCTGCCTTTCGCTTCGAGCGATTGCCTGGGTGCGTTGCGGAACATTCGCTCGCAGTTTCCGCAAGCCTGGCAACGCTACGGGTTTGTCGACGCTTTTGATCCACTGAGCGGGTGGTACGATCCCGATGTTATCGGAATCGACTCGGGAATCACCATGTTGATGGCGGAAAACCAGCGCAGTAACTTCGTCTGGAACACGTTCATGAGCAACCCCGAAGCTCAGAACGCGTTCGCCGCCGTAGGGCTGAAGTAAGCGACGAGGTTACCACGGCGATGCGACGCCTAACAGCCCGTGGTGAAACTCCAGGCCCAAAACCAGCGCCTAAATGCGCCCTCATAACACGGCACATACGGCATGCCCTGAAGGCATACCCTGATACAAAACATACTTGTACCACGGGCTGCTAAGTGGCAACACACGTTCGGTTCTTGAAGATACTCCATGAAGTAGTTGCAGATATTACCGCCCGCCAGGAACGAAAACAAGCAATGCGCAACCCAAAACTCGTCAGCATGGAACTGACGCCGGCACCCCGCTGTTGGTGGAGGTCTCGCGCTCGCTCCGTCGGCCCGTGGATCAACATTAGGTCGAACTGAGCAAAGTTCGAAAATCGTGTGCCAGGGCCGGTACAATAGCCACCGTGCCGCAAGCCAAGTTCACATCGGGACCTACGCTCGCGAAAGTGCCGATTTTCTCGGGGCTGACGGAAGCCGAACTGACCTTCCTGACGGAGCGTGCCGTTCCGCGGCGCTACACGGCGGGCGAAATCGTTTTTGGCGAAGGCGCGCCGTGCTCCGGGCTGTATGTGGTGGAGACTGGGCATGTCCGCATCTTCAAAAGCTCCGCCAACGGCCGGGAGCAGGTGTTGAGTATCGATGGGCCGGGCAGTTCGATCGCGGAACTGCCGGTGTTTGATGGCGGGAGCTATCCGGCGTCGGCCGCCGCGATTGACGATGCGACTCTGCTGTTCATCAGCAAGCAGGATTTTCAAGCCCTGTGTCTGGCGCATCCCCAGGTGGCACTCAAGGTCTTGCGGGTGGTTGGATCGCGGCTCCGGCGCCTGGTTGGAATCATCGAAGAACTTTCATTTACCACGGTGCGACATCGTCTTGCGTCCTTCTTGCTGCGTCTGGCTGAGAAGGAAGGCAAGCGTACGAGAGAGGGGGTGGAAATCAATCTCCCGGTTAGCAACCAGGAACTCGCGTCACAGATTGGCACGGTGCGCGAACTGGTTTCCCGTAATCTTTCCCGCCTGCAGGCGGAAGGGATGCTGAAAATAGAAGGACGCAGCTTGACCATCTACGACCTGAAAGCTCTCGAAGCTGAACTGCACTCCGCAGAGTAATTGCGCTCGCTTCCAGCAAGACCATTTCTCGTCTTGTCTTTCGTCCCGTGACGAGTGTGACAAAAGTCATCGCCAGCCTCGCCTCGCTCCGCTAACGTCAAAAGATCAAAGCGTGGCCGGGGCCCGTAGCCGGCTCGCAGGAGGATGCAATGAGCGTTACCACTGAAAAAACCGTAAGAGAGTTGGCTCTGGAAAACCTAGCCGCCACAAGAGTGTTTGAAAAACTGGGGATCGACTATTGTTGTGGCGGCAACAAGTCGCTGGATGAAGCTTGCCGCGCTGCGAAGCTGAACACGGATCAGGTGCTGGATGCACTGGAGAAGGCCGATCAGTCGGCGCATGCCGTGGAAGAAAATCACAACTGGCGGACAAAAGCTCTAGGCGATCTGATCGCGCACATCAAGAATACTCACCACGTTTACACACGTGAGGAACTCGCCCGTCTCGCTCCCCTCTTCGACAAAGTTTGCTCCGTGCACGGGAAAAATCACCCCGAGCTTCTGCGGATTCGCGGGGTGTTCCAGGGCCTTGCCCAGGAATTGACCACTCACCTGATGAAGGAAGAGATGGTGCTGTTTCCGTACGTGAAAAGAATGGAAGAGGCTGTGATCGAGAAGGAACCGATGGTGCCAGCGCCGTTTGGCACGGTGCAGAACCCGGTTTCCATGATGGAGCATGAGCATGATTCCGCCGGAAATGCGTTACGTGCCATGCGCGAGGCGAGTCACGGCTATTCCGCTCCAGTCGACGCCTGCGTCAGCTACCAGACTCTCTATAAAGCCCTGGCGGAATTTGAGGCGGACTTGCATCAGCACATTCATCTCGAAAATAACATTTTGTTTCCGCGCGCGGTGGCGATGGAAAAGGCGCACTGATCGAAAGTGGGATATCCCGTTCGCACTGCCCAGCCGCAGCGCGAGCGGTCCTCACCCGGGGAAGCAACCCTCAGCTTCCTTCGTGCAACTAAAGAATTAGTTACCTTTCGCCGCGTGGCGCGTCAAAGGGTGAGGAGGGCGTTCGGTGCCGCCAAGACAATCGGGAACTTTGACCGAAGCCGAGCTGCGGATCATGAACGTCCTGTGGGGAAAGGGATCGGGCACGGTTCAGCAAGTGCTTGATTCTATTACCGAGAAGCCAGCGCTAGCCTATAACTCCATCCTCACCACCATCCGTGTACTGGAGAGAAAGGGCTATCTGAAACATCTGAAGGATGGACGGGCGCATGTGTACACGCCACTGGTCGAGAAAAAAGAGGCAACGCGGTCGGAGATCCGGCACCTGGTAAGCCGCTTTTTCAAGAACTCTCACGAGCAGCTCGTTTTGAACCTCCTCGAGGACCAAGGCATCGAGCCGGAAGAAATTGCACGCCTGCGCGAGATGCTGGTTCAAAAAGACACGATTGGGAAGGACGTGAAATGAGCTGGCTTGCCATGCAGACAGTCGCGCAGATTTCGATCGAGCGCATGCTCAACGCGCTACCCGCAGGATTCCTGGTCGCTCTTTTTGCGTGGGTGTTGCTGCGTGTTTTGCGCAGGCAAAATTCGGGAACCCGATTTGCCGTCTGGTTCCTGGCATTGCTGACCGTCGCTGCGCTTCCTGTGTTCAGCGGTTTCGGCGAAGGGCGGGGGCTGATGGCGGTTGGGATGTCGTCGTTTATGTCAGCGCCGATGTCATGGGGAAGCGCGCAGCCTGCGATTACGATACCCAGCCGCTGGGCGCTTTTCGTCTTTCTTGCATGGGCTTTGGGAGCGTGCGCGGCGATGGCTCGTCTGGCGGCGGGGCTTTGGCGCCTGCGACAGCTTCGCCGGAGTTGCACTGCAATTGTCGTCGCAGAACTCGACCCGGCGGTACGAAAAACGGTAGATGCAATTCGCGCGTCAGGTTCGCTCGCCTCAGGCTCAGTCGCCTCAGGCTCAGTAATGATCGCCACGTCAGATTCCGTGCGCGTGCCTGCCGCCCTCGGCTTCTTCAACCGGACAATCGTCCTGCCAGCCTGGGCGCTGCAAGAACTGCCACCCGAAGATCTCAACGTCATCCTGCTGCACGAATTCGCGCACCTGCGGCGCTGGGATGACTGGACAAATCTGATTCAGAAAATCGTGCGCGCTCTGTTCTTCTTTCATCCCGCGGTGTGGTGGATTGAGAGCCGGCTTTCCGTGGAACGCGAGATGGCTTGTGACGACGCCGTGCTGGCCGAAACTGCCAACCCGCACGGATACGCCAGTTGCCTGGTTTCGCTGCTGGAAAAAAGCCTGGCGCATCGTCTGGCGCACAAACTGCTGGCGGACAAACCATGGTCGATGGCTCAGGCAGCGGTGCACCGAGCCCGCGAGGCTTCGCTGCGGCTCGCGCAGATTCTCGACACCACGCGGCCAGTGGCTACGCGCGTCTGGAAACCGGCGCTGGCGATGGTCGGCGTTTTTTCCGTGGTCTGCCTCGCGCTGCTGCCGCGCGCGCCCCAGCTTGTTGCGTTTGATCGTGGCGCGGAGGCAAGTGTTTCCGCTCGTAAATACACGGCTGCGGTCCGCCAGCCCGCGTCCCAATCGTTTCCGTCCGCTAGTGGAGAGCCGCGCGTCCCCGCCCGTCGCTCCATTCCACGTCCACATGCGGTTGCCGGACGCCAGCTTGCTCAGGCCCCGGCAGTGATTGCCCGATGGAACGCCGCACCTCCGCCCGCCCGGCTAGTTGCGACCAGCGCCAGAGCGAACCAGGAAATCGTCCCTCAATTTCGAACGCTGGTCTTTATTGAAGCTACGCAATATGTAACTCCCGATTCGTCGGTGTGGAGTGTTTATGTGTGGCAAGTTACATTCGTAAACCCAGCCCGCGACCGGTTGCTGGGCGTGCCCGCGGCTAACTCGATTTAGACGGAAAAATTTTTGCAAGTAACAACTGCATAATTAGTTGCACAGATTAGTGGTAACAAGGAGAAAAGAAAATGACGTGGATCAAACGTTGTAAGGCAGTGGTGGCCAGACGCCTGGTAGTGGCTCTGATTGCCGTGGTGGCAGTTGGGTCCGTGGCGACGTTCAACTATGCGAAGTCGGCAAAGGCAGGGGTGGCGGCTCCGGCCGCGGCTCCGCTTGATGACAACAGCGTGGGCGCGTTGCTCACGCTCGACCGCGCCATGGAAACCCTGGCCGCACGAGTTACCCCGGCAGTCGTGAATGTCACCGTGGTGTCCAAGTCCAACCCGCAGCAGGGTGGTTCCGAAGGTATGCCTGACATGCAGCAATTCTTTGGCCCGGGCAATCCATTCGGGCGTCAATTCAATTCTCCTGCGCAGCCGCAGAACAGAATGGAACACGGATTAGGAAGCGGCGTGATCATTTCTCCCGACGGATATATCGTTACTAACAACCATGTTATCGACGGAGCTGTCGATATTCGCGTGACCATGAGTAACCGGGAGGTTTTGGCGGCTAAGTTGGTGGGCGCCGACCCGCTGACCGACCTCGCAGTCATCAAGGTCAATGGAACGAACTTGCCGAGCGTGCCCTGGGGTAACTCGGCCGGATTGCATCCGGGACAGACGGTGCTCGCTTTCGGGAATCCATACGGATACCGCTTCACGGTGACGCGCGGCATCGTCAGCGCTCTAAACCGCCCCAATCCTGACGCAAGTGACCGGCGCAAGCCGGGCGAGTTCATCCAGACCGACGCTGCCATCAATCCCGGAAATTCCGGCGGAGCCCTGGTCAATGCTCGCGGTGAACTTATCGGAATCAATACCTTTCTGATTTCATCGTCGGGATCATTCTCAGGGATGGGCTTCGCGATTCCTTCCCAGATTGTCCAGCCTACGGTGGAAACATTGATTCGCGACGGCAAAGTAACTCACGCGTTTATAGGAATTCAGATCGCTGACGTTACTCCCGACAACGCGAAGTTTTTCCAGATGAACAAAGCCGAGGGAGCGCTAGTCAGCGAGGTTGAGCCGGACGCGCCCGGAGCGAAAGCGGGCTTGCGCACGGGAGACGTGATTACCGAACTCGACGGAAAGCCCGTGACCGACGCTGGTCAATTGCAAATGGTGGTCGGACAGAAGCGGCCGGGTGACACCATCCATCTGGGCGTAATGCGTGACAGCAAATCGACGAACATTCCGGTGACGCTGGAAGCGCTCGGCGGGGGCAAAGGCGCCGAGACCGCCGCCGGCGAGCACGGGAAGGGGCGCTGGGGGCTGAGGCTGGGTGACTTGACTCCGGACGTCCGGAACGAATTGCAAGAGAGGGCGCAGGCAGAACGATCGGTTCAAGGCGCGATTGTCGAAGAAGTTCAACCCGGCAGCCCGGCCGATAATGCGGGCTTGCAGCGGGGCGACGTGATCCTGGAAGTGAACCGGCACCCGATGAAATCTGCGGCCGAAGTGGCACAGATGTTATCCAACGTGCCGAACGGCGAGGATGCGCTCGTGCTGGTGTGGTCGAACGGAGGCAGCACCTTCCGCGTGTTGCATCCATCGCAGGGTTAGCGCCATCGCCGCGTGGTGAGTGGTTACGATGGAGGGATGGGCGTCCCCGCGGGTCCAGCCGGGCGGGGACGCCCGGCTTTCGGCTACCAGCGATTTTGCACCAGCGGACGAATTTTTTCGTCGTAGATGCGCCGTACCCCTGTCATGACATCGTCGGTAAGCGGTGGGAGGTCCGAGGCCCGGCTGTTGTCCGCAACCTGCTCCGCCCGCTTGCCGCCGGGAATCGCGCAGGTGACTGCGTCGAACATTAGGATCCAGCGCAGGGCGAACTGACTCATCGAGACGCCGGCCGGCAAAAGCGCTCGCATCTCTTCCACCGCTTCCAGCCCGACCTTGTAGTCCACGCCGGAAAATGTCTCCCCCATATCGAAGGCTTGCCCCTGGCGATTGAAATTCCGGTGGTCGTCTGCGGCGAAGGTGGAATCTTCACGGAATTTGCCGGTCAGCAGGCCACTGGCGAGCGGCACACGAGCGAGGATGCCTACCCGCTTTTGTTTGGCTCGCGCGAAGAACTGGTCCGCCGGACGCTGGCGGAAACAGTTGAAAATGATTTGCACCGTCTGCACGTTGGGGAACTCGATAGCCTTGAGCCCTTCTTCGATTTTCTCGACGCTCACACCGTAATAGCGAATCTTGCCCGCTCGCACCAGGTCATCCAGTATCCCGAAGGTTTCCGCCCGATCATACAGCGCGCTCGGCGGGCAATGCAGTTGCAGCAGGTCAAGGCTGTCGCAGGAAAGATTCCGCAAACTGTCTTCGACCCACATGGTCAGGTTCTGGCGGCTGTATCCTTCGACTGTCTGTCGCGGCAGACGGCGGCCAGCTTTCGTGGCAACCACGATCTCGCCCTTTGCGCTCTTCTTCAGCTGGGCAATGAGGCGTTCACTGCGGCCATCGCCATACACGTCGGCGGTATCGATAAAATTCACTCCGCAATCGACGGCCTGGTGCAGCGCCGTGAGAGATTCGTCGTCCGAAACGCTGCCCCACGCGCCGCCGATGGCCCAAGCGCCAAAGCTGACGTCCGAAACCTTCCAAGGGGTGCGTCCAAGTTGACGGTATTGCATCGTTTTCTTTTCTCCTCTGAAGACCCGGCCGGCTTCTGCTCTCGACGCCGCAGTGCGATACTGAAGTGCTACGCCGAAGCAGGGCGCCTAAAGTATAACTCGATAATAATAAGGTGCCGATCTGAGCCAGCAGTCGTCGTACGATAATGCGCTCCATAAACAATTTCAATTGGACTCAGTGCGAACCGGATTCTAAAGTCTTTGGCCCGGTGCCATGCCGTCAATAGCGCAAACGCAAAGCAGCAACACGGCCATCCGTTGCGCACCGTGGTAATCAACAATGCCATGTCCCATGTGGAGCAGTGCTGTTTTCACCCGATAGAATGACTTGGGGGGATGGTTGGTTCTAACCGTCTTCGCGCCGGGCTGGTTACTGGGTGACCGGTGGCAGGCCGTAAGCAATTTAAGCAAATGGAGACAAGATTTGGACCGACCGAATGAGCTAGTTGAGGATCAAGACCACGCTGCCTGCTCTCTCGATGCCAGCTATGTGCTGACGTGGGAGGAAATCGCGAACTTGGCGGCGGAGCCCGGCAAACCAGCCGATACCCTGATGAACGTTGTCGCCTTGATTGCCAGGCGGTTTGGCGCCGATGTTTGCTCCGCCTACCTGCTGGAGCCCGACCGCGCCAATCTCGTTCTCGCCGCAACGCTCGGGCTGCGCCGGGAATGCCTCGGCAAGCTGCGCATGGCAGTCAATGAAGGACTCGTCGGCTTGGTCGCCGAACAGGTCCGCCCGGTGGCCGTGGAACAGGTCAGGAATCATCCTCGCTTCAAGTACTTCAGCGAAGCCGGCGAGGATGCTTACCAATCGTTTCTGGGAGTTCCCCTTATTGATCGTGGTGTGCTGCAAGGCGTGCTGGTGCTTCAAACGCTGGAGTCGCGAGTCTATCCGGACAATGAGATTCGCCTGCTCACCGAGGCGGCAAAGCAGGTCGCGCCCGTGGTGAGCGAAGCCCGTACGCTCGACCGTTTCATCGCGCCTGTTCAGGAACGGCTATGGGCGCTGGCCCGCAACATGTGGTGGAGCTGGGATCACGATTCTGCCAGCTTGTTCCGCGATCTCGATCCTCTGCGCTGGAGTCAGCTCAATCACAGTCCGGTGTCGCTGCTGAACGAGTATCCTCTCGACAAACTCGAAGCGCGCGCCACCGAACTGGTCCTGCACAGCCGGATCAACTACGCCTATCGACGCCTGCGCGAGTACCAGGATGCGGAGCGAACCTGGGGTGCACGTCACGCCGGTGTGCTGCGCCCCCGTCCCGTGGCCTATTTCTCCGCCGAATTTGGCGTGCACGAGTCTCTCCCCGTCTATTCCGGCGGCCTTGGAGTTCTGGCCGGCGATCACATCAAGAGCGCTTCCGATCTCGGCATCCCCCTCGTAGGCGTGGGCCTGTTTTATGGCCAGGGATATTTCCGCCAGCGCCTCGATCGCGACGGCTGGCAGCACGAGGAATACCTCGAGACCGATGTCAGCCAACTTGCCATGGAAGCAGCCATTGGGAAAAACGGCAGACCTGTCTTGGTTCAGGTCGATACCCGCCACGGTGCCATCTACGCAAAAGTATGGCGCGTGAAAGTTGGTCGTTGCGATTTGTTTCTCCTCGACTCGGACGTGGAAGGCAACACCCCCGAGGACCGCGAGATGACCTCGCGTTTGTACGGAGGCGATGGCCGCGTTCGCGTGCATCAGGAACTGCTTCTCGGCGTCGGCGGCCTGCGCGCTCTGAAAGCCCTCGGCATCACACCCGGGGTTCTTCACCTGAATGAAGGGCATAGCGGATTTGCGGTTCTGGAAGCGATTCGCCAACGCATGGAAGAAGAGGGCATCAGCTTCGAGAAGGCCGTGCCGCGTGTGGCCCGTGAAGTGGTCTTCACCACCCACACTCCCGTGCCCGCCGGCCATGATCGCTTCGATGCCGACCTGATCGAAGAGCATCTCGGACCTCTCCGCGAGGCCCTCGGTCTTTCCAGGGAAAGCTTCATGGCCCTGGGACGCGAGAATCCCGAGAGCGATGAACGTTTCTGCATGACCGTGCTCGGACTGAAACTTTCGCGGCGCGCCAATGCAGTTTCCTCCCTGCACGGGGAAGTCTCCCGCGCCATGTGGACCGGATTGTCCCCGGGCAAACTGGAAGACGCGGTTCCCATCGGACACGTTACCAACGGCGTCCATGTCCCATCCTGGTTGGCTCCGCAGATGTTTCGTCTCTACGATCGCCATCTCGGTACGGGATGGCATCTGCGCAGCAGCGAGGCCAAAATCTGGGATGGCATTGACAACGTCGACGACGGCGAGCTTTGGGAGACTCATTTCAATCTGAAGTCGCAAATGATCGAATTTGTGCGCCGCCGCGCCGTCAAGCAGGCCGCGCGCCGCGACGAGCCGCGAGACGTTCTCCAGCAACTGGAACGCGTGCTCAGTCCCGATGCTCTGACCATCGGATTTGCGCGCCGCTTTGCCACCTACAAGCGCGCGAATCTGATTTTGGCCGACATCGAAAAAATAGCCAGCATGGTCAACGACCCGAAACGCCCGGTGCAGTTCGTGTTTGCCGGAAAGGCGCATCCTCTCGACGAACCCGGCAAGCGCGTCCTGCAGCAAATTGCCCAGCTCATGCGCGACCCGCAGTTTGCCGATAAATTCGTTTTTGTCGAAGACTACGACATCAACGTTGGGCGCCATTTGACGCAGGGTGTCGACGTCTGGCTTAACAATCCGCGGCGACCGCTCGAAGCCTCCGGAACCAGCGGCCAAAAAGTCGTTTTGAACGGCGGCTTGAACCTCTCGGTTTTGGACGGATGGTGGGCGGAAGCGTACGACGGCCTCAACGGCTTCGCCATCGGGAACGGAAGAACTCACTCCGACATGAATGTTCACGACACTCGCGACGGTGACGACCTGATGCGAGTTCTTCGCGAAGAAGTGATCCCGCTCTACTACCAGCGCGATCGCGACGGCCTTCCACGCGGCTGGATCCAACGCATGAAGCGTACCATCCGCACCCTGGGCTGGCGCTTCAACGCCGATCGCATGGTGATGGATTACACGCTCAAGTGCTACGTTCCCGCAGCCGGTGGCACCTCGAGCGACTCCCGGCTCAGCATGTAAGAGCGCGGCTTACGAATCCGCCGCTTTCTTCTTGCCGCTCTTTCAAAAAGCACTATCGCAAAACCAGGGTGCCCCACGTCTCGCGGTTTTCGAGACGTGGGCCGCCGCCCAGCCCGCTGTTCCCTGGAGACGGGACTTGCCCTGTCTCCCACCGCTCAAAAACTCCAGGTTTGCCGGGGTTCAGGTTTCGACTTGACAGTTCAGCAAGACCGTTTAATATAGATGCATATTTATGCATATTGATGGATAAATATTCCTCAACGCGAAAAATGACGAAACGGATCGAGCGGAGAGACTGAAAGAAAATGGGATGGCGGCCAAACTAAAAACCGCGGTTCTCGGCGCGACCGGCTATTCCGGCCTCGAACTCGCCCGCCTTCTCGTCCGGCATCCGCGGACCGGCGCGCCCTTGTTTTTGCGGCGCAGTGCAGAGACAGAGTCCGGCAAGTCCGACGGGCCCAGCGCTGGATTGCCCCACATTTCCGGCAATGGCAATGCGCCGGTCCAGCCGTTTTCGTGGTCCGCGTTGAAGCAGCATGGCGCAGAACTGCTGTTTCTGGCTACTCCACACGCCGTTTCTCGCGAACTTGTTCCCGAGGCAATTGCGAGCGGCCTGCGGGTCGTCGATCTTAGCGGGGCGTGGCGGCTGAAGCAGGAACAGCATCGAGCCGTCTATGGCTTCAAAGATGCCAACCCGCAGACTGCGGCGGAACTGACCGAGCGCGCCGTGTACGGTCTGCCGGAGTTGAATGCCGACCAGATACCGTCCGCCGCTCTGGTTGCGAATCCCGGCTGCTATGCGACTTCAGTCATTCTTGCGCTGGCGCCCTTGCTGTTGGCCAGTTTGGTGGATTGCGATCGCGGCATCATTTCCGATTCGAAGTCCGGCGTATCCGGCGCCGGCAAGGAACCCACGGCGCGTACACACTTCGTGTCGGTGGCCGACAACTTTTTTGCCTACTCGGTCTTCGGACACCGTCACACCGGTGAAATCCTAGAACAATTGGCGCTCAATTCCTGCCAGTTGATCTTCACTCCTCATCTTTTGCCAATTCCTCGCGGAATTCTGTCCACCATTTATGTGCACCTGAAGCGCAAAATGACGACGGACGAGATCCAGAGTTGCTTTCAGGATTGTTACAAAGGCAAGCGCTGGGTGCGCATTTTCCCGGCGTCCGGTTTGCCGGAAATTCAATTTTCCGTGCATACCAACTACTGTGACATTGGCTTCTGCCTTGCGCACGATGGACGGCGGCTCGTCCTGGTCTCCTGTCTGGACAACCTGCTCAAAGGCGCGGCCGGTCAAGCCGTGCAGAATATGAACCTCATGTACGGCTGGGATGAAGCGGAGGGTCTGCAGTGAAAATTGTCGTCAAGATCGGCGGCGCGGCGTTGGAGGATAAGCCGACTCTTCGGAAATGTGCGCAAGCGGTGGTGCAGATGGCTCACGACGGACAGCAGGTCGCCGTCGTACACGGCGGTGGCAGCGCGCTGACGCGCACTCTGGAGCTCCTCGGGAAAAAAAGCGATTTTGTACACGGACTGCGCATTACCGACGCCGAGACGCGCGATGTTGCCCTGATGGTGCTCGCCGGCATCGTGAACAAAAGCCTGGTGGCGGCGATCGCTGCTGCCGGCCAGCCGGCCATCGGTCTTTGTGGCGGAGACGGCGGCGTCTTTCGTGCCCGAAAAAAGCAAGACGCGGAATACGACTTAGGATTTGTTGGCGAAATCTGCTTTTCCGAGCCGCGCTGGCTCAAAGCCATCTGGGCCGAAGGCGGCATTCCTGTGCTTTCCCCTCTTGCGCTCGGAGGCGACGGGCAGTATTACAACGTGAATGCGGACCAGATGGCCGCTGCGTGCGCCATAGCTTGCGAGGCCGACGCGCTGATTTTTCTCACCGATGTGCCCGGTGTAAAACAAGCCGACGGCTCGGTGATGCCCAGGTTGGATACCAAACAAGTTGCCGGACTTATCGAGGAATCTGTAGTCAGCGGCGGCATGATGCCCAAGCTCGAAGCCTGTACTCAGGCGCTCAAATCAGGCGTGGGACGCGTGCGCATCCTGCCCGCTACGCAGGTCGAAATGCTGCCGCTGTTTTATTTTACCAAGCTGGAGTGCGGCACCGAGGTGCTGAGAGCATGAGCCTCGCTTCTGTCTCCCGCATGGAAGCGAAGCTCTTGCTTTCCACCTACGAGCGCCAGCCCATCCTTTTTGTGCGAGGGCGCGGCGTGTATCTCTGGGATTCTCGCGGCCAGCGGTATTTGGATTTCCTGAGTGGAATCGGGGTCAATGCGCTCGGCCATAACCACCCTGCCATTCAAACGGTGATCAAGCGTCAGGCTGGCCGCTTGATTCATGTCTCCAATCTCTTCTTCCACGAGTATCAAGCGGAGCTTGCGCGGCTGTTGACGAAAATCTCCGGACTGGACCGCGTGTTTTTCTGCAACAGCGGCACCGAGGCCTGGGAAGGTGCGCTCAAACTTGCCCGCGCCTTTGCGCAAACGAACAACAAGAACGGCGGCAAGCCTACTCCGAAGACGCGCATTCTTGCCATGGAGAACTCTTTTCATGAACGCACCTTTGGCGCTCTAGCCACCACCGGCCAGCCGAAATATCGCGCGCCCTTCGTTCCTCTTGTACCCGGCGTGAGTTTCGTCAAGTTCAATGACCTGGACGATCTGCAACGAAAATTCGATTCCAGCGTCTGCGCCGTGTGCATCGAGACCATTCAGGGAGAGGGCGGGATTCGTCCGGTCAATCGGGAATTTCTCGAACTCGCCTCGCGCTTGACCAAGCAGAGCGGCGCGTTGCTCCTGCTCGACGAGATTCAGTGCGGCCTCGGTCGCACCGGGCGCCATTTTGCCTACCAACACTACAATGTGCCGCCGGACGTGGTCACCGTCGCCAAACCACTGGCTTGCGGCTTGCCACTCGGCGCCATCCTTACCACCGAACGGGTTGCGAGTTGTATGCATCCCGGTATGCACGGCACCACTTTCGGCGGAGGCCCGCTGGCCTGCGCCGTTGCCATCGAGTTCCTGCGCGCCGAACGGCTATTGCTGAAGCACGTGCGCGAACTCGGCGAATATTTTCATGTGGCGCTTGAAACACTGGACAAGAAGCACAAATCGATTCAGGAAGTCCGCGGGGTAGGCCTGATGCAGGCCGTGGAATTGGACTCGCCCGAACTGGCGAAGGCCGTAGCGAAGCAACTGCTGCAGGAAGGGATCATTATCAATCGCACGCACGAAACCGTGCTGCGCTTTTTGCCGCCTTACGTGATTCAGAAAAAGCACGTGGATCAGGTGGTAAAAGCCCTGGACACGGCGTTGCGCAAGCATGCGGAATCCACGCACGAAAACAGGAAAGACGACAGGAAAAAAGAAAAGAAATCCGCTTCGCCACCGCGCAAGGAGGTCTATGCGCACGCGTGAAGCGGTCCTGCCCGATGCCGAGCAGATTCACGCTCTCATCGCGGCCTACTCCGGCGACGGCACTCTCCTGCCCCGTACACTCGCGGAAATCTGCGAGAACGTCCGCGACTTTGTCGTGCTTGAGCATGACGAACGCATCATCGGATGCGGCGCTCTCCACCTCTATGGCGTGCACCTGGCCGAGATTCGTTCGATTACCGTCGATCCCGCGAGCCAAAGCAGCGGTGGCGGCAGACGCCTGGTAAAGGCTCTTCTTGCGCAAGCGGACAAGCACAAAGTCACCTGCGTCTGCCTGTTCACTCGCATTCCGGATTTTTTTTCACGCATGGGATTCACTACCGCCGAGCATCAGGATCTTCCCGATAAGATCCACAAAGACTGTTATCAGTGCCCCAGACTCTATCGCTGCGACGAAGTTCCGATGATCCGTGGCAATCTACCCACATTTGCAATTTTGCCGCCGCCCAAGAACTGGTTGAAGATTCAAGCATGACTTCACTCCGCCGTTCTCCCGAGAAAATTCGCTTGCCCCTGGGATTTTCTTTCTCCGCTGTCGCCGCCGGGATTAAAGTCAGCGGCCGGCCGGATCTCGCGCTGGTGGAATCCGCCACTGGCGCGACCGCTGCCGCGTTGTTCACAAAGAACCGTGTAGTCGCCGCTCCCGTGCAAGTCGGCCGCGCGTCGTTGCTTTTGACCGGCGGCCGCGTTCGCGCCGTGATCGTAAACTCCGGAAACGCCAACTGTGCCACCGGACGCGCCGGCATTCAAGACTGCGAACGGGTTTGTCGCGAAGCCGGAAACCTGTTCGGCGTGCCCGCTGCCGAAGTCTTTCCCTCCTCGACCGGCATCATCGGAGTGCGACTGCCTTCAGAGAAAATCCGCGTAAAGTTGCCGGATCTCATGGCAGCGCTATCCGCCAGCAAGCGTGGCGTCCTCGCCTTTGCCCACGCCATCATGACCACCGACACCCGGCCGAAGATCGCGTCCGTTCGCTTCCAAGCAGCCTCGCAAGCAGTCACGGTGCTGGGAATCGCAAAGGGCGCCGGCATGATTCATCCGCAGCTTGCGACCATGCTGGTGTACTTGTTCACCGACGTGGATGCGAGCCCGCGTGAGCTGCATCCTGTTTTGCGCGAGGCCTGTGACGATTCATTGAATTGCATGTCCATTGACGGCGACACCTCCACCAACGACACCGTGCTGCTGCTTGCGAGCGGAGCCAGCGGTGCGCGGGTGAAAGATGTTCGCACCCGCAACAAGTTCTCCGCCGCTCTGACCGCAGTCTGCCAATCGCTAGCCGAGCAGATCGTCAGTGACGGTGAAGGCGTTCAGCACGTGATCCGTTTGTTCGTCGAACAAGCGACCAGCAGGGAAGAGGCGCTATTGGTGGCGCGGACGATTGCTCACTCCCTGCTTGTTAAAACCGCATGGGCGGGTGCCGATCCCAATTGGGGCCGCATTCTGGCCGCAGTGGGAAGGTGCGGCGTGCCCATCGATCCATCGCGAGTACAGATTGTCATTGGTAGTCAGAAGGTATGCCGCAACGGAGTTGCCTGCGCGTTCAATCAGCAGCAAGCCCACCGCACTCTCGCGCAGCCTGTCTGCGATATTCGTGTGCAGCTTCGGCGCGGCCAGCACTCGGTAAGATTTCTCACCACCGATCTGACTGCTGAGTATGTGCGGATCAACGCCGACTATTCCACTTAGAAAAGGGATATGCAGTGCGCTTATTCTACCCCGTGTACCTCTGTGTCCCCTGTGGTAAAACTTTTTGCAACCACAGAAAGCACAGAGGATCAGAGGAAAAACCGATTGGTTCCCGGACAGCTTTGAAAAGGCATGGCTTCAGCCCTGCCGTTAGAACCCGCCACACAAGCGGCTTTAGCCGCCGACGATCGTCCCTTCCGAGTATCCAGTCTTGCCAGCCTGGACTTAATCGGATAATCGTTAACTCCAGCATCGCCAAACGCCTCGTGTGCGCCCTCCACAAAATCTGCCCAGCTTTGTCTCCGGTTACTGTTCCTGCACCGGAGCAAGCCGCCCGTCCAATTGACGCCGGAGGGCTTTCTGCGGTTGGATGGAAGCTGCGTGGCACTTGCCCCTCCAAGTCTCGATGCCGAATCCCGGCGGTTTAACCGTCTCGATGCGGTATGGCTCACCATCTGGCTCCTCTTCCTTGCCGGCCTGGCCGTGCTTCCTCCACAGTTCGAATGGCATAAGCAGTTAATCATTCTTGCCATCGGCATTGTGCAGCTTCTGGAGACACGGTTGATCTTGCGTTTCCCCGAAAAAGGAGTTTCCTACGTCGTCCTCCTTAAGATTTTGCTGGCAACTGTCCTCATCGACCACACCGGCGAAGTCGGCATCAACAGCAGTTACTATCCTATTTATTATCTTCCCGTCGTCACCGCGGCACTCTACTGTGGCCCGTGGCTGACGCTGTTCTGGACCCTGCTTGCATCCGCCGCCTACTGCTCGTATCTCTATCCCGCGATGCAGGATTATGAATTGACTCCCGAGGCTTTCGGCCACCTCGCGCTGCGCATCATGTTTTTCTTTCTCGCTGCCATGGTGGTCAACCGCTTTTCGCAACAGCGCCAGCATCAAACCCAGTTGTACCGTGAACTCGCCGAACGCCTTGCCGAAAGCAATCGCCGCCTTGAACAGGCTCAAGCCGAAGCGCGGCGCTCTGAACGGCTGGCCGCGCTCGGTCAGCTCTCCGCCGGATTAGCGCATGAAATTCGCAACCCCCTCGGAGTCATCAAGGGCTCGGCCGAAATGTTGACCCAGAAATTGCAGGCTTCCGACGAGCTTGCCCGCGAATTAGCCGGCTACATTTCGACCGAGGTCGACCGCCTCAGCGCCCTGGTCACCGAGTTTCTGGACTTCGCTCGTCCGCTTCACGCGCAGCCGCATCCCGCGAACCTTATCGCCTTACTCGATCGCGTCCTGCAAATTGTCGCGGATCGCTTTAACGGTAAACAATTTGCCGGCACACAAGAGGGCAAACAAGATATGGGAAAATCGGTGCGCGTCGAGCGCCACTACGCGAGCGGACTGCCGCCCGTTCCGCTGGACGAAAGCCTCTGCGAGCAAGCCTTCCTCAATCTCGTGCAGAACGCCTACGAAGCCATGCTGGAGCAAGACCACGGCGGCGTTTTGCGCGTTGAAGTTCAACCCACCACGCAGAACGGTCGGGAAGGAGTGGAACTCCGCTTGGCTGACACCGGCCCCGGAGTTTCCGACGAACTGCGCGAAGAGATTTTCAACCCGTTTGTGACCACGAAGAAAACCGGTGTGGGACTTGGCCTCTCCATCGTTTCGAAGATCGTAGACGGTCATCACGGGTCGATCCACGTCGAGAACGCACCAGAAGGCGGCGCTGTGTTCGCGCTATTCTTTCCGCTGGAAGAAACCGTCGAGCCGCAGGCAACTGCCGAGCTGCGCTCGGCTTGGACGGGCGAGGGTGCCCGTCCCCACACGAGCTAACCAAATGCCAACTATCCTTATCATCGAAGACGAAGCCAAGATGCGCCGTCTGCTCGAGCTCAACCTCGGCGACGACGGCTTCAAGACGCTTTCCGCCGGCGACGCCGAAACTGGTTTGAAGCTGCTCGCCTCCGAACCGGTTCACCTTGTCCTCACCGACCTAAAACTCCCCGGCATCAGCGGGCTCGAATTTCTGCAAACCGCCAAGCGGCAAAATTTCGCGCTGCCCATCGTAGTCATGACCGCATTCGGCTCCGTCGAAACCGCGGTAGAGGCCATGAAAGCGGGCGCCAGCGACTACGTCCTCAAGCCGTTTTCGCTAGCCGAAATGCGGATGGTGGTCCACAAGGAACTCGACAACTCCCGCCTGCGCGAAGAGAATCGCTCGCTTCGCGAAGCCCTCGGACACAAGTACAGTCACCCCAACATCGTCGCGCTCAGTCCCAAGATGCAGGAAGTGCTAGCCACCGTTGAACGTGTCGCGACCACTAACTCCACCGTGCTGCTGGGGGGCGAAAGCGGAGTGGGCAAAGATCTCATCGCCCGCGCCATCCACGAAAAGTCGCGCCGCGCTTCCGGTCCCTTCGTCAAGATCAACAGCACCGCCATCCCCGAAAATCTTTTGGAGAGCGAACTTTTCGGCTACGAAAAAGGAGCCTTCACCGGAGCCACCACCAGCAAGCCCGGCAAATTCGAACTTGCCGACAAAGGCACGCTCTTCTTAGATGAAATCGGAGACGTGCCGCCCGCGATCCAAGTGAAACTTCTCCGCGTGCTGCAGGAGCGCGAGTTCGAGCGCCTGGGCGGCACCCGCACCATTAAAGTCGATGTTCGCCTGATCGCGGCCACCAACCGCGACCTGCGCGCCGCGCTCGAAGACGGAACGTTTCGCGAAGACCTCTACTACCGTCTCAACGTGGTCCCCATCGATATCCCGCCCTTGCGCGAACACAAAGAAGACATTTCTGGATTAGCGAACCTATTTCTCGCGCGCTTCGCCAAGAATTCCGGAAGGTCGGAAAACATCACCGGCATTTCGCCCGCCGCCATGCAGCTTCTCGCCGGCCATTATTGGCCGGGCAATGTGCGCGAACTGCAGAACGTGATCGAACGCGCCTGCGCGCTCGCGCAAGGCGGCCAGCTGGAGGCCAGCGACATACAACTCGACTCGCGACGCAATCGCAGCGGCACTGTGTCCGATCGCTTTCTTCCCGACGGCATGACGCTTGACCAGTGGGAAGACGAAATGATCCGCGAAGCCCTGAAGCGCGCTGGCGGAAACAAGTCGCAGGCTGCGCGGCTGCTCGGGCTCTCGCGGAATGCGCTGCGGTATCGGCTGTCGAAGATTGGAATTGACGACAACGATGGGGAGTGAAAGATCAGGTCATCGGGTGATCGACAAACCACTCTTCATTTCTTCTGGGACTCTCCGGTTCTTTCGCCTAGTTACTAGGGATTATCCGATTCAGCCAGGTGGGCAAGACTGGATGCTGGGAAGGGACGACCCTCGGCGGCTAAAGCCGCTTGTGTGGCGGGTTCTAACGGCCAAGCTAAAGCCATGCCCCTTCAAAACTGTCCGGGAACCAACTTGATCAGAGTTTCCCTGGGGTGGCCTATTCTTGGTGTGTTCGATCTTGCTCAGTGGCGCGGTTTCGTCCAATCGACGACCTTCAGCTTCTTGATACGTGCGAACGCATGATCGTTGCTGACGAGGACCGCGCCCAACGCAAGAGCGTGAGCGCCGATCATGGCGTCGAGGTTCCCCATTGGCTGGCCCTCGCGTTCCAGCGTGGCCCGAAGCCTGCCGTATTGTTGGGCTGCATCGGAATCCCAAGGCAGGACGGCCACGCGCAGAAAGAAATCCTCGATCATGTTGTGCAAGCGGGTGGCATGAGGAAGGCGCGCGGCTCCAAAACGCAACTCTCCCTCCTGCGGCTGATATATACCATGACGTATCACATAGGGCCAAGGGTCTTAAATCAGGGCGCCTGGCAAACTACGGCGCCCTCCTCGTTTTCCAGAGTGCCGGTTCGGTCAACTAGAAAAGGCGGAACCACAGGGGGCACAGAGGAACACCGTGGAAATCCTGAATGCGAAGTGCTGGTGTTGAATTGCAGGCCCCACATCGGGGGCAAAGGCAGTTTTCTGCATAAGTGGTCTAGGCGCGATCGGATCTCTGGCCGAAAACCACCACTCTGGTTGAACTGGGCCACCGCAGCCTCGCAAATCGCCGCCTTCCCAACCTGCCACGTCATTGTTAACTTGCTAAAAATAATGACTTTATTGCGATTACCGCAAGTCGCCCGGCATTGGCACTCAGCCTGCACTCTTTCAGGCAGAGATTTGTCCCGAGCAAGGTGGAGGTATCTATGAACGTGAAATTGAAATTCAAATTAATAGCAGCACTTCTAGGATTGATGATCGCGATTCCAGGCGCTGTCTTCGCGCAGAGCGCGAACGACCAGGTGCCGGATCAAGATTTGCAACTCGCCCCGGCCCCCAGCGACCAGGGTTCGATGAACCAGGGCTCGGCGCAACCAGGCTCCAACGACCAAGCGAACCAGACTTCGAGCGCGCCGGCGGAAACCAACGGCGTCGCGCGTGTCAGCTTGATTCATGGCGACGTTTCCACGCAGCGTGGCGATTCCGGTGGTTGGTCGGCGGCTGCGCTCAATGCTCCCGTGCTTGCGGGTGACCAGGTTTCGACCGGCGACAAAGCGCGCACTGAACTTCAACTCGACTATGCCAACATGCTGCGCCTGGCTGAGCATTCGCAGGCCAACGTCACCACCCTTACGCGCTCGCAAATCCAGATTCAACTTGGACGCGGCATGGCAAACTACACGGTGCTGAAGAACAGCGATGCGGACGCCGAAATCGATACGCCCAACGTTGCCATTCGCACCGGCCGCCGCGAATCCAGCTTTCGAATTCTGGTTACTGCCGACGATCACACCGAAGTGCTGGTCCGTAGAGGCGAAGTAGAAGTTACGACTCCGCAAGGTGGCACACGAGTGACGCAGGGCCAGTTCATTACCGTGCAGGGTGCCGGCGATCAGGCGCAATACAAGATCGGCGAAGCACCGGCCCGCGATGACTGGGACCAGTGGAACACCGATCGCGACAATGTGATTCTCAACGCGACATCGCGGCGGCACACCAACGACTATTACGTGGGAGCCGAAGATCTCGACTCGCACGGCACCTGGACGGAAGTTCCGGATTACGGTCAAGTGTGGCGGCCAACTGTGGGAGCCGACTGGGCGCCGTATCGCGACGGACGCTGGGTGAATGAGCCTTATTGGGGCTGGACCTGGGTTTCGTATGACTCGTGGGGCTGGGCGCCGTATCACTACGGCCGCTGGATGCAGTATGACAATGCGTGGGCTTGGTGGCCCGGACCGGTCTATGGATACCCCTACTATCGTCCGATCTGGGCGCCGGCTTATGTTTCGTTCTTCGGATTCGGCGGTGGATTCGGGTTCGGGTTTGGATTCGGCGATGGCTGGGGCTCGATCGGCTGGCTTCCCCTGGGACCGTGCGACCGTTTCCATCCCTGGTGGGGCCGGAATGGCGAGCGCTTCGAACGTTCCGACATCCATGCGTGGAGCCGTGGCGGTTTTTCTCCGCTGCATGGCGGCACGCGATTTTCGAACGTGAACCTGGCGCTGCATGATCGGCATTTCCGCGGTGGGACGACCGTCTCGGGGAGTGAGTTCGGCAGGGGCCGTATGCGTGCACAGCCGATGAGTCACGCGCAGTTCAAGAATGCGCATTTCACGACCGGCAGATTGCCCGTGAATCCGAGCCGCGAGAGCTTCTCGGCCAGCGGACGCCCGGCGGCTCCTTCAACGACTCGGAACGTGCCACAGAACCAGCACTTCTTTTCGGCCCGAGGCACGAACGCGACGCCGCGCTCGATGGAGCGAGGACAATCGCAGATCTCGAACCTCAACCGGCAGAATGGCAGGTCGGCGGGAAACGGCCGCGAAGTTTCGAGGCCCGGAAATCGGAGTTCGAATACTAACTCGAACAACGGCTCAAACAACGGGTTCCGGCGGTTCGGCCAATCGGGGACGAACAACGTCGGACAATCACGCTCCGCTGTTGCAGCGAACCATGCTCAGTCACGTCCGGAAACGCGAGGCAATTCGAATTGGGGTTCGGCGTCCAGAGCCGGCAACTCGGTTGGCTCGACGCCCGTTCGCGAGAGTGGCAATAACAACCGTGGTGGTTGGCAGCAATTTACGCCGATGCCCGCGCGCCCATCTTCCGGGCCAGCCATGCCTGAGCGGATGGGGCGCAGCGAAGACCGCAGTTCGTATGGCTCCCCTTCCCGTAACTCGGGTCCCGTGAGCCGCGGATACAGTTCAGAGAGTCGTGGCTATAGCGGATCTTCCCGTCCGCCACTCAACATGAGGCAGCCCATTGTCACTCCACGCTCGTCCGGCGGAGGTTCTTACAACGGCGGCTCTTATGGTGGCAATCGCGGCAGTTACAACGATGGCGGCGGACGCCCAGCCCCAAGTTACAACGGTGGCGGCGGACGCCCAGCCCCGAGTTATAACGGTGGCGGCGGACGCCCAGCCCCAAGTTATAACGGTGGCGGACGTTCTGCCCCCAGCAACAGCGGTGGCCATTCGGCGCCGAGCGGCGGAGCTCCGCACGGCGGTGGATCGTCGCACGGTGGCGGCGGTGATGGCAGACATGGGCGGTAACACTGCGCTGGACTCTTTCCCGGCGTAGCAACGCAGCACAGCAGCACTCTACCCCAGCAGTGAGACGCGCCAACCACGCGTCCCACTGCTTTTTTTCTGCCGAAGTTAATGGAGCGACGGGAACTGAAAACGAGCTCTAACCAGGCGGTTCCGGGCCATTAAGGAAATGACCCGCAAGGATTGGACCGGTGCAGATGCGCTCTGGCAGAAGTGGAACGGCGAGTGCAGTTCCTCAGGCGGAAGCACAGGCTGGGCGTGTTAGAGTCAACAGAGCCGGAGCCAGCCGGGGCTTCCAGAATTGTTTGGGCGATTGAGCCGGGCAGCCGAGTATTTTCGAGCCGAGAATCGACTCAAGCCGGCGAAGTGAATCGCATGAAAAAAAGCCACTCCCTTTGTCTCTTTGTATTGTTGCTAAGTATCGCGCTGGCGGGCGGCAAGGCTGTTGCGCAGGCAAGCGCGCCAGCGGTCGATGCTCGTCGCCTCGAGATCTCAGAAGAACTCTCGGAGTCACTCGCCAACGATCTGCTCGAACTGTCGGTAGCCACTAAAAATCGCGATCTTGAGAAGACGGCGCAATTCTTTCCGGAAGAGTTGGTGGCCGACATGTTTCCATCCGAGCCCACGGATACCAAGCCCGAGGTCAAATGGATCGTCTCGCACGGTTGGAGAGCAAAACCGGCCAGCGCCTTCTCCTCGGGTAAGACGGGAAGAATCAAGGCTGCGGATTTTCTCGGCGGCTGGTCCGCGTTTCTGGATCACTTCAGCGAAGTGGAAGATGCTCGCTTTAAAGTAAAGGTGGCCAACTTTGACGATTCCGCGCAGGCGATCGTCGGGGCCGAAGTGCCGACCGCCGTGCTCTGGGCGTCGGGGCACGCTCGTGTGGCCTTCTTCGTTATTGGACGCGATCGCGAGAATCGCCGGGAATGGGCTCGCGGCGTAGTCGAAGCCGATCTCCTTTACGCCAGCAACAAGCACTGGCAATTTCAGTCGTTCAAGCTGACCAGCTTCGATTCGCTCATGGCTACGACGGACATTTTTTCTGAAGTCTCGGAGGCGGCGGGCGTGGCGGTGGCTGTGCCGGCTTTCGGATCGGCGGGAAATGACAGTTTCACTTACCGCGGCGCGGCGGCGGCTGACTTTAATCATGACGGATGGATCGACCTGTTTGTCTGCGGCATTGACCACAACTACCTCTACCTGAACGATGGCCACGGCCACTTTCGCGACGCGTCGAAGGAGGCAGGTCTCGAGTTCGTTCCGCCGTGCGTCGGCGTGGTCGCATTCGACTATGACAACGACGGCGATGCGGACGTCTTTCTCACCAGCGTCGGTCCTCAAATGCTTTTGCAGAACCGCTTTAGAGAAGACGGAAAGGTGTTCTTTAAAGATGTCTCTGACGAAGCCCATGTGTCGCGCGACGCCATCGGTTTCAGCGCAGCCGTCGGGGATGTCAATGGCGACGGCCTGCCCGACGTATATGTGACGAGTTACAACTACTACGGGAAGGTTGTGCCGAACTCGTGGTTCAACGCGACCAACGGCACGGCCAACCTACTTTTTATCAATCAGGGCGACGGCACCTTCAAAGAGGAAGCACATAAGTGGGGTGTGGACGACCGCCGCTGGAGTTACGCGGCGGAGTTCGTCGACGTCAACGGCGATGGCAAGCTCGATCTCTATGTCGTAAATGACTTCGGCGAGAAAGCGCTATTCATCAATAAAGGCGATCACTTCGAAGATGAAGCGGCCCAGCGCGGAGTTCTCGACCCCGGCAATGGCATGGGAGTATCCTTCGGCGACTTCAATAATGATGGGCTGCTCGATCTCCACGTCACCAACATGTCGTCCACCGCGGGGAACCGGATTCTGACGCGCCTGTTCCCGAAGTCCTCGGTGAAGGAGAACGTGCTGAAGAAACTGGCAGCCGGCAACAGCCTTTACCAGAATCTGGGAAACGGCCAGTACAAGGACGTGACCGCCGATGTGGGCGGACTTTCGGCGGGGTGGGCCTGGGGCGGCGGCTTCATCGATTTCGACAACGATGGATGGAGCGACCTCTATACGCCCAACGGCTTCATCTCTGGCAAGTCCATGAAAGATACTTGAAGCCAGTTCTGGCGTCAGGTCGTGACGCAGAACAACACGCAGAAAGAAACCGGGACGCTTCGCAATGACCAGAACCGTCTGATCTTCAGTCAGGGCTTTTCCTTTAGCGGATATGAGCGCGACGCTCTGTTTCTGAATTGTGAAGGCAAGAAATTCACGGACATTTCCGGCGTCTCTGGAATCGATTCGATCACGGATGGGCGCGCCGCGGTGTTCGCCGATTTCGACAACGACGGGGACGAGGATGTGTTTTTGACCACCATCCAGGGTCCGGGGCACCTCCTGTTCCGCAACAATGTCGGCCAGGACAATCACTGGCTGCGCATCATTCTGGAAGGTGGTAAGGAGACGGGTCGTGACGCCTACGGTGCCGTTGTGCGGGTGAAGACCTCCGCCGGCACGCTGACCAAAGTTAAAGCGGGAGGCTCCGGCTTCCTCTCGCAAAGCGATCCCCGGCTTCTGTTTGGACTTGGTCAGGACCCCGCAGCGCAGAGCATCGAAGTCACCTGGCCAAACGGCCGAGTCGAGGCCTTCTCCGCCGATGCGCGAACCGGCATCACGCTGTTGCTGCGCTACGGAACGGGAAAAGCGCAACCGATAGAGCTGGCAAAGACGAAGCTGCCCGACCCGCTTACGAAGGCACAGGCTCTGGCAAGAGGCTTGAAGTTCAAAGTAGGAGAAAAATTCCCCTCGATCCAGGTGCAGTCGATTTCAGGAAAAGGCTCCAGCTTGCAATCCATACTCCGGCCAGGTCGCCGGACCGTAATCAACTTGTGGGCCACATGGTGCGCGCCCTGCCAGAAGGAAATGCCGGAATTGAACCGACTTCGCGCCGCTCTGGAGAAAAACGGTGTCGATCTGATCGGGCTCAACGTCGATGCCGAACCCGATGGCAGCGTCCAGCAGTTCCTTAAGAAAACACCGGTCAATTATCCGATCTACGTTGGTGGCGTGTCAGCGATCAGCCATCTGTTTGCAACGGATGAAGTGACTGTTCCGTTGTCCTTGGTAATCGACAAAAACGGCCGGGTCGAGCAACTCATCCCGGGTTGGTCGTCGGATACCCAACGGAGATTTGAAGGCCTTGCAGGTGCCAGTACTTACTAGACGATGAGTTTCGCCCGCAAGACTGGATATGGCGGAAGCGTGTGTGAGTCGAATCCGCCTGAAAACGTAAATTCAACAACATGCAGGACCACGGATGGCATAAAAGTACGTCGTAGGCAGTGGTAAACCCGCAAACGGATTGCAAATGGATCGCGGCTCACCTCCATTCGGCAACAAGGCGATATCATTTTTGCTCAAATGCAAGCAGCTCAATGCAACATTCAACAATATCGACCAGTTCAATCTCAGTTGTATTCGGTACACTCTAAGCATGCGGCCAGAAAAGATTGGCCAGGGGCCAGAGGACCGTGCCACCGGTTGCACAAATGAGAAGCTATGCCGGTGCCGCTTTAACAATCCGAATGGACGCATCCACCCTTAATGATCGCCGCCATCAGACCCACAGAACGTAAGGACCTGCCGGCCCTCGCTAATTTTCTGGTTCGCGTGTACAAGTTCGACTCTACCGGCCACCACGCCGACACGAAGTTGCTGGAGTGGAAATACCTTTGCCCAAGACCCAGTTGGAAAGGCAGCCGCAGCTATGTACTCGAAAAGGATGGGCGAATCGTAGCTCACTGTGGAGTTTGCCCCGTGACTTTCCAACTTCCAAGCGGAGACGCCCTAGAGAGTATTACCATGACGGACTGGGCGGCTGATTCCTCGATTCCGGGAGTCGGCGTCATGCTTTATCGTAAATTGATGGCCATGGCTCCTACTTCTTTTGTTATCGGAGGGGCTCCCGTTACACGCCAGATTGTTCCTCGCATCGGGTTCCGACAAGTAGGTGAGGCTGCAACATATTCGGCTTGGCTACGCCCATGGCGTGAGTTTCTCGTGCGGCCTCTGGTAGGGAGGTCTTTTGCCAGGCTGCTGCACGGTTGGACACATCCCGTACGCATTCGCGAAGAACTCTCCAGGCCTTGGGTCTATACACGAGTAACGGAATTCGACGATTCGCTCCAGCCGATCTTGAACCACGCAAAGCGTTCGTGGACCACTTGCCAACGAACTCTGGCGGACCTGAACTACTTGTTGAAATGTCCACATCTGGAAATGATGGGATTCCTGCTTCAACGTCAAAGCGAAATCGCTGGCTATTTCCTCGTGGGAAAATCCGAGTGGGAAGCAAGGCTCCTCGACATATTTATTGATTCAGAGGATGTGAACGATTGGAAGAGTGCATATGGGGCGGTCACGAAAGCGATTCAGCGCGACCCCGAGGTCTGCCGTATTCGTGTACAAGCGACCCTTCCGATTCTCAGGCAAGCGCTGATATCGAATGGGTACTGGTGCCAGTGCAGGGAACCCCTATTCATTTACGACCCATCCCGAGCGCTGGAACGAGCGTTCCCTGTGGCTTTCCAACTCTTTGATGGCGACGCGGGATACTAATCGCCGTATCGCATTGCGTCAGCTTCGCAGCTTGTCTATGTGCGAATCCGGAGTGCCGATCAGAGTGAGTGCGGTACAATTCTCGTCACAAGTTCGCGAGGTATGCATGAGACTCGTCAGCCCTGCCCTTAAGCATATCGTTTTCCCTGTCCTGTCCCGGAGCGGGTACCTTCGCCAAACAGTCGGTGCCGGACCAGCGGTTGTGACCTACCACGGCGTGTTCCCTCCCGGCTATGAGATTCGGAGTCCGGCTTTGGATGGAAATTTGGTGTCTGCTGAGTCGCTCCGTGAACAACTCCAATTGCTGAAGAAGCGCTACCACGTCATTTCGCCCGACGACTTTCTTCACTGGATCGAAGGAGGTCATTCACTTCCCCCACGCTCGATTCTGCTGACCTGTGACGACGCCTTGCAAAACACTTTGTCGGAAATGGTTCCGATCTTGCGTGAGCTGGGCCTTTCCTGCCTCTTCTTTGCCACCGGCGTGTCGGCCGAGCCGACGCCGTCCATGCTTTGGTATGAAGAGCTCTACCTCATGTTGCTGGACGCAGCCGAACCCATTGCGCTGAACCTCCCCGAGGCGGGCGTTGAAGTTAGCATAACTGCGGGCAGCGGGAAGCACTCGCGATGGTGGAATCTCGTCGAAAAACTTTCGCAGTTCGACCGACGCTCAAGGCGCGGACTTCTCGATCAAATCCGCTCGCAACTCAAGCTCTCCGAGACCTGGACGGCGCGATTCTTCGAGCAACCGGCGCTTGCCTCCAGATTTTTCACTCTCGATTTGGTCGGGCTGCGCCAACTTGCCGCAGCGGGAATGACCGTCGGCGCGCATTCTCTTTCCCACCCAGTTCTAGCGAAAGCTTCGCCCGACCTTGCATGGCAAGAAATCTCCGAGAGCCGGAGCGTTCTTGAGAGCGCTTTGGGGAAGACGATATGGGCCTTTGGGTATCCCTTCGGAAATGCTGCGACGGTTACCGGAAGAGACGTGCGACTTGCGGAGCAAGCTGGTTTCCGTTGTGCGTTTATGAATGTTGCAGGTGGCTTCGGCGCGAAGGTTGATCGCTTCACCGTGCCGCGCGTGCACGTCACCGCCGAGATGAGTCTGGCGGAGTTCGAGGCACACATCTCGGGCTTTTACAGAACGCTGCGGGAGAGATTGCTGGGTGGCAGGGAAGCTGCTCTCAGCGCTTAGGCTTGCCGCCAAAGGATCGATCACAACTCCTTTGGCGGACTTGAGATTGTGTCCTTCTCGGTGCCTAGGCCAAGCGTGTTGATAGAACCCCAGTGGCGGCGAACCAACGTTGGTGCCACGAGGTGTGGCACAGTTCGCACCAAGATCGTTAGGATGGGAAACGCAATCGGAAAGCCGAGCCAAAGCGAAGCCAGGAAACCAAACGGCACGCCCAAGGTCGGGTAGAAAAATTTTCGGATGTTCAATAACCACAATAACGCCTCTGCGGCGAGGAAACTGAAAATCCCTAAAGCACGGCTGTAGGCTTCGGAAACGAGCAAAGTCGAACCGCACTTCTTACAATGCTCCCCGCGGAATAGACGTTTGTCGAACTCTACTTCGCAACCGCAGTTCGGACACCGCATCACGGCCTCTCGCGTTATTGACTTCCCAGACTGGAGCAAACGGCGGGGATCGCTTGGATAGCCGCGATTCCGCCGCCAATGAATCCCCGTGGGTTCGGTCCTCGCCAACCAGTCAGCCAAGTCAAGATCCGGTGGATCAACAACGGGTACTGTTCTGAAGCAGCGGCCGCGATAGCAGACTGGTTTGCCACAGCCACACCCAATCCGCCCAAGCCAGTTGAAGCCACGTACCATGCAGCGGGTGTGCAGGGATTGGTAATTTGAGCTGCACCCGCCCATCTTCGGGCACAAGGGTCATTGCCCTTGCCATCCGGGCAATTAAAGATATTTGTGCCTATGTCGCCTGCGCCGTCCAAAATCGGATCATTAGCTATATTCATGGCCTCTTGCCACCCCGCGTTCCCGAAAAGCCCGAGCACACTCTTCCAGTCTCCCTTGACAGCGGCTCTGAGCGCAGCTATCGCAAGATTCGCATTCGGATCGGAGAGCGAGGCCCCACACGGCAACCCTAAGCTCTCTCCTTGGCAGCCGCCGAATCCCGCAAATCCAACGTTAACCCCTCTCGGACCCCAGTTAATCGTAATCGTTCCACCCCCACCTCCGCTATCGCAACCCCAGTCACAACCCCAACCGCCACCGTCGCCACCCCCGCAACTGGGATCGTCGGGACTGCAACCGCCATCGTCCAGCCCCAGCGGATCAACTCGGCTGAGCGGTGAGTTCCGCACATAAGCATACCGATTCCACGTCTGCGGATCGCTCGGATCGACCGCCCCCATCCCTGCCGGGTCGGGCGACAGCCAGCGGCCCTGATTCGCCCGGTACTGCCGCTCCGGGAAGTAGTATGTCGTATCGCCGTTGACACCGTCGGGGCGTTGCCCGGTGAAGGCGAGCGGATACCCGCCGGTGGCGTACGTCTCCCCAAAGGGAGCATGAGCGGAGCTCCCGGCTTCATTGCCACCGGTATAGGAATAAAGCGCGCGGATCGTGCCCAGCCAGTCCCCTAGTTGTACTCCCGTGTACCCAGCGTTTTGGCTTGCGACCGATCCGCCGGGAAGCGGGGTTTCCGAGTAGTACGGGGTATGGCCAATGGCCGAAAGCTTCCACTTGCCAATATTCAGAAACGAATTTTCGTAGGTAGTGCCGGTACCGGCCGACCACTCCACCTTATGACCAAATGCGTCATAGACGAAGATTAATGTCTCTGAGTTGACAGTCGAGACCGGCTTTCCCTCCGCGTCCCAAGTGTAGGTGTTGAAACTGTCTTTCAGTAGGTTTCCATTAGCATCGTAGCTCGTTCCTGCGAGCGTGTATTGATTTGTGCTCGTGCTGTAGCCGGGTAGCCAACTCAGTGACCCGCTCTTGGAGACGTTGCTGAAGGGATCGTAGCTGAATGTTTGCGACCAGACAGATCCGCAGTTGGCGCTGGCAATCCGGCCCAAGTCATCAGCGGCGTAGTTGCAAGTCTGCGCATCGGCGGCATTTGTTGGATCGACAACGACCAACTTTTTCAGGCTTCCATTCGGGTTCCAGGTCAAAGTTCCCGAAACTGTGCCGCCGCTCAACGCGGCGGCGTATTGAGTCATGCGCAGTGTGTTGAAATCGTAGGTGTAGTTGATGGGATAGCAAGTCGCCCCAGCGCAACTGGTCATGAGTTGGGTAGGTTGGCTGGCATGATTGTATGTGATGTTGTTCGCAGCGCCGCTGATAGTTAAGGAGCGTCCCTCACCGTCCGGGGTAATGCTAACCTGGGTTTCGGTCAGGAATGGTCCGAAAGTTTTCATCAACCCGTTTTCCCAGTACGTCATCGGAACACTGTAGGTTCCCGCCGAGTGCGGGGTAGATTCAAAGACATTCGCAATCTCGCCGCGCGCCGTATAGCAATAGGCGACATCAGTGAGCTTGGAAGAGCTTGGGCCTGTGTAGGCTTCCGCCAGACGTGTCTTCACGTTCGCCACACCGCCGGGACAGCTGAATGTGGTGGCATCGTAGACGAATGTCTTGCTGGGCGTGGCTGCTGCATAAGGGCCACTCGGGTATGTGATCGTGGTATTGCGGTGCAGAGCATCGTGGTTGTAGCAGGTCACGTTGGGCGGGGTCATTGCGTCTGTTCGCGTCACCAGTTCCCCCGCCTGCGCTGTTGTGCTGCCGCAGGTTGCATCGAAATCGTATCCGTATGTCTTCGTGCCGCTTTCCGGGTTCGTTTCCAAGGTCATGCGGCTGAGCCGATCGTACACGTAGGATCTGGCCTGCTGGTTGCCCGCGGTCGCCTGAGCATTCTGCGTCACGCCGATCATGTTGCCGTTGGGATCGTACGTGTACTTAGTCCAAAAGCCGGTCTGGGTTGTTCTTTGCCCGCAAGTACCGCTACCGGTGGTTGTACTCAATTCGCACACAGAGGCGAGACGGCCGAGTCCGTCATACTCCATTTGACGGCGTTTCGTGTTCTCCCCAGTGGGCGCTGGTCCGAGGGTCACCAATACGTCGTTCTTTGAGTAGGAAGAGCTGACCGTGCCCCCATTGCTGTCAGTGCTTTGCACGGGTCGGTTCAGCGCATCGTAGGTGATCGTTGTCCCCGGTGCCGATGGATTGGCCGCGCCCGCTACTGCCGAGTATGGCAAAGTGGTTCGTTCCGGCAAGCCTACCGCGTCGTAGTCTATTTCTCTGGAATCGTAGCTCGCTGCGCCAGGCGACTGTTTGATCTGTGAAATGTGCGACCGACCCAATCCGTCAAGCGTAGTGAGCAGATCGACCGTGGAAGCGTTGTTGTTGAACACTAGCGAACTCTCGCCCGTGTTCGCGCCTGTGTAGGTAAGCGATGTCGGTACTTGGGCGGCGTCCGTAGTGGTTGACGGCCGCCAGAAGTTCGGATCCGTATACGTCGAGCTGGTTATATTCCCATTTTCATCGGTCGCTGTGAGCTGTACGCCGCCAGTGCAATTCCATGTCATGAACCGCGACAGGCTCAGCGGTTCGGTCACCGATGTAGCGAACGAGTTGCCACATGAAGCCGTGCCGGCGGCGTAATTGTAGGTCGTGGTCGCCCCCTCTCCGGCCACGGTGCCAACCGTGCTAACAGCGCTTGAAGTATTAGGGTTCCCTGTATCGTAGTAGGTGAATTTTCGATAGAGAGTCGTACTGGCATTTGCGCTGACTGCGAGCGTCGTCAGGTTGCCGCGGGAGCCAGTGAACGTCACATGTTGAGGCGTACCCGTGGTGGTCGTCAGGGTTCCCGCCTCGTCGTAGGTCATCGTCGCCTGCGCATAAGTAGTCGTGCCATCCGTGACAGTCACAGTCGCCGGCAGGTTTTGGATGGCACCCAGACTCGTAGCGTAGTTGACAGTCGACTTTTTCAACAATGCTCCAGGCGTAGTTGGTCCCCAGTCGTAGTCGTCCTCTTCAGTTTCCAACCCGTACGGATTGTAAGTGAACACATTTTTTTTGAAGACCTCTGCTGTAGTCGGTCCCAGCTGTGTCTGAACGGTTCTACTCAAAACCGGCAGAGTGATGGCCGTCGCCGTACAGGGTATAGCTGCTCCGTTGTAACAGGTGTTAGTAGCTTGGAGCAGGTTGGCTGGCGCAATCGCCCCCTGATAGGTCTGCCGTTGCGTTTCGTAGATTCCCTGGAACTGAATTACTGTGTTGTTGCCCTTAGGATCAACCACCGTGGTGGTCGAGGCAGCTCCCGTACCCAGTGCGCGGGTATAGGTCCAAGGAGTCGCCGAATCTGGAGTTGTACGCTTCAGCCCGGAGGTACTGCCGTCCGTGCACTCAATTCCGTTGTGACTTCCCGCGGAGTAGTCGTATGAGATGACGCCGCCAGTGGGCAACGTCACCGAAGCAAGGCGGGCGGTGACATTGTGTGGATTATGCGTATCGCCAGGCGTCGTTTCATAGGTGAATTGGTAGAACGTCCCGTCTGGTAGCGTGATTCTGTCTACCAGGCTACCAGACAGACCACCGGTCCCCCCGTACTCGCCGATGCTAGGGCAGCCGAAATTCGTCCTGACTTGGTAAGACTTGAAGGTTGCCTTCACATCCGCATCGGAGCCTGCTGGGCTCGTATAAGCCAGCACGTATGGATTCGGGTTTCCACCCGTCACGCGCAGTGTCTTAAGCCCATTTTGCAAGCCCAACGTATCAGTTACGCTACCAGAACTGTCAGTGGTGATTTCGTTTCCATTGCGGTCAATAATGCTCCCGGCCGTAACCGTTGGATTCAGAGGGATTCCATTTTGAGGAACGATGCTACTACCGTCCGCTGCGGTCATGCTAACTAATAAGTCGCATGCATTATTAACCACGTAACAGGCATCAGCATTTATAGTGTACCCCGAGCCGTCGGTGGTAACGCTATTTATCAGCGGAAAATCCCCGCACGGCACCCACACGCCACATTCGTACCAGGCGGCCGTTCCGTTGAAGGGATGCGCCGTACCGGCGCTATCGTAGTATGTGAAAAAGCTGTAAGAGATGAACGTCGCACCATCCGTTGTATAAGCGTAACCTAGGTTTCCGACGCCTTGTGGGGAGCCACTCCAACCGCCGGTAGTCACAGGATTCCAAACGACGGACCCGCCACTTAGCGTCAGCGGATACCAAAACGATGTATCGCTAGTCAGGTCGAAACTCAGCGGCAATCCGCGCCCCGCCTTATGGAGCACCGGATAAGCCATATGCACATTGAGATTTCCGAGATTCACTGCGTCTGGGCCGCCCTCCAGCGAACTAAACGGTGGCGTTCCGGTCGTCACCTGCGCCACTGCCGAAGAGACTAAGAAAACAAGACTCAGAACAAACGATGACTGGCATCGTGTGTGCGTCATTGGGGCAGGCTCCTTGAGGGTTGCGCAGTCACTACAAAGGAATTAGCGGCAAGACCGTTATTGAAACTGACAGCATCGAAATGCAGGTCGAGATACAGGGTGTTGTTGATGAACTTCTGCACATGGAAGGGAAAGGATGCACCGTTGACAGTCCGGTAGTCCGAGTACCGAACGCGGACTGGAATATCCTGTCCCAGGTTGATATCCGGATGTGTTTGGAAATCCATCTCAACCGGCAAAGATGTGGCTGAGTCCAGGTACAAATCAAATTGGCCTGCCTTTTGCACGGCCTCAACGACGGCCTTAGGCAAACCGGGGGCCGCGTGGCTCGCCGCTATTGGCGATGGGGAAGCCACTCGCAGATGGTCCAGTGGATGGCCGCTAGAGTTCTTGCCTTCAGCCACCATTACGATTTTTCCCTCGGCAGCCGCGCTCGCCCTCTCCAGCAACAGCACTGGAGAAAACCATGCCGCATCTACCAGTAAGTTGTGATACGCGATCGCGTGCACCTTCCCATCCATCCCGCTCCACTCGCCTACTGGCCCGCGCTGGCCGCGAGCGTATACCTCCCGGTTTGACCCCGACGCAAATACAAGGTCGATGCTGGCCTCTCCACTGGCAAGTGCTTTGAACTCGCCCTGACCGGTTTCATCTGTAGATCCCGCAATGCGGCGCACGGTACCCGACACGACAACATCGTTGATCGTTGTCCCACGGGAAACAGCAGTCTGCGCACGCTTGAGCAAATCGCCCACCGAAATCTTTTGCTCCTGAGCGTTCGCATTCCGTGAGAGGAACATGCCGGTCGCTAGAATAGAAAACATCAACACCTTGGTTCGAATGGAGTAGTGCACCGTGCCCTCCTTAGGAGTTACAACTACGTTGATACACTTAGCCAGAGATTTGCGCCTATCGGCAGTTTTTCCGTCAAAGGAAACAACCCAACACCACAACTTCCGCGTTTTGGCTCTACCGCACGTAGAACTGCGAGCGCCGCAGCAGCGCCACTTTTGTGGTACTACTTCGCTCGACTCTCCGCGCAATCAAGGCGCACGCTAGTCGGTGTTCTTAGTCATCTGGGAAGATGCATGAGCTGCCCCCTTCGGTTAGTCCGGCAAAGTGAGAGTACTCGGGTTTGAGTTTAGCTGCAAATTTACTTCGCAGCAGCCGAGGCTGTGCGAAGGTGGAAAGCGTTTTTTGCTTTCCACATTTGCATAGCCTGTTGCGAAT
>JANXZM010000025.1 GCA_025355505.1 Acidobacteriaceae bacterium | reverse complement strand
AAGATGGTGTGTCTGCCAGTTCCACCACTTCCGCTTTGAAATCAATATTTTGCAGACCGTTCGAGGGAGATCAAAGTCTACATGGCACGAGCAAGCCCTACCCTGTACCGAGCATCGTGCTTCCTAAGTTTATACACGGTCAAACGAGGCTATTCAAGTTCACCTGTGACCCGTCGCAGCTTGCAGCCACGAGCGCAAGGCTGACATTTGCACCGCCTGCCCGATACGTTTATCGTTACACTCGCTGGTCGACTCAATCCGCTTATGAATGCTCGCGTCTTCTTCTGGTCGCTCACGTCCGCACTCGCCGGATTTCTTTTCGGTTTTGATACAGTCGTCATCTCCGGCGCGGAAAAAACAATTCAGTCGCTTTGGGGGCTGAGTCCCGGACTCCACGGGATTGCGATGGCTTCCGCCCTCTACGGCACCGTCGTGGGTTCGCTGGTTGGCGGCTGGCCTGCCGACCGGTTCGGACGCAAAGCCACGCTGCTTTGGATCGGCGTCCTTTACTTTGTTGGCGCGGTAGGATCGGGCCTGGCAACCAATGTTTCCTTATTCATTGTCGCGCGTTTTATCGGCGGTCTGGGCATCGGCATCTCCACCGTGGTTGCTCCGCTGTACATCTCGGAGATTGCGCCGCCTAAGTACCGCGGGCGACTTGCGGGCATGTTTCAGTTCAACATTGTTTTCGGCATACTGATCGCGTTCGTGTCCAACGCTTTGCTCGCCGGCATCGGCGAAAATGCCTGGCGCTGGATGCTTGGCGTGGCCGCGTTCCCCTCGCTTCTCTACGCTGTATTCTGCTTGGGCATTCCCGAAAGCCCTCGCTGGCTTCTGGGCAGGAAGGGCGACCGCGAGGGCGGTCTGGAAGTTCTGCAACGCATCCAACCGGACGCCTCCAAAGCCGAGATCGAAGCCGAAGCGGGCGAGATCATGGCAGCGTCCTCGGAGAACGCGTCGTCGGCGCATTTCTGGACAAGTCGTCTCCGCAAACCGATTTTGCTCGCCATCTTCATTGCGTTCTTCAACCAACTCTCCGGCATCAATGCGATTCTCTACTTTGCCCCGCGCATCTTCGAACTTACCGGTCTGGGTGCGAAAGCCGCGTTGCTCCAATCCATCGGCATCGGCGTCACCAATCTCGTCTTCACCTTTGTTGGCCTTTGGCTCATTGACAGGCTGGGACGCCGTACCCTTCTTCTCATTGGCTCATTCGGTTACATCGCCTCGCTCGGTCTGGTTGCCTGGGCTTTCTTTACCGGGCATTTCGCGATCGTGCCGGTTTGTATCTTCGCCTTCATCGCCGCGCACGCCATCGGTCAAGGAGCGGTCATCTGGGTTTTCATCTCCGAGATATTTCCCAACCGTCATCGCGCGGAAGGGCAAGCCCTCGGTAGCTTTACGCACTGGATCTTCGCCGCTTTACTTACGACGTTCTTTCCGAAAATGGTCTCCGTCTTTTCACCCGGTTACGTGTTTTCATTCTTTGCCTGCATGATGGTGCTCCAACTGATTTGGGTGAAGACAATGGTTCCGGAAACCAAAGGTGTTCCGCTGGAACAAATCCAAAAACAGCTGGGCATGGAATAGGGGCTCCCTCACCATGACGGCAGCCGATCACTTCCGGATCACAACTGCCCACCTGTTATCCTATGGGCGCTTCACCCATTCCCTAACGGGAAGCCAAGCCGGACCCCAGTGGATTTTCCGCTTTGGGTCCTGTCTCTGAGGAAATCATGGCCGCACTGATTGATGCCATCGACGTAAAGCGCAAAATGTTTTTCGAGTTGGAAAACACGCCATTCGTGTGCCTGGAAGCGGAGGTTTCCACCCCTACCGCCAGGGGCGGCCAGACCTTGGTCCGCCTGAAGATGCGCAACCTTCTCACCCGCGCGGTCTTTGACAAGACATTCAAGGCCGGTGACAGGTTCAAGGAGCCGGACCTCTTGATGGTCGAGGCGTCCTATCTATACAGCGATGCGAATGGTTTCTATTTCATGGACCAGGAGAGCTTCGAGACCCTCACCCTATCCGCCGAGATGATCGGAGACGCGCTGGACTTTATCGTGGAAGGAGCCATCATTCAGTTGCATAAGTACAACGGCAACCCCATCGGGTTGCAGCTACCCGCCCAGGTGGAGCTCAATGTCACTTACACCGAACCGGGTGTCCGTGGCGACACATCCAGCGGCAGCGTGACCAAGCCGGCGAAGCTGGAGACTGGCATCGAGATCCGGGTTCCCCTCTTCATTAAAGAAGGGGAAACAATCAAGGTGTCCACGGAGACACGGGAGTTCGCGGGGCGGGCCTGATCCCACGCTAGTTGCGCATGGATCGGGATGCCAGCCTGACGGTTTTCCCCTTGCCGCCACCGGACTTGGATGGGCGGCGGGGGATGTGTTTAATTAAGAGGAAGATCCGACTTCCGTCCGCGTAACGTGGAGTCGAACGGTGTCGGCGGTTCAGGAGGCCACCCTTCGGCTATCGCTCAGGGCAGGCTTTCTCGAAAAGCGCGAGAAGTGGCGCCACCCCAGTTGTTTTGGCCGACGTTCAAAGACAAACCCGCGTTATACTTCCCACTTAACGTGGCTCACCCGCCCGGCTTTTCCTGTTTGATTCCGGCGTACTCTATTGTTTCTTCGCTTTGCCCGACTTAGCACCCTGTCGCGGATCGTCTGTCGGGTTAACGTACGTAATTTCCCACGGACCGGTACCGTGTAACTGGATCACCGTTTCGCCCTTGGCCATCGCATAGTGATGCGCCGTTGGCTCAAGGTACGCGAAGCTCCCAGGAGCAAATTCGTTCATTTTTTCCGCGTCGAAACTATCACCCATGCCTACCTTGAAGGCTCCCGAAATCACCGTCACGTGCTCGCGACGAGCATGGTGGTGTGGCGGAATCTTGTATCCGTCTGGCATCTTCAAACGCATGGTGTAGGCCCCCGGCGCCATTGGATTGCCTTCGAGAACGGACAATTCAGCTCCGGGAGGTAGAGCCTTTGGGGCTGCACCCCAGTGAATCGCATCCGGTGTGTACGTTTTTACATGCTCGGCTGATTTCTGCGCGACAAGAGTCAGGGCAGCAGTAAACAAGAGCAGCATCGTTCCAATTTGTCTCATGGTCCACCTCCAAGCTGGAATCTCTTTCTCGACTTCAAACACGGCACCGATTGTATACCCGTCCCGCCTGTTCGCGACATTGTGAAACGATTTTCATCTGGAGCACCCCAACAATCTGAGATCCGCACGAGCACCGCCGAAAATTGCCCGATATTCCGCCACTCTTGGCGGGTGGAAATCCGGGGACAGACGGGACGTTTCCTCAAGCAGAAATGGCAGTGAACGTCCCGTCTGTCCCCGAGTTCAAGACCAAAACGTCGCAGGATCATGTGAACGGAAATAGGGGGCAGGTCAGAGCACTGTGCGATCAGACTGCCACCCACCCCCAGTTGTGTGATTGGAAAGGAAACCAAAACCGAAGCGTGGGCCACCCTCTATAACCTTGGCGGCGTTGTCAAGAGACACGTAGAGTGTCCGAGGCGGCTGCACCCTTGCGGTAGTGCTGG
>JANXZM010000010.1 GCA_025355505.1 Acidobacteriaceae bacterium | reverse complement strand
TTTAATATTGCGGAATTGGCTCGCGCCCCTCCCGGCTGACCGCATTCGTATAATTCACGTCACATGCTGCCGTGACGCAGGTTACTGAAACACGTGAGTATAACAGTTGAATGGCGAAATAGAATAGGTCACGCAGCTTTTCTTTGTGCCAATTCTGGAAATCGGGTCTTGCGAAAATCTGCAAGATCTTCTTTTCTTAAAAAATCCACTGTAAAGTCACTTCCTGAAAAGCAGCGGGAAACAAAACCTCAGCGCAGGTGCATGACCAGCAGTTTGGGTTCTGTCATTTCATGAATCGCGTCGCGCAAGCCCTCGCGGCCCAGCCCGGAATCTTTAATGCCGCCATAGGGCATGTGGTCGATCCGGAACGTGGGAACGTCGCCGGCGATCAAGCCTCCGACTTCGAGTTCGTCGTAGGCCTGAAAGATGAGTTTGGCGTCGCGGGTAAAAAGTCCGGCTTGCAGGCCGAAGGCGGAACTGTTGATCTGCTTCAGGGCGGAGGAAAAATCGTTGTAGGGCTCGACGGTCACGACCGGCGCAAAAATTTCCTGGCAATTTACTTTCATGCTGGGCTTGGTGCCTGTGAGCACGGTGGGCTCGAACAGGGATCCCTTGCGGTTACCGCCGCAGAGCAGGCGCGCACCACCGCGAACCGCCTCCTGCACCCAGTCGGCAGCGCGGATCGCATCGCTTTCGCGGATCAGCGGGCCGAGGTCGCTTGACTCGTCGAGCGGATCCCCGACTTTCAGTTTGCCGACTCCCGCCAGCAACAACTCGGTGAATTTTCCGTAGACGGAGTGCTCGACGAGAATCCGCTGCACCGAAATGCAGGACTGTCCCGCGTAGGAAAAACCTCCGGTGACGCAGCGTTCGGCGGCGTAAGCCAGATCGGCGTCGCCGTGGACGATGACGCCCGAATTTCCTCCCAGCTCTAAAACAACTTTCTTCTTCCCCGCGTTGTTCTTGATGGCCCAGCCGACGGCGGCGCTTCCCGTGAAGCTGATGAGCTTGATGCGCTCATCGCTGACCAGCAGGCCGGCATCTTCGTTCGAAAGCACAACCGCGTTGAAGCCGCCATCCGGCCATCCCGCTTGCTGAATCACTTTGGCCAGCAACAGCGACGTAAGCGGTGTCTGCGGCGCCGGCTTGAGCACCATGGAACAACCCGCCGCAATGGCTGGGGCAACCTTGTGGGCAACGAGGTTCAAAGGGAAATTAAACGGCGTGATACCTGCAATGGGGCCGAGGGGGAAACGTTTGACGATGCCCCACCGCCCGACCGTCGACTGCTGCCAATCCAGCGGCAAATATTCGCCGTAGGCGCGAACCGTCTCTTCGGCGGCGATATTGAAGGTAAAGACAGCGCGGTCAACTTCCATGCGAGCGCTCTTGATGGGTTTGCCCGCTTCGAGCGCAATCGTGCGTGAAAATTCTTCTTTGCGATCGTGAATGCCAATCGCAATCTGACGCAGGACCCGTTGGCGTTCGAAGGCGGGCAGCCGTCGTGTGGTTCCGAAAGCCTTTACAGCCGCGGCAATAGCGGCTTCCGCGTGTTCACGGCGTCCCTGGTAGACATGCGCGATAAGCGCGCCGTCGTAAGGCGCGCGCACGTCGACGATGTCGCCTTCTTCCAGCCACTTCCCGTCCAGAAAAAACCCGTGGGTTGCGACCGGAGTCACCGTCATCTCGGCCATGCCGTACCTCTTTCGATCGCGCTCGTGACTCGCGTCTGGCGATTATAGAACTTTGTGACAGGCGCGTTATGGACAGCCGGCCGAGGACAGGTCATTTGCCAGTTTGCGGTTTGAAGCGCTCGTCGACTTCCACCTGGTATCCCGCGACCAGGCGATTGGTTTCGTTGACCATCCCAACCACGGACATCAACTCCTTGAACTGAGCGTCAGTCATGCCTTTGATTTTGGCCGAAGCGGTATGTGAAGCGATGCAGTATTCGCACTGGTTCGTGACCGAAACCGCAACGTAGATCATTTCTTTAGTAAGCGAATCAAGCGCTCCGGGAGCCATGATCTGCTTGATGTCTTCCCAAGTCCGCTTGAGCATGACCGGATCATGCGCGATCGCCTTCCAGAAATTGTTGATCCAGTCGGTCTTGCGCGTAGCCATAATGTCGTCATAGATGGCGCGCACTTCGGGGCTGGCGTCGGAGTATTCGATAAGGCCAAAAGTTGACATAAAGTTTCTCCAGTCAATAGTAAATCCCTGTAAACCTCTGTGCCCCACCCGCAGTAGAAATTTCCTCCCAACCACAGAGGCCACGGGAGTCACAGCGGCAACCACTACTTGTTCACGATACCCAATCCAAAACTTTGTAGTACGCACCAGCGAAGGGCAGAAACCAGGGCTTCCCGTTGTACAGCCCGAGCGGTGCGCCGGGGAATGGGATCTCCGCGAAAGGGTTGTCAGTTTTCCCCTCCGCGATCCATTCGGCCATCTTCTGCCCTTGATAGGTAGCCATAGCGACGCCGTGTCCCGCATATCCGATGGCGAAATAGATACCATCGACTTGCCCGGCGTGGGGCATGATGTCGAAACAAAAATCGAGCGTTCCGCCCCAAACGTATTCGACTTTGGTGTCGCGCAGTTGGGGATAGACGTGGATCATGCCGCGGCGCAGAATCTCGGCGCTCTTGCGGATAGTCTGATCGGTCTCCGGGAAGAATGCGGCGCGTCCGCCGAACAACATGCGATTGTCGGGGGTGAGGCGATAATAGAAAATATAATTCTTGGAATCGTAGATCTGACGATTGCGCGGGCTCAGTTCGCGGGCCAGGGCTCCGGGAAGAACTTCGGTCGTGATGATGAACGACCCGATGGGGATGATTTTCTTCCGCAGCGCGGGAGTCGCCGCGCCCGTGTAGCCGCTAGTTCCGACCAGCACGTTGCGCGCCCAAATCTCGCCCCGAGAGCTGGTAAGGCTGAAACCAGGCGCGCCCTCACGCGATTCGCGCTGGATGTTCAGCAATCGCGTGCGTTCGCAGATCTGGGCTCCGGCGCGCATGGCGGCGGCGCCAAGTCCGGCGACATAACGCGCCGGATTGAGGCCAACCGAAATTTCGTCAACCATGCCACCGTAATAAATGTCCGAACCGATTTCGGCGCGGAGTTGGTCGCGGGGGACGACGCGCAGTTGGTGGTTGAATTCGCGGCCGATCACTTCAACCTGGCGGGCGTAGTCATCGAAATGCGCCTGTTTGCAGGCGACTTCGAGGTGTCCGGTGCGGGCGAAATCGCAGGCGATGTTCTCCTCCTTCACGATGCGCTCGACGGTGCCGATGGTCTCAAGCGACGCGGCGTACATGCGGCGGGTCAGTTCGCGTCCATACATCGAGATAAGTTTGTTGACGCCGAGTTTGAGTCCGGAAAGCACCATGCCGCCGTTGCGCGAACTCGCGCCCCAACCGATAGTTTCCGATTCCAGCACGACAACTTTCGCACCGCGTTTGGCCAGCGAGAGCGCGGCGGAGAGTCCGGTAAACCCAGCGCCGATGATGGCAACGTCAGCACTCTCCGGCAATGGCTGCGCCGGAGAGCTGGGCATCTGGACGGTGGTGAGCCAGTAGTTGAGTTTTTGGGGCATGTGAGCCTTTGATTTGCTTCCCTTCGTGTTCCTTCGTGATTGTTTTCTTCGTGTCCTTTGTGATTATAAGTTTCTTGTTTACCACCAAGGACACTAAAATACACGAAGGAAAACTAAACTACAGCACCGCCGTCTCATGAATCATCCGCCCATCCGCAAAACGCGAGAAATTCAGCAGAGACGCATCGATCAAATCCGTCTTCCCCGTCAGAATCAGGTCGCTAAGAATTTTCCCGGTAGCCGGCGAGTGCATCACGCCATGCCCGCTGAAGCCGTTGGCGAAGAAGAAACCAGGCACTTCGGGAGACTCGCCGAGAATCGGATGATGATCAGGCGTCATCTCATAAAGCCCCGCCCAGGCTCGCTTAGGATTGACCGCAACATTCTCAAACACAGGCACGCGATCCGCCGCGCGCGTAAGAATCTTCTCGATGAAGCCAGCCTCAAAATCAGTTTTGTAACCCGGCGTTTCTTCCGGATCGTTCCAAGCCAGCAAGAAACCGCGGCCCTCCGGTCGAAAATGAAACCCGCTGGACATGTCGATGATCATGGGCGCGGTGTGCGGAAATAGGTCAAACGGTTCCGTCGGAACCAGCATCCGTCGCAAAGGTTCAACGGGAAGATCGATGCCAACCATCTTCGCAATCGGAGCCGCCCATGCTCCGGCGCAGTTGACGACCGTGCGCGTGCAGACCGTGCCGCGCGTGGTCGCGATTTCGTAGCCTCCGCCCTTGCACGTAATTGCATTCACGCCGGCGTTCTTCCAAAGCGTGGCCCCGTGATCGCTTGCCCACGTCATGAATCCGATCATGGCGCTGTAAGGATCGACGAAGCCGTCGGTCGAGCAGAAGCTGCCGCCGACGATGTCATCGCCCCTCAGCAGCGGAAACATACTGCGAATCTCGTCGCCCGCAACCAGTCGCACGTTCTTCAGTCCCATGGCGATCTGCTTTTCGTAGTTGGCGCGCAGATAGGCCATGTGCTTTTCGGTGGTCGCGCAAAAAAGATATCCCTGCGGCCGGTAGTCGCAGGGATGGCCAAGGCGCTCCTCGAAGCTCGCATAAAACGGGATCGAGTACAGCGACATTTGTATGTTGACCGGCGTAGAAAACTGCGCCCGCACGCCGCCCATGCTCTTGCCCGTGGATCCCTTGCCCTGCGCCGTCTCGCGCTCAATCACGAGAACGTTCTTACAGCCGGCCGCGACAAGGTGATAGGCAATGCTGGAGCCGACAATCCCTCCGCCAATGAGAACGACATCCGCAGTGTGCATGCGCGTGGCAATTGTAAATGGAGAAGGCAGGACGGGCGAGAACGCCCGTCACTCGGTAGTGTCCTAAATCGGCTGCGATCCCCCGTCCCGGGCAACATCCACCACGGAGACACAGAGTCACAAAGGAATTCACAAGGATGGGGAAAACCTTGGTTCTTACAGATTTGAAGGCTTTCTCTGTGTGTCTGTGGTGGGGTTCTGGTTGTGAACAATTCCGGAGATCGCAGCTCGAAGTTGAATTTAGGACACTACCCGTCACTCCATCGGAGTGTCTATTACTTGGCGCAGGCCGGCTTGAAAACGTCCACTGGTTTCACCGTCGGTTCCGTCTTCATTCTTCCGCCGCATCTGCTCCGCAAGCTCTTTGATTTCGGTCAAGTCGCGTTGCATCTCGCTCCATCCATACCGCAGCGCATGAATCCTCCGAAGACGAAGCCGTAGAAATTAAGACGCCTCGGCGGCTTCGGTTATGATTTTTGTCGCACCTCAGAAAAATGCCGGCGTCCAGCCAATCCCGGGACTCGATGGAACCTAGGACGCCGCCATCTCCGGCGTGGCCGCCAGCAGTTTGCGGGTGTAGTCATGCTGCGGCTGCGCAGTGATCTGCTCCGTGCTTCCGATCTCGACAATCTTGCCGCCATACATCACCGCGATCCGGGTCGAGAGGTAGCGCACCACCGGCATGGAGTGCGAGATGAACAAATAGGTGAGGCCGAAATCGCGTTGCAGCTGCTGCAGAAGATTGACGATCTGCGCGCCGACGCTGACGTCGAGAGCGGAAACCGGTTCATCGGCGACGATGAACTTAGGACGCAGTGCCAGAGCACGGGCAATGCCGATGCGCTGGCGCTGCCCTCCGGAAAACTCGTGTGGAAAACGGGACATGGCGGATTCATCCATTCCCACCGCACACAACAGTTCGCGTACGCGCTGGCGGCGGGCATCGCGGCCGAGGCTTTCGCCGACGCCCTTCTGCTCGATGATCTGCTGATGAAGAATCAGCGGCTCGGCAATTACGTCCTCCACGCGGTAGCGCGGATCAAGCGATCCAAACGGGTCCTGAAAAATAATCTGCATGTCGCGTCGAAGGCGGCGCAGTTCAGAGCCATTGGCCTTCAGCAGATCGACGCCATGGAAAACGACAGCGCCCGAAGTCGGCTCGATAAGGCGGAGGATGAGGCGTCCGAGCGTGCTCTTGCCGGAGCCGGATTCACCCACCAATCCAAGCGTCTCGCCTTCGTAAATGTCGAGGGACACATCGTCCACGGCACGCACCTCGCCCGCGCGGCGCCCGCCAAACGAAGATTCGGCAAGGTCGAAAACCTTCGTGAGATTGCGCACCTCAACAAGAGCCACAGATCACCTTCCCGCAACCATCCGCTTGTACACATTCCATATTCTGGAATATGGAACACCGCCTTATTACCCGGCAACCATCGGCACCGCCGCCAGCGCTACCACCATGCCAATGGTCCGCGCCCGGCTGAAATGCTCGTGTAAAAAAATGCGGGCGAGCACAACCGTGACAGCGGGATAGAGCGAGCTCAGCACGACCGCAGCGTCCAAGCGTCCGATTTGAGAAGCACGGATGAAAACGGTGCTGCCCGTGATGTCCAGGATTCCGGCAACCATGGCAATGGCCAGGACCGGCATGGGCACCGCGCGAAGGTGTCTTCCAAGCAGAACGAAAGCTAACGTAACCACGAACGAAGCGGTCCGCGAACTGGCAGCGACCCACAATGCGGAGGCGTTGCCGGCCTGATGGACACAGAGGTAAAAGCCAGCAAAGCCGATTCCAGCCAGTACAGCCATGCCTAAGCCTTCGGGACGGCCAACGCCAGCTTCGCTACGAGAGATGAGCCAGACGCCGATTCCCGCAAGAATAAAGCCGAGCACGTGCCGATAGCCCGGAAAGCCCTCTGCGAAGGTAGTCACCATAGTAGGAATCGCGGCACCCAGAACCGCAGCCACCGGCGCGACCAGTCCCATATTTCCGTTGGCCAGTGAACGATAGAACACGGCCAGAGCGATGCCCCCGACCGACCCGGCGATCAGCGACCAGGCCAGGCTGGCGTTTCCCGGAAATGGCGCGTGGGTCATCAGCGCCAGAGTGCCGACCACGACCATGCCGCTGACATGCACGATGGCCGTGAACAGAAACGCGTTCGCGCGTCGCGCGCCTACACCTCCGAGGAAATCGCTGGCGCCCCAGACCCCGACTGCGGTCAAGCTGTAAGCAGCAGGAATGTACTGGGCCGCGACGGACATGGGAAGTCGAGATTAGCACGCAGCGAGAAAAATCCGAGGAGATCCAGCCCCGGAGGGGCGAACCAGTTCAGCCCAGCGCTTCAGCGCCGGGAAAAGTGAAAGAAACTGATTTAAGTCGCGGCGGGACGACTCAGTTCTCACGCACACCCCTTAGGATCTGGATCTGGAGCTCGACTCCAGCCTCTACGCCGTAATTGCCTCCGGCTGCGCTTTCCCCGCCAGCAGTTGGCGCAGCACGTACTGGAGTATGCCTCCATTTGCGTAGTACAGCGCTTCCTGCGGAGTGTCGATGCGAACAATGGTCTGAAATTCGGCCGTCTCCCCGCCCTTCACGCGCACCGTAATTTTGCGCCCGGAAGAAAATTTCTCGACCACCTCGCGAATCCCCGCGATCTCAAACACTTCGTCGCCATTCAATTTCAGCGTCTCCGCATTTTCTCCCGGCAGAAACTGCAGTGGCAGAATGCCCATGCCGACGAGGTTGGAGCGATGAATCCGTTCGTAGTTTTCCGCAATCACAGCGCGAACGCCGAGCAGACGCGGTCCCTTGGCCGCCCAGTCGCGCGAAGATCCCGCGCCATATTCTTTGCCGGCGAGAATTACGAGCGGCACTTTTTCGGCATGGTATTTTTCGGACGCGTCGAAGATCGACATTTCGACGCCATCCGGCAAGTGGCGGGTGAATCCACCTTCGGTGTTCACCATCTTATTGCGGAGTTGGACGTTCGCAAACGTCCCTCGCACCATGACTTCGTGATTGCCGCGCCGCGATCCGTAAGAATTGAAATCCGCCGGCTGCACGCCGTGCGCAATCAGATACTTGCCGGCGGGTCCATCTTTCTTAATCGACCCCGCAGGTGAGATGTGGTCGGTGGTGACGCTGTCGCCGAGCACAGCCAGCACGCGCGCGCCGGTGATGTCTTCGATGGCCGAAGGCTTAAGCGCCATGTCATCGAAGTACGGCGCCTGCCTAATGTAGGTGGAATCGCTTTCCCAAGCGTAAGTCTCGCCTTGTGGAACCGGCAGCCCGCGCCAGCGTTCGTCTCCCGAGTACACCTCCGCATAACTCTTGCGGAACATCTCGGACGTAATCGCGCTGGTCATGGCCTGTTCGACTTCCTGCTGCGAGGGCCATATGTCGGCGAGGTAAACGGGCTTGCCGTCTTTGCCTTTTCCGACGGGATCCTTGCGCAGATCAACGTCAATGCGGCCGGCGAGGGCGAAGGCCACCACCAGCGGCGGCGACATCAGGTAGTTGGCACGGACTTCGGAATTGATCCGTCCTTCAAAGTTGCGATTGCCGGAGAGCACCGAGGCGACGACCAGATTTTTCTCCTCAATCTCTTTTGAAACTTCAACCGGCAGCGGCCCTGAGTTTCCGATACAGGTCGTGCAGCCGTAGCCGACGATGTGGAACTTCAGCTTCTCCAGATAGGGCATCAGTCCGGCTTTTTCGAGATAGTCGCGCACAACTTTGGATCCCGGAGCCAGCGAAGTCTTGACCGTCGCAGGGACTTCGAGACCGCGCTCCACCGCCTTCTTTGCCAGCAGTCCGGCAGCCAGCATGACGGATGGATTCGACGTGTTCGTGCAACTGGTGATCGCCGCAATCACCACGCTGCCGTGCTGCAGCGCCACATTTCCATTCGCCGGAATATGTTCGTGGACATTCGGGTCCTCGACACCAACGGCGGTCGGATTTCCACCCTCCTGTTCCCAGTTGTTGACCTGCCGCGTAGCGCTCCCGGAAGAACTTGCGCCCGCCGCACTTGCTTTCGGCTTGATGAGGGAAGGCAACGCCTGAGCAAACGACTCTCGTGCCTGCGACAGCACGACTCGATCCTGTGGGCGCTTGGGTCCGGCAAGACTCGATTCAACGGCGGCCAAATCAAGACTCAGCAGCTCGGAGTATTCGGCTTCGGGCGTGTAGGCATCGTGAAAAAGTCCCTGCTCACGCGCGTAGGCCTCGACCAGCGCGATCTGCTCTTCACCGCGCCCAGTAAGTTTCAGGTAACGCAAGCTTTCTTTGTCAATCGGGAAAATGCCGCAGGTGGCGCCGTATTCCGGAGCCATGTTGGCGATGGTCGCGCGATCGGCGAGCGGCAGATCTTGCAGGCCGGGCCCGAAGTACTCGACGAACTTCCCGACAACGCCGTGCTTGCGCAGCATCTCGGTGATGGTCAGAACAAGATCGGTGGCCGTGGCGCCTTCGCGCAGCCGTCCAGTAAGCTTCACTCCGACCACGAGCGGAATCAGCATGGAGACCGGCTGTCCCAGCATGGCAGCCTCGGCTTCGATGCCGCCTACGCCCCAGCCCAGCACGCCGAGTCCATTCACCATCGTTGTGTGCGAATCGGTACCGACGAGTGTGTCGGGATACGCCGTGCGCTTTCCACCTTCTTCGTGCACAAAAACCACGCGTGCCAGATACTCGAGGTTCACCTGGTGAACGATGCCGGTGTCCGGCGGCACGATGGCGAGATTGTGGAAGCCGGTTTGTCCCCAGCGCAGAAACGCATAGCGTTCTTTGTTCCGCTGGAATTCCAGCAGCGCGTTCATGTCGAAGGCGTTGGGCGAGCCGAATTCGTCGACCTGCACTGAGTGGTCGATAACCAGTTCGGCGGGCTGTAGCGGATTGATGAGCCTGGCATCGCCACCCAGGCGTTTCATGGCGTCGCGCATGGCGGCAAGGTCGACAACCGCGGGGACGCCGGTGAAATCCTGCAGGAGAACGCGGCTGGGCGTAAAGGCGATTTCTTTTTCTGGCTTCGAATTCTTGCTCCACGCCGCGAGCGCGCGAATTTCTTCCTTCGTGACATTGCGTCCGTCTTCGGTGCGCAGCAGGTTCTCCAGTAAAATGCGCAGCGAGAACGGCAAGTGCCGGGTAGAGATGCCCTGCTTGTCGAGAGCGTCGAGGCGGTAGAGCTCGTATTCCTTGTTGCCAACTTTGAAAGTGGCGCGGGCGCCAAAACTATTCGATGACATGATGTGCCTTCCTAATTAGGGCATGGCCAAAAAAACCTAGTGATCTCAGAATGACAACAAGAACACTGCCTTTGCTTTATAGTTTATTCGCTTCCGGCGATCTTGTGTGGGGAGCGAAAGACTCACGGGCAACAAAACTCTTGACAGCCCTTTTGGATGATAGACAATCAAAATAATTTTTCAGAGGCGAACATCTTGGCTTCCGTGACCAGGCCGTTAGTATCAGAATTGTCCTTCGAGGATGCGCTCGAGGCTCTGTCCCGCGAAGAGCGTTTCATGGGGACCGTGTCTGCCATGGACAGCCTCCTGGTGAAGAAAGGCATCTACTCAATTACAGAGTTCCAAGAGATTTTTGTCGAGTGGGCAGCCGCGCAGATGGAAAAGCCCTCCAGCTCGCGCCCCGGTAAAAACTAGCTTCCCGATTTATCTCGGCCCCAGTCCCTCGGCCAGTTGCACTCGCATTCTGCGCACCGACACAAGTGGTGCAAACCGATGTCGCAGACCTTGCACAGGAAACGGCATGCAGGAACGGCCAGTCCGCTGGACTGTCTAGATTCTTGCAGGGCCGCGACGCATTCAATAGGGATCTAAATTAAACAATAAAGAAATAGTTTAAGGTTTGCAGTCGAACCTTCATTTCGCCCGCAGGAGCAGAACGGGTGCACTGATACTGTGCCGGACTCGAGTGGCAGTAGCGCCGAGAAATATGTCCGCCAGAAAGCGGTGTCCATGTGTGCTCATGGCCACCAAATCACATCGCTTCTGCTCGACCCATTTAATAATTTGCTCGGCCGGTTCACCGTACGCCAGTTCGGCCTGTGCAGGAATGCCGATGGATTCGAACTCGGCCCGCACTTTTTCCAAATAGGCGGTGTCTTCGGTGATTTCGGGACTGACCGCGTCCGGGCCATAGGTCCTGGCTGCCCATCCATCGGCCACATGAAGCAGCACCAGCCTGCTTTGCGCGAGCTTCGCGAGTTGCTTGATGTGTTCGATAATCGCCCGGTCACTCGGCGTGCCATCCAACGTCACCAGAATAGTTTCGTACATAATTATTCCGTTTCTGTCGACTTTAGTCGTGCCAGCGTCATCCGCCGCTGATCACCTGCCAAGCAGTTTTAAGCGAGTCCGGCAGGCCGTAAATGTCCATCAAGGTGATCAGAATAGCACTGCCCCAACCGGCCATCAGTAGAAACCAGCCGTTCTTCCACATCCCCATTCGCCGGCGAGAACTGGTGAAGTGCAGGAGCGGGAACATGGCGAACGGTAGCTGGAGAGCCAGCACCACCTGGCTGAGAGTGAGCAGATCGGTGACGCTGCTGTCGCCTCGCAGGCCGATAATGAAGACCGCCGGCAGGATGGCTAGCGTACGGGTAATGAGGCGCCGCACCCACGGTTTGATTCGCCAGCGCATGAAGCCTTCCATCACCACTTGCCCGGCGAGCGTGCCGGTGATGGTGCTGCTCTGGCCGCTTGCCAGCAGCGCCACCGCAAACAGCGTGCTCGCGGCAGCCGTCCCTAACAACGGCGCCAGCGTCAAATAAGCGATCCGAATCCAGTCACTGTCGGCGCTGAACCTGATTACATGCCCACCCGATACGGTGACGCTTTCCTTTCCAAAAAACACCATCGCCGCCAGCACCAGAATCGCCGCGTTCACAAAGAAGGCGATGGTCAGCGCCACGATCGAGTCGATGGTGTTGAAGCGGATCGCGCTCCGAATGGACGGTTCGTCCTTCTGTAACTTGCGGCTCTGCACCAGCGCCGAGTGCAGATACAGATTGTGCGGCATCACCGTCGCGCCGATGATGCCGATGGCCAGGTATAGGACCCCGGATTGACGAAAGTGCGGCGAAATGAGTGCCCGGCCCATTTCCAGAAAACTTGGTTGCGTCTGCGGCAGAACGAAAAGCTCGATAAAGTAGCACACGCTGATCGTCGCAATCAGCAGCAGCACGACGGCCTCAATGGTCCGCATCCCAACCCGCTGCAACGCCAGCAGAAGCAGCACGTCCACACCCGTGATGATCACCGCCCACAGCATCGGGATGTGGAACAGCAGGTTGAGGGCGACCGCGCTCCCCAGCACCTCCGCCAAGTCACAGGCGCCAATTGCGACTTCGCTCATCAGCCAGTTCGGCCAACGGGTCCACTCGGGATACCAGTCACGGCAGCATTGGGCCAGATCCTTCCCGGTTACCACGCCCAATCGGGCGGAGATTACCTGCATAAAGATCGCCATCAGGCTGGCAAGTCCGACCACCCACAAGAGCCCGTACTTAAACTGAGCACCGCTTTGCAGGTCCGTCCCCCAGTTACCCGGGTCCATGTAGCCGACGCTGATCAGAATCGCCGGGCCGACGAAAGCCCGCCACTGCTCCCAGAAGCCGGCCTGGTGATGCGGCACCTCGACCGAGCTGTGCACGCCTTCCAGGGACACATATCCGCCACCGCGAGCGCCGGAAGGTGACAAGCCGGAACTGTCCCGCGCGTTCATGTCCGCTGGTTCGTCCGCCTTTTTCATTCTCTGTGCTTCCGAAAGAACTACGAGTTCACTGCAAGTGTACGTTCTGATATTAGCGCTTTGGGAGGGCGCGGGATCACCCGCCGCAAGAAGCTTGGGTGTCGTAAGTCTTCCGCATGCAGAGACGGGGCTTGCCCCATCTGCTTTGGACGCGGCGGCAGACGGGGCAAGGCCCGCCGGAAGCGCGTTCGAGAAATTAAACCGCTTCCCACCGCAGCCTCCGCCAGTTTGACATCATCTTCTCCCGCCCCTACCCTTGAATGTCTCGATTATGAAGATCCTCGTCATCGGCAGCGGCGGACGCGAACACGCCCTTATTTGGAAGCTCCGGCAATCGCCGCGGGTAACAAAAATCTACTGCGCGCCCGGCAACGGCGGGATCGCGGACGAGGCAGAGTGCGTCGCGGTCGACGTCAAAAGCCTCGACTCCATGGTCGCGCTCGCGAACCAGATCCAGCCCGACCTCACCATCGTCGGTCCGGAATTGCCGCTCATGCTCGGGCTGGTGGACGAATTTACGCGACGAGGCTGGCGCACCTTCGGCCCCACCCGAGCCGCCGCGCAGCTTGAAACCAGCAAGAGCTTTGCCAAGGAATTCCTCCAACGCCACCGCATTCCCACGGCGCATTATGCGATCTGCGATTCTTCGCAACAGGTGCGCGATGCGCTGGGGCACTTCCATACTCCGATCGTGGTCAAGGCCGACGGACTCGCTGCGGGCAAAGGCGTGGTCATTGCCAAAAGCAAAGACGAGGCTGCAACGGTCGCCAATGAAATGCTCAGCGGCCGAATGCTGGGCGAAGCCGGATCGCGGGTGGTACTGGAAGAATTTCTGGAAGGCGACGAACTCTCATTTCTCGTCGTAAGCGATGGCGAGCGCGTTGCGCCGCTGGTGGCCGCGCAGGATCACAAGCGCGTCGGCGACGGCGACAGCGGCCCCAACACCGGCGGCATGGGTGCCTACACCACGCGCACCATCGTCGATGACCAGATGCGCGACTGGCTGCTTACCCACATCGCGCGCCCCGTCGTCGCCGGCATGAAGGCCGAAGGCACAGAGTATAAAGGCGTTCTCTATTGCGGCCTGATGATGACCGCGCGCGGCCCCATGGTGCTCGAATTCAATTGCCGCTTCGGGGATCCGGAGACGCAGCCCATTCTGATGCGCCTCGAAAGCGACCTGATCGAAGCCATGGAGGCGTCCATCGACGGCCGCACCAGCGACGGTGATTTCAAATGGTCGAACGATGCCGCGGTCTGTGTGGTGATGGCTTCGGGCGGCTATCCGGGCGCCTACGAGGCGGGCAAGAGAATTACCGGCCTCGACGATGCGGCGAAGTTGGACGGCGTAAAAGTCTTCCATGCCAGCACCTCGAAACGCGACAACGCTTTCTACACTTCCGGCGGACGCGTGCTCGGCGTAACGGCGCGGGCTGCGGAATTAGAAACGGCCGTGCAGCGCGCCTATGAAGCGTGCGCGAAGATCGGCTTTGAGGGTGCGCACTATCGCAAAGATATTGCGGCACGGGCGCTGAAGAAGAACTAGCAGGCTGCGAAAGAACGCGGGCTTAGTATCAGGGTAGCGCTTTAGCGATACCGCAACTCTTCGAAACACGATGCCTCTTTAGGGGCTAGGGAATGGACGCAAACTAACAATGACCAAGCCACTGGTTTCAATCGTCATGGGCAGTGACTCCGACCTGGAGATTATGCGCGAAGCTGGGAAAGCTCTGGATGAATTCGGCATCGCATATGAGATGGATGTAACTTCCGCGCATCGCTCACCCGATCGCACGGCAGATTATGCTCGCAAGGCGGCCGGACGTGGCATTCGCGTGATTATCGCCGGCGCGGGCGGAGCGGCTCATCTGGCGGGCGTAATCGCAGCGCACACAACCTTGCCCGTCATCGGCGTACCGATCCCCTCAACCTCCCTGCTGGGCATGGACTCCCTGCTGGCGACGGTACAAATGCCGGCAGGCATTCCGGTGGCAACCGTCGCCATCGGGAAGCCGGGCGCGATCAACGCAGGGATCCTGGCAGCACAGATTATTGGCCTCGCCGACGCATCCGTGGCGAAGAAACTGGCCAGGCACAAAGAGAAACTGGTGCGCGGCGTGGAAGAAAAATCAAACAAAATGAAAGCGGCAATGGAAGGGTGAAGCAATAGACGACGTGTCGCCGCGACTATCGCTCACAGCTTCAAATTTTGAAGATATTCCCGGAACTCCCCGCCCAAATCTTCGCGTTTCAGCGCAAACTCAACCGTAGCTTTGAGGAAGCCGAGTTTGTCGCCCGTATCGTAGCGGCGGCCTTCGTAGAGGTAGGCGTACAGCTTTTCGCGTTGCAGCAAGCCGCGCAGCCCATCCGTCAATTGCAACTCGCCGCCCGCGCCGGGCTTGATGTCGGAAAGCGTTTCGAAGATCGTCGGCGTCAGAATGTAGCGCCCAATCACCGCCAGATTCGAAGGCGCATCCGCCAGATTCGGCTTTTCCACCAGATCGAGAACTTCATAAAGTTTGCCCCCGGAACCCGCAACCTCTTTCGCCTTCAGCACGCCGTATGAAGAAATTGCCGGGCCGTCGACAACTTGCGTCGCGATCACGGAACACTGCTTTTCCTCGAACACGCTCATCAACTGCTTCAGCACTGGCACTTTTGCATCGATGACGTCATCGGCAAGCAGCGTGGCAAAGGGTTCGTCGCCAATCAATTCGCAGGCGGTGAGCACGGCGTGTCCCAGGCCCAGCGCCTCCTTCTGTCGCACGTAGGCCACATAGATCATGTCCGAAATCTGGCGCACGATCTTGAGCAAGTCGTGCTTGCCTTTTTCTTCGAGCATCTTCTCCAGCTCGTAGCTCACGTCGAAATGATCTTCGATCGCACTCTTGCCGCGTCCGGTAATAATGATGATCTGGTCGCATCCGGCCGCCAGCGCCTCTTCCACGCCATACTGAATGATGGGCTTGTCGACCAGCGGCAGCATCTCTTTCGGCTGAGCTTTGGTGGCCGGGAGAAAGCGCGTACCCAATCCAGCGGCGGGGAAAATCGCTTTGCGGACTCTTTGGATCTTGCGGCGCGCTCTAGTCGTTCGTCGTTCGTCGTGGGTCATTAGTTGTCGTTCGTTCGTCGTTCGCGTTTCGCCTAGAACTCCGCGGAACAATTGTACTGCTCGCGTTCATACCTTGCGCACTGCTTCTTCGCGCGCTTCCAGTTCTTCCAGCAGATCGCGCAGCGTTTGCAATATTTTTTCGGCGCTATCGATTTTTATCGAGAACTTCAGCGTCCCGTCCGGAGTAAATTGCGTGCCGCGCTGTGACGCCACAAAGCGCGCCAGCTTCCCCGGATCAATCAAAGCATTCGCGCTGAACTTGATGTTCACGAATTCGCGCTTGCGCTCAATAGCATTGGCGCCCACCCGCATCGCCTGCAGCTTAAGGGTGGCGTACTCCAGCAGGTTGCGGACCGCCCGCGGCATCTCGCCGTAGCGATCGATCAGCTCTGACCGCACATCGTGCAACTGCGCCTCGGTCTCCACTCCGGCGACGCGCTTGTACATTCGCAGCCGCTGGTTTTCTTCCTTTATATAGTCGGACGGTATGCGGATGTTGAGACCGAGATTAAGCTGCATTTCCGTGACTTCAACCCCTGCCTCACCCTTCATTTCGCGTACGGCGCGTTCCAGCATCTGCGTATACAGTTCGAATCCCACCGCTTCGATGTGCCCGCTCTGCTCTCCGCCCAGAAGATTTCCCGCGCCGCGCAGTTCCAGATCAAGCGCAGCGATCTTGAAGCCGGCTCCGAGATCGGAAAATTCCTTGAGCGCGGCCAGACGACGTCGCGCAATCGGAGTCAACTCGATCTCAGCAGGCAGAAGCAGGTAGGCGTAGGCGCGCCGGTTCGAGCGGCCCACGCGTCCGCGAAGCTGATACAGTTCCGACAAGCCCAGCCGGTCGGCGCGATTGATGAAGATCGTATTACAGAGCGGGATGTCGAGGCCGTTCTCGATTATCGTGGTCGAGACCAGAATGTCGGCTTCGTGATGCATAAATTGCAGCATCACTTTTTCCAATTCCCCTTCCCCCATCTGCCCGTGGCCCACGGTGACGCGCGCATTCGGAACCAGTCCCTGAATCTTGGCCGCAATCTCCCAGATCGTGTCGATGCGGTTGTGGACGAAATAAACCTGTCCGCCTCGGTCAAGTTCCTGTTCGATTGCCGACTGAATTAGCTTTTCGTCCCAGTTCGCAACCACCGTCTGAATCGCCATGCGATCCTTGGGCGGAGTTTCGATCACACTCATGTCACGCAGCCCGACCAGGGACATGTGCAGCGTGCGCGGAATCGGCGTTGCCGACATGGTGAGTACGTCGACTTCAGTGCGAATCTGCTTGATGCGTTCTTTGTGGCGCACGCCAAAGCGCTGTTCCTCGTCCACCACCAGCAGTCCAAGGTCGGAAAACTTTACGTCCTTCGAAAGCAGGCGATGCGTGCCGATCAGGATGTCCACTTTCCCGGTTTCCACTCTTTGCAAAATTTCTTTGACTTGCTTGGCCGTCCGGAAACGGCTGATCATTTCCACCGTCAGCGGAAACGGCGCGAATCGTTGCTTAAAAGTTTCGTAGTGCTGGAATGCGAGAACGGTAGTAGGCGCGAGCACGGCGACCTGCTTGTTGTCGCTCAGAGCCTTGAAAGCAGCGCGCATCGCAACTTCGGTCTTGCCATAACCAACGTCCCCGCAGAGCAGCCGATCCATCGGAAGTTGCGATTCCATATCGCGCTTCACGTCGGCGATAGCCTGCGCCTGGTCTTCAGTCTCGTTGTATTCGAACGAATCCTCGAACTCCTTCATCCACTCCGTGTCGGCCGGAAAGATGTGACCGCGCGCGGACTGCCGCTGCGCATAGAGCTTGACCAACTCATCGGTCATGTCCTTCATCGCCTTGCGCACGCGCGCTTTGGTCTTCCCCCATGCCTGGGTGCCAAGATGATTTAGGACGGGCTTCGCGCCCTCCGCCGAGCGATATTTCTGCACCAAATCGAGTCGAGTCAGCGGAACATAGAGCCGCGCAGCGTCGGCATATTCGAGCAGCATGAATTCCGCGGCGCCGTCGCCCTGGTTGATTTCCTTTAGACCTTGATACTGCCCGATGCCGTGCTCCACGTGGACAACATAGTCGCCAACCTGCAAATCGCGAAAGTCAGAGAGGAACGCCGAGACTTTGGATTTCTGTCGTTGCGGTCGCGCCGCCACCAGGTCCGATTCGTCGAACAGATCGCGCGCCCCAAAAATCGCGAGATGCGCTTCCGGTAAAGCAAAACCGTCGGGCAGGTACGCCTTCAACAGCGTGGTGGTGAGGACGTCGCCGGCAAAATAGGAAGTTTCGTCGGCATAGCTTTCTCCGCTGCGCGTGCGGCTTCCCAGACGATACGAAGCGTTGTACTCCGTGAACATGTCGGCGAGCCGCTCGACTTCACCCGTGTTCGGCGCCGCAAGAACCACCTGCGTGCCGCCGCCGACCATCTTCTGAACCTGCTCGATCATGGCGGGCACCGCGCCGTGAAAACGCATGACAGGTTGCGAGAGAAAAGCCGCTTCCGTTCTTCCCTCGCGCGCCATTGCCAGATATTCAAAATCGGCCCCGGAGAGCGCCGCGGTTTTTTCCCGCCAGCGTTCCGGCGTCAGATACAGATCGGCGGGACGAACCAGGTTCCCTACGCCGCTGCGCTCGTGAGCTTCTTCAATGCGGGCCCAGACTTTGTCGAGTTCCTGCATCAGCGCTTCGGGCTCGTCGAGAATGACCCGCGCGTCAGGAAGCAACTCGAAAATGCTGCGGTCGGCGCCCGCCACCGGAGCGTAGAACTCCCACCCCGGAAAAACTCCCGCGCCGGAGTCGCGCACCGCTTGCTCCACAATCTCCGGAGATCCCATAATGCGTTTCCCCGAAAGACGCGCGTTGATCGAACCCAGCAGTTCTTCCGTGACCGGCGTTTCCGTCAGCGGCAGAAGCAACACTTCATCGACTGGGTTCGACGACCGCTGACTTGCCGGGTCGAACTTACGCATGGACTCGACTTCATCCCCAAAAAACTCGACGCGCACCGGACGATCCGCTTCCGGCGAGTACACATCCAGAATGCCTCCGCGAGCCGCGTACTGCCCCGGCATTTCCACGACATCGGTCGCGCTGTAGCCAACCGTGTTCAGATGTTCGAGCAGTTTCTCTAGATCGAAAGTCTCGCCGCGACGCAAAACCCGCGCCAGGTCGGCGTAGTACTCGGGAGAGCGCAGAAGAACCGTGGTCGCGGCCACCGGTGAAATTACGATCGCGGCGCGGCCCGTAGCGATCTTCCACAACGCAGTAGCTCGTTCTTCCTGAATCTCCGGATGCGGCGACAGGTTCTGGAAGGGCAGCACATCGCGCGCGGGTAGACTAACAACCGAATCTGGATCTGCGGCTCCAGACAGTTCGCAGAATGCGCGCAGTATAGGCAGCAACTCTTCAGCCGCACGATTGTCGGCAACCACCAGCACAAACGGACGCTCGACCGTGCGTCGCAATAAAACAATGATGAGCGCCTTGGCGGCCGAGGATAGTCCGGTAACACTCATCCGCCCCGCGCTCTCCCGCAGATGGGAGGCCGCACGCGTGAAGGCAGGTAATTGTTCCACCTCCGCGAAAAGTTCGCGGACGAAAGGCAAAAGCATCTCTTTTGATTCTATCAAGTCAGGCTGAATGGGGCTTTGCATCGGGGGAGAGACGGGCGTCTCGCCCGTCTCTCCACAAACCAGCGACCGCTGCCCTACCCCCGCAGCAGCGCCCGAGTCAGGCAAGTCGGGCCGCCCGCCCCGTTGATGCAAATCTCCGACCCCGGAAATGTGCGCACATCAAACCCAGCATCCCGCATGCGCTGATTCGTCTTGGCGTTTTCCTCAATCGCAATCAGCCGCTGCTGGCCCAGCGAGAGCACATTGCAAGCCAGCGAATCGCGCTCGCTATATTCAATCTCAATCAGCCGGAAGCCGCGCCCCTTCAGGAGTTCGACGGTCTCGACCGCCAGCCACGGCAGATCGACCAGAATGGTCCGCTCATCGAGCATGCTCATCAGCGACATCAAATGCAGACAGGCCGAAGGCCCAGGACCATACGGCAACGGTGCCGACAGCACCTCAACATTCTTCGGCGCGAGCAAAGCCCGCATCTGCTCAATTCCCGCCTTGTTCGTCCGATAGCCGTCGCCGATCAGCAGCGTCCGCGAATCAAGCCAAACAATGTCGCCCGATTCGGTAGTCCCCGGCAGCCGTATCTCGCCGAATACCGGAATCCCAAGCTGCCCGCAAAATTTCGCGTGAGCTTGCGCCTCCGCCACGCGATTCTTCTTTCCCGGGCTCATCAGGAGCACACCATAGTCCGTAGCCAGCGACGCGTCATGCGTATAAACGGCGTCAAGCGTAGAAGATTCCGCCATCGGCAGACACACAACTTCAGCCCCGCTCTCGCTCAGCAAACGGCACAGAGTCTCATGCTGCCCCTGCGCTGATGCAAAGTCAGGGGCATGCTGAAATCCAAGCTCTCGCCATACCGCCGCTTTCCCGGGAATATCCCACCCAGCATCACCCGGCGGACACACCATCACCCGCAGCAATCCCCCCGTCATGGAATGTCCGTTAAAGGTTTCGGATTGGGTAAGAGAAGGCACAAGAAATATTTCTGGCACGGCAGTAATCTCGCTCCAAGAATCTAAAGAAAGGCCGCCCCAAACGCAAGGCCAAGGACAGACGCCGGACAAAAACAGTCTCCGCCCGTTCGCCCCGCCAACCCGTAATCCACCTTACCCCTTGCCTAAACACCCTCTTCTGATGTACATATCAGCGGTATCGCGTCTAACAACGTGCTCGAAGTTCAAGTAGCCAGTCGTAAACCGCGCACTTTGATTCCCGCCTTCCGCCACGACGCGGAAGATCTCAGGAGCGTTATGAAAACGAAACTGCGTCTATTCTTTTTCGCGGTCTTCTTCTTGCTCGTCCGTCAATCTGCCTTCGCCCAGGGCGCCTCCACCGGCGACCTCCACGTCAGCGTGAAAGATCCGAAGGGCAGCACCGTGACCACCGCGACCGTCACCGTGCGCAATGTCGCCAAGGGCCTCGAACGCTCCGGCAGCAGCGACGGCGAGGGCGGCTACAGTGTGCGTCAACTCGCTCCCGGAACTTATTCCATCACCGTGGACGCAGCCGGCTTCGCCAAGGTCGAAGCCACCGGCGTGGCCATCACCGTCGGCGGGATGGCCGAGTTGCCCATCGCCCTCACCATCGCGGGCGGCAGGGAAGTCGTCGAAGTCAACACCCAGGCCGAGCTCGTTGAAACTTCGCGCAGCTCCACCACCAACACCGTCGGCGAGCGCCGCATCGAAAATCTCCCCATCAACGGCCGCAACTACATCCAGTTCACCCTGACCGATTCCCAGGTCCAGCACGACAGCGCCCCCAATCTTGGCGCGGCGCCCACTTCCGGCCTCAACATGAGCGGCCAGCGTGCCCGCTCTAACCTGGTCAACGTCGACGGCGCCGATGCTATCGACAATTCCACCAACGGCGTGCGCTCCACCGTCTCCCAGGAAGCCGTGCAGGAATTCCAAATCATCACCAACAACTACGCGGCCGAATATGGCCGCGCCTCCGGCGGCGTCGTCAACATCATCACCCGCTCCGGGTCGAACGACTTTCACGGCGACGTTTACGGATACCTGCGCAATCGCAATTTCCAGGCCGTGAACCCCTTCAGCACGACTCGCAACCCCGCCTACACCCGCGTCCAGGGCGGCCTAGCTTTCGGCGGCCCTATCAAGAAGGATAAAACGTATTACTACTTCGCCTACGAAACGACGCGGCGGCATGAGACCGGATTTTCCAGCATTGGCCAGGGCAATTTCGGACTGGCGCCCTTTGACACCGGGGTGGTCGGCCTGCCACTCGGCACTTTGCAGTTGACTCCGGACCAAATTGGCTTCCTGACGGACCCGACCGTGCTCACAGCCGAGGCCAGCGATCTGACCGGGAACGTTGCCGCCGCCGTCGGCCAGTACGCTGCCATCGCCGGCGCGTCCTCTGGTATGGCAGTCAACGGCGTTTGGCCGACGAACCTCGGCGGATTCCCCGGCTTCATCTCAACCTGCCAGTCTCCCGGAACGTGCTTCGTGCCTGCCTCCTACCAAACGCTGACTTCGCAGGAAGGCAACTTCCCCATCTCCGAGGGCACCAGCGTCTACTCGCTTCGCATCGATCACAACCTCAGCAATAACAACCGCCTGACGCTGCGCGGCAACGTCAGTCCCAGTACCGTGACCGGCATCGAGGTCAGCGGACAAGACCAACCCTTCGGTCAAAACTCCTACTCGCGCACTTCTCAACAAACCTTTCGTGACGCGACCGGCGTTGCCCAGGACACCTGGACCCTCGGCAACAGCAAGGTCAATCAATTCACTTTCCAGTTCGCACGCCGCGGCCTCAGCTATTTCTACAACACCAAGATTCCCAGCGGCTCCGCCCCGGCCATCAACATTCCCGGCTTCGCTTATTTCGGACGTGAGCCCTACTCCTACATCCAGCGCACCGAAAAACGCTACCAGTTCACCGACAATTTTTCCTGGCACATCGGACGGCACGACACCAAGTTCGGCGGCGACTTCAACTATCTCCCGCTCAAGGCCACCTTCACCGTCAACTACGGCGGCGTCTACGATTTCGGACCGCTCTCCGCCTCCAATTCGCTCCCCTCCGACACTTACACTACGTTGGTCGACGCCCTTCCCGCTAACTTCTCCATTGCCGGCCTCTCGCCCGTGCAGTCGTACGGCTTTGGCGTTCCGGGAGACTTCGTTCAGGGTCTCGGCAGCCCCACCGACTCGTTCTCCAACAAGGCTTTGGGATTGTTCTGGCAGGATTCCTGGCGCGTGCGCCACAATCTCACGTTGAATCTCGGCGTGCGCTACGACGTAGAATTTCCGCCCAAGTTCAAACCCCCGCAAGGACTGGCTCTTCCCGCCTATGGCGCGCTGGGATTGCAGAAAGGCATCCAGACCGACAAGAACAACATTCAGCCTCGCATCGGCGTCGCGTGGGATCCCAAGGGTGATGGCAAAACCGTAGTCCGCGCTTCGTTCGGTTTGTTCTACGACCACCCCTTGCTCGGCCTCTATTTCCTCGGCGATGCTTCCGACGGCTCGAGCAGCGGCCAGTTGGCCTTCGCCGGAACCGGCCCCTGCACCGGGGCTGGTAGCCCCGGAAACTTGAACGCGGTTCCAATATTTCAGGGGCTCCTGAATCAGCCCCAGTGCGCGCCCTCGCCCTTCCCGCAGGCGAATGCCAACCTTTTTTACGAGCCGAACCAGCAGCAGTTCCAGTCCTTAAACGTTCCCCAGTCGGTGTTCCTCAACCAGAACTATCTCAACCTGGCCCAGGGAACGTTCCTGCCGCTCGGCTTCCAGCCCTTCGGTTACCCGCAGTCCAAGAATTTCGTGTACGCATACTCGCAACAAGCGAACCTAACCATCGAGCGCGACCTCGGTGATGGCTTCGCCTTCAGCTTGGCCTACAACTTTAACGGTGGCCGCCACCTCAACCGTCCCATCAATGCCAACACGATTCGCGGCGATCTGATGGTCAAGAATTTTTTTGCGGCGGCTGCCGATGGGCAGAGCTTCACCAGCCCGTTCACCGTCTCCGGTTGCTCGGCGCCCGGAGCCCCTGCACCTTTCGTGGATTCTTCCTTGATGAACTTCTTCCGTCCCGGCGGTTTAAATCCGTCGATCGCGGGCGCCTATCTCTCGCAAGGGGCAGCTGGCGCGTACTGTGTCGGACTGGCGCAGCAGCTCCTGCAAAGCTTTCAGGGCTTCAATGCCAAATGCGACCCTACAACTCCTGCCTTCACCGGATGCATCCCCTTCGGCGACATGGACGCCAACTACTCCAACGGCAGTTCGGTCTATCACGGACTGACTGCCAATCTTCGCAAACGCTTCAGCAATCACTACGAATTCCTCGCCTCCTACACATGGTCGCACGCCATCGACGACTCCACCGATCTGCAATCGACACTCACTCCGCAGGACAGTTACTTCCCGGGCCTCGATCGCTCGACGTCGCTATTCGACCAGCGCCAGCGCTTCGTCTTCAGCGGCGTTTACCAGACGGGCAAACTCAGCGGCGACGGCTTTGCCAGCAAACTCTTCAGCAATTGGACCTTCGCCCCCCTGATCGAATTCGGCTCCGGACGCCCCTTCAACATCATCACCGGCAATGGCGACAACCTCCAGTTGTCCGGCCTCACCGGACGCCCCAACACCTTTGAAACTCCCGCGTGCACCGCTCTCGGAAATAAACCGGTCAAGTCAAAGTTCTCTCCCACCGGAATTTTCCAGGAGCCCTGCATCTTAGGCTTCAACGGCACCCTCGCCTCTCTCGGCGGCAACCTCGGCCGCAATGCGGGCATCACCCCATGGACCGTATTCAACGACCTGCGCGTTGCCAAGAAAATCTACTTTGGCGATCGCTTCAACATGGATCTGATGGCCGACATCTTCAACATCGCCAACCGCAACAACACGGCGGCCGTAAGCCCGCTCTTCACCAACGCCGGTCAGCCCAGCGCCGCCTACGACCCACGCCAGTTCCAGTTCGCCTTGAAATTGAACTGGTAAAATCAGGCTGTGGTAGTTCTGCGCGGGTTTTTGAAGGGGGCTGGCAGGTTGCTGAAAAACTCGGTGTGGCACTTGATCTTGGGTGGCGCAACGCTTCAGCGCTGCGATATCCGTCCTGTTCTCAGTGCGGCTTTAGCGGCTGAGGTCACAATAGTGCTGGCCCTACTTTTTCCCACTGGTGCACATGCCGACACTGGGGCCGAGACCTACAAGGCAAAATGTTCGGCCTGCCACGGCGCAAACGGAACGGGCGAAACCATGCTCGGCAAGCACCTTAAGCTGCGCCCTCTCGCTTCACCCGAAGTGCAAAAACAATCGGACAACGAGTTAGTCGCCATCATCGGCAAAGGCAAGAACAGGATGCCGCCTTTTGAGCGCAAACTTTCCAAAGATCAGATCGGCGATGTGCTAAAACACATTCGCTCGCTGAAAAAATAGAGATGTAACCCTTTCCCAAAGAACAACTGGGAGTCCTTCCCGTCCGGTTTCTTTTTCGCTTTCCATCCGCATTGTCAGCGAGCAAAAGAAAAGCCGCAGCAAGCCTGAAGCGTGCAATCCAAGATGGCAGCGTGGAAACAATTAAGAAACTCGTTCGCTACGCTAGAACATCCACAGCATCAACTCCACTCCCGTTATTCGCTCCAGAGCCTGAATCTGCCCTGGGCAAGAGATCCTAAGTCGTTCTGTACTCCATAGCAGGCTCCTATTCTCAGTCATCCGTCATCACGATCCCGCACCGCTCCAGCCTGTCTCCGGTTTGAGTGAGGACGGCAATCCCCATCTAACTTGCTCGACCGGGCCAAGGACAAAGGTGGCCTTTGTTTCTTGCGGCCACCGCGGATCTCGCCCGCAATCTTCTTTGCGGCTGGCGCGCCGCACTCTTTGCATTAAAATCAATTCCACCGGGGTAAATCATGTCACAAATCCTTTCGAACCAACTCGTCGATCGCCGCGCCGCCCTGATCACCCTCATCTCGGCTGGAGCCGGAATGCTCGCTTTGGGCTCGCCATCCGTGAACGCATTGGATGATCATAACGACATACTCGCCAATATCCTTTCCAGCTTCACCGCCGAATCGCGCAGAAAGTTGCGGACCATTCTGAGTTCGCCCGGCTTCAGCGGGCAGATCCCGGCGGCCGCCGTCCACGATCTTCTCGCCTCCGAAAAAAAGTCCGTAGCCGCGCTGATGCTCGCACTGCTTCCGCTGGCGCGCACGTTTTCCCATCCGCCCATCTCGAACTACCACGTGGGCGCGGTAGCGCAAGGAATGAGCGGCAGCTTGTATCTCGGTTTCAACATCGAGTTTCCCGGCCATGCTCTCGGCTTCGCAGTCCATGGCGAACAGTCGGCGCTTTCGAGCGCCTACATGCACTCCGAATCCGGAGTCTCCGCCATTGCCGTGACCGCCGCGCCTTGCGGACATTGCCGACAGTTTATGAACGAGCTCTCGCCTGACGGTCAAATCGAAATCCTCGTGGACCAGGCTGCGCCGACCAAGCTCTCCGCACTCTTGCCGCTGGCGTTTGGCCCCAAAGATCTGGGACGCAAGGACGGCGCGTTCCCGGTGAGGCACACGAACCTGACTCTTGTGACTCCGTCGGCTAACGTGGCGGAGCGACGCGTAGATGCACTGTTCCAATCCGCTCTGGACGCTGCCCGCACAGCGTATGCGCCTTATACCGAATCGCCTTCCGGAGCTGCGATCGCCACGCGTTCAGGCCGAATCTACAAAGGCTCGTATATCGAAAATGTCGCGTTCAATCCGAGCTTGTCTCCCTTGCAGACGGCGCTCGTGCAACTGATTTCCGCCGGTGAAGACTATTCTGCAATTTCCCGCGTGGCTCTGGCAGAAATCAAAGGAACAAAGATCAGCCAAAAGACCGCGACTGAAGCTGTGTTGAGCGCCGTCGCTCTATTGGTTCGAGTGGAGTTCGTCGTTGCCGAGAGGAAATCTTAGCCGCGATTGAGGCTGTCCGCATCTATTTACTCTAAAGACAATAACCAACTAGTAAGATTTGTACCCCCCCAAATTCCCGCCAGGTCATTCATTTTAAAAGACTTAGCTGTAAAGTATTCAGGAATAAGGACTTAGGTTGTCAAAGAGCGTTGAAAATGGGTTTGGGGCAGCTTCGAGGGCCGTCTTGGTTGACGGGCTCACCTCGGAACTGCCCCAATCAAGGTTCATTCTCGCACTGGTTGGGGTGGATGTCTGTGATAACGCTCACTGGCTGGGTGTGATGAAAACAAACCAGGGGCCATGGAAATGGAGTTTCGGTGAAGACGGTTCTGCCGCGATTCCGGATGGAAGAAATCAACGTCAACGGCAGCGGACAGGAGTGTCCGCTCTACACTTACTTTTGCCGCCGGAACTCCGAGATGACCTTGATCGCTCCAACGATGGCCTTGTTCAACTTCTCCAGATCGGCCGCAGGAATCCAGTATTCGCGATGCCCCGAGCTGCCGACGGTGTGCACCTCGTAATGACTTAGAAAGTCGCTCCGAACTCCAAAGCGCAACACATACCCACAAAGCCCGAACTTTCATCCCTGGTATTCCAGTCGCGAGCAATCTGCGTTGCATACCCCTCGCTGAGCACTGGATATAAGAACGGCTGGGCAACAGTCAGGAATTAGCGAGACCGGTGGCGGTAGGAAGGATGGCTTGGTAACTGGCGTCAAGGGCAGGGCCGAGAACAAGGATGGCGGTAATCCGGCGTACGACCTGGGCAAAGTATGCGGCCTCTTCGGAGTGCAGCGGACGGCCGAGGAGCGGGAATTCGCGGTAGCTCAGCCACTTTTTCAGGACCTGGTAGCCTCCGAGCGTGTAATGCCAGACATTGATGGGAATCGCCGACCAGAAGGATTCTCCATTGAGATGGACATCGACGCAGGATTCTCCGAGCAGGGCGAGCGCGTCTTCAAGTGTGAGGGATTCCGCCGCTGCCAGCGCGGCGAACTTCTCTAGTTCAACTGCGGTCCAGGGTCGATCGGGAGACAGACCTTGACCGGGCATGACAGTGCTGCCTTGTCCGCGGTGTCCCCAACCCGCCGTGAGCTTGAGGGCGTTTTCGAGCGCTAAGCTCTCGGGAAATTTAAGAGCTGCCAGGATGGACCATTTTGCGGTTAGGCGGATGGAGGATTCGGCATCGAGCAGCTCGGCGAGGCGGCGGCCGAGCGTGGCGGAGTGGGCGAGGAGATCGGCAGTCGCTGGCATCGGAATCCGTGGCCAGTCGTCCAGGAGAGCCCCCGCATTTTCGGTGCGATATTGAGGGCTATGCATGATGGCTAGAGCATGAAAAAACAGGTCCTCCTTGTTTCCGGTGATTTCACTCAACAGAACAATCGCCGAAGCACTCAGATTGGGAGAGACATGTACGTCCGACAGAAGCGTGCCGGCCACGTCGATTGTGGCCGCAGGAAAGCAACTCGCGCCACGGTCAAGTAGGTCCAAACATCCGGCTTGCGAAATCAACTGAGGCGCGCTCGATTCGCCACGGCACTTCTGTTGAGTTGCTAAACATACAGACGGAAAAATCGCTCCTCCAATGTACTTCGAGCGTTTCTCATCTAGCAGTTTCGTCTCCGGTTCCCAATAAAGCCAGCGAACGTCAAATGGTCGGTAAGCATAGCGCAAGATTTGCCAGGGACGAAAACCTTTGTCTTGCAATGTACGACGAGTAATTATCGGATCGAAGCGTGCGCTGCTCTCCATTGCGCATGGGACGGCCTCAGCAATATCTGCGTCCGTCGCATCGGTTCCGAGGTACTGCTCCATTCGGGTTGCCAGACGATCTCGATCAATATCCACGATAAGGGAGTCACGGCTGGTTTTGATACCCGGTGAGGAGACTGGGAAGAGTTCGGGCAGGCGCGGCCACAAGATGTACGCCGTAGAGTGGATGCGCCGGGCGAAGGGGTTGCCGAGAGATGGAGTTGGATCGAGTGCCGAGTATATGGGCTCGGCCTCAAGGCGACTCTCGCGTTCAAGCTGATTGAGTTTGTCGGTGCCCCACAGGTCGCGGAGATCAACCGTTGTGTAGGATCGGGACGTATTGCGAACCAGCATAGCAATCGCCGTGCCGACCTGAATTCCCTCACGATTCTGAGGCGTGGAAAAAGCACTTGGATCAGGCAGACCATCTGGCGTTGTTTTTCCGGTGCGGTACTTATCGCCGTTTAGATTGTCGATGAAGAGATGCTGGAAGACCTGAAGGTAGCGGTGGCGCATGGTCGTATGTGAAAGGCCATCGAGCCATGCGTTGTTGGAGATAAAACAGACTATGCCTTGGCCATTCGCGTTGCTCACGATGCGGCGCTCGGCAATCCGGAAAAATCGAATATAGAGATCATTGAGACCCTGGCCCTGCGGCGCTGGAAGGCCCTCGACGGGCGTGCGGTACTCATTAGTAAGGTCGCGTTCTTCTTCGATCTTTGCGATGCCCGCATAGCCGTTGTAAGGCGGGTTGCCGAGGATAACGAGAATGGGGCCTTGCTGCTTGATTTGTTCGGAGTCTTCGCGTTCGCGGCGGAACTCTTCGAAGATTTCGGACTGGGGATGCTGTTCGGGAACCCATCCGGTAAGGGCGTTGGTGAGATAGACTCCGGCGCGGTGATCGTCGGTGAGAGGAGCGCCCGCGTTCTCCAGCAACGATGCAAGCTGGAGGTGGGCGATGACGAAGGGCGCGGGCATGATCTCGAAACCGAAGACTCGGGTAAGCGCGATGGCGCGGAGATCGTTTGGGACGAGCGCGGTGTCGTCGCCCGCATTTTCGAGCAGCGTCTGGTGAATGCGATGCAGAACGGCGGTGAGATAGGCCCCCGTGCCGCAACAGGGATCGAGAATGCGGACGGCGGGACTGGCGAGGCCAAGCGGTTGATCGAGTTCGGTGCGGAGAAGGTGATCGACGCGCTCGACCATGTAGCGGACGATTTCTTTCGGCGTGTACCAGACGCCGAGATCCTTGCGCAGCTCGGGGTCGAATGCTTCGAGAAAAGGCTCGTAAAAATAGGCGACTGCTTCCTCTTCACGAAAGGTTTCGAAGAAAGCGGGCTGGACGCGGTTGAGGGCTTCTCCGGCGAGGTTGAGGATTTCCTGAAGCTGGACGGAGTTCAACGCCCCGGGGTCAGCTACTTCGGTAAAGAGTTTGCGGAGCACCGGGACACGGAGATGGTACGCCGACACGCGCCAGTCGAAACGCGAGCCGGGAGCGCGGTTTTCGGGAACGCGCCGCCACAGAATCCAGGCGGAGAAAATACCATAAAAGAGAGTCTGGACGAGAGTGGAGCGAAAAAAGTGCTCGCCTTTTTCGCCCTCGAATTGAATGCCGAGCGACTCCTGAAGAGCAAGTTTAACGGTGCGGAAGCTGCCGAGCGGGTGATCTTCGGCGCGGGCGCGGGCTTCGCGAGCATAGGAGGCGAGAAGCCACGCTACGTCTTTCGGCTGGACGAGCGGCGCGCGATAGAGCATGACACGCGCGAGGAATTCGGGCAGGAGGTCGGCGTGGCGGGTGAAGTGAGTGAGCGGATCGGACCAGAGCGCGGCTGGGGTGAGGGCGAGCGTGTAGCGCTCGAGCGTCTGGACCTTTCCTGCGGAGGTTAGCTGGAGCAGCCGAAACTCGCGCAGATTTGTGATCAGAACGAGCCCGTATTGCATAAGGTAGCGCAGGGTCTGCGCCTCATTGGTCAGAGCGTCGAGGTTGTAGTCTGCAGGCTTGATTTCAACTACTCCACGCTCGGGGTTCTGGAGGATCTGAGGTTCAGCATTACGGCGCGAGCGAGTGGGTTGGGGGAAGAAGCCCCCGTCGGGCATTCCGGCGCCTTGATTGCGGAGTTGAGTCGAGAAAAGAATCGCAGGCCTCAGTTTCTGTCCGGCAGCGTTTAGGAGGCGGTCTAGTGGAGGGTAGAAAGATGTCTCAGCGGTTGCCGAACCGGTGGAGCGAATCGCGCGGAGGTCAGTGAGGTATTCCGGGACGCTGTAGGCCGAAGGCATGGGCGCTCTCATAATCGCACAGAGCGCAGGATCGTCGCCAATCCGGAATATACAAGTAGTCAAGCGTCCAACGGAAAAGGCCACGCTCATTTCTGAACGTGGCCTTGATTTAATGCCGGCAACTACCTACTCTCCCACACGTGTGTAGCGCGGGCGCCCCCGCCCGCGAAAAGGCTGGCACCAGAAATTCTTTGAGGTCGTTTCGCCAGGTTCACTGAGGGTTTGGTCTTTCTAGGCAGGCTTAGGAAAGGCAAGGTCAAAGGCAGCGGGCGGGGGCGCCCGCTCTACACAGGCGACAAAGTATTCGTCCTGGGCGTTCCGCTCCCTTTCTAAATTGTCACATCTTTCTTGTACTCGCATCACAGACCAATCCCTTGCGTCGGGTCGAGACTGGCATAGTCAAGGGCGGCGGGCGAGGGCGCCCGCCCTACACTCATACACAATGACTCAGGCATTGCTTAAAGGGAAATACGAGTATCGGCGGCGGCTTCCGCACTATCAGAAGGACGACCGGGCGCTGTTTGTCACGTTTTGCTGCGGCTGTCTCGATCCATTGCCGGAATCGGTCCGGGATACCGTGCTGCGGCACTGCCTGCATGATCAGGGAACAAAGGCGGCGATTCAAGCGGCGGTGGTCATGCCGGACCATGTGCATCTTCTGCTGAGACCGCTTCGCGATTTGGATGGGAATCTTTACAGCCTGGTTGAGATTCTGCAGGGGATAAAAGGGGCGTCGGCGCACAGCTTGAACCGGGCGCTGGGGCGGTCCGGGCCGGTGTGGCAGGAGGAGTCGTTTGATCATGTGTTGCGATCAGAGGAGAGTTTCTTGGAGAAATTGGAATACATACGGCAGAATCCGGTGCGGCGTGGGCTGGTGACCCGGCCGGAGGACTATCGGTGGTTGTGGGTAGGTTAGAAGATCAAGAGGAAAGCGAAACGGCAAGGGCAAAATCAAGGGCAAGGGCAAAATCAAGGGCAAGGGCAAAATCAACGGCAAGGGCAAAATCAAGGGCAAGGGCAAAATCAAGGGCAAGGGCAAAATCAAGGGCAAGGGCAAAATCAAGGGCAAGGG
>JANXZM010000108.1 GCA_025355505.1 Acidobacteriaceae bacterium | reverse complement strand
CACAAAGAGCAAGAGCAACACCAAAAGCTGCCTAAGAAGCAAGAACAAAACCTGGGGGTCCAGCACTACCGCAAGGGTGCAGCCGCCTCGGACACTCTACGTGTCTCTTGACAACGCCGCCAAGGTTATAGAGGGTGGCCCGGCCTACGCCATTATTTAAACTCTGAAGGGTGGCCCGTCCAAGCTCGGCTTGGGCGGGGATTTTGGTTGGCTGGCCGCACTAACAATGTTGTTCCCTGTGTTGTACGGTCCGCTGGATTCGATCCGCCCCTCTTCGCCATCTGCGTAACGACGAAAGCTGCTCCCGGATGCGAAGAAGCCCGCCCTCCACGCCGCTTCCTGCTATTCTAGAAACCTCCGCTCCATGAGGGACTCCATGAAAATCAAATCTTCGACTGTACTGCTCGCGCTGCTATTCGGGATTTCGGCGGCGGCCCAGACCGCTGGTCATTTCGACGGGCAGACCTGGTGGAATCACATCAAAGTTCTTGCCGACGACAAACTTGAGGGCCGCGATACGGGAAGCCGTGGCGAGCGCGCCGCGCAAGTCTATGCCGTCGAGCAACTCAAGAACGCGGGCGCGGAACCCGCCGGTGTCAACGGTTTCTATCAGCCCGTAAAGTTCGTCTCCCGCCAGATCGTCGAAAAGGATTGCAGCCTTACCCTGATCCGCGACGGCAAACGCGAAGCACTTACGCTCGGCGAAGACGCCATCATTGGCACACGCATCATGCCCGCGCCCGAGGTCGAAGCGCCGCTGGTTTTCGTCGGCTATGGTCTCAAAGTCCCCGAGAACAATTATGACGACTTCGCCGGTGTCGACATTCGCGGCAAGATCATCGTGATTTTTTCCGGATCGCCCGCCGAGATTCCCGGCGCACTGGCTTCCCATTACCAGACCGCAGCCGAGCGCTGGAAGGTTCTGCGCGCCGCCGGCGCCGCCGGCATCGTTTCACTGATGAACCCCGCATCCATGGACATCCCGTGGTCTCGCATCGCGCTCAACCGCGCTCATCCCAGCATGGATCTCGACTATCCCGAGTTCGACGAAACCGAAGGCGCAAAGCTTGCCGTCACCGTGAATCCCGCCAACGCCGAGAAATTCTTTGCCGGCTCCGGCCACACTTTCGAAGAAATCGCCGCGCTCGGTAAAGATCGCAAGCCACTGCCACACTTTCGGCTCGCGGTTTCGCTCGCAGCGAAAACGAAAGTTGAAGTCACCAAAGTAGAGTCGGCCAACCTCGTGGCCAAACTCCCCGGCAGCAACCCCGCTCTGAAAGATGAATACGTAGTACTCTCCGCCCACCTCGATCACATCGGAATCGGCGAGCCCATCAACGGCGACCGCATATACAACGGAGCGATGGACGATGGCTCGGGCAGCGCCCTGATCCTGGACATGGCCGCAAACTTTAAGAAGAATCCGGAAAAATTGCGGCGTTCGATCCTCTTCGTTTTAGTCACCGGCGAAGAAAAAGGGCTGCTCGGTTCAAAGTACTTCGCCGCGCATCCCACGGTCGCTCCAAAGTCCATTGTCGCCGATGTCAATGTCGATATGTTTCTACCCATCGTTCCCCTGAAGCTGCTTACGGTGCTCGGCCTCGACGACTCCGATCTGGGCGACCGCGCGAGAGAGATCGCACGTGGGCAAGGTGTAAAAGTTCAGCCCGACCCCGAACCGCTGCGCAATCTTTTCGTCCGGAGCGATCAGTACAACTTCATCCGGCACGGAGTGCCCTCGGTTATCATGGGCGTGGCTCCCGAGCCCGGCTCGCCCGAACAGAAACTTTTCAAAGACTGGCTAACTGAGCGCTATCACGCGCCCTCCGACGACGTGAACCAACCGGTGGACCTCGCCGCCGCCGCAAAATACGAAGAGATCGTCAGAGCCTTGCTGATTAACGTCGCCAATGACGGCCATCGCCCGCAGTGGAAGCCAGACAGCTTCTTCCGGCGTTACGCGGAACCTGCGGAAATTGGACAATAAATTTCCGTAGAGACGCGGCAAGCCGCGTTCCTACATTGGAGACAACACTTGAACGAGTATCTTTTATCCGTCCTACTTGGAATTGTCGAAGGCCTCACTGAGTTCCTGCCTGTCAGTTCCACCGCTCATCTCCGTATCGCCGAACAACTCATGCATGTGCCACTGTCCAGCGGCTATTGGAAGATGTACTCGATCGTCATCCAGCTAGGTGCAATCCTGGTTCTGCCAATTTATTTCCGGAGCCATATCGCCAAGCTTATTTCAACTTTTCCCGAAGGCCAGAAGAAAGACTGCACCGTACTCACGCATCCACTCAGCCTCGTGCTGACCGCTTTCGTCGTAACCGCGATCCCGTCTTTTCTGCTGACGAAAGTGATCGGCAAGAACCTGGAAAGCCTTTACGTTATGGGTGTATCGCTGCTGATCGGCGGCATCGTCATGTGGGTCATCGACGCTATGAAAGCGCCCTGGGAAAAAGCGGGGCCCGCGCCCGGCTCGCCCATCCACACCTGGAAAATGGACGACATCCACGGGGGCCAAGCCATCTGGATCGGCGCGTGCCAGATTCTGTCCGCTGTATTTCCCGGCACCTCGCGCTCCATGTCCACGATTGCCGCCGGACAACTGATGGGAATGTCACGCGCCGCCGCGCTCGAGTTCTCATTTTTCCTCTCGATACCGACCATGACGGTGGCCACGCTTTACACGCTCTTCAAATCGCTGTCCGGCAAAGATGAAAATCCCATCGGCGTCGCTGAAATCACGTCTCACCAATGGGTCATCCTCGCCATCGGCTTCGTCGTCTCCTTCATCGTCGCCTACGGAGCCGTCGCCTGGTTCATGGCCTGGGTCCGCAAACGCGGCTTCGCACCGTTTGCGATGTATCGCATTGTGATTGGAATTGCGGTGCTGGCTTGGGCAGCGGGAATGATCGGGCGCTAATGAAAACCTGGCTAGGGTTTCGATTCCTGCAGCAGAACAACGTCGGAGTCGGTGTGGCCTCGTAACACGCCAAGATTTTTCCCATCCGGCGACCAGTGAAACGATAGGATCTGCTCGGAATTGAACTGTGTAACCTGACGCCCAGGAGTGCCGTCGATCGGCTGGACCCACACATTGTCGGCGCCGTTCTCGGAAATGGGGTAGGCAACCGCGACACCGTCCGCAGTGAATTGCACGCCTTTGGAAATTCGCGGATTGGCTGGAAGAAAACGCGGCGAGCTGAGAGTTGCAGTGCTCAACAGGGCGATTTTCTGCCAGGGCCCCGTGTCCGATTCGGGCGCCGTGTCCGATGAAGTTACGATTCCGATTACATATGCCAGGGTTTTCCCGTCCGGCGAAATGCCGATTCCGCGTCCGGCCAGAAATGCGCCAGGGACGCTGCTGCCAGGAATTGGCTCCGGTTTGCCTGAGCCATCCACTGGGACTCGCCAAAGCTGTTTGGTATCGGCAAAGTAGTACACCCAGTTCTGGTTGGCCGAACAAACCGGAAACGAGTCGGAATTCTCATCCGCCAGCTTCAGCGGATGCGAACCATCGGCATTGACGCGGTAAACGACGGCCGAGTTCGCATTGTCGTGAAATATCCAGGGAAAAACGATGTAGGCTCCACACTGCCACAAACTGAAAATACCCGCTGACGGGTCGCTGACCAACTGGCGTCGATTTTTTCCGTCGGCATCCATGTGTTCCAGTTGCGTCAGGTCGGACGTGAGCAAGCCGCCATCGGCAGCCCAATTGAAAAACCGGACTTGTTCTCCGTTCGAAGCGATGGGACTGATGTCGGCTGACGCGCTGCCTTGGCCGGGCAAGATATACAAGTTGCTGGCGACTTTCTGTTGCACCGTGGCCAAAGTTTTGCCATCGGCTGAGAGACTCAAAGTCGCATAGCTGTTGGTGTCACGCGAAATGGGACGCAACTGCCCGTCCGCCAGAGTTACATAGCCAATCTGACCGCGGGTGAAGTTGGAGCCTTTCTGTCGATAAATGACGAATAGGCCATCCCCGGACGCTGAAAAGACGACTTCGACCGGCGCCTTGTCGGGAAAGGTGAGGAGCTGCATTTTTCCCGAGTCGATATCGAACAGGTTGACTCCGCCGAACGCGCCAGGCGGTTGGGGTTCCGGATAGGCTATTTTCTTGCCATCGGGAGACCAACTCAGAAAGCGCGCCAGCCCTCGCATGGGCGCAATGTGCAGTACTTTTTCATCGCTGCCATCCAGGTTGGCGCTGAGCAGGCGATACTTGCCGATTTCGGGATTGTTGGCGCGAAGGTAGGCCATCCGGCGGCCGTCGGGAGAAAACGTGAATGCCGTATCTACGTCCTGGGCGACGGCGTTAGGCGTACCTCCTAAGACCGGGGCGCGATAGATATTGAAAACGCTGGCAATGGCATTCTCGGCCTTGCGGAAATAGATGTAATTTCCGTCCGGCGAGAACGCAACGCTGGCAATGGTGGCCGAAGGCGCGACGATTTGAGTGTCGCTTCCAGTCGCCACATTACGGAGCCAGAGGCTGTTTAGCCCCTTGTCGTTCATCACCGTCAGCACATATTTTGCGTCGGGCGATATGGCGGCAACAACTGCCCGGCTGGAATTGGTGACCTGCGTGATCGCGAAGTTTTGGAAGGGAGTGGGCGCGGCACGATGAAGCATCGAGTAAACGCCAAAGCCAGCCGCCGCGACCACAGCCAGAGCGAGAAGCGCTCCTCCAGCAACCCCGAATTTGTGTTGTTTCGCGGCGGCAACCACCGCCGAACTACTGCTATGCGCAGATTGCGCCACGTCGCTTCCGACAACAGGCGCAACTCCGCTCAAAGGCGAAGGGGTGTTCGACTCGCTGAGTGACGCACTCGAACCGGAAATCGAAACAGCATCCGTTCGGCTGGGCGCGGCGGCACGGCTTGAGTCGGTCTCCCGCTTGAGGCGCTTAAGATCCGCGCGCAAATCGGCAGCGTGCTGGTAGCGCAGGTCGCGATCCTTCTCCAAGCTCTTATTGATGATGCGTTCGAGTTCGGCGGGCAAGTCAGGATTCATGCGCACCGCCGCCACCGGAGTGGAATCCAGTATTTCCCGCTGGATCACTCCCGAGCTCTCGCCTCGGAAAGGCAACATGCCCGTCGCCATCTCATAGAGCACGGTTCCGAATGAAAACAGATCGGTACGGGCGTCTAATTCCCTGGCCCGCACCTGCTCGGGCGACATATAAGCTACCGTGCCCACGGCCATACCCGGGCTGGTCAAGTGTGTCTCCACCGTACCGGTTTCGGTAGCGTCGAATGCGGTCTTGGTCCCGGTCGCGGTCACTTTCGCCAGCCCAAAATCGAGGATCTTAGCGTGTCCGCGCTTGGTCACGAAGATGTTGGGGGGCTTGATGTCGCGGTGAACAATGCCTTCCGTGTGCGCGGCGTCGAGCGCATCGGCAATCTCGATTGCCAGCCCGAGTAATACATCGGTCTCCATGGGCCTTGCGGCGATGCGATGCTTGAGCGTCACCCCTTCCAGAAATTCCATGGCGATAAATGCTTGCCCAGCCTGCTCGCCAATGTCGTAAATGGTGCAGATGTTGGGATGGTTCAGAGCGGACGCGGATTGGGCTTCGCGTTGAAAGCGGGCAAGTACCTGCGGATCACCAGCAACATCCTCGGGCAAGAACTTGAGGGCGACGAAGCGATGCAGGCGCGTGTCCTCGGCCTTGTAGACGACGCCCATGCCGCCGCCCCCAAGCTTCTCGACAATGCGGTAGTGCGAGATGGTTTGTCCGATCATAGTTTGGCCGATCATGGAATCGAAACATGGTAGGCGGGATGGCAGGGCAAGTCAACGAAAGGCTGTGGTTCTCAATTCCGAAGGATTCGCGCGAGATCGCCCACCCGTACCCAACTCGCCACCCCGCCCCGTTTCCCGCATTGTAGGAAGCGTCGCTTCTTGGCATAATTATAAGGCTCTGGCCTTGTTACGGCGCTGTGGGTGAGTGTTTGCCCAACGCCGTCGCTGCCACATGACAATTTTCTCGAAGATTTTTTCGCCAACCAAGAACCGGCGTCTGAACGAGCTCGCCGGATTCCTGTTGTGTGTCTCCGCACTCCTCCTTTTCCTCGCGCTGGCGTCCTATTCGCCGCTCGATCCCTCACTGAACAGCGCCTCCATCCTCACGGGATCGCACGCTGCCCGCAACTGGATCGGCATCCTGGGAGCTTATCTTTCCGACCTCATCCTGCAATTCTGGGGAGTCGGATCGTTTCTCCTGCCCCTCTTCATGGGCATGCTGGGCATGCGCTGGTTCCGTTCGCGAGCCGTGCAGACACCGGTTGCGAAAACGCTTGGCGGAATATGGCTGCTCATGTTCGTGCCCGCGCTGCTCGCCATCCTGCCCGGACACCTCCGCTGGATGGGCGCGATCCCGATCGAAGGACTGGCCGGGCGAATCGTTGGCGACGTCTTAATCCGTTACCTCAACGTTGCGGGCGCATACATAGTCTGTACGACCGTTCTGGCCGTCGCGCTCTACCTCACCACCGCTTTCTCGTTCGCGGCGATTGAACTCTGGGCGCCCACGCGATTCGCGTTTGTATTAGCCCTCCGAGATCGCTTTAAGGACTGGCAGGACGAGCGCGAACGTAAGCGTCAGCACAAGGACCTGGAGAAGCGCCGAGCGGAAAAGCCAGTGCTCACGGCACAACTCGTGCCCGCGCGTTCTGCGCCAATGCGTCCCGAGATACCGCGCCAGGAAATGGCGGGCGTGCAGTCCACAGCTTCGGCGCCCCGCACCGGCATCGAACGCATGATGGCCGATGAAGGCAAGGACAACTCCGCCGCCATTCCGGCGCCGCAGACTTTGCATGCCTCTGCTGCAATCGAAGTCACCGAGCGCGCCGATACCGAGCACCAGGCGAAGACGACCCTCCCCAGAATTGCGGGCAGCTACAGGCTCCCGCCATCGAGCCTGCTGCACCGTCCCGACGAACAGCAAGCCGTCCACGAAGAGGAGCTCAAACTCGTCGCCCAGGTTCTGACCGCGAAGTACGCGGAATTCGAAGTCCACGGTCAGGTCACTCAGATCAATCCCGGCCCGGTCGTCACGACTTTTGAATTCAAACCCGAAGCAGGGATCAAGTACAGCCGCATCATCGGACTCACCGACGATCTCTGTCTGGCCCTGCGGGCTGAGAGCATCCTGGTCGAACGCATGCCCGGCAAGAGCACTGTCGGAATCCAGGTGCCGAACCGCGAGCGCGAAATCATCTGGCTGCGCGAGAACATCGAGTCGCAGGAATTTCTAGGGTCGAAATCGAAGCTCACGATCGCGATGGGCAAAGATATCAACGGACGCATCGCCGCCGCCGATCTGGCCGGCATGCCGCACCTGCTCATCGCCGGCTCGACCGGCACAGGCAAGAGCGTGGCCATCAACGCCATGATCATGTCGATTCTCTACAAATCGACGCCCGATGAGGTGCGGCTGGTGCTGGTGGACCCGAAGCGCCTCGAACTGGGCAATTACGAAGGCGTGCCGCACCTCTATACGCCCATTATCACCGAACCAAAACTCGCCGCCAACGCGCTGCGCAACGCCGTCCGCGAGATGGAGCGCCGCCTCAAGTTGCTCGCCGCCAAAGGCGTCCGTAACATTGACAGTTACAACCGCTTGTTCGACGACACGCCCAGCCTGTTCAGCGATCAAATAAATCCCGAAGACGGCCCTCTTCCAAAAATCGTCATCATTATCGACGAGTTGGCCGACTTGATGATGCTCGACGGCCACAACGTAGAGGAGTCGATAACTCGGCTAGCGCAGATGGCACGCGCCGTAGGCATCCACTTAGTGCTGGCAACACAGCGTCCGTCGGTGGATGTAATTACCGGACTCATCAAGGCTAACTTCCCCGCGCGCGTTTCGTTCCGTGTCGCAACCAAAGTTGACTCGCGCACCATTCTCGACGCCAACGGCGCCGAATCGCTGCTCGGTCGCGGCGACATGCTCTATCTGCCGTCCGGTTCGGCGCGCGTCCACCGCCTCCATGCTCCCTATGTAACCGAAAAAGAAATCGCGGGCGTGGTGGAATTCTGGAAAGCGCAGGGCCAGGCGCATTATCAGGAAAAATTTCTCGAAACGCCCAAAGAAGATCGCGAGGGTTCATCCGACGACGGCGACGATTCCAGAACAGTTTCCGCCGACGACAATGATCCGCTCTTCAACGATGCGGTGCGCCTGGTGATCGAGTTCGGCAAAGCTTCTACTTCCCTGTTGCAGCGCCGCCTGCGCGTCGGCTATGGGCGCGCCGCGCATCTCATCGACCTCATGGAACGCGATGGCATCGTCGGTGCCCCCGACGGGCCCAAGCCGCGCGAAGTGCTGAAACGTCCGGACTGGATCTCGGAAACCGAAGAGTCGATGCGGTAGGGTACCCCCCAAATTTTCGGCGGGTGGCCCGTGCAATCGGAATCGTTGAAACCCCCGAGGGTGCCCCGTTCAAGCTCTGCTTGGGCGGGCCCGTTAGGCGGGTGGATACTTCCGCACGGGAGGAAAAACACCTGCCTGCTCTCTCCGTCGCGCCGTCCACTGCGATTCGACCTCTACTCGACCCACCTCACCATTCGCGTAATGACGGAAGCTGCTCCAGACCCATTCTAAGGAAGTGTAGCTGGCCAATTTCCTGGAAACGCTGCAATCCCCACGGCATGGTGACAACATACCCCTGGACCGCTTCTCAGTCTGTGATGACTGCATTCTTGGTTTGCGATGAAACGGCCCGCCCAAGCAAAGCTTGGACGGGGCACCCTCGAGAGTCCGGAAGAATGCAATGGGCTGGGCCACCCGCCGGCTCAGTTCTTTCTGTTAGTAGAGAAGTAGACGATGGTGCTCACACATGTGGCGCTGGTGCCTCCGCCCGCGGAACAAACCGGAGACAAACGGCATGTTCCCCGGCTGTTTTTTCAAATTCTCTAAGCCAGACTGGCGTGAATGCCAAGACCTTCCGCGGCTTTGCGGAGGCGCTTATCTCTTGTCCACAGAAGCGTGGACGGATTGATAAAAACTGAGGCTATCAGGTGGGCGTCGGTCAGACCGATGCCGAGGCTGTACAAACGACGAGCCTCAATCATTCGCCGTACTTCGCTCAGTTGCGCCACTCGGACCTGGGGCAAAAGGTCCAGCAGTGCGAGCGTCTTGGTGCGCTCCTGTAGCGAGCCCAGGGCAAGTTCCGCAATGATCGACGGATGGATCACAATTTGCCCTTCGTTCAGATGCTTACGCAGTTCTTTGTTTCCGGAACGAAGGTTTCCCGAACGAAGGTGGTCAATCCAAATCGAGGTGTCCGCGAGAATCAATTCGTCCCCGGCCTGCGGCGAGGAATATTCTTCAATTTCGGCATTGTGCCCTCCAGGGATGCTAATCGTCGGGCGCTCTCCCGCTCGATGAGGGCTTTGAGCGCCTCACGAATCAACGCCGTTTTCTCCGCCACCCCGGTGAACTCCTGGGCGATGCGTACGAGATCGTCATCTAGCGCAACCGTTGTCCTCATGGCACCGATTATAGCATCAACTGATGTCATTTATCGTGCTTTACAGTTTGCATTGCCGGCCCGATCGCGCGCGGGCGAAGAACTGGCCTCAGGCGCTAAAGCGCGGCAAGTTTTAAAGGACTTTGCGGCACGACTGAACAGGCTGCGGAAAAAGGCACTCCGGCGGCTAAAGCCGCTTGTGTGGCGGGTTCTAACGCCATGGCTAAAGCCATGCCCCTTCACAACTGTCCGGGAACCAACTTGATCGGAGTTTCCCTAAACGCACTTTTACTTATGATCCATGCCCTTCATCCCCTCCATGGACTGCTTGCTTTTTTGGACGCCAAAGTGGACTTCGTTTGCGACGAGCTTGGCACCGGAGAGATCTGCATGAACGATTACCTTGTCGCCTACCTTCAGGTCCTTCCGCGTGGCCGGAGCTCCGCTTTTTTCAAACTTTGTCTTGTCATTCACTTCTACAGTTACGGATTCCCTGGCCGTAGTTTTAACCGTAATGGAACTACCGGAAATACTGGTGACCGTGCCCATGACATGCTTTTCTTTTCCATGGGCAAGCGCCATGAGAGAAAGCGCGAACAATAGAGTAACGACTGCGACAATGCGTTTCATAATTTTCTCCTCAATGATCGTGGCGCGTTGGCGGTTTGGGTACCAGATTGCCGGGTTGGCCTTCGTTCAAGAATTGCTCTTCTTCTAGTTCCTCCTGTTTCTCTCCAGGCCCCTTCGGATTGAGAGCTTCCATTTCACGTTCCTCCGCCGCAGTAAGCTGAGGCAGGTGCCGTATGAAAAGCACCAGCTTCCAGCTATCCTCGTCTTCCTTCTCCGGGCCCCACGCAGGCATTCCGGTAAGCCGGATGCCGTTGTGAATGGTGTAGTAAAGCTCCCCATCGGTCAGGTTCTGGGTCGGCGGCAAGCGCATGTCCGGAGCTTTCGGATAGAGGTTCTGTCCGATCTGGGTATTTCCGCTTCCATTATTGGCGTGGCAGAGGGCACAGTGGTCGGCAAAGTGTGCTCTCGCCTCGGCCATCAGCTCGGGTGACGCCGTGAACTGGTTTTTCTCGTTCTTCGCCCTGGAAGGAACGGCTAACCCCCGGACGATCCGTGCCACGTAAGTCTCCAGCGCTGAAGGCTGGTCACGGGCCCTGAAACCGTGGTGCACTGCAACCACGGATCCGGCAATCACTACGATCACGACGACAAGCGCCAGTAGCAATAGAACTCTAGTTTTTCGCATGTCTCTTCCTCTTCTCACTGCGGCTGCATGGAAATCGTGGGCGATGGCACGTTGAGCTCGCGAACCGGCTGGTCCATTTCCCCAGCGCGACTGGGCGCCTCCAGACCATCGGTCAGAAGAAAGCCTTTCAAGGCAATCGAATTGCCCCAGAGATTCTCCAGGGCGGCGATGTAGTCGGTCTGGAGCTGGAACAAAGTTCTCTGCGAGATCAGCACCTGCGGGTACGCAGCCGCCATCCCGCCGTAACTTTTCAAGTAGAGCTCGTACGCCTTCCGCGCCCGCGGGATCATGCGGCTCCGGTACTTCTCCACCGTCGAACGCGATGTCATATAGCTCTGCAGCAAGGCCGCCGCACGCTCACGCAAGACCAGTTGGACCCGTTGCACTTCCCGCTGTGCGCGCTCAACGTCCGCTCTGGAAGCCTGCACGTTTCCCTGATTACGATTGAAGATGGGAATTTGCACACCAACTTCGGCGAACCCCTGCAAGCCGATAGGGCGGTTTGTGGTCGGATCCAGTCCCCGATTTTGCTGAAGACCTCCGCGAAGTTGCAGGTCGGGTATAGGCTCACGCTTCGCCCGGGCCAGCGATGCCTCCGTTTTGAGCACTCCCAACTCTGCAATCTTGACGGCTGGACTTTCCTGCACGATCGCCTGCAACCATTGATCGGGATTGTCCTCGGGCAGGTCTTCGAGATTGCCCGCGAGGTGCGTCAACGGCGTTTCCGGCTTTCCTACCGTAGCCGCCAAGGCCCGCCAGGCACGGAGTTGGTTCTGCTCCGCAGCCACCACCGCCAGTTCCGCCTGCTCCCCTTCAACTTCCGCTTGAAGCACGTCCGGTTGGTCCGCCTGTCCAACATTGCCAAGCTGGTGCGAGGTTTGCACGGCATCTTCGGCTAACTTGCTAAGCTTGTGACGCAGATCAACCATCTCTTGCGCAGCCAGTGATTGGTAATAGAACATTCGCACGCCGTTGATGACGCGGAGACGTTGCTCCTCGGCCTCTGCTTCCGCTTGCTTCTTCTCCTGCTCCAGAACTCGGCGGTTGAGTCCGAGCTTGCCGCCGAGGACGATGTCCTGGCTGACGAAGAAACCTTGTTCGCCTCCGCCTTGGATCCCACCCCGTATTTGCTCACCCTGATACCCGACTGTGGGATTCGGATAGAGTCCACTCTGGAGTTTCCGACCCGTAGCAGCACGAATCTCAGCAGCAGCCTGGGCCAGCGTGGGATTGTTACTGAGGGCCATCTGTTCCAACTCAACCAGCGTGAGGCCGCTTTGAGTGGTTGCTTGTTCCTGCGACGAAGTCGTTGTTGCCGGTGACGGCATGACTGGTATCGGCTGTTCCTGACCGAATCCCAACGGCAACATCGTCAGAACAGCCAGCAATACGCTCGAAAACCCGGTGCATACTGCCGGATAAATTTGTGTCTTCATTGCGTTCTCCTATTCAATCAATCCGCTCAGCCCTACTGCTGGTGCTCCATTCCCGGCATGGGCTCGGGCTTACCCTTCTGCTGGTCGCGCAAAGCCATCACCTTGTCGTACATTTCGGGCGGCAGCACCCGGAGAAAGGTCATCATGCCTTGCATGAATCCACTCCAGCCCGGACGAAGCCCGAAGTTCTCCGGTTTCTCCACCATCTTGTCCATCGCCATCGCCGGCCCTTCCATGAAGGCGTCCTGCGGAAATCCGGGAACCGAGTTGGCGTCTTTCGCCACTTCCGGCGCTGTCATCTGCATTCCTTCGTGCTCCATGCCAGGCATGTTGCCCATGGAGTGCTTCGCCTGCGCTGTTGAGAGAGGTCCGTTCCCAACGGTCTGGTCGCGTGTGGAACCCACACCCATTCCACGACCCAAACTCGGACCTTTGTCCTGGGAGGTGGCGTGGCCTTCCCGCAAGATGCCCATCCCTTCTCCCATACCCAAGCCCGCGGGCATACGATTGCTGCCTCGGGTCATCGGGCCTGCCACCGACGACATCTGGTTCATCATGTGGTGTGGCAGATGGCAGTGCAGCATCCAGTCTCCGGGATTGTTGGCGACGAACTCGACATCGGCGGCCTCGGCCACTCCCACCAGAACCGTGTTCTTGGGCCCCCAAGTGGTCTTCGGCTGCCGCCCCCCCTCCGTCCCCGTCACGACAAACGTGTGCCCGTGCAGGTGAACGGGATGGTGGTCCATTCCGAGGTTGATTAAGCGCAGCCGGACGCGATCGTTCAGCCTGACAATCAGAGGAGTGGTGGCAGGACCAGCCTTGCCGTTGAACGTCAGCCAGTTGAACTCCATGTTCATGGAGTTCGGAATGGGATTGTTGGGAAGGATCGCGAACTCTTGCAAGATGAGCGCGAAGTCTTTGTCGACCGGCGGATCATAGGCTTTCTTGGGGTGCATGATGAAGGCCCCGATCATCCCCATCATCTCTTGCATCGCCATGTGCGAGTGGTAGAAGAAGGTCCCTGCCTGATGCAGCGTAAACTCATAAACGAAACGACCGCCGGGCGGAATCGGATCTTGGCTACTCCCCGGCGCCCCATCCATGTCGATGGGGATCTCAAATCCGTGCCAGTGCATCGAGGTGGCTTCGGGAAGATGGTTATCCACGACGATCCTCACCCGATCACCCTGGTTCACTTGAATCGTTGGTCCCGGAGCGCTGCCGTTATAACCCCATAGGTTCACGATCTTGCCGGGGATCAATTCCTGCTTCACCGGCTCGGCGATCAAGTGAAACTCCTTCGCCCCGCCGGCCATGCGCCAGGGAAGCTGCGGAACGTCCGGCGTTTCCACCGAAACGATCCGACTGCTGCGCTGCGTTCCGTAGCTCATGTGGTCCATGTCCATGTTTTCTCCGCGCGCCTCCGTGGGAAATGCAAAGAGGCGAGGTGCGGCCGCCAAACCGGCGCCCAGACCAAAAGTATTTCTCAGGAAATCACGTCTGTTCTTCATGGCTCTTCCCCTTCAATAGTTGGCGGACCCAACTGTCCCAGGAAATTCAAGCGACATTGGATCGAAGAGAGATGCACGGCCAGACAACGGACATCAGGCCGCTGCTTTGGCTATACCGCTGCTAGAAGGAGAGGGGGGGACTCAGATGCGAAGAATGCTGAAAAATGCAGCGTATGCAGCGGGCGGACCGCTGTCCGAAATCCATACGGCCACTGGATCGGGCGCCAGAAACTCGGCCGTAATATCCAAAACTACGGCGCCGCTCTCGACTACCGTCACCTGAGGAACAACTTTTCTCGAAACGTTGAGACCTTTAGCCGTGACACAATTTGTCTGGCACGATGGTGACACCATTACCAGACTCATGTCCCCAACAGTTGAGTGATTCATCGCGGAGTAACCGTGGGCCATTCCCACCATCGGGTCCGAAGGCTGACTGCAGTGACGCTGACTTGCCGCTCGGGAGTGGCGTTCACACATGAGTGCGCACACCCCGCTCGGAGTAATAATCCCGGCCAGCAGGACAGTCAGGAGAACTAGCGACGTTCCGGTTCTTCGGGCCACGTTTGGGAACTCTACCTCAGACTGTATGAGATGCGCAAACTCGTGCAAAAGCAAAGTCTTTTCAAACTTACCCAAGCACGCGCAAATTGAACTTGACCATATCCGCACAATGGTTCGCGCTTCGACATCGTAAACTGCGCCAAAAAGCACGGCATGGTTTAATTTAGCCGCCGCTACTTCATCGCACTCTTAGGACACTACCGCCGGCCCGTGGCTGGACCGACGTCTCGCCCGTCCGGGCGGGGACGCCCCGGCTCCCCACCGGGACCAATTCGTCCGAGTCTCTGGCACCTAACGCAGCGAGCGAACGAGTAATTCCGTCTCATCGGAGATGATGGCGTCCATGCCCCATGCAGCGAACTCACGCATGCGCTCGGCGCGATTCACCGTCCAGACCATAATTTTCTTACCTGCCGCATGAACCAGTTCGACCAATTCTCCATCTGCCAGGTCGCACTGTGGAATCAGCCACTCCGCCGGCGTTTGACGCCAGGCTCGAAGTTGATCCCGCGTGTCGCAAAGCAATCCCAGCGGAATCGCCGGATCGAGATCGTGGATTTTCTTGAGGACGTCGGGAAGAAACGACGAAACTGCGTATCCTTTTTGCGGCGGATGCTTGCGCAACTCGGAAAGCGTCTGCTGCACCAACCCCGCAACCTTCAACTCGATATCGAGGAACGCCCGGTGGGCAAATTGCCGCAGAACATCTTCCAGCGAGGGCAACGACAGGCTTTTCGAAGCGGAGTTCTCAATCTCCATTCCGCCAATCTTCGCGTCGTGGCAGATCACAGGCTGGCCATCGCCAGAAAGCCGCACATCGAATTCAAACCCGTCACAGCCATGCTGTAAACAAAGCTCAAACGAAGTCGAAGTATTTTCAGGAATGTGGCCGAAAGCCCGCGCCCCACGATGCCCCAAAAGCAAAGGTGCAGTCATTTAAGTTTTTGCTTTTCTCGGCGGACTCGGCGTCCCGGCGGTGAGCAAGGAGCCAGGTCAGTCCAAATCAAAATCCCGAATCGGCCTGCCCGTGTCCGGCGTTTCTTTGGCCTTCTTGACCGCCTCCTGGAATTTTTTCTCCAGCAGTTCCGGGGCATGCTTTTGAGCTTCCATGGATTGGCGGAAGATGGAGTCGCGCCGGCTGTCCTGCTCTTTCATGGCGCGAGCCGCTTCTTCCATGTCGTTGAAGGTTCTCGGCTTGACCGCCGCTGTGTGCGCGATGATGCCGCGCGTTGCGGCGTCGATCTTCATGACCGCGCTGCAGCAGGGGCAAGTCACGTCAAAATTGGATTCGCGTTTCACCAGACCCGATCATACCGCAACCCGGGTCAGCGCGGTGCGAGGCGAAACGGAAGAATGTGGAACAGATACAGCATTTCCCAACCCAGGAGGACGATCGACACCACCACCACCAAGATCGCCAATATTTCGCCAAAGTTCAGGCCCCGGGCCTGCTCGAAACGGCGCGTCCCCAGGCTCAAAATGTTCAGCGTGGCAAAGCCAAACACGAGCGCCCACAGAATGTTATAAATTTCGTCGCGGCCCGATCGCAGAAGGAACATCGCGGGCATAACAACGACCGCCAGACTGTGCAGTGAACCGGCAAACACCGCCCAGCCGTGGGGCTGCCCGTTCGCAATCAGTAGCGATGAGCAGCTCTGGAATAGTGACGAACTCCGGGTTGCAGATGTAGAGGGCCCAAGCAGTCTCATGCAGGAAGTCTGATAGTACCGTGTTTGCCTTCCCGAAGTCAGCCAAACCACAAGAAGGGGACTCTCACTAGTTCCTACGGTTGATTTTCTGGGCGCTGTCGCAGAGGATAGTACGCAATGATCGTGAACTTCGCGGAACGGGCGCACAACCACAACTGGGAACTGGACCCGGTTACCAGATCCTTGCTGGATACCGATTTCTATAAACTGCTGATGCTCCAGTTCATCTGGAAGCATTACCCGAAAACCCAGGTGTCGTTTTCTCTGTTTAACCGCGCCACTTCCGTGCGCCTCGCGGACATGTTCTCGCGCGAGGAACTTACTCACCAGATGGAGCACGTTCGAAAACTCCGCTTTCGAAGGTCGGAACTGGTCTGGCTGGCTGGCAACACGTTTTACGGCCGCCGCGGAATCTTTGAGCCCGCCTTCCTGGAATGGATGGAGCGCGATTTTCGATTGTCGGACTATGAACTATCGGTCAAGGATGGACAGTTCCATCTTTCGTTCGACGGCCTGTGGATTGAGACAACGATGTGGGAACTTTATGCGCTTTCGATCCTTGACGAGCTCAAGACCCGAGCCGCTTTAAAAAAACTGCGCGAGTTCGGTCTCGATATTCTGTATGCCAGAGCGAAGACGAAACTGTGGGGCAAGATCGAGCGGCTGCGCGGCGTCCCCGATCTGGCCGTGGCTGACTTCGGAACCCGCCGCCGCCACAGTTTTCTCTGGCAGGAATACGTGGTCAACGCCATGGCAGCAAATCTCGGCAGCGCCTTTACCGGAACTTCGAATGCTTTCCTCGCCCATAAGCACGATCTGGAATCCATTGGAACCAACGCGCATGAGATTCCCATGGTCCTCGCCGCACTCGCGGCCGATGACGATGCCATGAAGGCTTCTCAGTACCGCGTCCTGGAGTTGTGGCAGAGCACTTACGAAGGCGCTCTCCGCATCATGCTGCCGGATACTTTCGGGACCACGCAATTTCTAGACAATGCCCCCGACTGGATGGCCGACTGGACGGGCCAGCGCGTTGACAGCAAGAATCCCTACGCCGCCGGCGATGAATATATCCAATGGCTCAAGGGGCGCGGTCGAGACCCGCGTGACAAGCGCGTCATCGCTTCCGACGCGCTGGACGTCGATGACATTCTCGGCCTGCACGCTTATTTTGGCGGGACGCTTGGGAGCGGCATCACGGCCAGCACTGCGGCCAATGACTTCCGCAGCGCCGCCGATTTTCACGATTCCAAAAAGTGGACCCCGGGCCGCCGCATCCGCTTCAGTGCCGGTTGGGGCACTTTGCTGACCAACGATTTCCGCGGCTGTGATCCCGCCGGCGGCAGCGGTTTTGACCCTATTAGCCTGATCTGCAAGATATCCACTGTCGATGGCAAGCCTGCGGTCAAGCTCTCCGACAACTACGCCAAGGCGCTCGGCACAGCGGAAGAAATCGAACGCTACCGCCGCGTGTTCGGCACCGCGGGAGTCAGCAACATTCCCGTGATCACGTGAATAACTCGATGCCAACCCCGCCATCTTCACCCATTCCCGATTTTCTCTACGGCACCGCCTGGAAGGAAGATCGCACCCCGGCCCTCACCGAACTGGCGCTGCGCATGGGCTTTCGCGGCGTCGACACGGCGAACCAGCGGCGGCATTACTTCGAGGCTGGAGTCGGTCAGGGATTGGCCGCCGCGTATCGCACCGGACTGGTCACGCGCGACGATCTTTTTCTGCAGACGAAATTTACCTATCAGCCCGGACAGGACCACCGCCTCCCCTTCGATCCCGCCGCAGTTCTTTCGGTTCAAGTCGCGCAGTCTATCGCCAATTCGCTGGAACATCTGGGCACCGACCACGTCGACAGCTACGTGCTCCACGGCCCGTCCTCCAACCACGACTGGACCGATGCTGACGCGGAAGCCTGGGAGGCGATGCGCAAAGAACGCGATGGCGGCCGCACCCGTCTCCTCGGGGTAAGCAATGTTTCACTGCGCCACCTGCGGCAGATGTCGGCCGCCCGCGCCGAACTTCCTGCATTCGTGCAGAACCGCTGCTACGCGCGCCTCGGCTGGGACCGCACCGTGCGAGCGTTCTGCCAGGAACACAAAATTATTTATCAGGGATTCTCGCTTCTCACCGCGAATCAGGAGGTGCTACACCATCCTCTGATCGCCAGTCTGGCCGCGTGCGCCAACGGCACGCCGGCCCAAGTCGTATTCAGTTTCGCGCACGCCATCGGAATTCTGCCGCTGACCGGGACCTCCGACGCCGAACACATGAAGCAGGATCTAGCGAGTCGCGACCTGACGCTCCCGGCGGAAGCAGTACAAGCAATCGAGTCTCTGGCCGGCTGATAGAGACGCGGCTTGCCCCGTCCGCTCGCGTGCTGCGCCGCTAGTTCCCCTGCGCGACCGCCTCGCGTTCGCCAACCTGCTGGCGCCACATCGCGTAGTAGAGACCTTTTTGGTCGAGCAACTCAGAATGCCGCCCAAATTCAACGATGCGTCCCCGCTCCAGCACGTAGATGCGGTCGGCGTGCATTACCGTGGACAGCCGATGCGCAATCAGAATCGTGATCGCCTCCTGATTGGTTGCGACTTCACGGATCGTGCGGCTGATTTCTTCTTCGGTCAGCGAGTCCAGCGAAGACGTAGCTTCATCGAACACCAGCAGCTGCGGATGCCGCAACAGCGCGCGCCCAATCGAAAGCCGCTGCTTCTCGCCGCCCGAAACCTTCACGCCACCTTCGCCGATCAGCGTATCCAATCCGCGGTCGGCACGCGAAAGCAAGCTGTGCGCCGCTGCTTGATTCAGAACCTCCATGCATTCCTGGTCGGTCGCCTTCGGATTCACAAAGAGCAGGTTCTCGCGGATCGAACCCGAAAACAACTGCGTGTCTTGTGTCACAAATCCAATCTTCTCGCGAAGCACGTCCAGATCCACACGACTCGACGGAATCCCGTTGTAAAGAATCTGTCCCGATTTCGGCGCGTATAAGCCCACGAGCAGCTTCACCAGCGTTGACTTCCCTGCCCCCGACGGTCCCACAAACGCAATCGTGTCGCCGCGGGCAGCGCTGAAGCTGATCTCGTCCAACGCCAGCATGGAGGAACTCTGGTGCTGAAAACCGACTTGCTCAAACTGGAGCGTCATGAGCTCGTCAACCGGCTCCGGATCAGCGGGCTTGGGGTCACGCGGCGTGTCTAGTATCAGCTGGAAGTTTTGCAGCGAGACTTCCGTTTCGCGATAAATATTGATGACGTTCCCCAACTCCTGAAGGGGGCCGAAAATGAAGAACGAATAGAACAACAGCGAGAAGAATTGCCCAATCGTAATCTGCTGGCGAAAGATCAAATACAGCATCAGGAACAAGATGCTGGTGCGCAACGCGTTGACAGCCGTCCCCTGGATAAAACTCAGGCTCCGCAGATACTTCACCTTTTTGAGTTCGAGCTTCAGAATCTTCGCCGTGATCCCGTTCAGCCGCCCGACTTCCTGATGTGCCAGGCCGAGGCTCTTTACCAACTCAATATTGCGCAGCGACTCGGTTGTCGAACCCGCCAGCGCGGTGGTCTCCGCAACAATCGTCTTCTGCATCTTCTTGATCCGCTTGCTTAACACCGAGCTGATAACTCCAAGCAGCGGAACCGTCAGCAAAAACGCCGGAGCGATCGACCAGTGCACGTAAAAGGCGTAGATCATCACAAAGACGATGCCAACGACGGAAATGAAAAGGATATTGATGGCGGCGGTAATGAATCGCTCCACGTCGCTACGGACTTTCTGGAGCTTGCCCAGGGTTTCGCCGCTGCGCTGGTCTTCGAAGACCTGATAGGGCAAATCCAACGAATGCCGAATCCCGTCCGAGTACATCTTCGCGCCCAGCCGTTGCACGATCACGTTCACGAAATAGTCCTGGAAGTTCTTAGCCACCCGCGACACAAAGGCCACGCCCACCGCCGCCAGCAGCAAAAGACCCGCCCCGCGGACGAACTGCGCCTGCGTGTACTGGTGAGGCTTGGTGGCGTAACTGTCGATTACATGACGAAAAATCAGCGGGTCCAGCAACGAAAAAATTTGATTGGTCGCGGCCAGTGAAAGCGCAACCACAAACAGTTTCCAGTACTGCCTGGAATATCGGTAAAGAAGATTCATAGGCGTCAGCGCGACTACGCGAGCAATGTCGTTTAGATGGTATGCCAGCGCTTTGGATTCAGGAAACCATGCGGGCGGAAAGACGCGCGGCGACAATACTTTGGAATGGTTTTCCTGCGTCTATCCGGCCCTCAGGCCGACCCGGTGTTAGCCAGCGCTTCCACCGCTTCCCACGTCGTGCCAAAGGTCACAAAGAAATCGTTCACCTTCGTAATTTCCATGATCTTGCGTACCCGCGGCTTCATCCCAGTCAACACCAGGTATCGTCCGGTTTTCTGATGCGACACGTAGGCCGCCACCAGCGACCCCAATCCCACCGAATCTATGTAAGGCACATCGGTCAAATCCAGAATCATCGTCTCCGCGTTCTCGTGGCGCACCGCCCGCTCGAATTGCGGGGCCGTCTCCATTGTGATCGGCCCGCGCAGCAACAGAATCCGCTGGTCGTCCGCCACTCCTTCATAGCGCTCGACAGTTAGTTCCTGTGTTCCCATCGCAGGCGATTGTAGGCCAGCCGGCTGTCCCTGTCACCTGCCACAAATGCATTTCCCTTTTCCGCTCCGAGCGTTCAGCGTTCCACGTTCCACCAGATACGCTAGGCAGAACGAAGCGCTTCAAAGCATGACCGATTTCCAAAACAACGGTGTAAGCTGAGGCTGGCGCTTTCTTGAGAGTGTGAAGGATTTATTGGGCCTTCCGAACGGAGACATAGGATCATGGTTCGTTCTTTGGTCGTTTGCTTCAGCATCTTTCTTTCTTCTAGCCTGGCGTACGCCCAACTTGACCAGATCGAGAAGCGCTTGGGTATGGGGAATGCCAACAGCTTGAGCGATTCGAAAGTCGCTTCCGGGTTAAAAGAAGCGCTCCAGGTTGGCGCAAGTAATTCCGTGAAGATAACCGGCAAGACCGACGGGTATTTCAAGAATGAGGCAATCAAGATTTTAATGCCCAGCAACCTGCGTCCGCTGGAGAAAGGATTGCGAGCCGTGGGGTTCGGTCCAAACATCGATACCTTTATTCTCAGCATGAACCGTTCGGCGGAAGCGGCAGCCCCAGCCGCGAGAACGATTTTCACCGATGCGATCCTGGCCATGACCTTTGACGACGCCCGGAAAATTCTTTCCGGAGGAGACACCGCCGCCACCGACTACTTCAAGGCCAAAACCACGGAACACCTAACCGCCGCGTTCCGGCCCTTCGTCGAGAAGACCATGAGCGAAAACGGCGTGATGAAACAGTACAACGGGCTTACCGAGCAATACCAGTCCATCCCTTTTGCAAAAAACCAGACCTTCGACGTGAACAAGTATGTCGTCGAAAAAGCGCTCGATGGATTGTTCTATGAACTAGCCGCACAGGAACGCCAGATCCGCACAAATCCCGCGGCGCGAACCACATCTTTGCTGAAAGAAGTCTTCGGCGGGTCGCGGAAATGAAGCCTGACTTTGGTAGTGGGCCGGTTTTACGATGCAACCCACAAAACCCTGAACTAACTAAGGATACGAAGTATCACGCAGGCTTTTGGTCTCGCGCGTTTCCTTTGCGGTAAACGGTTTCGCAAATTAACCCACAACCCTGATTTGCGACAAACGGTCTACTGCGGTTTCTTGTCGTCCGGTTTTTTGTCGTCGTGATTCTCGTAAATCGAGTACTGTCCGCCCGGATGCTTTAGCTTCACCGTGATCTCCATCTCCGCCTGGTTGATCTCGTAGTCTGCTCCAAACGTCTGGAAGTGCGGCGCCAGCACCTGCACCCGCAGCGGACCATAAGGAATCCCGTCAACACTCGTCTTCCCGTCTGCGTCCGTCTTCAACTCCATCTCTCCCTTGGCCTGCGCTCCCTTGCGTTTCACCGGATGCAGCACCACCGCTGCATTTCTCACCGGCTTACCGTCGAAGTCGCGCACCACCACAAACCGCAAACTCGAGGTTGGCCCCTCATCATCCTGAGCCCGCGCCAAACCAACCAAGCCAAACCCAAGCATCACCGCCATCACCATGGACAAAAAACTTTTCATATGCAATCTCACCCTTATAAAACCTCGATTAAGCTCGATCAAGGATACTTTTGAAGGGCATAGCTTGATGACTTCTTGCTCGCCTCTTCTGGATTTTTGCATAGTCCTTTCAAGACCGGCTTCAGCACGGGAGAGAGTATAAGCCAACGATGGTCAGCACGCAGGTCAGCTAGTCCCGTGACCGCGTGATCAATCACCCAATCAAGCAACGGGCGTCTCTACACCAGCAGTCTTGGATCGACAGCAGTAATCATCACGGGGTCGTCGGAGCACCCGTGCGTTCCCGACTCACTTATGGCTGCGTTTTCCCGGGCTATCGGCTGTTTTTCGTACTTATCGCCAAGCTGCCCCGCGACTGACGACCTGCCGAACTGACGGCAGAGTTGCCAGACCTGCGGCAAGTCTTGGCTACACGCGGATGGAATGAATGCTGCAAGCATTCAGTCTGAGACCCGAAATGGAACGGTCCAACGTGGCAGTCAGCGTGCACAAAGCCTGCCATCACCTCCCGCAAGGGCGGTCTGGCCAGCCACGAGATTTACACACTAAAGCTTCTCAGTCGTTGCTAGCCAACCCGGCGCAGGCGTCTTTCTGCGGGGAGATGGAGGAGCGCGAGTGAGCATGTCCGGTTTGAATTGCGTTGAAAGCTGTCTAAATTGTAATCTGCGTTCGGGTAGTTTTTTCTGCGACCTCTCCCAGGCATCGATCGAGGCGTTTAACAAAATAAAACATGCCGCTGTTTTTCCTGAACATGCGGTGGTTCTGGTCGAGGGACAAAATCCCTGTGGAGTTTTCGAGCTCTGCCAGGGACGCGCCAAGCTCTCTACCACCTCGCGCGATGGCAAAACGTTAATCGTCCGTATCGCGGAAGCCGGTGAAATTCTGGGCTTGCACGCGGTTGTCACGGGCGGGCGCTATGAGTTGACGGTCGAAACCATGCAGCCCTGCCAACTGAACTACGTAGGCCGTGAAGACATGCTGCGCTTCCTCGCAGGGCACGCTGACGCAGCTCTCCACGCCACCCAGCATCTTGCGCGCGACTGTTCCGATGCCTATGGCGTGGCGCGCACCATCGGGTTGTCACATTCGGTGTCGGAAAGGTTTGCCAGATTCCTGCTCGAAACCGCCGCCGATGGCGAGGTCAGCAATGGAACCGTGCGCGTTCGGCTGGCGATGACCCATGAAGAAATCTCACAGCTAGTCGGCACCAGCCGCGAAACCATCACCCGCCTGTTATCCGAATTCAGGAAGAATGCCATGGCGGAACTGAAGGGCTCGATGCTGATTATCCATAATCACCCAGCCCTGAAAAACATGGTCGGCGCCTAGGGACTAGCATTGATCGAGTGGGGACGGGCGCCCTCGCCCGTCCAGCCAAGCAACGCTATTTGTCGGCGCCAGCGGATATTCGTCTCGGCTGCACGTCATCGCCGAATGCAACTCGCTGCGAGAACCATTTCCATTGAAGCCTGACCCAACCTATGATTTTCCACGGACTACCTGCGTCGGCGCCGAAGTAGTCAACTACGGTAGTATTTAGTGGCGAAGCAAATGAGCATGAAGTCCGTGTTTATGCTGACGATTTTGGTGTTGGTGCTGCCCATACCTCTTCTTTGCGCCGAACCGGCTGCTCTCGACCAAGCAACTGCGCTTCGATTGCGTTACCGTTTGCTAGAGGCATGGGGCGGAAAACTGCCTTGCCAAGTCGAGCCTGCAAGTGCCCCGGCTGACGAAACCAGGAAAGCACTCAAAAGATTCCCGGCTATTAAAAAGGATGGCGACACCTTCCGGGGAATCGCGCGACATCTCGGTCTTCAAGATCGTGCAAAGTTTTCAGATGACGAGAAAGTCCTGGTCGATCGGGAATATGAAAAACTACGCATGATACGGCTCGAGCCGTGGGAAAACAGATACAAAGTGTCCTTCGGACCAGGCAACCACTCCACATGTAAGCAGCTCGGCAAGCCTTCGACCGCTTTCTTTATCGACCGCCAAGGCCAGATGATGACCACCAGCAAGGCAGTTAACGAACGCGGGCGGAGAGCGGACTCAGCTAAATCTCTATCCTCCCCGGGCAAACTTCTTGTTCCCGAATTGCGCTACCGTCTACTGCGGGAATTCGGCGACGTATGGGTTTGTGGCCCTCCCGTCGCCCGCGCTGACGAAGCAGAAAGGGCGTTCCCAAACATCCAGCAAGATACAGAAACCGTGCGTGCGATGGTGACCCACCTGGGTCTTGTGGGAGTCACAGATTTTTCTCGCGACCAGAAAAGGCTGCTGCACCGTGAATACGCCAGACTGCGGGCAATCGATCTTGCGCCCTTGGCGGAAAAATACCGGTTTACGCTGAGTGCTCCAGCGCCAGGCCCGCCAGGCTCGGTCTCGGGCAGGAGCGGACTGAAGATTGAGGGGATCATTAGTCTACAAGGCGAGGTCTCTGTTCTAAAGAAGGACTCTGTCATTCTCAGCTGTCCCATCTGTCTGGCTGCGACGGCGCGCATTGACACCCCGCTCGGACCTGTGGCGGTAAGAGATCTTCGCCTGGGTATGTTGGTTTGGACAGTCGACGCCAACAACCAGCGAGTGGCCATGCCCATACTTAGAATTGCTGCGGCTTCCGTTCCTGTGGAGCACCTGATGATCCACTTGATTTTCAGCGACGGAAGAGAGCTGTGGGCATCCCCGGGACACCCGACGGTGGACGGACGAACGCTGGGGGATCTGCGGGAGAACGACCTGTATGACCGAGCGGTAATCAAGTCCGCAGATGCTGTCCCGTATGGAGACACAAGAACATTCGACCTGCTTCCTGCGGGAGAGTCTGGCTTTTATTGGGCAAATGGCGTTCTCCTGGCAAGCACACTGAAGTAGGGGTGCCGCATTCATTACGAAAATGTTTTGCTGACGGCGGAATGCTGACGGCTGCGGCGTGCTACTCTTCCCTCAACGTGTCCCCAAAGCTCGCCGAAATCTTTCAGGAAGCCTATCGCGAACTACGCCCCCACACGTCGGCGCCGCCCCTGCACATTCGTTTCTATCCGTTCGTCTCCATCAACAATACTATTCGCCTGCGCCAGGGAGAGATCTACATGCGCCTCTCCGACCTGCTCGAAGGCGCTCCCGAAACCGTACTGCATTCGATCGCCCATATCCTGTTGGCCAAGCTTTATCGCAAGCCGGTCGATCGCACGCACGGCGCCCGTTATCGGCGCTATCTCGCCGGCCACGACGTTGCCGCCAAAGCCCGCCTCGTCCGCCAGATGCGCGGACGCAAGCACATCCGCTCCGCCCAAGGCCACCACTACCACCTGGAAGAAATCTTCGACGACCTGAACCGCCGCTTCTTCCACGGACTCCTGGGACGCCCGCAACTCACCTGGAGCCAGAACCACGCCCGCAGCAGCCTCGGCCATTACGACCCCGCACACAACACCATCGTCATCAGCCGCATATTCGACCACCCACGCGTCCCGCTCTATGCTGTCGAATACATCCTCTTCCACGAAATGCTCCACCTGAAGCACCCCGTCAAGCTCAGAGGCAGCCGGCGATGCGTGCACTCGCGCGAATTCCACGCTGAAGAGAAAATGTTTCCAGAACTGGAGCAGGCACGCAACTTCCTTCGCATGGTGTAGAACAACGAACGCCGTTCAATGCCCAGTTTCCCCGTGTGATGCAAGTCACAACCATCCGTGATTCACTGCGTTGACCGAGGCCCTCTCGAAACCGTATCCTGTTGATATTGAAATTGAATTTCATTTTCAATTAGAAAGCGATACTTTTTTCAATGCTCCAAGCATTCATCATTACGCTCCGCGAAGGCGTCGAAGCGGCTCTCATCGTCGGCATCACGCTGGCCTATCTTGCCAAGATCGGCCGCAATGATCTACGCAAATCCGTCTATACCGCTCTGGCCACAGCGTTTGCCGGATCGATCGCCGTGGCCGTTGTGCTCTCCCGCCTCAAGTGGAACCAGGACATCTTCGAAGGCTGGGTCATGCTGGTCGCTGCCGTGTTCGTCGTCACCATGATCGTCTTCATGATGAAGACTGGCCGCAAGCTCAAAGGTGAGATCGAAACAAAGATTGGCTTGTTCGCCCGCGGTGACGCCTGGATCGGCCTCTTCCTTTTCGTGTTCCTCATGGTGCTGCGGGAGGGCGTCGAAACGGTTCTGATCCTCTCCGCCGTAACCCTGAACTCCAACGAGCTGATGAGCTTTATCGGCACGCTCCTGGGCGTGGCCGTCGCCGTGCTGTTCGGCGTGATGTTCGTCAAGGGCAGCGTCAAAATCAATCTGCAGAAATTCTTCAAGGTCACCACCGCGATTCTTTTCCTGGTAGCCGCGCAACTTGTGGTCGCCGGCCTTCACGAACTCTCCGAGAACGGCGTGCTTCCCTCTTCTCGCCAGGAGATGGCCATCATCGGGCCGATCGTCCGCAATGATCTTTTTTTCTTCATCACGATTTTCGTGCTGGCCGCACTGATGGTGCTGTTTGAAATGAAGAGCCGCCAGCCTGTCGAACTGCCGGCCAGCGGTGCCAGCCGCCGCAAAGCGCTCTGGACGGCCCGTCGCGAGCGTCTCTGGATGGCATCGGTTTACATCTGCTCGTTCGTCTTCATCGTCATGGTCACCGCCAGCTTCATCTACGAGAAGGGCGCGAGCGCGCTTTCGCCGGCTGCGGAAGTCAGCTTTGTCGACGGCAAAATCTCCATTCCACTGCAGCAGATTTACGATGGCGAACTTCACCGCTTTGAAGCCAAAGAAGGCGGCGTCGAAGTCCGTTTCTGGCTTTACCAGAAGCCCGACGGAAAAATCGCCACGCTCTTCGACGCCTGCGAAATCTGCGGCCCGGTCGGCTTCTATAAAGGAGCGCAGGGAGTGATCTGCAAAAACTGCGCCGCGCCCATCAACCCGCAGTCGGTCGGCATGCCCGGCGGCTGCAATCCGATCCCGCTGAAAGCGCAGGTCACGAACGACGCGGTCATCGTTTCCGAAGCCGACGTCGCAGCGGGCCGACGCTACTTCGAGCAGAAATAATGTTTCCTCGCATGGTCTACGAATCGTTTCGCCACCAGGCGCGCCGCAAGCTTCTGGCGGGCATCGCGATCACCCTGGGAGTAGCGGTCGCGACTGCCATGATCGCCGTGGCCACCGACATCGGCGATAAAATCAACCGCGAACTGCGCAGCTACGGCGCTAATTTGGTCGTCACGCCGCAGGAAGACACACTCGACGTGGAAGTAGGTGGCGTTAACCTTAAGCCGCCCAGCGACGGCGCGTTCCTAAACGAAGCCGACCTTCCGAAAATTCGCGGCACCTTCTGGCACCACAACATCGTCGGCTTCTCGCCCATGCTGCCCGTCACCGTAAAATTAGGGAGCGGCAGCGGCGCGAAAGATGTCACGCTGGTCGGCACCTACTTCAATAAGCCACTACGCTTCGGAAATGAAGACTTCACCACCGGCGTGAAGATTACACACCCCTGGTGGAAAGTGGAAGGCAAGTGTGGGGACGGGGCTGCGCCCCGTCCAGGGCGAGTCCAAGACTTGCCGGCCTCCTGCGCTTGGCCAGATGACAACTCGCAAAATATTCTGCTAGGCGAGCGCTTGGCCGCCAAGCTAGCCAAGCGACCCGGCGACACAATCCAGGTCTCCGGCCGCGAACTCACAATTTCCGGCATTCTCTCCACCGGTGCCCAGGAAGACGACCAGATCGTCGCACCCCTAGCCCTCGCGCAGCAAATTCTCGGTAAACTCGGTGCCGTACGCCGCGTTTACGTCAGTGCCCTGACCAAGCCTCAGGACGCGCTCGCCATTCGCGATCCCAAGACGATGACTCCCGAGGTTTACGACCGCTGGTACTGTTCCCCCTACGTGCAGTCAATCGCCTTCCAGTTAGAGGAAGCGATCCCGCATTCGCACGCGGAGCAGATTCGGCAGGTCGCGCAAAACGAAGGCACCGTCCTCTCGCGCATCAAGGGACTGATGCTGCTGATCACGTTCGCCGCCCTGTTCGCATCCGCTCTCGCCGTTTCCGCCGCCATGGCCACCGCCATCTATGAGCGCCGCGTCGAAGTCGGTTTGATGAAAGCCCTCGGCGCGAGCAGTCTCGCGGTCTCTGCCATTTTTTTTGCGGAGGCACTGCTGCTCGCGCTCGTCGGCGGCGTTGCTGGATTCTCCGCCGGAGCGCTGCTGGCGCACCAGATCGGCCGCTCCATTTTTAACTCGCAGATTTCCATCGAGCCCGTGCTTTTCCCGATCATCCTGGCCATCGCCGTCTTCGTGACCTTTGCCGGAAGCGCTGCTGCTATCCGCCGCGCCGTGAAGTTCGATCCTGTGTTCGCACTGCGAGGTGAAGGATGAGCACTCCCGGCACGCTCCTTACTCCGAAGCAAGTGGCCGCTCGCCGCGCTCAGGCGCCGCACATTTCCATGTTCGCGCGCATGCTTTTCCGCGCCGCTGTCCTCCGCCGCAGACGCGCCGCCTCCGCCCTGCTCGCCATGATTGTTGCCGCCGCCGTCGCCACCGCCATGACGAACCTCTACGTCGACGTGCAAGCCAAGCTCCGCACCGAGTTCCGAAATTATGGCGCCAACCTAGTGATCGTCGCAAAAGACGGACAGTCCCTGCCCGCCGGCGCATTGGCCAAAGTCGAATCCGTTCTCGGCGAAAAAACGATGGCTGTTCCTTTTTCCTACGCTGTCGCCCGCACCCATGACGGACAATCGGTAGTCGTCGTCGGCACCGACTTCACACGCGCCCGCCTGCTAAACCACTGGTGGAAAGTGAGTCATTGGCCCGACGCGCCAAACGAAGCTCTCATCGGCATGCGCGCCGCCGCCGTAGTTAATCCCAAAGCTGCCCCGAATCGCCAGCCCTTCGAACTTACGTTTCAGGGCAAGGCAATCCAACTCGCGCCCGCGGGCATGCTGCAGACGGGCGCGGGCGAAGACAGCCGTATTTATCTCGATCAATCTGAATTCCAGAATTGGACGGGCATCGCACCCTCCACCATCGAAGTTGCCGTCAACGGAACCGCTGCGGAAGTTGAAACATCGATTCGCCAACTCGCGCAGCTTCTGCCCTCGGTCCACGTCCGACCCGTCCGCCAGATCATGGAAGGCGAAGCCAACGTGCTGAATAAAACCCGCGCCACTCTCTACGCCTCCGCCACTCTGGTCGTTTTTACTTCCGCTCTCTGCGTGCTCGCGACGCTCATTGGATGGGTCTTCGACCGCCGCCGCGACTTCGCCATCATGAAAGCTCTCGGCGCTTCCGAACGTTTAATCAACGGATTCTTCGCGGCCGAAGCTGCGGCCCTGGGCGCAGTCGGCGCCATTCTCGGCTTTTTCATCGGCATCGGTGTCGCCATCTGGATCGGACGAGTCAACTTCCACGCGCCCGTCGTCCCACGCTTCAGCGTCTTCCCGTACGTGCTTGCGGGCAGTGTTGCCGTGGCCCTCATCTCCGCCATCCTCCCTATTGAACTGCTGCGCCGTGTTCAACCCGCTGTTATTCTGAGGGGAGAGTAGTATCGTGAGCGCGTGACGAGTTATGCGGTCGAGCGACGGGCGTCTCGCCCTTCCTGCCGGGCGGCGACGCCCGGCGCTCCACCAGCAAGATTGGAGAAGCTGGAAAGATGATTCAACTTAAGAACGTCACCAAAAGTTATCCCGCTAGAGCGGAAGAAAACAATGGCGGGCTCAACCTCATCAATGCGCTCGACGACATCTCTCTCTCCATCGCGCCCGGCGAGTGGGTCGCGATGATGGGCCCCTCCGGCTCCGGCAAGAGCACCATGGTCAATCTCATCGGATGCCTCGACCGCCCCACTAGCGGCGAAATCTGGCTTGACGGACAAAACGTCGCCAACCTCAGCGCCTCTGAACTGAACCACGTTCGCGCCGAAACCATCGGCTTCGTCTTTCAGCAGTTCCACATGATCCCGTATCTCACCGCCGTCGAGAACGTTATGCTCGCCCAGTACTTCCATAGCATGACCGACGAACGGGAAGCGCTCGACGCACTCGATCGCGTTGGTCTGAAAGACCGCGCCGGCCATTTGCCCTCACAGCTTTCCGGAGGCGAGCAGCAGCGGGTCTGCATCGCCCGCGCCCTCATCAACGATCCGAAAATCGTGCTGGCCGACGAACCCACCGGCAACCTGGACGCCATCAACGAAGAAATCGTCCTGCGCCTGCTTCGCGAACTTCATCAGCAAGGACGCACCATCGTCATGGTGACGCACGATCCCGTAGTCGCCCGTCTGGCCGACCGCCGCCTTGAATTGCATCACGGTCAAATCGCCGCCCAGGAAGTTTTTGCGATGGCCGACGACGAGCAGTTCGACGAAGTCCTGGAAGAATTATTTGCCCTGGAAGAAAACGGCGAAATCGCTGAGATTGGCCGGATGGAAGTCCACGGCGCTCTGCCCGTATCCATCGCCGTCGAAAAAATGGCCGCCATGGGACTGGTAACAACCCGCCCACACCCGCCCGAATCGCACGATCACAAGCCCTTCGTCAATCCCTGCCATGACGCGCTGAAGCCGGCTGGCTTCTCAACCGGCGACGGTCAATTGATCGTCGAACTCACCCCGCGTGGACGCCAGCGCGCTGCCGACATCATCCGCCGCCACCGCCTGGCGGAGCGCCTCTTCACCGACTCGCTCGCCATGGATAGCGAGACCGAAATCGAGCAACAGGCCTGCAAGTTTGAGCACATACTTTCCCCCGAAGCCACCGACAAGATCTGCACCTTCCTCAACCACCCGCTCACCTGCCCCCACGGCGCACCCATTCCCCCGGGGCCCTGTTGCGGACGCCACGCCGAACCCAGGCAAATCGCTGCCGCATTGTTCCATCAACGTTGAGCTTTCATTAGAAATCGCTCTGGTGAAGTTTTGGGAAGGGGCCGGCTTCAGCCGCGCCACCTACCGCGAGAGAATGCGGGCTTTATCCGCTGAGGGCAGCGCACTGCCTTCCCTACTGTGCCTGCTGCCAACCCTTGTACATCGCGTTCATGAAGTCCAGCATCTGCTCCAGCACAACTTTCGACGACAACGGGAACATGCCAACCAGTAAAAGCAGCGGCGGCAGACGAAACTCCAACAGGAAAGAGCGCAGGTTGGCAGGTGAGCTCATGGCTGAAACCTCCCCACAGACGGCCCGAAGGAGGCACCCGCCAATCAATGTGATCCGGCTTTTATACAGTTTGGGCAGGACAGAAAAGCGCAAACAATCCGTCCGCTGCCTTCACTCTCACTCTGCCTTCCATACTTCTTTCCCATCTACCATCGTCCAAACCACCTTGGCATCTTTAATCTTATCGGCTGGAATCTTGAACAGATCGTCCGACACCATCACCAGATCCGCGTACTTTCCTGGCGTAATCGACCCTCGGTTCTGCTCCACGAAGTTTGCGTACGCGCCGTTGATTGTGTACCCGCGAATCGCGGTCTCCAGATCGATTGTCTGCTCCGGCACCCATCCGCCTTCAGGTTTTCCGTCGAGGCCTTTGCGCGTGAGCGCGGTGTAGATCCCGATCAGCGGCTCCATTTCCGCAACATTCCAGTCGGAGGCAAACGCCAAAGTCGCTCCCGAATCCCGCAGGCTGCGGAACGCCCAGGCATATTTCCAGCGCGCCGGACCCACCGCCTTCGCCCATTGTCCCGTGATATCCGGCGCACAATGCCGGGGCTGCATGCAGGCAATCACGCCCAGTTGTTTGAATCGTGGAAGATCCTGCCCATTCAAACATTCGATGTGGATCAACTCATCCCGCCGGTCACGCGGGCCGTTCTGCTTCTCTGCGTACTCGATCGCATCGAGCGCGGTGCGAATTCCCCGATCCCCGATGGAATGAATAAACACTTGAAACTTCATCCGATCCAGCCGCGCCACCACTTCCTTGAATTCCTCCGGCGGATAGTCCAACTCACCACGAGTTTGCGGCCGATCCGCATACGGTTCGAGCAGCGCCGCCGTGTGCGGCTCAATCACATCATCGATATACAGCTTCACCGCCGACACGCGCAGCCAGTCATTGTTGTACTTCCGGCGCGCGTCATCGAACAGCTTCAGCGTCTCTTCCGTGGTTCCGCGACGGTGAAACAACGCCACCTGCAACCGCGCTGGAAGTTTTCCCTCACTGCGCAACCGTGCATAAACATCCAGGTCTTCCAGATAGGACTGCGGATCTACGACCGTGGTGATCCCTGCCTTCACCGCCGCCGCCACATTGCTTGCAACGTCGCGACTAATAGCGTCCACCGCATGCGAGGGCAGATGTTTGCGCAACTCCGCCTCCGCTTCCTCTGACAGTCCCGTGCTTCCGAACCCGGTCACAATCCCGGTCGGCTCCCCCGTCTTCGGATTTTTCTCCAACTTCTCAGCGAAGATCACTTTCCCGGTCTTCCGCGTGATGCCGAATGCCTGCAGCGCCTCGCGATTCATCCAGATCGTGTGGTAGTCATAGGCCACCAGAAACGCCGGACGCCCGCCTGTTAGCCCCTGTAAATCTTTCCAAGTCGGCAGCGTTCCATTCGGAAACGCCGAATAGTTCCAACCTTCTACTTCAACCCAAGCCAGCTCCGGCCGTTTCCGCGCGAACTCCCGCACCTGCCGCTGGATCTCTGCCAGCGAGTTCGCATTCTCAATCCGCAACACATCCGGATTCCCGCCCAGCAGCACATGAAAGTGACTGTCAATAAATCCCGGCATCAGCAGTCGCCCGCCTGCATCCACCACTTTGGTGGACGGTCCCACATACGACGACGCCGCTTTCTCATCACCCACCCAGGCAATGCGATCTCCCTTGATCGCCACCGCCTGCGCCCAGGGCCGCTGCGCGTCGACCGTGTAAACGCGCGCATTCCGGATCACTAGATCCGCGTCTTGCGATGAAGTTCTCCTCTCTTTTTGACAGCCGGCGAAAACCAGCAGAAAAGAACAAAGCAACACACTGCACGTACGCATAAGCCCAAACCTCAAGAGGAGATCGACAATAGGAAAAGAAATGAGCAACCGTGAAACCTTACAAAATGAAATCTACTTCTTCCCAAAAAACTTCCCGAACCCCAGCCGCAGCTGCACTGTATTCACCCCCGGATTCGGCACGGTTAGCCCGGCATTCGAAATATGCATGTACCGGACATCCACCGACCACGTACGTTCCTTCAGAAAATACATCCCGAAGGCCGCGCCCGAGGTGAAATTTATGGTCGAAGTTCCCGTCGGCACTTCGTGCGTCGTGAAGAGCGTTCCTCCGTTCAACTCGATGTACGGAGCAATGTGTCCACGCGTGGCAAAAATCCATCTCAGCCCCACCGGGTTCACTCCTGCCCCATACGCAATGTTTGCTGGCTGGAACACAACAAACGCCGGCACAGCTTCCACCGCAAGCTCGAACCGTCCGTTGAGAAAACCCGGCCCGTGCGGTGCGGTCAGGATCCACCCATAGCGAACTCCAGCGTTCCACACGCTCGTATCCTTGGTGCCGCCCGGAACCGAGCGCCCACCGCCAGTCCACACCTGGAGCTCATGACCGCCCTCTTCCGGGCGATCCTGGGCAACAGCAAGAGAAACTGGCAGAGACATTGCCAGAAAGAGTGTCAGAAGAAATGTCGGGAAACAAAAGCTTGCACGCGGAATGGATCGTGTCATAAGTATGGCCACAGTCGAAGCAGAACCTTACGCGAAAACGAACGATACGCGAACCCGCGCCAGGAAACAAATCCCGCCCCTACAAGCCCAGCCCGCCATCCACCGCCAGCACCTGCCCGGTAATAAATTGCGGAGCCGCGGCAAAGAACATCACTGCCGCGGCAATGTCCGCTGCCACCCCGTTACGCTGCATAGGCGCTTGTTTCGCCATCTTCTTCATGAACGCGGCCGCCGATTTTTCTCCCAAGTCAATCACACCCGGAGCCACCGCATTCACCGCGATCTCCGGCGCCAGCGCCTTCGCCATCACTTTGGTGAGCATGTGTACCGCCGACTTCGAGCAGCAATAGTGGGCATGCGTCGCCCAGGGACGCAGCCCGCCCAGCGACCCCATAATAACGATGCGCCCACTGCGCTTTCTCAAATGCGGCAGCGCCTCACGCGACACCAGAAACGGTCCGCGCGTGTTCGACGCAAAAATCGCATCCCACTGCGCTACGGTAATCTTCTCAAACTCTACGTCCTCATAATTCGCTGCGTTATTTACCAGCACGTCGATCCCGCCCAGTTCTCTGGCCACTTCTTTCACCATCTCCCGAACGCTTTTCTCATCGGTAACATCGCACCGCACCGCCAGCGCCTCCACGCCATGCTGTGCCAGCTCCGCCACCACCGCCCGCGCCTCGCGCGCCGACTCTCTATAAGTAATCGCAACATCGGCGCCGTTTTCCGCCGCAGCCAAAGCAATCGCGCGCCCCAGTCGTTTCGCAGCTCCCGTTACCAGCATCGTCCGTCCAGAAAGTGCTCGTCCGTTGATCGTCATTTCGAGATTCTACGCCCCTCTTTCCACGCCCATCCGGGTCTTGGAAACCCTGCACCGAAACTGCTACACTCCCTCGCATGACACAACCCCGGGAAGTCGTCGTTTATTCCCGCAAGGGATGTCATCTCTGTGAAATCGTCAAAGAGAGCCTCGTCAAGCTCCACAAGCGCGGGGGCTTTACCTGGCGTGAAATCGATGTCGACTCCGACGCCGAGATCCGACGCCTCTACAACGACGAAGTGCCGGTAGTGTTCATCAGCGGCCGCAAAGCGTTCAAGTACCGCATGGATGAACAGGAATTCCTGCGCAAGCTGAGCGCTTGAGTTTCGCTCTCTCCCATCTGCTGCCGTAACTTCTGCATCCGACTTTTAACTTCTGCAATCTCGCACTACAATCACCCCGATGCTTCGCACCCAACTCTACGCCGATCCGACCGGTCGCTTCGTCCACGATGTTGTCCTCCAGAGCTGCCAACGGAACCGGGGCAAGACAGCACTCATTGACACTTCTTGCGATCGCCGCTTCACTTTCACCGAATATGGCAACCTCGTCGAATCCCTTGCCCGCGGCCTGATCTCCGCCGGACTGGCTCCCGGAGAAGTCGTTGCTATCTTCCTCCCCAACTCCTGGGAATTCGCTATCGCCTATCACGCGGCCACGCTCGCCGGGGGCATTCCGACACTCCTCAATCCCTCCTACCGCGAACGCGAGATCCGCTATCAACTGGAAAACTCCGGCGCAGTTTTCCTCATTACGGACGCGCCTCTTCTGGAAAACGTGAACCTCGCGGGACTTGCGGCACTGCGCCGCGTCTTCACCACGCGCACCTTCAACACGCACAGCGAGCGCGCAGTCTGCGAAGACTTCGCCAGTCTGCTGCGCTCCACTTCCGCCAAATTTCCGGAACCTCGCCAGAACTCGCAACAAACCATCGCCGCCCTTCCCTACTCGAGCGGCACCACCGGACTACCCAAGGGGGTCATGCTCTCGCACTACAACCTGGTTGCGAATATCTATCAGACACTAGGCCCGAATGCCGCGCCGTTCGTAACCGATGACGTCGTGCTCTGCTTCCTTCCCCTCTACCATATCTACGGACTCACCGTGGGGCTGACTCTTTCCCTAACACTCGGCTCGACCCTGGTTCTTATGCCGCGCTTCGACGTGCAAAAGTTGTGCGCTCTTCTGATTCAGGAGGGCGTCACCATGATGCCGATTGTTCCGCCCGCCATCAATGCACTCTGCCAGGCGGCCGAAGCCGGCATCTTCCCCAAGAACCACAAAGTCCGGTGGATGAAATCCGGCGCCGCCCCGCTCGCTCCTGAACTCGCCCGGCGCTTGACTGACCTCACCGGCATCAGCGTCACCCAGGGATACGGCATGACCGAAGCTTCACCCGTCACCCATGTCGGCTACATCGCTCCCCCTGAAATGAGCCGCCCCGCCTCGATCGGTCAGGCGCTGGCGCTTACCGAATGCCGCGTTCTGGACCTCAGCGGGAACGAAGTCGCCCCGGGCAAACCCGGCGAACTCGTCATGCGCGGACCCCAATTCATGCTCGGATACTGGAAGGATCCGCAAGCCACCGCCGCCGTCCTGCGCGATGGCTGGTACTTCTCCGGCGATATCGTGCGCGCCGACGCCGACGGCTTCTATTACATTCTCGACCGCATCAAAGAGATGATCAAGTACAAAGGATTTCCCGTCGCCCCCGCGGAAGTGGAATCTCTTCTACTCGAACATCCCGCCGTCCGCGACTGCGGTGTTGTCGCCAAACCAGACCTTGCCGCCGGAGAAATTCCCTGCGCGTTTGTCGTCCTCCGTGAAGGCTTTGCACCCTCTGACGCGCTTGACAAAGAACTCCGCGACTTCGTAGCCGACCGCCTGGCTCACCACAAGCAGCCCCGCGAAATTCACTTCGTGGATGCCATCCCGCGGACACCATCGGGCAAGATCCTGCGTCGCGAGCTGCGTAAGACTTTCGCTTGATCCGGGCGGGTGGTACCGTGACCGCACGATGAGTCATATGCTAGTAACCTCTACTTCCACACCAAGGAAATTGAATCATTGAATCGATGATGCAGTATCTCAATGGCTCCCTGATTTAAGTGCTAAACTCACTGCGCATGCGGACGGACATCCTGCCCCTTTGCGACCAGGACTACCGCACCATGGAGCCCGCACTGGCTCCGTACAACGCCGACTATTCCATCGAATTTTTTCGCTGTACCGACAAGTTTTGCCATCGCTGTTTCGGCGAGCGCAGCGGCTACATTACGCCCAAGCGCGGAGAAGCGCCCATCCTCACCCCCAACCAGCCCACCTGCGATCGCCACGGACGACCCATGTTCATCATCAGCCTCGACCGCCAGCGCAATCACGTGACCTACGCCTGCCCCGAATCCGATTGCACCGGGCGCGTAGTCCGGACGTAAATCGTGTGGCGCGGACACTGCTGTCCGCAAAAGCTGGCGATCTCTCTCAGTCCCCCACCAGCCAGCCATATTGCGCCGCCGTCAGCGGGACCACGCTCAATCGTCCCTGCCGCACCAGCGGAGAATCCGCAAAAGAGGCCCGCGTCTTGATTTCCGCCAGCGTCTTCGGCTTCGCGACCGGCTTGCGAACTTCGATCTTCACCTTCGGAGTCTTGGGATCGCTCGCATCCACCGCCACCACCGACGCCGTCCCTACCGCGCTCTTCTCGTCCCCGGTGTGGTAAATCACCAGCCGCTCTCCGGGCTTCATCTCGCGCAGGTGCTTCACCGCCGCAGGGTTCGTCACGCCATCCCAAATTGTCGTCTTCTCCCGCTGAAGATCGGCGAATGAATACACAGTCGGTTCAGTTTTCAGAAGATAGTCCATGGGCAGGTATTGTAAACACAAAAGCAAATTGCAGCAGAGGGAAATCAGCCGCCGCAGCGTCAGCAGCGTTGTGCTCCAGGCAGCAAAACCTTGGAGTCGGCGAGAACAGTTTTCCAGTAGTTCCGCACGACTGCACTGCGGCACCGGTTCGGCCAGCCTGCCGCAATCGCTGTACCGCTTGCTCAAAGCGGTCTGCTGTTACGAAGAATATGACCGATGAGTCTTCGAAGCGCGTTAAGACTCTTGCTTGCATTCGCAGTTGTTGCCGCCTCGCTAGCGGCAAGTAACGATGCCGGCCAACCAATTACCGTTAAGGTCTGTGTCCTCGATTCAGCATGCGCATTCATCAAAGGCCTGAAGAGGCCGATCAACGGAAAGTGCGCCACCGCCTGTGCGAAGGCAGGCTCTCCCTTGGTGATCCTGGCCGAAAACGGCACCATTAACTGGCCGATTGCCGGCACCACTGCGTCGGCCGGGCAAACCGAAAAGCTATTGCCGTTCGCAGGACAGAGAGTCACTGCCAGCAGGAAGGTCTTTCCACGAGGAGGTTCGAGCGCTCTAATCATCGAGAAGATTGAGCCCCTATCGGACAAGAAGTAGATCCAATACCCGGCCCGTGGTCTTTACTCACGTTCTCGAAGGAGGAGCACCGCCCGGGGTGCTCCTTCGGCCCAAAGATCATCGTTGTTACTGCGGACACTTCCCTTCCGCGCCGGTTTCGCCAACAATAGAACCTGATCGTGGCCGAAGCCTCCATCAACTCGAGTGGGATCACCATGGCCAAGGCCATCGAGCGCTACTTTAATGTGGCGCTTTATGTGCTCGTGCTCACCGGCTTCGGCGCTCTGGCATCGACCGGCGGGCTGGACCTGCCGGCGGTGGTTGCGGTGGGGCTTGCGCTGGCGCTTCGCGGATATCAACTTCTGACGCGGCGCGAGTTTGTGATCCCGGAACGCTGGACGACTTTCCTGACGCTGATTTACGTCTTCATCTACTTTGCCGATTATTTCTTTCTTTCGCGCGGTTTTCTGGCCGCAAGCGTTCATCTTGTGCTCTTCGCCATGGTCGTCCGGCTATTCTCGTTGCAGCGGACGCGCGATCATTACATGCTCGCGATACTTTCGTTTCTCATGGTGCTGGCGGCCGCTGTGCTGACTGCCGGCAGTGTGTTCCTGTTTTCCTTTGCGGGCTTCCTGCTGGTTGCAGTCATCACTTTTGTGCTGATGGAGATGCGGCACTCGGTCGCCACCGAGCAAACCCACGCACTGGATCCACGGGTTGCATCTCCCCCCCGGCGCATGGCCTACGGACTTTTGGCCATCGCTCCCGTGCTCATGCTGATGATCCTGGCCGGCGGTTTCCTCGTCTTCTTTCTTCTTCCGCGCATTTCGTCGCACTACCTGAGCGCCTACACTCCCACCAGTGATGTCTCGACCGGCTTTACAGATCGTGTGCAACTGGGCCGCATCGGTGAGATTCAGCAGTCCAGCGCTGTCGTCATGCACATAGAGATCCAGAACGATCTGCAAGGCGTTTACGATTTGAAGTGGCGTGGGGTAGCGCTGAGCGCTTTTGATGGCAAGGTCTGGTCGAATTCGTTTGAGCAGACCCGTCTGCGACCCGCGGGAGATGGAAGCTATCGGCTGGCACCTTTGGCGGACCCGCGTGGCTTAGCGACGGTCGCGGGCCGATCCATCCGTTATCGAGTCCTGATGGAGCCCCTGGGAACCAGCGTCTTTTTTCTGGCGGATAAACCGCAGAGTCTCATGGGAGATTTCCGGCAGGTGGGTACCGACGACGGGGGATCGGTCTACAACCTCGATACCGACCACCCGATCAATCGGTACGAAGCCGAGTCGCAATTGGCCGAGACCGACAGCGACGAGCTTCGTCTGGCGGCCAACACCGCGCCGGGAGGTATGGACAAATACCTAAAACTCCCGCCGCTCGATATTCGCATTTTGAAGTTGGCGGAGGAAATTACCGCGTCGGCTCCCAGCAACTATGACAAGGCACTCGCGCTGGAACGGTACCTATCAACACACTTCGGGTACACGCTGGAGCTGCCCCGCATCTTGCCCCTGGATCCACTGGCCAATTTCCTGTTCGAGAGGAAGAGAGGTCACTGCGAGTATTTCGCCAGTTCGATGGCAGCGATGCTGCGCTTGTTGCACATCCCCTCGCGAATTGTGATGGGGTTCCACGGGGGTGAATTCAATGACCTCACCGGCCAGTATGTTGTGCGAGCCAGCGACGCCCATTCGTGGGTTGAAGCTTACTTTCCCGGTTCTGGTTGGGTCGCGTTCGATCCAACTCCAGCGGGAAGCGTGCCGACGCGAACCGGTTGGTCGCGGATGCAGCTCTATGTGGATGCGGCCGCATCTTTTTGGCGGGAATGGATTGTCAACTACGATGTCAGCCACCAACGCACTTTAGGGAAGGATGCGGCTACCAGCAGCCGGCGTTTCTTTGATGAGGCTCGCCGGTGGATTGGGCGGCGGCATCGGGCCCTGCTACGGTCGGCGCGGCGCGCGCACGCGCACTTCACCAATTTTCCAGTGCGATGGTTGGCCGGCAGCATTGGCTTCGCGGCAGTCCTGATTACGCTGCTGAATCTGGGGCGCGTGGTCAGGGGACTGCGTGACCGTCGCCTGCGAGCGCATCCGGAACGTGCCCCGCGCGAGTCGGCTGCCCTTTGGTATGGCCGGATGGTGGGCCGCATGGCGCGGCTTGGCTGGCGTAAGTCGCCGTCGCAAACACCGTTTGATTTCGTCGCGGCCATTCAGGAAGCGGCACTGCAGAGCAAGGTTGCAAGGTTTACGCGCGCTTACGAATCCGCGCGTTTCGGCAAGTCAGTGGACGACGCCCAAAGCCTGCCCGAGCTTTTCAATGACATCACTGCCACCGACAGTGCGGATTCCGGAAAAACGCCCAACCGCGCAGCCGCCAGCTAGAAGCGGTGGACCACGCCGACACCTACGTAGTAGTTGTGTTGACGACTTTTCCCGGTGGTAACGTTCAGTGCGGGAACTCCGGAGTAGAAATCTCGCGCTTCGAACCGCGCACCCCACCGCTGCCAAAACCACGTATCCAACCCAGCTCCGAACTGGATTACGCCGGTATTGGTGCCGGTTGCCCCGGGGTTCGGTCCGAAGAAATTGAGAACCGGGGCTTCCCGGAAGCGGCCATAGCCCCCGCCCGCGCTAACCCACGGGGTGACTGAGTCGCCGGAAAAAATGTTCAACCGCACGGATGGGGTCACGAACAGCGCTCCGATGTCCTTGGGAATCGTGTTCTGGAAGGTGTGAAGGTCTATCCGCGGATAAATCGCTACGGGCAACTCCGCATAGAGTCCGAAAATCTTGTGGCTCTTGAGCAGGCGACCGTAATTAAACTCGACCATTTCCTCGTTTCCGAAATGAATGTGGGGCTCGGGCGAACTCGAATTCACGATCGTCTGGGTGCTGACGAAAACCCGCCCCGCCGTGATCGACAGCTCATTCACTTGCGCGAAACCACTGGTCACGAGAACTAAGACTGGCACAACTGAAACTAAGAAGCGTTTAGCCGACATCTCTCCTCCGGAGTATTGAGGGATGTATTTTTGTTTCAAATAAGATTAGCATGGGCCGCCCGAATTGGCGGAAAACATAGGGTACCCTCTTTGGTGCCCGGGTACCGGCATCCCGCGGGGGCGAATGTAATAGTGCGGGATGCTAGAATTGTTACAGGGTTTGTTTCCCGCTGATTATTTTCCAGTGCCAATAAAAAAAAGCATATCCGCGACTTCCGGGCCGGTTGCCCCGGCCAAGGTTGGTTTTGTGAGCCTCGGCTGCCCCAAGAACCTCGTCGATAGCGAGGTGATGATGGGCCTGCTGGTCGAGGCTGGCGCCGAGCTTACTCCCCATGCGGAGGACGCCGACGTCATCGTGGTGAATACCTGCTCATTTATCGGCAGCGCCCAACAGGAATCCATCGATACGATCCTCGAAATGGCCCGCCACAAGACGGGCGGCAAGGCAAAGAGACTGGTGGTTGCCGGTTGCCTGGTCGAGCGTTTTCACGATGAGATCCGCAAGAACATTCCTGAAGTGGACGCAGTCGTCGGCACCGGCGAATTAGCGAAAATTCTTGCCGCTGCCGGAGTGGCGCAGAAGCCCCGCGCCCCCAGTCCGTTTAATATTTTAACTTCCAATACCTTAGCTTCGAACTTCCCCACTTCGCGGGCCGAGGGCGACCGTCGCCGCGGACAGGGGCGGTTCGCGCGCGATTCCTGGGACGGCGCCGTCGCCGACCTGCCCAACTACCTTTACGACGAGCACACGCCGCGCGTGCTGACCACGCCTGGATATTCGGCCTATATCAAAATCGCCGAAGGCTGCGATCATCCCTGCACCTTCTGCATCATTCCCCAGCTGCGGGGACAGTTCCGCTCGCGGCGTTTCGAGTCCGTCATCGCCGAAGCTGAACGGCTGGCGCAATCCGGCGTGCGCGAAATCACGCTCATCGGACAGGACACCACCTGCTACGGCGAAGACCTTGGACTCAAGGATGGTCTGGCCCTGCTGCTGGAGAAGCTCGCGGGCGTCGAAGGCGTTCAGTGGATTCGCTTCCTTTACGCTTATCCCAACAAAATCACCGGGCGATTGCTGGCGACAATTGCAGCCCACGACAATATTTGTTCGTACATTGATGTACCCCTGCAGCACGCCTCGGCGACGGTTCTGAAGCGCATGAAGCGTGGGGGCGGCGCCGACCTGTTCTTACGCTCAATCGAGAAAATGCGCCGCGTAATTCCCGGCGTTACTTTACGGACTTCGTTCATTGTCGGCTTCCCGGGCGAAAACGAAAAAGAATTCGAGGAGCTTTGCAGCTTCGTGAAAGAAGCGGCCTTCGACTGGATGGGCGCCTTCGGCTACTCGGACCAGGAAGGCGCGAGCGCCTTCGATCAGGACAAGAAACTTTCTCCGCGCGAGATCGAGAGCCGCCGCAAGTCGCTGATGTCGATCCAGAAGAAGATCAGCCGGACCAAGAAGAAATCGCTGATCGGACGCGAATTCGATCTGCTCCTGGAAGGCACTTCGACGGAGTCCGACCTCCTGCTCGAAGGCCGCACCGCCATGCACGCGCCGGAGATTGACGGTAAAGTGTTCGTCAACGATTATCCCGGCGGAAACGAACCCAAAGAAGGAGAGTTTTACCGCTGCCGGATCACGGCGGCGCACGATTATGATTTGGTGGCGGAAATCGTTTGAGGTCGGAAGCTAGAGGAACCGCCGTCATCCCCATATGCCGAGCAAGCGCCCCATCAAACTCCGCTGCCCCATCTGCAAGAAGCCGGCTAAGACCGCGGACTCGGACTTCCCTTTTTGCAGCGAGCGCTGCCGATTGATCGATCTCGGCAAGTGGGCGAGCGGCGCGTATGTAATTTCGTCGCCGGTCACCGACGCTGAGGAAGCGGTCCGGCAAGACAGTCGCGACGAGGACGGAGAGTGAATCGCCCGCCGGAGGTCGCCATTGGCCGCGCTCCGCTGTGGGCGACGCTGGTCGCGACGTTGTTCGGCGCGGGACGCCTCAAACCCGGTCCCGGCACATGGGGATCGCTGGCCACGGTTATTATTTGGGCGTTGGCAAGTTCGCAGATCCCGGCCGCGAGCCGTACGTGGGCGACCGTCGTCGCAGCCGCAGCCGTTTCCCTCATTGGAATTCCCGCCGCCACCCTCGTCGCACGCTCCTCCGGCTTGAAAGATCCGCAATTCGTCGTTATCGATGAAGTTGCCGGGCAACTGGTTACACTCATCGCCGTCCCGCTCGCTTGGAAAACTTTTCTCGCGGGCCTTATACTCTTCCGTGTCTTCGATATTCTTAAGCCGTTTCCGATTCGGCGACTGGAGCGGCTGCGCGAGGGCACCGGCATTGTAGTGGACGACCTGGGAGCGGGGCTTTATGCGCTCGCCGTCATGCATCTTCTGTTGCACTTTGGACTTCTAACGTAGTAGCGCTGGCTCCCGCCGGGACAAACTCATGATCATCTCTGACCGCCTACTGGGAAAAAAGAACGTTAACGGCAAGCCGCACATCGAAGCGGTCGCGCCCGGTTTCGCTTTGCCTGGCGGCGAGATTCGTATCGTCGGAAAGGATCTGCGTCCGCACGAATTGCGCCGCCCGAGCGTGCGCTTCGGCGAGATCGAAGGCTCCGTGCTAATCAGTTCCGACGATTTTCTGGTGGCCCGCGTACCCGAGGGAGCCGCATCGGGGCCGGTCGTAGTGGGCACCAACGGGCATGTTAGCAATCCGCATTCTATTAAGGTTGCGGTCCCGGTTGCCGACAACCTTCATCCGGTGACCAATCCCGCGCTCGACCGCGACGGCAACCTCTATGTGACTTTCTCCGGATCGCGCGGGCAAAAAGTTCCGGTATCCATCTTCAAGATCGACACGAATTACAACCCTAAGCCGTTTCTCAGCGACCTGATGAACGCTACCTCGATGGCCTTCGACCGCGAAGGTCAGATGTACGTTTCTTCGCGGCATGACGAGGCGGTGTACAAGGTAGCGCCCAATGGCTCCATGTCAACCTATGCCGAAGGCATGGGGATCGCGACCGGGATTGCCTTCGATGCAGCGGAGAATCTCTACGTCGGCGACCGTAGCGGAACCATTTTCAAGATCGCTCGCGACCGGCAGATTTTTGTGTTCGCGACGCTGGAGCCGAGCGTTTCCGCCTATCACATCGCGTTCGGTCCTCTCGGCGATATGTTTATCACCGCGCCCAGCACTTCCAGTTTCGACTGTGTCTACAAAGTCGACCCGCACGGCACCGTGTCCGTGTTCTACCGCGGCCTGGGACGTCCGCAGGGCCTGGCTCTGGATGTCGAGGGCAATGTCTATGTCGCCGCCTCTCTTGCTGGAAAACGCGGCATCGTGAAGATTACTCCCCAAGGCAAAGCTAACCTCGAAGTCTCCGGCCAGGGTTTGGTCGGACTAGCGTTCGCTTCCGGTAAGTCGGCCATCCTGGCCACCAACAGTGCCGTTCACCACATCTCGTGGAACATTCAGGGACTGCCGCTGCTGGCGGAGTGATTGGGTTTCAGTCTCACCCCCCCTCCTCATTTTTAGTCGCTGCCAACCTTGGACCCGTACACGTACGGATAGGGGAACAGCGTTTCTTCGTGTTTTCTCAGATCCCGCATCCAATCCTCAATTCCCTTTTGGGCGATGGAAGACAAAGGGTAGAACTCAAATCCAGATTTGGCATCAGTGCTGTGGCGGACAGTCGCGAGCATCTCGAACGGAGCGCCTGACCATGACAATGCGATCACAACTGTTTCGCCCACCCGCGGAGCGCCACAGACAAGCGCCGACATTCCTCGCATACTGATATCGAGGGTTACACCGCGAGTGACGAACGGTCCGAATCGCAAGAAGCGCTGCAACGCGACGGGGATGCTGGAAACATAGCGTGGTTCCCGCCGGCGGACGTGGTACTCCCGGGAGCGGACCAGCGCTCCCAGGCTGTTCAAATACATATCGCCATCCTTCCTTGGCCAGACCCCTGAACCAGGAACCGCTACGATGGCAAGTCGCCGCCCGGTCCCCAGCCAGTCTGAAGGCAAGCGCGAATCACTCCCAGCAGCTCCTCGTTGTCGGCTGGCTTCTGGAAAAAGGCAACGGCGCCGGATTCGAGGGTGCGTTTTTCATTGGTCTCGGGATCGCGAGCCGTAAGCACGATCACCGGGATGACCGAAAGCGCCGGATACTGTTGCAGGTTTTTCAGCACCGCAAATCCGTCGCCCGCAGGCAGCCCGAGATCGAGGATGATCAAGTGGGGGTGTTCCCGTTGAGCCATAGCGATGGCGGAATAGCCGTCGCAAACATTCACGGTATCGAAGTTATTGGCCCGTAGACGCAAACTCAGAGCCTGCCTGAGATCGGGATCATCATCCACGACCATAATCTTTGCTCGATTCATGGGCTGCCCGTCGGTGTAACTCTCAGTGCGCATTTTCCTGGTTCTCCTTTTCGGTAAAGTTAGGTCTGCTCCAAAGGCCCTGCTGAATGATTGCGGTGACATAATCGGCAGCGCCCCAGACTTGCTGTTCCACGGTCCTCGGGTCGGCGGCGGGCGGCCCGGGGGTAACGATCGGCTCGGCCGTCACCCGCAGGGTACCGCTGGCCTTCAACTTAGGCAGCGCGCCAACCTGGTCGCGAATGCGATCCATCATGATGCTGACTCGCTCCATGTTGGTGGAAGTGACCACAAAAAATGTTTCGACGGGGCCGCTGGTTCCCATGGGTGGAAGAACCAGATCCTTATCCACGTAGATGCACTGGCGCAGGAGTTCCAGACACTTCTGACAGGTTTCCTTCCAGCTTCCGCGTAGTGATTTCGAGAGCGGGGTCAAATCCACGCGCACCAGCACAATGGCCTCCCGCAAACGTCCCTGGTGAGTAATCACCGGGAACAGAAGCTTGGCCAGGGAATACAGGGGCAGGGTGAAGGAGAACGTGCTGCCGCTTCCGGGCTGGCTTGCGACCCACATCCTGCCGCCTTGGAGAGTAACGATTTCTTTGGCAATGTAGAGCCCCAGACCGAGGCCGGTCCGGTTACCGTCCGCCGCGTTGGGGTCCTGGTAGAGACGCTCAAAAACCAACGGAAGCGACTCTTGGGGAATGCCGCGGCCGCTGTCGCTGACCGAAAGATAGACGGCGCTCGGGTCGGTCTCCACCATCGAGGCGTTCACGACCACCGACCCATCGGGCGGTGTGAACTTGATTCCATTGTCGATCAGGTTGATGAGGACTTCGAGCGTGCGGTCGGGATCCGCGTAGACGAGGGGGATGGTCTGCTCCGGCCCAGCTTCGAGGCCGACGTGTTTTTCGGCGGCAGTGGGCCGCATCATCGCGACCGCCTGCCGAATCAGTTCTCCGATATCGATGCAGCGCGGTTCGATACGCAGCTTGCCGCTATCGGCGCGGGTGGCTTCGAGCAGGTCGCGGATCATGGCATGCAACTGATTCACACTCTTGAGGACTGTCTTCAGGTAGTCACTTTGGTTGGGTGCCATGGGACCGGCCAACCCGTCCAAAAGCAGCGTTACGTACTGGTGAATGCAAGTCAGCGGCGTCCGCAATTCGTGCGAAACGTGCGACAGAAACTGGTTCTTGAATTCAATTTGCTGCTTGCGGGTGACTTCCAGAGCGCGCAACAGCCCCTGCCGTTCCACCGCATAGCGCAGCGCTCGCTCCAGATGTTTGCTGGTGATGTCGCCCTTCACCAGGTAGTCCTGAACGCCCATGTGGACCGCCTTGATCGCCAGCGCCTCATCGTCCTGCCCTGAAAGGATCACCACCGGCACGTTCGGAGCCTTCTGCATGATCCGGCGAAAGGTTTCCGCGCCGGGGCTGTCGGGAAGGTTCAGGTCGAGCAGCACCAGCGAGGGGATCTCCGCATCTAGACACGCGAGCGCGTCGGAAAGCCGGGGGACGCAGTTCACATGGACCTCGGATTTACTTTCCACAAGGCGCAGGCGAACCAGGTCCGCGTCTCCGGGGTTGTCCTCGATCAGCAAGATATTTGCAGGCTCGTGTTTCATTATTTTCATTTTTCCTCTCGGGGCAGGCTCACGGACCCGAACCAGAATTCTTCGATCGATTGCACCGCCAACAAATAATCTTTCAAATTTCCGGGCTTGCTGACATAGCAGTTTGCCCCCAGTTCGTAACTGCGCGCTATATCCAACATCGAGCGCGAGGTACTGAACACCACGATTGGGATGGTGCGCAGACTTGTGTCTGCTTTCGCCTCCGCCAACACCGCTCTTCCGTCTTTCTTCGGCAGATTTAGGTCCAGGATCAGCAAGTCCGGACGAGTTGCATTCCCATACTGGCCTACGCGATGCAGATAGGCCATAGCCTCCTCCCCGTCCGCTACATGGCGGATGCCGCTTCGATGCCTGCCCCCGGCTAACGCCTCCCGCGCTAGACCGACGTCGGCCGGGTTGTCATCCACAAGAAGGACCTGAGGCAATGGTTTCATCGCTCAAGCTCCCCCCTTCTCATCGTTACGACCGGCAAGCACACTACACCTAAAAGCCCTACGGCAGCCATCCTCAAATCTCACCTGTATCCTGCTACCCAATCTTCACTCAACAAATGTTCGAGAAACGGCTGGCAGATTGTCAGGCCAACTTCGTTGCACTGCGCACATCCCTACATGGTCATAGTTATCGGCACCACCCATATGGGCTTGACACCCTAAAGACAACACATTTCTTGCAAGAAAACACATGGGGACCTTCTATTCAGCCATGTCCGTATGGACGTACTTGGGAAAGTGCAGCTACCACGCTTCCAGGAAGGATGAACTGGAAACCGGATTTGTCAGGGTGTCATCCCGTTGATCGGTCGAGCAGCATACGCGGGCGCCGCGCTTCGCGGGGGAACGAGCCTGGGAGTCAGCTCCGCTTTGGGGAGGGCTGCTACTTCCTGTACACGGTGGGCTGCGGACCCTTCTCGAGCGTCTCGAGATCCCAGATCATGCCGTCTCTGGTATAGTTCGCGAGTTCGAAATCCTGTGTGAGTTCCAGCGCATCGGTAGGGCAAGCATCTTCGCACAGGCCGCAGAACATGCAGCGGCTTAAATCGTAGGTGAAGTTCGTGAGCTCTTTGCGGCGGGTCTTTTCGTTGCGCTTGCTGGTGACCACGATGAGGTTTTCCGGACAAGCCAGAGCGCACAGGTCACAGGAAATGCAGAGCGTTTCGTCCGTGTCTGGGTTGACGTTCAGCCGCGGCGCTCCCCGGTAGCGCTCGGCTACCTGCGGCCGCTCCAACGGATACTGCTCCGTATAGATTTCCTTGGGATCCTGATATCGGAAGGTCACGCCCAGTCCCTGGATCAGGTCCACCAAAAACACTTTCCGCAAGATCTCGGTGATCCCCATAGCCCTCCAAGGATAACACTGACGGGAAACAGGACGGCGTGAGATGAATCACAGAAAATTCCGGAGTAGAGACGGAGATTGCCGAGCCTCCGGAGACGCCCCAAGTCGCGTCTCTACCCGTGAGCAGACTCCTTACGTTCATTCAAGAAGTGGGGCTGACTACAAGTGAAATAGTTGTTTCTGCTGACCTGTATATAAACTGGACTCCCGCGCGTGACGTCTGCGCAGAATCGCCGACATCGAATGGGAAGCGAACTTCCTACACCAAGCGTAACCAGTTACCCGCTAGAATGGGCTGGTCAGTCTGCAGGCCCAGATTCTCACCCGAGAACTGAGAACCGGGAACTGAGAACTAGCTTCTGGCAACTCGCCACTTGGTGACGGACCCACTGCTCTCAGCTAACGAACTTTCATCGAACCAGCTTTCGTCCGACGAACTTTGGATGGAAGAAGCCCTCCGCTGCGCCCAGCGCGCACTGGAAGCCGATGAGGTGCCGGTGGGGGCGGTTGTTGTGTGCGAAGGGCGCCCGGTTGGACGAGGGTGGAATCGCAACCTCACCGACTGCGATCCAACGGCTCATGCTGAAATCGTGGCGCTACGCGAGGCCGGACGAAACATCGGTAATCACCGGCTCGCCGACTGCGAACTGTTTGCTACAATTGAACCGTGCGCGATGTGCGCGGGAGCGGCAGTTCATGCCCGCCTCCGCCGCTTGGTATACGGTGCCGATGACCCCAAGGCAGGTGCCGTCCATTCGGCTCTGCAGGTGGTGAATCACCCCAGTCTGAATCATCGGATGGAGATCCGGGGCGGGGTGCTCGCAGCCCGTTCAGCGGAAATGGTGCAGGAGTTTTTTCGGAAGCGTCGGTAGCGATTGGTCGGCGGCGGTTCGTGCTTTGGGACGAGCAATTAGTAACCGCCAACCTCGGGCTAAGCGCTTCTACTGGCAACTGGCCAATGCCAAGTAATTTTCGGAGAGGTGCGTGAGTGGTTGAAACGATCCGCCTCGAAAGCGGACATACCTTAACGGGTATCGTGGGTTCAAATCCCACCCTCTCCGCCATATTTTTTGTACACCTTGGGATGCAGTGATACCGGAAGAGGTAGCCCAAGTGAACAGACAAGTCACCCTCACCAGGCGAGTAAGAACCAACAACGGCCTTCGGTACTGCCCTGTCGT
>JANXZM010000051.1 GCA_025355505.1 Acidobacteriaceae bacterium | reverse complement strand
CCCCCCCCCCCCCCCCCCCCCCGAATTCTTGCTAAAGCATAGAAAACACAAGACTTAACTTCAAAGTATTCAAAACTAAGGACTTAGCTCGAATATTTGTTTGATTCTCCCAAAGCCATGGTTCAGCGGCTTTTTTGATTGTCGCGCATCTTGGGTTGGAAGTCTGTGATGGGGCACACCGAGCGTTTGTGATGAAACGAGGTGAGGTCAGATGGCCGAAGTTTGGACCGGTTCACTCATCGCATCCGGCGAACGAGAGCTTTCCCGCGTTCTTCTTCATCAAGTCTTTGAATCGGCGCAGCCCGACAATCTCCCGGAGCGCCATATGGACGGCTTCGGTCCGGGACTTCGCCCCGAGAGCTTTCTTCGCCTCGTCGGCAAGACGGGCGTCCACGCGGATTGATGTCGTGCGCACAGCCATAGTGTCTTTGCCCCGTTTATTCACTTTAACTTATTTGTTTATCGGCACCGCAAAGATTTTATACAGTCTTCCGTGTATCTTTTATGGTACGTTTATTCAAAAGTTGAAGATGAATGAGCAAGAAACATTTGGGATCGAGCATTGGACCTTCTTGAAGAAAGAACTCATCTTTGAAGAAGCGCAGGCGCAAGCCATCAAGGAAGTCGTTGCCTGGCAACTAGCCAAGACGATGAAGAAGAAAAAGATTTCCAAGGCGCGCATGGCGGTCTTGCTGAAGACGAGCCGCTCCCAGGTCGATCGCATTCTCGATCCGAAACGCGATATTACGCTGTCGAGTTTGCAGCGGGCGGCGGCGCTGGTGGGGCAGCGGGTGGTGATTGAGTTGATCTGAGGTCTCAGCGGGATGCTTCTGTGGAATGCGGCACCCGGCTGTTCTTCGGATTACCGAGGCAGGAGCGTCGCATGGCTATCTTTATTTCCGCCTCCGATGAACATTCCGGTAGCGATGGGCGAGGACTTTTTCTTTTTGCTGGATATGTAGGCCCAGAACCAGATTGGTCGCATTTTTTTGTGCCAGCATGGCAAGAAAGAGTACTGGACGGTCCTCCAAACATTCCCTATCTACACATGACTGAAATTCGTAGCCAAGAATTTCGGGATAAGTGGGGACTTTCAGGAGTAGCCGCCGATGACAGAGTTGACGAAGCCGTTTCTATCATAAACACAATGGGGTCGTTCTATCCGATAGCGATTGCGGTGGATGCTAGTCATCTCAAGAGTGCCTTTAGAGAGTCTAAAGTGCGGCGGGCTGAAGCAAAGCAATTTGAAGCAAAGCCATTCGAACCCGACTATCTGTGTTTTCTCGCCTACGCGCATACGGTACTGGACTATGTACACGAAAAGCACCCACATGTTGAAAAGGTGGACTTCATTGTCGAGCGGAAAGGGTACATCACTCGCTACATCAATGAATTTCATTCCGGTTTGGCGAAGGCCCTTACCTCAATTGGACGGCCAGAGCTCTCTCCGCTGGTCGGCGAACTTAGCACTGGCGATAAGGATCGTATACCCTGCCAAGCGGCAGATGTCCTGTGCTGGCACGCTGCACGATTCGAGAACGCGCAAGAAGTAGCGTCCCAGGATATTCACGACGCACGGCGCTATTTGAAGCTAAGAAATCGGAAGGGGTTGTGGTTCGACCTAAACAATGATCTTGTGTCGGAAATGGCGGCCAAGATGCCCGCAAGCACAGACAATACCCTGTGACGGCGCCAATAGTATACAGTCAGTCGAATGTACTATTTCCCGCTAAGTCATTGATTCCACAAGACAGATGTGGCCGAAACAGCAAACGGAGAAATGGCAAAACGAAGCAGCAAACAACAGTGAGCGCTCCCGACATTCCAGCCCCGACAAGGATTATTGTCTGATCCTCGGGTTCACCGCCGAATACAGCAAATCAGTCAGGAAGTTCACTGCGACGTAGGTCAACCCAATCGCCAGAATGCATCCTTGCACCAGATAGTAGTCGCGGTTGGCGATGGCTTGAATCGTGAGGCGTCCGATGCCGGGCCAGGAGAAGATGGTTTCCGTGACAATCGCCCCCGCTAGCAGTGCGCCAAACTGCAATCCGAGCACGGTCAGGATTGGGATCATGGCGTTGCGCAGGGCGTGGCGATAGACTACGGTGCGCTCGGGCAGACCTTTGGCGCGGGCGGTGCGAATGTAGTCTTGGCCTAACTCTTCCAGCATGGAGGTGCGCACCATGCGGGTCAGGATCGCGGCCAGCGCTCCTCCCATGGTGATTGCGGGTAACACTAGATGGGCTAGGGTGCCGGAACCGGAGACTGGGAGCCATCCTAGTTTGACGGCGAAGAACAGGATTAGCACCGGGCCTAGCGCGAAGTTTGGGAAGGACAGGCCGAAGAGGCTGACTACGCTTAGGGCGCGGTCATCCCATTGATTGCGGCGTTGGGCGGAGTGGACGCCTGCGGGAATGGCTAGCAGAATCGCTACTAACAATGACGCCAGGGTTAGTTGCAAGGTGAAGGGATAGCGCTTGGCGATTAGAGTTGTAACTCCCTGGTTGAAGCGGAGGGACTTGCCTAAGTCGCCGTGGAGGACGCCTTTCCAGTAATTCAGGTATTGCTCGCCTAGCGGGACGTCCAGGCCGTAGGCGTGTCTGGCGGCTTGGATGTCGCCGGCTGGGGCGCCTTCTCCCAGCATTTGTTGGATGGGGTCTCCGGGGACGAAGTGGATTAGCAGAAAGACGGTAGAGACAACCAGCCAGATGACTGGCAGGGTGTAGAGGACGCGAGAGATTAGGTAGCGCGGCATGAGTGCCTAGTCCCTACTTGTACCACGGGTGTTACCGCGAATCCAGAATTGCCGTGGACTCACGCAACTGCCGAGCTGCGCTCGGCTCGGACGGGCGAGGGCGCCCGTCCCCACACGATCTAGTCTCCGGCGCGGTGCACGGTTGCTGCAGACACTGGAGCTGCGAGCACGGGCTCGATGCGAATGGTGTCGATGCGATGGCCGTCCATTTTTTCTACTACAAAACGCCGGTCCTGATAGTCGAACACTTCGCCGCCCGCGGGCATCTTCTGCAGCCGTGAAAGCACAAAGCCGGCTAGAGTTTCGAAGCCTTCGTCCTGTGGAAGTTTCAGCTCGTATTGGGCTTCAAGGTCGCGAATGTTGACCGCTCCGTCCAGCACTAGAGGCGCATTCGCGTCGGTCACCACTGGTTGCGTTGAGGCTACGTCGAATTCGTCTTCCAGTTCGCCTACCAGTTGTTCGAGCACGTCTTCGACGCTGATCACTCCGGCGGTGGAGCCGAATTCGTCTACCACTACCGCCAGGTGGCGCTTGCGCTGCTGGAATTCGCCTAGCAGGTCGAGCAATGACTTGGTTTCGGGGACGACCAGCACATCGTGCATGATCTGGCCGATCTTCATCTGGGCAACGCGTTCCGCGGAAGGAACGGCGACCAGGCCGAAGCGGAGACGCAGCCTGGTCCAACGCATCAAGTCCTTGGCGTAAAGGACGCCGATAATATGTTCAGGACCGCGCTGGGGATCGTAGACGGGGACTCGCGAGTGTTGCTCTTCGACCACGAGGGAGAGGGCTTCGTCGAGGTTGAGGTCGGAGGGCAACGAAAAAATTCTGGTGCGCGGCACCATCACTTGACGGGCGGTAATGCTGTCCAGTTCGAGCGCATTCTGCAGCATCTCTTCCTGTGCGGGAGAGAGCTGACCGGAGTGGTGGGCGGCGGTTACGATGAGCTTGAGTTCGTCGGGAGAATGGACTGAACCGTGGCGAATTTCGCGTGTCCCAAAGGCACGCAGGACAAAACCAGCAAGGCGGCTCATGCCAATGGTCAGGGGACCGGTGATGGTCAGGAAAACGTCCAGGGGGGCCGCGACCGCCAGCGCGACGCGCTCGGCCCGTTGCAACGCCAGCGACTTCGGAACCAGCTCGCCCAAAATTACGTGCAGACTGGTAATCATGGCGAAGGCTACCGCTACGGCGATGACGTGAGCGTAGAGCAGTGCGTAGGGGATGCTTCCGATCCAGGCCTCGAACAAGCGCGCCAGAACGGGCTCGCCAAGCCAGCCCAGGGTCAGGCTGGTGACGGTGATTCCCAGTTGCACGCCGTTGACTACGCGGCTTAGTTGCTGGTGGAGTTTGAGGACAGTGCGGGCGCCGACGCGGTGAGCTTCGATCAACTGCTGGATGCGCGTCTCGCGCACACTGACGAGCGCGAACTCGGCTGCGGCGAAGAAGGCATTGGCGGCCACCAGGAGCAGGATGACGAACACCTGCAGCAGCACGTATGCAATCATGGAACTCTAATTCTAACATTCCAAAGGGATAATGGTGGGGGATGAGAAATCCCGAAAGAGGATCACGGGCTTTTGGAACTCGCTGACGGTACAATCAGAGCTTAACCCTTGTTTGCGATCTGAAACTGATCGCTTTTTTTTCGTTGCCCGGCGGTCTAAGTACGTGCAAAACGGCGGAGCACGGATTTAATTTCTCAACAGGCGAAGAACCTACGGTATCGCTCAAGCTAAAGCGATACCGCTATACGAAACTTGAGAATTTGTCAGGAACTATTCCGATGTTTCTCCCGTAACAACAGGTGAATGCGGATTCTAAGATTTGAAATCAAGCAGGAGGCGGTCGTGGAAGGCAACGGTAATGGCAAGAAAAAGCGGCGTAAGCGAATCATCTACGGCTTGATCGCAGCCTTTGTGGTTCTGGTAGTTGCCGGCGTGTTGATCGCAGCGACCAGCGGCGGCACCAAGATCGACCCCTCGAAGCTCGCCAAGGTCGAGAAGGGAGATCTGGCAAAAAGCGTGGTGGCGACGGGCAAGATCGAGCCCATCACCAAGGTCGATATCAAGTCCAAGGCCAGCGGCATCGTGAAGAAGCTCTACGTGGATTACGGCGACAAAGTGAAGAAGGGCCAGATGCTGGCCGAACTCGACAAGGAAGAGATAGAGGCTCGTGTCGCGCAGGCCCGGGCGCAATTGGAGGGATCGAGTGCGAGCTTGAACGGCACGCGCGCGGACCTGGAGCGCGCCAAGGTGGACGCCGAGGGTCCCGACGTGCCGCTGCTGAAACGCGCCTATGACCGGGCTCAGGGCATGGCGAAGGCAGGCGTGGTTTCGGCTTCCGCGCTTGACGAGGCACAGAAAAATTACGAGATGTCGCTGAATAGGCAAAATGTATCGAAGGCGCAGTTGCAGGTTTTGCAGGCGAAGATTGGTCAGGCCCAGGGGCAGGTGGCGCAGGACCGCGCGAACCTGAAACAACTGGAAGAACAGCTGAGTTACACCACGGTTGAGTCGCCGATTGACGGGATTGTTCTTTCCCGCAACGTGGAAATTGGCGATGCGGTCAGTTCGATCCTGGTGCTGGGTTCGTCGGCTACGCTGGTGATGACGCTCGGCGACACCAGCGAGGTATACGTCAAAGGCAAAGTGGACGAAAGCGATATCGGCAAGGTTTATTTGGGACAACCTGCCCGGATCAAAGTCGAGTCGTTCAAGGACAAGACCTTTACCGGTAAGGTGACGAAGATCTCTCCGATGGGCGTTGAGAAAGATAATGTGACGACCTTTGAAGTACGCGTCTCGATCAATAACCCGGAGGGCGTCCTCAAGGCGATGATGACGGCCAACGCGGAGATCATTCTGGAAGAACACAAGGGCGTGCTGCAGATCCCGGAAGGTTCGATCATTTACGACAAGGATAAGAAGGCATCGGTCGAAGTACCGGACACGAAGGCCAAGGAAGGCAAGCGGAAACTCGCCGTCAACATCGGGATATCGAATGGCGCCAAGACCGAGTTGCTGCAAGGGCTGAAGGAAGGCGACCAGGTGGTGCTGCAGTGAAAAAAGACTGCCATCCTGAGCACGAGAGACCTACGGATTTGCTCGCAGCGGAGGAATGCAGAGGTCCTTCGCTTCGCTCAGGATGACAGACTCTGGTGAATTGAGAGGCGAATGCTATGACACGAGCTTTCTGGTCCCGCGCGGGTCAAAGCGGGCAGCGGTGACATTCACGGCAAAGGCTTGCCGAAAAACATGTGGAGCGTCCGCACCGGCTCGGGCAACGTGCAGGTCGACTAGAGGCTGAACCGCAAAGGACACGAAGTAACACAAAGGATTGAATCCGCTGCGGGTTTTCCTGGTGCTCCTTCATGCTGCTTCGTGTCCTTTGTGGTTAACGCACTTGCCTTGACGTGCCGTCGTGTGACGCCTGATACTTCGTGAGTTCCTGAAAACATTCAGGCTCAACGAGGTAACCGATTGGCACGCACCGCGATTATCACTCTGACCACTGATTTCGGACTCAACGATCATTTCATCGGCGCCATGAAGGGGGTCATCCTGGAGATCGCCCCCGAGGCGCAGATCATCGACATCAGCCATGCGGTGCAGCCCTTCGACATTCTGGACGGCGCGCTGACCGTTTCGCAGGCCTACTCCTACTTTCCTTCCGGCACCGTGCATATGGTGATCGTCGATCCCGGGGTGGGGACGGCGCGGCGGCCCGTGATTATGACCGGCGACCGCCATGTGTTTGTGGCTCCTGACAACGGCGTGCTTTCTCTGATCTACGACCGCGAAGAACGAATTTCCGTCCGCCACGTGACCGCCGAGCATTATTTTCTGCAACCGCGCAGCAACACCTTCCACGCGCGCGATATTTTTTCGCCAGTCGCGGCTTTTCTGGCGAAGGGAGTCGATCCCGATCGTTTCGGCGAAGAGATCAGCGACTATGTCCGCTTCGGCGCTCCCCGCCCCAAGCCGGTGGATGAGCACACGCTGCGGGGAGTGGTGCTTAAAGTCGATCGTTTTGGCAATCTCATCACCAACATCACTCCGCAGGATGCGCCGCAACTTTTCGACGCCACGCCGCCCGCCTTCAAGATTGCGATTGGAACGAAGGCTCAGGCAACTCGCATGTGCACAAGCTACGCCGAAGGCGCTCCCGGCGAAGTTTTCGGAATCCTTGGGAGCATGGGTTTTCTGGAAGTCGCATCGAACCGGGGCTCAGCCCTGCAACTGCTCGGCGCAGGCAAAGGCAGCGAAGTCAATATCGTGATGGAAGGCCGCTGAGAGCGCGGGGGTTCCTGGGATTATTTAGGTGTCGCCTCCCGCAAATTCCCGACACAAGTTTAGGTTGTCATCCTGAGCGAAGCGAAGGACCTATGAACTTGAGTTCGCTATGCGCCAGGTCCTTCGCTTCGCTCAGGATGACAGTATGGATTTATGCCACGAACTTGCGGGACGCGACGCTAGCAGCCTGTGGTGAAACTCCCGCGCCCAAAACCAGCGCCTAAAGGCGCCCTCATAACACGGCACTTACCTGAAGGCATACCCTGATACAAAACATGCTTGCACCACGGGCTGCTAGAGGTTGTTCGCCCTCGGATGGATGTAGCGCTCCATCTCCGCCGTCCACTTCAGAAAGCGCCACAGGCTGATTCGTTCCGTCCACAAGAATGTCCAGAATTCCAGGAATCCAATCTGAGTCATCTTGACGCCGGTGAAGGTCTCGATGCGCCAAAGAAGGTAGGGACTGCGCCACGGCGCAATCCGGTGGCCACGGGTGGAGTTCCAAAGAAAGCGCAGCATCGGCCGCATCGGGTTCTAGTATAGCGCCGGAAATAGCACGCAGGACCAGAACACAGTGACCGCGGGCTGACTTTGGCCGTGGAGCGACGGGCGCTCCACGGCCTAGCCGTGTTACTTTGTGATTTCGACGCTGGCGCGGGTGTTTTCCCACTCCATGCGCAGGGTGCAGCTGCTGCCTGCCTGGTCGAAAGCGATCAGGAAATTCTCCACCGGCGCAGTCGTCTTGGAAACGCTCATCGGCACGCGCAGCAAATCTTGCTTGGCGTCCTTGGCGTCGTCGTATTCCGTTCCCCACTCGCCCGTCTTCTTGCTGATGACCAGCAACCAGGCGTCGGCCTTGGGGACTGTGAAGATGGTGTAACTGCCCGCCGGCACTGGCTTGCCACCCACGGTCAGATTCGCATCGGTAACGAATGTGGTCGCGTCATTCGCGCCGGTGCGCCAGATCTTGCCGAACGGCACCAGCGCCTTCTCGCTCTCCTCGCCGAATATCTTCCGGCCCTTGGCGCGTGGACTGGAATAGTCCATCTTGATGGTCATGCCATCGGAAAACTTGCACACGGCGCCGGCTGGCGGACTGGGCCGCTTGGATTTGTCCTGCGACATACCCACCTGCGCCGAGGCGAGAGTAGCTACCGCGAAAAGTGACGCTGCGATTAAGGCGAACGTTTTCATGATTTTTTCCTCCTGAGATTGCACTTGGCTGTTGGCTGTTAGCTTTTGACTAGAACATTTTGTGCACCGCGTCGGGTTTCAATTTCAGCCTGCCGCGCGCTCCCATTCCTCTGGGGAAGTGGTTCTCTTGCGCTAACGGCTAAGAGCTAAGAGCCAAGACCTAAAACCCGACTTCAAGAATTATACCCACATCCCCGTTACAATCTGTCCATGGCCGTCTTCCACGAAAAGCAGGAAGAACTTGAGCACTTCGAAATGCGCATGGGTTTGCCCCGCGGACGGCTCGCTGTCACCATGGATCTGGTGACCGACGCCATGGCCCTGGTCGGGCAGCATGGCGTCTACTGCCAGAGCCAGCGCTGGCCGGGCAAGCCCGTCATGGATGTGCAGCTCATCATGAAAAACCTGACCGACGCCAAAGAGCTGATTCAAAGTGTGATGGAAGAACTCCGGCCCAAAGCCTGATTTCAGCGATGTTGTTAGCAAACTAAAATGTCCGGTTTTTGTGGCGCGGTGGCGCTCTTAGAGACAGGCACAAGAGCCGAACGCCAATAATGGAAGCACTCTTGATTCCACCCAGGCAACAATCGCCGACTGGCCCGAAGGGCAGAACTCACCGCGCATTCTTCTATCGCTCAAAGTGGAGAATATCCAGCACCACGTAGGTGCTGCGATTCACCAACACAACATGCCCGCCGACCACCACATGCACGCATCCCGGCGGAGGCGGAGGCAGACGCCGTTCCAGTTCTTCCGGGCACGGCATCAACTTCTTCTGCAATCCTGGCGGGAGTATCCCGCGCACCCGCAACTGTTTTTCCAGTCCTGGCGGAAGCCGATCTCTGTTCGCCAGTCCGGGCGGAAGATGATCGTCCTGGTCGTCATACCAGCCTCGCATTTGATCGCGGTCGTGCTCGCTGTAATATTGCTTCCCGCGCTCATCTTCGTCATTGCGGCCGTGATGTTTGCCGTGGCCGTCGCCCAGCGCCATGCCGGACAGCGCGAACATCACTACCGTACAACCATACAGCCATGGTTTGGATCGCATTCGTTCCTCATGGGTAAGCGGCTCGACTCATTCGGGTAATGCGCCCAGGAACCGGAGGCTAGTTAGCAATGCGCCTGACCCGAGGACAGCGGATTGGATAGTAAAAATCGGCGGACGCACAATCGCAGCTACCATGCCCCGTAGCACCGACTTTCTCCAACCGGGATCGCAATGGGCGGGAAAGACTTACAATCCAGATATGGAGCGCAAGATCTTCTGGATCTCCTTCACCGTGCTCGGGCTGCTCGCCGATTTCGTTCTGCCGCTCTGGTGGGCCCTGGGAGCAACTATTCCCATCGTGTACATCTCGTGGTGGATGGCTTACCGCAGCGGCTGGTTTGAGTAAGCCCTAACGAAACTGTCCGCCTGCGCGAAGTTGCCAGCTTGGCGCAGGATAGCAAAGTTGTTGACCGTTCTTAGTTCTACGCCAGGCGGTACTTCCCTGCCTCAATCGTCTTCTGCGCAATCTGCTGTCGCAGGGCAATCGTGTTGAACGGCTCGTGCTTGGACAACCGGCGCACGATCGCCAACTGTGTCCGGAGCATGTCGCCTTCGGCCACGTCGGCAATCACTTTCCTTGCCGCCGCCTCGACCTTTTCAAGGGCTTGCGTCAGATACACTCGCGTCATTGCTATCGCCAGCGCCGCCGCCTCCTCGCCTTTTTGCTCGACCATCTTCCGCGCGCGCAGCACAGCCGATTCCATGGCGTAGATCTCGATCGTCATATCGGCGATCGCGCCCAACACCTCTTGCCGATCCTGGATCGCCTGCATATATTTCTGGGTGGCCGCCCCGGAAACGAACAGGCCAAGTTTTTTCGCCTGGGCAACTTGCTTGCGCTCTTCCGCCAGCGGTCCTTCAATTTCCTCGCCGGCAGACGGACCGCTGAGCACTTCGTCCATCAACTTCTTGATCGCCGGCATCAGCGGCAACTGGCCACTCATCGCCCGCTTCAGCAGGAACCCCGTGATGATCAGCCGGTTGATTTCGTTGGTGCCCTCGAAGATGCGGTTGATCCGAGCATCGCGGTAAGCCCGTTCCGCCGGATACTCTTCCACGAAGCCGTAGCCGGCATAGATCTGAAGCGTCTCGTCCACGACGTAATCGATCATCTCCGATCCCCAGACTTTGAGGATCGAACACTCCACCGCGTATTCCTCGATCGCCTTGCGCCGTTCTTTGGCGGCGTCGGCGCTTGCGGAGTCGATTTCCGACAGCAAAGCGTCCATCATTCCGACCGTGCGATAGACCAGCGATTCGCCGACATAGATCAGGGTCGCCATGTTCGCGATCTTTTCCCGCACCAGCCCAAATTCGCCGATCGTCTTGCCGAAGGCCTTGCGCTGCCTGGCGTAAGCCACGGCACTTTCGATCGAAACCCGCGCCCCGCCCACGCACATCGCGCCGAGTTTGAAACGTCCAATGTTCAGAATGTTGAAGGCGATGATATGCCCCTTGCCAATTTCGCCGAGCAGATTATCCACCGGCACCTTGCAGTCGTTCAGGATAATCGGGCAAGTTGAAGATCCGCGGATGCCCATTTTGTGCTCTTCGCTGCCAACGGAAAATCCTGGAAAAGTTCTTTCGATCAAAAACGCGGAAAATTTTTCGCCGTCAATTTTCGCGAATACCGTAAACAGGTCGGCGAAGCCGGCGTTGGTGATCCACATCTTCTCGCCGTTCAGGATGTAGTGCTTGCCATCGGGCGAAAGCACGGCTCGGGCGCGGCAATTGAGGGCATCGGAGCCGGAAGTCGCTTCCGACAACGCATACGCGCCAACCGTTTCTCCCGTGGCCAGCCGCGGCAGATATTTTTTCTTCTGTTCTTCGGTGCCGAAATAAACGATGGGCAACAGACCGATGCCGCTGTGCGCGCCCCATGTGGTCGCAAAGCCGGCGTACTTGGCGATGTTGTCGGCAATGATGGCGGCGGTCACTTTGTCCATTTCGAGGCCGCCGTAGGCCTCGGGAATCTCAACTCCGCTGAGGCCGAGGTCGCCGGCTTTTTTCAGCAGAGCGCGCGAAATCGAAAAATCCTTGTGTTCGATCTTCTCGGCCTGGGGCAGAATTTCGTTGATGGCAAACTCTTCGGTGGTCTGCCCGATCATCCGGTGCTGCTCGGAAAAATCTTCGGGGGTGAATACATCGGCAGTCTGCCGCTCTTCCAGCAGAAAGCTGCCGCCGAGAATCCTGGTTTTGGGGATTGCTGTTGTTGCCATAGTCAAAACCTTTCACCACAGAGGACACAGGGAAACACGGGGAATCACATAGGGATTATTTCATCTTTGCCGGTGTCTAGACCATGCCTTGGAAGGTTTCCCTGTGGCCTTTCCCGTGTACCCCGGCGGTTAAAGCCTTTCAAAAATTCCCGCCGCGCCCATCCCGCCGCCAACGCACATCGTTACCATCCCATACCGGGCCCCGCGCCGCTTCAACTCACGAATCACGCTAGCCGTCAGCTTTGCGCCCGTGCATCCCAGCGGATGCCCCAGCGCAATCGCTCCACCGTTTGGATTCACGCGTTCGGGATCAAGTCCAGCTTCCTGAATCACCGCCAGCGACTGCGCCGCGAACGCCTCGTTCAGTTCGATCACGTCGATATCCGATAGCTTCAACCCGGCCAACTTCAGCGCCTTAGGTATGGCAAACACCGGGCCGAGGCCCATCTCTTCCGGCTTGTATCCGGCGGTAGCGAACGAAACATAGCGCGCCAAAGGAGTGATGCCCAGAGCCTTCGCCCGGTCGGCCGACATCACCACCGCCGCCGCGGCGCCATCCGACATCTGCGAAGAATTCCCCGCCGTGGTTACGCCCTTCACATGAAACGCCGCCTTGAGCGCGCCCAGAGCCTCCATCGAAGTGTCAGCGCGCGGGCCTTCGTCCACCTTGAAAGAGATTTCTTGCCGGCTTGGATTTGCACTCGGCTTCGATCCATTCGGAGTAGTAAAGCTAACCGGCACCGCGACACTCTCATCCTCAAACTTACCCGCCGCAATGGCCGCCAGCGCCTTCTGATGGCTGCGCAAAGAAAACTCGTCGCACCGCTCGCGCGTAATGCCAAAGCGCGCCGCCACCCGCTCCGCCGTCAGCCCCATGGAAAGATAAGCATCCGGATAATGATCGACCAACCAAGGATTAGGCGAAATCTTGTAACCGCCCATCGGGATCATCGACATCGATTCCGTCCCGCCCGCGACCATCACCTCGGCGCCGCCGCTCATGATGCGCTCAGCCGCCATGGCAATCGCCTGCAAGCCGGAGGAGCAAAAGCGATTGATCGTCACCGCCGACACCTCAACCGGCAGCCCCGCCCGCAGCGAAGCAATGCGGGCGACGTTCATCCCCTGCTCGCCCTCAGGCATGGCGCAGCCCAGGATGACATCTTCAATTTCTTTGGGATCAAGCTGCGGCACACGATCCAGCGCGCCCTTGATCGCAACGGCAGCCAGTTCATCGGGACGCGTAGCCCGCAACGTGCCCTTATACGCGCGGCCCACCGGAGTGCGGACGGAAGAAACCACAACGACTTCACGCATGGGACAATTTTAACTCTCGGAGGGGTTCGTGTGGGGACGGGGTTCGTGGGGGAACGGGGTCCGTGTGGGGACAGGGTTCGTGTGGGAACGGGGTTCGTGTGGGGACGGGCGCCCTCGCCCGTCCAAGCCGAGCCAGCTCGGCAGCTGCTACCCCGCGGACAACTGAGCTTCCGTCACCACGATCCGGGCAGCCTTGCGCGAGCGCGGTTTCTTGCGGATCACGATCTCGACATCGCGGTCCAGAGCATTGAGAAAATGGAGCAGGCGCTCGACGGAAAAACCATCGAGGTGGTAGTTGACCAGGGCAGAAATCTTCGGCTGGTTGATGTCTAATAACTGCGCTGCTGCTGCCTGCGACAGGTGCCGAGCTTGAATGATCTGCTGAATCGCAAGCGCAAGACGCACTTTTGTCTGCTTCTCGCCGGCGTCGCGCAACCCAAGGTCGGCAAACACGTTCCCCGAACTTCGCACTACGGATTCGCTATTTCGCTTGTTTGCCATATCGTGCCTCCTCGCTGACATTATCCCATTTCTAGGATATTGAATCTAGAGCGGCCATTCGTTTGCGCCTTCCCGTCGAGGACTTGGCGCATGCTTGACACAAAGAATTGTCACTATTATCATAGCTAATATATTTTGATATCGCACAAGAGGTGGCCAGTGGCAAAAGCAACGATCAAGTCTGGTACAGGTGCCGTAATTACAGTTGAAGGTACCGAGAGCGAGGTATCAAGCATCCTTGCGGCCTATGAAAGACACAGCGTGGTAGATCAGGCAAAGAAAGCAATAGCGAGGACAAGGACCGCTAGAAAGACGGACAAGAAGCGAGAGGGCGCTTCTGATCTCATTATCGAACTGAAAGAGGCTGGGTTCTTTGAGAAACCAAAGGCTCTGGGTGAAATAGCGCGTGCGCTTGAAGAAAAAGGTTACCTCTACCCGGTGACCTCCCTCTCAGGGGTCGCGCTGGGTCTGGTTAAGAGGAGGCAGTTACGACGAAAGAAGCATGAAGGGAAATGGGTATATGGCAAATAGGACGACCAGAGTGGCCAAGACAGCAACCGAGGCTTTGAAGATCCTATGGGAAGAAGGCTTCTTTCGCACATGGAAGAAGAAACTTCCCATCGTTGAAAGCTTGGGAAAGAGGGGCAACCACTTTTCGGACCCCGAACTTGGGATGGCGTTGAAGCGCGCGAATCATTTGACTCGTCGCGGGAAGCGCGGAAGTTACGAGTATATCCAGAAATACCCCTACATTGCCGAGCGGCCGAAGGCCGGCGATCGAAGAAGGAGTCCAAAATGAAAGTTACCGTCACTCTCACAGACGACAGCGGCAATATTTTTCAAGGGCAGGTCGAGTTGACCCCGTCTAGTTCGCAAAGATCGGTCCGGACAAAGACAACGGCAAGGGCAAAAAACGCTCCCAAACATACGATCAACTTATCATCTCCTATCAGAGCGTTCGTAAAGAGACACGCACGCGGGATGGGCGGCCCACAGAAATTCACTTTGCTGCTGGCGCGCATGGTCAGCGGTGACACTAAGAGAGAAGTTCCCTTTGCGACCATTCGAAAGCAATGGGGCAAGATGACGGGACTCCTAGGAAAGTGGAACGGAGCGCACACAATCAGAGCGAAGGAACACGAATGGGTTGATTCACCGAAAACTGGGATGTACGCGCTCTTGCCTGGTTGGAAGGACATCTTCAATGCCTGACAGAACGTTGGACGAAATGCTGAAAAACAAGTTCGCCCCTAAACATGCCGACGCGGCGGCTAGTCATTTTAATCGGATGATTCAGGACTACTATCGGCGCGAGTGGGACGACGCAAATGCCAAGGCTGGCAAGTTCGTGGAAGCCGTGCTGAAGGCGCTGTGGCGCGAAGCTGGCGAGACCGTGCCCACTGGCAAGTCGTTCAAGGCGGGAACTATCATGGACAGCATTCCCACAAAAACATCCTTGCCCGATTCTCTCCGGCTGACAGTCCCCCGCGCCTGCAGATTCGTGTATGAAGTCGCCAGCAATCGCGGCGCTCGCCACGATGCCGACGAGGTCGAAGCTACCGAGATGGACGCGAATGCCGTATTGGCCCTATGCTCCTGGATTCTGGCGGAATTGATTAGATATGCACAAAAGGGGATGGACTTAGATGAAACCAAGGCTGTCGTTGATGGCGTCGTCAAGCGCAAGTACCCGTTCATGGAGGAAATCGACGGGCGCCTTTACGTCGATATCGCAGGCAGCGCGCGCGAAGCGGCCCTTTTGGTTTTGTACGCCATCTATCCGAAGAGGATGTCGGGAGAAGAGTTGACGGATCAGGTTAGGCGTCACGGTTACAAACGTACAAACGCGAAGATGGGCGTCGCCCGGATAAGAAATGCTGTCGACGAAGACGAAAACGGCAATCTGAAGCTGAGGAGCGTTGGCGTTCGAGAGGCAGAGGAGTTGATCACCAAATCTGAGAACGACCGCTAGAATCCCGGCTGGCACAAGTCGTTGATTCTACAATGCCAAGGGACTGGAGAAACCGCTCTATTGCAGTATTCTTGTAGCCATGGCTGAGAACATTCTGGAGTACGCACAGAAGATGGCCGAGAACGCCCGTGCGGGGCTGGTCATCGAAAGAAAGCGACTACAAGAAATTCTCGCTGAGCGACAGAGGAAGCAGCCTGCTGAACCCAGCCAGCAGTCGCGGTGGCCCGTCTCAAGTTTCCATTCAGATCGTGATGTATTCAGTCAGCGCGCTCGCCGCAGGAATTGGATCACCGTGCGCGCGCATGCCTTCCAAGTGAAACTCAACCGCCCCGCGGATGAGCTCCTTCACTTCGTCCAGCGTTTTGCCCGCAGCGCCCAGGCCAGGCAAGTCGGGAGCGTATGCGCCCCACCCTGTGTTTGATTTCTTCGGAGACGATGAAGTGTTTCATTTTAGATTTTTTATCAACCCGCCCCAACCACAGCCATTTCATCAGGACGCGCAGCCCGCAGCGTGCCCTTATACAAGCGGCCCACCGGAGTGCGGACGGGAAGAAACCACAACGACTTCACGCAGGGGACGCGGGATGCGCGGAGAAGAACCGGCCGCGAATGCTGTGAACGGAGGCCACGGGTAAACGATGAGATATTTCACTTCATGCCTGTCTTAGGATATTGTTCAATGTTCCGGACGGAATGTTCCTTGACGGATGGCGAGCGACCGCAACCGCCCGTGGTTTCGTCGGCTGCTTCGGTGTTACAAGGAGATGCATCTTGATGTGCGTGGATCGTGCCGTTAGAAACGCTTGCACTCGCTGGGGCGGAGTTGTGCTGGTCATCGCGGCTCTGTGGTGCGCTCCCGCCGGGGCGCAAAAAAACCCGGTTACCAATCCCGTCGCCGACAACCCGGCAGCGATCAAAGAGGGCCTATCTTTGTTTCGTGCCAACTGTTCGCCCTGTCACGGGATCAACGCGCGAGGCGGAGGCAGGGGGCCAGATTTGACCTCGGGCCGCTGGAACCACGGGTCGGCGGACGCCGATCTGTTTCTCACCATCACGCAGGGTGTCACCGGCACCGAAATGCCGGCCGCCAACTTTGAAGACTCGGAGATTTGGACGATCATCGCTTACCTGCGCTCGCTGGCGCCCCCGAAATCCACAGCTCCGGTTGGAGACAGGGCAGTCGGCGAAGCGATCTTCCAGGGCAAGGGCTGTCCCAGTTGCCACATGGTAAAAGGACGGGGCGGTTTGCTGGGACCGGATCTTTCGCGCGTTGGCGCCGGGCGCTCGGCGGCCTACATCACCGATTCCATTCGCTTTCCGGACAAGGATCTGAGCACCGGCATGATCGACCCCAACAGCCACTTCGGGCCGGCCCGCGTGTGGGACACAGTCACCGTCATCACTGCAACCGGTGAGAAGATCGTCGGCGTGGCGAGAAACGAAGACACTTTTTCCATTCAGCTGATGGACAGGCGGCAGAATCTGCACTTGCTTTCGAAGAAAGATCTGCAGAAAGTGAACCACGAACGCAAGTCCATGATGCCTGCCTATGCGGAAGACATGCTGAACGCGACCGACCTGGAAAACCTGGTGGCGTATCTGCAAAACTTGCGAGGGGACTGACAATTCGCGGAACGCGGCAGATTTTCCAAACAGTTACTGTCGATGGCGGACATTAAGGAACAATCTCGATGAGAGTCTTGGCTTTACTGATGTTGTTTGTGCTGGGAACATGGACCAGCAGTCGATCGCAAGTGAGTTACGAGCGTCTGGTGCAATCCGCCAGCGAACCCCAGAACTGGCTGACCTATTCCGGGCGCTACTCCGGCTGGCGGTACAGTACGCTGGACCAGATCACGACGAAGAATGTTTCGCGACTGGCACTGCAGTGGGCCTTTCAGAGCGCGGAGTTGGGCGAGTTCGAGACGACTCCTCTCGCCGTGGACGGCGTTCTCTACGGAACCAGCCCCAACGATCGCGCATTCGCCATCGACGCGCATTCAGGACGGGCCCTCTGGCGCTATCAGCGCGTCCTGCCGCCGAAAATTCAGGCTTGTTGTGGCATGGTCAACCGCGGATTTGCCCTGCTCGGCAACCGGCTCTTCATGGCCACGCTCGACGCGCACGTCATCGCCCTCGATACAAAAACGGGCAACATCGTTTGGGACGTGACCGCCGCCGACTACCATCAGGCTTACACGTTCACGGTGGCGCCCCTCGTCGTGAAAAATGCGGTGATCGTGGGTACGTCCGGCGGCGAATATGGCGTGCGGGGTTTCGTCGATGCCTACGACGCCACCACCGGCGCCAGGCTGTGGCGATTCGACACGGTTCCCGGCCCCGGCCAGCCCGGTCACGAAACCTGGACCGGGGATTCGTGGAAAGCCGGTGGCGCTCCCGCCTGGCTTACCGGCTCCTACGATCCCGAGCTGAACTTGATTTACTGGCCGACCGGAAATCCCTCGCCAAGCAACTACGGCGCCGACCGAGGCGGAGACAATCTCTACAGCAACAGCATGCTTGCGCTCGATGCCGACACCGGAAAGCTTAAGTGGTACTACCAGTTCACGCCGCACGATTTGTACGACTACGACGCCACTCAGATTCCCGTCCTGATCGACGCCAACTGGGAAGGCAAGCCCCGCAAGCTGCTGGTTCAGGCCAATCGCAACGGGTTTCTGTACGTCCTGGACCGCACCGACGGCAAGTTTCTCTCCGCCTCTACTTTAGGCAAGGTGACGTGGGCCAAGGGAATTGCACCGGATGGCCGTCCGATCGTCAATCCTGAAGCCATCCCCGGGGTGGCACCCACTCGCGTTTGTCCCGGTGCGATCGGCCTCACCAACTGGTTTTCACCGTCCTACGACCCGGAGACGCGCCTGCTTTACGTCGCCACCACCAACGAGTGCGACGTCTTTACTGGCTCGCCGCAACAATATCGTGCAGGACATGATTTTTTGGGAAGCATCTACATGCCCGACCCGGTGGAACGCCCTTCAGGGTCGCTCAAGGCCATCGATCCGTTGACGGGGAAACAGCAATGGGAGTTCCCGTACTTCAGCAATCCCAACGGCGGCGCGCTCTCCACCGCGGGCGGATTAGTATTCGCCGGCGATTCCGACGGAAATTTCATCGCCCTCGATGCCCAAACCGGACGCGACCTGTGGCACGTCCAGCTCGGCGCCGGCATCTATTCAACCGGCATCACTTACCAATTGGACGGCCGCCAGTACGTGGTAATTCCTGTCGGCTCCACTCTGTTCGCCTTCGCCGCGCAGTAGGGCAGGGTCGTGCTTTGATGTTGCGGAGGGCAACAATTATGATCGAAGGCAGCCTGCTGAACCCAGCCAGCCCTCGCGGTAGAGTCCGAAGCTCTCACCCATTCCCCTTCTTCAACTGCTGCTTCCACCCCAGCACGCGCGCCTTGTTGCCTTCCGCCTCGGCCTCGGGAACCATTCCCTTTTTCTGATAGAGGATGGAGAGGCTGGTGTGCGCCAGAATGTCGTCGGGATCGATTTCTAATTCTGCAAGTTGTTGATTTTACCAGTGCCAAAGGACTTGAGAACCGTCCCTGTTAGAGTATCCTTGGAGTACGTATGGCTGACAACATGCTGGAGTATGCACAGAAGATGGCCGAGGCCGCCCGGGCGGGGCTGGCAATCGAAAGAAAGCGACTGCAAGAGATTCTCGCAGAGCGACAGCGGAAACAGCCTGCTGAACCCAGCCAGCCCTCGCGGTAAAGTCCCCAGCCCTCACCCGCTCCCCTTCTTCAACTGCTGCTTCCACCCCAGCACGCGCGCCTTGTTGCCTTCCGCCTCGGCCTCGGGAACCATTCCCTTTTTCTGATAGAGGATGGAGAGGCTGGTGTGCGCCAGAATGTCGTCGGGATCGATTTCTGAAATTTGCTTGGCGGCTTCGATGGCTTCGTCGAAACGGTTGAGGTCCTGCAGCGCCCGGCTCAGTCCATGCAGCGCATCGGTGAACCTTGGATCGGCCGCCACCGCCTGCCGGTACTCTTCGACCGCTTGCTCGTGGTGGCCTTCAAGAACCAGATCGAGCGCGGCGTAGTAATGGTGCTCGGCCAATTGGCGGGCGCTTGCGGAGCTGGCCGGATCGTCGGGCATAGGGTTGGACTTAGGTGATTCTAGCAAGACGCCCGGCGGCCTGTGCAGTGCGCTCAACCCGCCAGATGTTTGTCATCTTTGAGGCTTAATCAGAAGCTGCTTAGCAGCCCGTGGTGAAACTCCAGCGCCCAAAACCAGCGCCTAAAGGCACCCTCATAACACGGCACTTACGGTATGCCTGAACACCGGAAGGCATACCCTGATACAAAACATACTGATACAAAACATACTGACACGAAACATACTTGCACCACGGGCTGCCAGGTATTAAACCGGCTTCCCTTCCGGTCTCCAGCGCAGCACGGGTTTGCGGGCGGCCGCGGTTTCATCCAGACGCGAAATGCGCGTGTTGTGCGGAGCGTCGAGCACGAACTGCGGATCTTCTTCCACCTCTTGCGCGATCGACTTCATCGCTTCGATGAACAGATCCAGTTCCTCTTTCGGCTCGCTCTCGGTCGGCTCGATCATGAGCGCGCCCGCGACGATCAGCGGGAACGCCGTGGTGTAGGGATGGAATCCGTAATCGATCAGGCGCTTGGCCAGGTCCATGGTCTTCACGCCCTTCTTCGCCTGAATCTTGTCGCTGAAGACGACTTCATGCATGGATGGCGTCGAGTAGGGCAGATCGTAAACTCCTTCCAGTCCCTTGCGGATGTAATTCGCGTTGAGCACCGCGTCTTCCGTCGTCTGCCGCAAGCCGTCTGGCCCGTTGGCAAAGATGTAGGCCAGCGCGCGGATGAACATTCCGAAATTCCCGTAGAACGCGCGCACGCGCCCCACCGACTGCGGACGGTTATATTCGAAGCCCAGCGTGCCATCCGCCTTGGTCACCACGACCGGCGTCGGCAGGAAGGGCTCGAGAATTTTCTTCACCGCAACTGGCCCGGAACCCGGACCGCCGCCACCATGCGGCGTGGAAAATGTTTTATGCAGATTGAGGTGCATGACATCGGCGCCAAAATCCCCGGGCCGCGCTTTGGCGACCAGCGCGTTCATGTTGGCGCCGTCCATGTAGAGCAGGCCGCCCTTGGCGTGCATCAGGTCGGCAATCTTGTGAATCTCCTGCTCGAAAATGCCGAGCGTATTCGGATTGGTGACCATAAGCGCCGCCACGTCTTCATTCATCTGCGCCGCCAGCGCCGCCACGTCCACCATGCCGCGGTCGTTCGATTTCAAATTTTCCACCGCGTAACCGACGCTGGCCGCGGTCGCGGGATTCGTGCCATGCGCTGAGTCCGGAATCAGAATCTTTTTGCGCGCGTTCCCTTTGGACTCGTGATACGCGCGCACCATCAGCAACCCGGTCATTTCGCCCTGCGCGCCCGCGGCCGGTTGCAGCGTGATCGCATCCATCCCGGTGATCTCAAGCAGGCAATCGCTCAACGTCTGCATGATGCGCAAAGCGCCTTGCGAAATCTTCTCCGCCTGATAGGGATGCCCGTTGGCGAGGCCTTCCACGCGCGCCACAAACTCATTGACTCGCGGGTTGTACTTCATGGTGCAAGAGCCCAGCGGATACATGCCCAGATCGATGGCGTAATTCCACGTCGAGAGGCGGGTAAAGTGGCGGATGATTTCGATCTCGCTGACTTCGGGCATGTCGCCGAGATCCTTGCGCTCCTGCTTGCCCAGCAATTTCGCCGTATCCACTTCCGGAACATCGAGCGGCGGCAACTTCCACGCCGCTTTGCCCGGTGAAGACTTCTCGAAAATCAATCCCTCGTTCTGATTGATGTGGCGCGTCGCTTTGCGAGTGACGTGCTTCATCGCGCCACCTCCTCGGGCTCGGCATCTTTCATACTTCGAACCGAGCGCTCGCTCTCGGCGACCAGGCCGACCGCGGTATCGATCATGGAGCGCGTCGTCAATTCCGTGCAGCACCACAGAGCCGCGTGGCCAAGCTCGGGATAGAACTTCTTCAGCGGCAGACCGCCGACGATCTTGTGCCCCAGCAAGCGCGAGTTGATGGCGTATGGATCTTCGCTGGTCTGGACCACGAACTCGTTGAATCGTGGCGCGCCCGCGAACAACACCCTGGCATGTTTGCTGAACTGGTCGGCGCCGTATGCGGCCTTTGCCAGGTTCTGCCTGGCCAATTCCCGCAAGCCGACCTTGCCGTATACGGTCATAAAAATGTTCACCATCAGCGCGACCAGAGCCTGGTTGGTGCAAATATTCGAAGTCGCCTTCTCGCGCCGGATGTGCTGCTCGCGCGTGGCCAGCGTCAGCACAAAACCACGTTTGCCATTCTTGTCCACGGTCTGACCGGCCAGGCGGCCTGGCATCTGCCGGACGAATTTTTCCTTGGTGGCGAGCACGCCGCAGTAGGGACCGCCGAATCCGAGCGGCACTCCGAACGACTGCGCTTCCATCGCCACAATGTCGGCGGTGCGGGGCGGCTCAACGATGCCGAGCGAGGCTGCTTCGGCGATCGACACAATCAGCAGCGCTCCGCGTTTGTGCGCGATCTCGGCAATGGCCTCGACATCTTCGATCGTCCCAAAAAAATTCGGCGACTGAATCAGGACGCACGCCGTATCGTCGCCCACTGCCTTTTCGAGTTCCTTCCGATCGATTTGTCCCGAGCCGGTGAACGAGACTAACTTCTGCGAAATCGCCTGGTGCGTCGCGTAGGTATTGAGCACTTCACGATACTCGGGATGCAGGTTGCGCGCGATCACCGCCGAATGCCTTCCGGTGATGCGAACCGCCATCATCACGGCCTCAGCCGCGCCGGTTGAGCCGTCATACATCGAGGCATTCGCCAGGTCCATGCCGGTGAGTTCCGAGATCATGGTCTGGAACTCGAAGATGGCCTGCAGCGTGCCCTGCGCAAACTCCGCTTGATAGGGTGTGTAAGATGTCAGAAATTCGCCGCGTTGCACGAGCGCGTCGATGACCACTGGGCGGTAATGGGAGTAAGCTCCGGCTCCGAGAAAACTGGTGTAGCCTTCGCCGTTCTCTTTCGCTCGCTGCTTGAACCAGTCCACGATTTCCGACTCAGCCATTTGCCGGGGGATGGCGAGATCGCGCGTCAGACGATACTCTGCCGGTATCGGCGAGAAAAGGTCGTCGATGGAGTGGACGCCGATCGCCTTCAGCATGGCGGCGCGATCCGCGGAAGATTTAGGCAGATATCTCATAAGAACTTTCTTTCGATGTAATCACCGGTGAATTCGATTGCGGCATTTCACGGGGTGCTTCGACTTCCACCAAAGGCGTTAACCACAAAGGGCACGAAGGAAATTCTGTGTTTTTCGTGTTTTTCCTTCGTGGACCTTCGTGTCCCTGGTGGTTGACGATTTTCAGTGTCCCGCCTCTTCACTCACAAATTTCTCATAGTCCGCCGCCGAGAGCAGCGCATTCATCTCAGCCTGATCCTTCACCTTGATCTTGACCATCCAAGACCCGTGCGCATCTTTATTTACTTGCTCCGGCGCCGTGGCCAGAGTTTCATTCACGCCAGTCACCGTCCCCGAAACCGGCGCGTACAAATCGGACACGGCTTTCACCGACTCCACCGTGCCGAACGCCTTCCCCATGGTGATCTCGGTCCCCACCTTGGGCAGTTCGACGAACACGATGTCTCCCAGCGAGTCCTGGGCCTGGTGCGTGATGCCGATCGTGCCATCGGCAGTGATCCACTCATGTTCTTTCGTGTATTTGCGGTCGGTTGGGTAAGGCATGTCGGCTTTTAGCTCCTGGCAACTCTTGGCGGTTAAGCTTTCCTTCGTAAACCTTCGCGCCCTTTATGGTTCAAGTTTTTTTCGGACGCTTATAGAAGGGTGTCGGTACCACTTGCGCTTTCACTTCCTGTCCGCGAATTTCGACTTTTACCGTAGTTCCAACCGCAGCCTGCGCGGGCGGAACGTAGGCCAACGCAATATTTTTCTTCAGGAACGGCGCCGGAGAACCGCTGGTAACGTAGCCAATCTCGCGCCCGGCCTGGTCGAGAACTTTGTATCCGTCGCGGGCGATGCCTCGATCGACCATCTCTAGCCCGACCAGCGTTTTCTTCACGCCTTCAGCCTTCGCCTTCTCCAGTGCCGCGCGCCCAATAAAGTCGGGCTTCTCCATCTTGCAGAAACGATCCAGGCCCGCTTCCCACACATTGATCGTGTCCGAGATTTCGTGTCCGTAGAGTGGCAGCTTGCCTTCGAGGCGCAGCGTGTTGCGCGCACCCAATCCGCAGGGGACAGCGCCAAACTCTTTTCCCGCTTCCAGAATCTCGTACCAGACCCGCGCGCTGGTCGTCTCGTCCGCCGGGATGTAAATCTCGAAGCCGTCTTCGGCGGTATAACCCGTGCGGCCCATCAAAACATTTTTAATGCCGCATACCGTGCCGCGTGTCAGCCAGTAGAACTTTACGGCGCTGAGGTCGGCGTCGCTTAGCTTTTGGAGCACGTCCACACCCTTCGGACCCTGGATCGCAATCTGCGTGAAGTCGTCGGAGAGATGCTCGACTTTACAATCAAACTGGCGGGTATTGTCGCGTACCCAACTGAAATCCTTCTCCCGCGTGCCCGCGTTGATGACGAGCAGGTACTGGTCTTCGCCAAGCCGGTGAACAATCACGTCATCCACAAACGTCCCCTGCGGAAAGAGCAGCGCGGAATACTGAGCCTGCCCGATCGCCAGCCGTGACGCGTCATTCATCGAAATGTGCTGCACGGCGGTCAGCGCTTCAGGCCCGGCCAATCGGATATCCCCCATGTGGCTGACGTCAAAGATGCCGACGCCCGTGCGCACCGCCATGTGCTCGGCAACAATGCCGCAGCCGATCGACGCAGGGTATTCCACCGGCATGTCCCAGCCGTTAAAGTCCACCATCTTCGCGCCCATCTGGCGGTGGACAGCGTTCAGGGCGGTCTTACGGACTATGGGAGTCGCTTCGACTACGGACAAGAAAAACCTCGGTCAGACATCTCTCGGACAGTGGCTGGGCTGTCGAAATCTGGAACTGATTAAGTTAACATCCGGGCGGGAAGGGCGGCAAATCACAAGGCAAGTGTCAGGTCTCAGGTCTCAGAAAAATCAAGTTGGAAAAAAGACTAGCTCGTACCGGAAGCACGTGCTTCATCTTCCTGAAACCTGCTTCTCGGTGACTTCGGTTACGTTCCTTCCCGGCCACTGCCGGACTAGACTGCAAGCATGTCTTCGAAACCGGGCCTCAGCCGCATCGTCTGCGCCCAATGCGAGCGCCCTGAAGCGAGTTGCTGGTGCGAAAAATTCTGCGTGTTGTGCCAGTCCGAACTCGACGTGCATCTCTGCACCGATGGCCTGTTTTACTGCGAAGCCTGCCGCAGCGCCTGCGACTACAAACTGGCAAACTGAACGAACCTCGGGCCCGCAGGGGCTCAAGCCCTCACACTTGCGACTCTAATCGGCACGGCTGAAGCTGAAGCCGTACCCTTCCCGGAACCATTGTAGAGGCGGAAAAACGCGGCTCAAATCACCACTGCTTCCTTGTACTCTCCGTACACTTTCCGCATCGCGTCTGAAATTTCGCCGACTGTTGCGTTTGCCTCGACGGCCGCCAATATCGGCGGCATGAGATTTTCTCCCGAGCGCGCCGTGTCTTCGACCGCCAGGACCGCGGCTTGCCAAGTTTCGGCATTGCGTTTCGCGCGCAGCGCCCGCAGCCGCTCCACTTGTTTGGGCTCGAGCGAAGGATCAATGCGCTGGATCGGCACCGCCTTCTCTGCGTCCGTCCGCACCTGGAACCGGTTGACGCCGACCACCACCGCCTCCAGTCGATCCACCCCCTGCTGATATTCATACGCGGCGTTCTGGATTTCCTGCTGCACATATCCGCGTTCGATGGCCTTGAGCATGCCGCCCATGGCCTCGATTTTTTCCAGATAATCGACGGCCCGCATCTCGATTTGGCTGGTGAGCGATTCGACATAGTACGACCCCGCCAGCGGGTCCACTGTCTGCGGCGCGCCGGACTCAAACGCGATCACCTGCTGCGTGCGCAGCGCGATCCGCGCCGACGCCTCGGTGGGCAATGCCAGCGCCTCGTCAAACGAATTCGTGTGCAGAGACTGCGTCCCGCCGAGCACCGCCGCCATGGCCTGGATCGCCGTCCGCACTATGTTGTTCTCCGGTTGCTGCGCCGTCAGCGTGGAACCGGCCGTCTGCGCGTGGAAACGCAGCATCCACGATTTTGGGTTCTTCGCCTTGAACCGGTGTCGCATGATCTTCGCCCACATGCGGCGCGCGGCGCGAAACTTCGCCACCTCCTCCAGAAAATTACTGTGGGCATTGAAGAAGAAAGAGAGCCGGGGCGCGAACTCGTCCACATCGAGGCCCGCCTGAATCGCGGCTTCCACATACGCAATTCCGTTGCCCAGCGTGAAGGCAACTTCCTGCACCGCGGTCGAACCCGCTTCGCGCATGTGATAGCCGGAGATCGAGATCGTGTTCCACTCCGGCACATTCTCCTTCGACCAGGCAAAAACGTCGGTGATGATCCGCATCGCCTGCTGCGGCGGATAAATATACGTTCCGCGGGCGATGTACTCCTTGAGCACATCGTTCTGCACGGTGCCGGAGAGCTTGCGAATGTCCCTGCCCTGCCGCCGTGCCACGGCCACGTACAACGCCAGCAGAATCGAAGCCGTGGCATTGATGGTCATCGATGTTGAAATCGCGGTCAGGTCAATGCCATCCAACAGCCGCTGCATGTCTTCGATGGAATCAATGGCCACGCCGACTTTGCCAACTTCTCCCACGGCCAGCGGATTGTCCGAATCGAGCCCAATCTGCGTCGGCAAATCAAATGCAACCGATAGCCCAGTCGTGCCGTTGGCCAGCAGGTACTTGTAGCGTTTGTTCGACTCCTCGGCGTCGGCCATGCCCGCGTACTGGCGCATCGTCCACATGCGGCCGCGGTACATGGTGGCCTGCACGCCGCGGGTATAGGGAAACTGGCCGGGATAGCCCGCATCGCGTTCATAGTCCCACGCGGCAAGATCGGCGGGCGTGTAGAGGGGACGTACTGGGATATGAGAAGACGTCTCTTCGCCGGGGAGGCGGGCTTCCCGCTTGGTAGCGGATTCGGGCGTCTTAAGGTCCGTCATGTTCCACTGCCCTTCGTCTTATGAACTTCTCGGCGCTTTCGGCGGCTTCAGGTTTCGCTCGCAGCTTTTAGTCCTTAGCGCTCCGCTTGACCCGCCAGAACGAGCTCAGCCCGAACCAAGTGAACGAGACTGTGAAGCATACCGCAAGCACCAACCGCCCCGGCCCAGCCGCGTGGCCCGACTGATACTTCCCGTACTCGCGCATGCCGGCCATGGCCCCGATGCCGGCAATCGCGAGGAACGTGAACCCGGTCACTTCCAGCCAGAGTTGGTGCAGCACCCGCCCGAAAGAACGAGCGGTCGCGCGGATCCCAGCCAGCAGCGCACTGCCCGTCCGGCTGCGAGCTGCCAGCTTGGCCGCCACACGGAAAATCAGTTTGATTTTTCCCACCGTCTGGCCGTCGATCATCCGTCGATTTTAGCAGCGGCCGGGGGTACAATGACGATGGGAGGGATCACGACGACGTGTGATGTCCCCATCAGCGGCGTCCGATTCGAGGGGGACTCGTGGATCAGCAACTGAAGCAGCTCATGAAAGAACTAGGAGAAGCGATCAACGAGTCGCTGTCGGATTCCGAATCGATCGCAGAGGTCGTCGCCCGCATCAAGGAAGGCGGCTACGACATTTTCCTGGTTCTCGAAGCCACCATCGGCGTCAGCAAGCAAGGCGAACACACCACCGATAAGACTTCCCTGGTCTCAACGCTGAGCACGAATGCGGAGCTCAAGATCAGCGACCAGGATCTGAAGTTCCTGAAGTCGCTGCGCATCAAGATCGAAGAAGAAGCCGAGGAGTAGAACTCGCCTGGCCCTGAGGGCGTAAAGCTCTCATCTTTCCAGAACCATCTGAAACGCGCTCGCGCTGTGCTACGATTCTGGCCGCCATGAACCGCTGCCTTGTTTTCGCGCTGCTTCTCGCGCTTCTGCTCTGTACCTCGATGCTCTTTGTTTCGCCGCTCCGGGCCCAAGCCGTTCCGACCTTCGTCGGAGTCCGCACCTTCCTTGGCGCGCCCTACGTCACCAACATGGAGAAGCTTGACGCCGACTTTGCCGTGCTCGGGGTGCCGTTCGACGAGGGCACATGGGGTCAGCCCGGCGAGCGTTACGGACCGCGCGAAATGCGCGAAGCCTCCCAGGAATATAACCACGATCTGACCGAAGGTTTCTACTACATCGACGGCGACCGCACCGTGCTCAAGGGCAAGCACTGGGCCGATGTCGGCGACATAGCGATCTTGCCCACCGTCCCGGCGCAGACCAACGACAAAGTCACGGCGGCGGTAAAGACCATCCTCGCCCACAAAGCGTTTCCGATCGTGATCGGCGGCGATCACAGCATTACTTACCCGTCGCTGCGCGCCTTCGATCAGCCGCTCACGCTCATCCACATTGACGCCCACCTGGACACCTGGAACGGGGCGCCGGGCAACCTCGATCACGCTTCGTGGGTTCTGCGGGCCGCTCAACTTCCGCAGATTACGAAGATCATCCAGATCGGCATGCGCGGCCTGGCCAACGATCCCGAGGCCGTGGGTAACGCCCGCAAGCTGCACACGCAAATCGTCACCGCCGAACAACTGCACCGGCGCGGAGTGGCGTGGGTGCTTTCGCAGATCGCGCCCACGGGCAACATCTACGTCAGCTTCGACGTGGATTCCATGGATCCCACGCTCGCCCCCGGCACGGGCACGCTCGAGCCGGGCGGACTCAACTTCGCCGAGATCGACGACCTGATGATGGGCATCCCGACCAAGGGGAAACTGGTTGGCCTCGACATCATGGAAGTCAACCCGCTGCGCGATTCCAGCGGACGCACGGCGCAGACTGCCATCCGGCTGATGGTGGACATGCTGGGCGCGGCGTTTCACTGAAAAACGCAGTGAGAACTGGGTCGCCCCTCTGGGGCTGAATCCCGGATTCGTCCGGGAGGAGCAGAATTTACTGGACTGCGGTTTCGGGAATAATCTTCCGATTATCCACAAAATTTTCCCTTTTCCGAACAGGAAAAACCTTGCAGGTGCAATGTTTTGATCTGGTAAAATTGATTTTTCCGCATATAAGTGGCCGCCCAGCAGCATCTTAAAGTGTGGAGAGCTTTCGTCGAAAATGGCCTTCGGCGTGCACTTCACTAATCGAAGTGTCGTCCTTACGGCCTGTCTCGCGCGGTGTTTAAACCGTAGTTCGTGGGACTGACGACTTCTTTTGCCAAGCGTTGGCAGGTCGCTACACGAGGTACCGAACATGGATTCCCAGGTTTCACAGTTGACCCTAGGCCTTCTTCCCGAGCCTCGTATGCGTTGGGGGAGGTTCGTTTTCAGTTATGGAGTGCAGTCGCTGGTGCTGGCGTTTTTCGTGATTTCCGCCATCGTGTACCCCGAAATTCTTGAGTTTCCGGTACACGACTACCACTTCGTCAGTCTGGTCAGTACTCCGCCTCCGGTTCCACAGGCTCCGGCGCCGGTCAAGAATTTTCCTGTTCCAAAAATCTCCGAGCCGGTAACACCGCGGCCCGAAGCCATGCGCGTCCCCTCTGAATTGGTCCAGAAGAAACTTCCCGTTCCGGAGGAGCAGGCGCCCAAGGTAACGCTGGCCGCCAAGAAAGAACTGTTGCCGGACATGAAGCCGCTGATCCCCAGGCCGCCGGTCAAGACGAATGTGTTCTCCACCGGAAGCTCGGCTACGCCAACCATGGCAGCCGCGCCGCAGAAAGTACAAACGGGTGGCTTCGGCGATCCCAACGGCGTGCCCGCTACGGAGAATCACGGCCGTCCAATTACCATCGCGCAGGCAGGCTCGTTTGATATGCCCTCCGGCGCAGGCTATGGCAACGGCACCGGCGGATCGAAGGGTGCCCGTGGGGTGGTGGCGAGCACCGGCTTTGGCAGCGGCGTCGCTACCGGCAATAGTTCCGGCCCGGTTTCCGGCTCGCGCGGCGCGGTTCGCCAGGGCGGCTTCGGAGACGCCGACATCGTGACCGCTTCTCAGCCCAAGACAAAGTCCGCCGAACCGGTTGTCAAAACCTTGCCGGCCGAGATCACATTCAAGCCCCGTCCGGTTTACACTGATGAAGGGCGACAGCTTAAGATTGAGGGTGAGGTTCTGCTCGAGGTTGTTTTTTCAGCCACCGGGCAAATTCGCGTGGTGAAGGTGGTGCGCGGCCTCGGTCACGGGCTGGATGAATCCGCGGTTCGCGCGGCGGAAAAAATTGAGTTCAAGCCCGCCCTGAAAGACGGACACCCCGCCGATTTCGAGGCGGTATTGCATATCGTGTTTCAACTCGCGTCATAGTACCCATAGCTGGTCACGCATCCAAGGTGAAATGAAACAAACGAAAATGTTGCCCTCCCCATTCGCACGTCTTACGCTCTCCCTGGTCTGCTGCGCTGCATCCCTATTCGCCCAGACTACGCCTGCCGAGACCGCGCCCGCCGCCCAGACGGTCCCCACGCCAAGTGTGCCCGCTGCGACCGCGCCGGCTCCGGCGGCGCCCGCTGCAACACGGACCGCGCCTGCTGCGACTGCGCCGGAACCGAAGCTTTCGACCCGCGACGCGGTCGTTCAACAAGCCAGCGCCGCAGCCGCCAGCTTCGACCAGGTTGTCGATCGAACGATTGAGCGCGAACATTTCTTCATGGCACAGATGAAGCAACTTCATCCCCTGGTGGAAACTTATCTCCAGAATCTGAAGGAAGACAAAGACCTCGGCGCTCCCGTCCCCGCCAGCGACGTGTACTTCCTTGGCCGATTGGATATGAGCGAGGGAACCGATGACCGCACTTTCACTTCGCCCACCACGGCTGGTCTGGGCAAACGCATGCTCAGCAAACTGAGCAACGTTTATTCCATGAAGTTCCTGCCTCTGGGCTTTGCCCAGATGGTGGTGCTCGATCAGGATTTTCAGCGCAGGTATTACGACTTCACTTTCGTCCGCCGCGAGTTCCTCGGCGAAGTACGCTGCGTGGTCATGGACGTCGCCCCCAAGAAGGACGCGGGCAAGGGCCGGTTCCTTGGCCGCATCTGGATCGAAGATCAGGACTACAACATCGTCCGCTTCAACGGCACTTACTATCCTCATCCTCGCGCCAGCTATTACCTGCACTTTGACAGCTGGCGCCAGAACCTCCGGCCCGGCGTCTGGCTGCCTTCGCTGATCTATTCCGAGGAGTCCGATCTAAAGTATCGTCTGGGACAGACGCTGCATTACAAAGCGCAGACGCGGCTCTGGGGCTACAACTTAAAGGACCTCCGCCGGAACTCGGAGTTCACCCAGATCACCGTCGACGCCCCCCAATCGGTTCAGGACCAAAGCCAGAAAGCGCAGGACGCTACACCCATCGAAGCGCAGCGAGCGTGGGAACGTCAGGCTGAACTCAACGTGATCGACCGCCTGCAGCAGATCGGCCTGCTGGCGCCGGAAGGCGAAATCGACAAGGTGCTGCAGACCGTGGTCAACAACGTGATGGTTACCAACAACCTCGACATTCAACCCGAAGTGCGATGCCGCGTGCTGCTCACCACGCCGCTTGAGTCCTTCACCATTGGCCATACCATCGTCATGAGCCGCGGCATGATTGACGTGCTGCCCGACGAAGCGTCCCTGGCCATGATTCTCACGCACGAACTGGCGCACATCGTTCTCGGCCATCACCTCAACACCAAGCTAGCGTTCAACGACCGCATGTTCTTTCCCGATGAGCGCACCTTCGAGCGCATGGATTTCGCGCGCGATCGCAGCGAAGAAGAAGCCGCGGACAAGAAAGCCGTCGAACTGCTCAACAACTCGCCCTACAAGGACAAGCTCAGCAACGCCGGCTTGTTCCTCAAAGCGGTCCAGTCCCGCGCTCCGCAGCTTAAGAACCTGATCCGGGCGCATCTGGGCGACAGCCTCCTCAATGGCGACGCCACCAGGATGTCGTCCTTGATGACCGCCTCGCCGAACTTCGACCCGAAAAAGGCCGACCAGGTCGCGGCCCTTCCTCTGGGTGGCCGGGTCAAGGTCGATCCCTGGAACAATCAACTGGAATTGATCAAGACCAAACCGGTGGCCATCACCACCGCGGCCGAGAAGATGCCGTTTGAAGTCACGCCCTTCTTCCCGTTCCTCACCAGGCTCGGTACCGCCGCCGCTCCAGAAAAAACGCCTCCGGTTCCGGAGAAAACGGCGGCAGCTCCGACGGGACAGTAAAAGGGCTTTTGGCTTTTGGCCGTTAGCGGTTGGCTGTCAAGCAGTGAGATCGCAAGAGACGCACCCCCGGCCACTTCTGGCGTTTAGCAACAACTTGTCGGCACCAGAAGGGGAGACCTGAGAGCCAAGCGCTAACAGCTGCCTAGTCTCGATCATTGTGCGTGGACGGTCTTTAGCGGGAGAGAAGCGCAGGAATCAATCAGGGGAATCCCACTGCCAGACAGGAGTGGGCGGGTAGGGCGACGGCTATTGCGTCGCCATCTGGCTTCCAACTTGCGAAAACACGTTGTTGGCGCTGCCGCCAATCAGTCGGACCGTTCCAATCACGATCACCAGAATTACCGCAAGCATCACCGCGTATTCGGCGACGTCTTGACCGCTTTCCTCAGTCCAAAGTTGATGGATTGCTTGGATCACTGTTTGCCCCCCAATCGACGACAAGCTCAAACTTAACTTCCTCGTAACGATAATTCGCCGTCGTGTGATTGTTAAAATATCGTGAATGGACCCTTCCACCCAATAGCACACCAGTGACGTTGTATGGCACTATCGTGCCATATCTCAGGGATTCCCCCCCTGGGTCCGGGCCAACAGATCCCGCCAATCTGTTGATTACACAATCTAATTACACAATCTGATTACACAATCGTTTTCAGCGGAAGCCCCTGGTTCACGGCAAACAGCGCCAGTTCCAAACGGGTGGAAACCCCCAGCTTGTCGAAGATATTGCTGAGATGGTGCTTCACCGTATCCTCGCTGATTTTGAAGTACTCGGCGATTTCCCGATTGGCATAGCCCGCCACCACCGCCGAGACGATCTCCAGTTCCCTCGGCGTCAGCCCGAATTTCTTCTGCTTGGTTTCCTCATTCGTGCTCTGCATGAGGTTGCGCAGGTACTGGACCAGATTCGAGACGCTGTCCCGCCCCACCCAGTACTCCCCGGCCATTACCGCATGAATGCTCTTCAGCAACAGTTGCGTGGCCGAATCCTTCAGCACCACGCCACGCGCTCCCAACTGCAATGCCTCCACTACCTGCTTTTTTTCCACCGCCGCCGTCAGCAGGATAATGCGCACCGCCCCAGCCGCGCCAGAGTCGGTGTTCAGGTCGCGCAGCGCATCCAGCCCGGTGTGGTGCGGCATGGCCAGATCGAGCAGAAGAATGTCGGGCTTGATCTCCTTTGCCAGCTTCACCGCCTCCAGGCCGTCGCAGGCTTCGCCCACTACTTTCATGTCGCCTTCCGATTCCAGCAGGCGCCGCAGACCGTCGCGGAAAATTGGGTGATCGTCGGCGATCACAATGCGTATGGGATGAATGCGTTTATCCATCATTTGGCCTATCCACGATTTTTTCTCCCCGGCGGAATCCGTACTTCCAGCCGTGCGCCGTGTCCCGGAGTCGATTCTATCGCGAGTTCACCCGCCAGCAAGCGTACCCTTTCCCGGAGCACCGCCGGCCCCTTCCCTGTGGTCTCCAGTTCCGCGTGCGACAACCTTCCCGAAAAAGAAAATCCCTTGCCGTCGTCCTCGACGGTCAATTGCAGATAACCCGCTCGCTGCGCCAGCCGTACCAGCACATGGTGCGCTCCACTGTGCTTGCGCACGTTCACCAGACTCTCCTGCACAATGCGCGCCAGTTCCCGGCAGGCTCTATGCGACAAACCCACCTGCTCCAGTTCCGTGACAAACTCCGCTGCAATACCGGTCTCGCGCCGGAAGCGCTCCACCGTATCCGAAATGAAGCCCAGCAGGCGCTCCGCATCCACCTCGAACGACTTCATGGCCTGCATCAGCTCGCGCAACTTAAGAACTTCTTCGCGCAGCAGTTTCTGGATCCGCCCCAACTCCGCATTCACCACCGGAGCCTGCGTTCCCGACTGGCGCCGCAGCACATCCAACTGCATTTCCACTGCAATCAGCGATTGAATCGCGCCATCATGAAGTTCGCGCGCGAAGCGCGCCCGCTCCACCGCCCCCGCCCGTTCCCGCAGCCGCCGCATCAGGTACACGTTGTAGATCGCCGGACCCACCTGCTGCGCGAACTCCTGCAGGAACCGCAATTCCTCTTCCGGCTCCCCCATCATCTCTGGGTCGAACAGAAACACCCGGCCCGACCACTCCGTCCCGAAGACCAGCGCCACCGAAACCATCGCGTCAAATTTTTCGACTCCCGCCAGCGCAGCCAGAAATCCCGCGCTTACGTCGCGCAGCCGCCCTCCGTCACGATCCAGGAGCACGGTGTTAAAACCCTTGGCGTTGCGCGCAGCGTAAATCGCGTCCGCCGCCGAGTCGAACAAATACACTTTTTCTCTTTCCGGCAAAGCTTCCCGCCAGCGCAGCGCCTCGCTCCCCTCGGCGCCTCGATTCACCTCGGCAAGAAACACCCGGTAACTGTGCGCTTCCTGCGAGGCGCTCAGCACCCGGCTCGCGCCGTAGATGCTCATCACCTCGCTTAGAATCTGCTGCATGGTCCCCGTCAGTCCCGCCTCTATGCGCGTCGAACTGAGAACGCGTGTGATCACGGCGCGCTCCGCCCGCACTTTTTTCTGGTTCTCCGACATGTAGCCCAGCAAAAATCCGAGCACCAGCAGATACACCGAACTCATAAACAACTGTTGCGGATCCATTTCCCGCACGCTCACACCCAGCCGCGGGAGATGCATCATTTTTAGCCACTGATCCGCCGCCGGTTCCAGTCCGGCTCGCACCGCAAAAGCTTCGGCCCACAACAGTGCCACCGCCGAAGCCGCCGTGCCCACCGTCTCCCACAGCCCCCAGCGATACGCCGCCGCCAACATCACGAACACGAAGAATAGAAAGAACGGGCCCCGTTGCGCGGTTGCGAACAGCGAAATCAGCACCGGCCACACGATGTCCGCGGCGTGCACCACCAGGCGAAAAGCCGTTGTCGACTGCGGCCGGAAGCGCACCAGCAACATCACCACCACCGCATGCGCCAGGTACACCGTCAGCAGCCAGTACAGCCAGCGTGAATACGCGACCCCCCTCACCGGCTCCATCCAAAGAGCAAACTCCGCCGCAATCGTCAGCGCCACCCGCGCCGTCGCCAGCCAGCGTTCCGTCCGCCGTATTTCGCCCGCACTGAGCGGCGCCCGGAAGCGCCACAGATCACGGTATCGAGGGATCATCCAGGACAAGAGACTCTCGTGGTTAAGCAACTGACTCTAAGTTAAGCGCCTAATTCTAAAGGTAATCTTAGACAAACTCCATGAGCTTCTTACTTCTCCAATTCGCCCTTCCGACTATCTGCGCCAGGGCTTACTCTGGTAACCCCCTCAACCCAACACCACGCACTAGAATAGAACCCGGAGTAGCCTGCCTTGGCCGCACGCACTAAACTCTGGGTCTGTTTGCTGGTCGCGCTGGTTCTCGCCCAGACGGCGGCGTCTCTGCTCATGTCCAGAGGCGCCACCCTCACCATTGCCAGCGACCTGATCCAAGGCACTCTCCTGCTCGTTGCCACCGCCGCCTTCCTACCCAATACGTCCCGCTCGCGCTGCTCCACTCTCCAGATCCGGCTTTTTTGGATCCTGATGAGCGTGGGCATGCTCTTCTGGCTGGCTTACCAGGGAATGTGGAACTACTTCGAAGTCTTTAAGCGTCAGGACGTGCCGAGCCCCTTCCTCGGCGACATCGTTCTATTCCTGCATCTGGTGCCCATGATCGCCGCTCTCGCCGTGCTTCCTCATCTCCGGGAAGACGAGCGCGATGAACGCATCCGCATGCTCGACTTTGCGCTCCTGTTCATCTGGTGGGTCTTCATTTATGTATACGCCGTCATCCCCTGGCAAACCGTGCAGGTCGATGAAGCGGTTTACAACACCAATTTGAACTTCGCATATCTGACCGAAAAACTCGTCCTCCTAATCGCCCTTTCCATCCTCGCCTACACCGCTCGCGGCGGCTGGCGGCAGCTCTACGGGCAGTTGCTCGGCGCCAGTGCGCTCTATGCATCCAGTTCCTATGTCGCCAACTGGGCCATCGGCCACAAGCTTTACTACAGCGGCAGCATCTACGACATCCCCCTAACGATTTCTATCGCCTGGATGGCCGCAACTCCCCTACTGGCTCTCCGCCTCGACCTCTCCGACTCCAAACCCTCGCAGCCCGTGCTCGGCATCTGGATCACACGCCTGAGCATGCTCGCTCTATTCAGCCTGCTCTGGGCCGCCATGCACTCCGAACTGGACGCGGCGCTTCCGCCTTCGGTCAAGAGCTTCCGCATTACCGTGAGTCTTTTCACCATGGTCGTGATGGGCATCGTCGTTTTCTGGCGCCAACGCCTGCTCCGAGCCGAGCTTTCGCTGTTGCTAGAAAGGTCCAACAGCTCTTTCGACGACCTCAAGGCCTTACAGGAAAAGCTCATTCAATCGGAGAAGCTGGCCTCGCTTGGCCAGTTGGTGGGAGGAGCTGCGCACGAGATCAACAACCCGCTCACCACCATGCTCGGCTACTCCGACCTGCTTAGCGCGTCCAACCTGCCACCCGAGGAACAACTCCAGGCCAGGCAAATTGGCGAGCAAGTTCGCCGCACCACCACGCTGGTTGCGAGCCTGCTCACTTTTGCCCGTCAGGCTCCGGCTCGGCTTGCCGCTGTCGACATCAACTCCGTGCTGCAAACCGCAGTGCGCCTGCTTGCTCCCCAACTGGAGGCGCAAGGCAGCTCGATCCGTCTCGAACTTGCACCTAAGCTTCCGCCCGTGCTCGCCGACTCCAACCAGATTCTTCACGTTTGCATGCACCTTGCCGGGCAGATCGGCGCCCATCTGAATTCCGAAACAAACTCCACCCTGCTCGTTCGCACGCACAGTCAAGGCAACGTTGTCCTGGTTGACTTCTCCTGTTACGGCCCTTCTTCGCTCGATCCTTCGTCGCAGCTACCCGCGTCCCTGTCGCTGCTCAATTCCGAAGGCGGGAACAAGGCTTCTACCCTTTCGCTGAGTGCCTGTTGCCGCATCGTCGAAGAACATGGCGGCCGTCTCTTGCAGTCTTCCACTCCCGGCAACCCCGCTTACCGTATGGAACTGCGGGTCGCGACAAATTCCGCAGGCCGCTCCTCACTCGCGCCCCCCAACCGGGCCGCCGCCCGCAGCAGTTCGTAGGTCCAAGGCAAGGTTTCAGGGGCTCAAGGTTTCAAAGTTAAGGACTCAACCACACACGCTTTTTCTTTGAAACTTTGAAAGCACTCCTTTACACCTCCACCGTCCTCTTCAACTGTCCGCAAGCCGCAAAAATGTCCCGCCCACGCGGACGCCTCACGAATGTCGGAATGCCCGCCGCCACCAATATCCGCTGGAACGCAAATATCCGATCTTGCTCCGGCGTCCGATAAGGCAACTCCGTCCCCGGATTCAGCGCTATCAAATTTATTTTTGCTCTTATGCCACGCACCAACTCCACCACCTCGCGCGCCTGCTCGGGAGCATCATTGACACCCGCCAGCAGCACATACTCAAACGTCAGCCGCTCCCGCGCTCGCAGCGGAAACTCCCGCGCCGCTTTCATCAGATCTGCCAAATTCCATTTGCGGTTCAGCGGCATCACTTCGCTGCGCAACGCATCGTTGGATCCATTCAGGGAAATCGCCAGCTTCGGCCGCAGCGCTTCCTGCCCGAAGTCATGAATCCGCGGCACGATCCCCGCCGTCGACACCGTCATCCGCGACTCCGGAATCCCCACACCCTCCACCAGCAGGCGCACCGATTTCATCAAGTTTTCATAATTCAAAAAAGGCTCGCCCATGCCCATGAACACGATGTTGACCCGCTGCAGCGGCGGATCCACTCCCTGCTCCCGCAGCACCGCGGCGATCTGCCCCACGATCTCTCCCGCCTCCAGATTTCGCTTAACTCCAAGCAGCGCCGTAAAACAAAACTTGCAGCCCACCGCGCATCCCACCTGGCTCGACACGCAAATCGTAGCCCGACGCCACGCCGCGGCCACAGCCCCGCCCTCAATCTCATCCCCCGCTTCGCTTCCGTCGCCGCTCTCCCCGCCATCTCCCTCCGGCATCCAGACCGTCTCCACGGTCTCGCCATCAGCCAGTTCCACCAGATACCGCACCGTGCCGTCGCTCGAAACAAACTTGCGCGCCATCGCCGGAAGCCCGACCGCCCAGCCTTCCTGCGCCAGACGAGCGCGATATTCCAGCGGCAGCGTGGATACCTCATCCAGGCGATCAATCTTTTGCCGATACACCGCATCAAATAGCTGCTGGCCCCGGTAAGCAGGCTGCCCCGATCCAAGCGCAAGGTTCGTAAGCTCCTGCAAATCAAGTCCCAGCAGCGAATTGGAGGGGATTTGCATTAAGTTGCCGGTGGAGCGGCGGGCGTTCTCGCCCGTCTTTGAGTGTAATCCCGAAATTATGATGCCGAAGAATCTCCGTAAGTGAAACAAAAATAAAACTAAACTTCAACCGCCGTCGCCTCGCGCCGGATTGTGGGAGAATAACACCAGCAACCCGCCTGGAAATTTATGGTAAAAGCCTTATGGTAAAAGAGACCCGCAGCATTCGTCGTCAAGTTCTGCCCAACGGCCTGACCGTCATCACCGAGCAGATGGCTCACCTGCGCTCCGTCGCCATCGGCATCTGGCTCAAGTCGGGGTCGCGCGACGAAGAATCGGAATGGAATGGCATCTCGCACTTCATCGAGCACATGGTGTTCAAGGGCACGGAGAACCGCAGCGCCGAGGCCATCGCCCGCCAGGTCGATTCGATCGGCGGCAATATGGATGCTTTCACGGCGAAAGAATGCATCTGCTTCAACATCAAAGTCCTCGACGAGCACCTTCCGCTTGCCATGGATGTGCTCAGCGATCTGGTTCTTCATCCCGTCTTCGATGCCGGCGATATCGCGCGCGAGCGCGGCGTGATTCTCGAAGAAATAAAAATGGATCAGGATAATCCGGACTACCTCGTCCACGAAATCTTCACCCAAAGTTTCTGGAAGGACCACGCCCTCGGTCTGCCCATCCTGGGTACGCGCGAGACCGTAAAAAAATTCGACCGGCCGGTAGTCTCCCGCTTCTATGGACACCACTTCGCACCCGGCAATCTTATCCTTAGCGCGGCCGGCAATCTCGATCACCAGCACTTTGTCGAACTCGTCGCGAAACATTTCGAACACGTGAAGGCGGCCAAAAACGGCTTGCACTCGCCCCAGCCCAAGACTTTCTCCCGCATCAACCTGCGCAATAAGAAATCGTTGGAGCAGGTCCAGATCTGCATCGGCGTCCCCTCGCATCCCATGGCCCACGAACGCCGCTACGCTTCCTACATCTTGAATACCCTGCTAGGAGGCGGCATGAGCTCGCGCCTGTTCCAAAATATCCGCGAACGCCAGGGGCTCGCCTACTCCATCTACAGCGACCTGAACCCCTACCGCGATACCGGCTCCATGTGCGTTTACGCGGGCACTTCGCGCGAGTCGGCCATCAAAGTTGTCGAGTGCGTCATCGCGGAATTCCGCAACCTGAAAACCACGCCCGTCCCCGAAGAAGAACTGCGCCGTTCCAAGGACCAGCTCAAAGGCAGCCTCATGCTCTCGCTCGAATCTTCGACCGCGCGAATGTCGAACCTCGCCCGCCAGGAAATGTATTACGACCATTTCTATGGCCTCGACGAACTCATCGAACGCATCGAAGCCGTCACCATAGAAGATCTGCAGCAAGCCGCCGAAGAATTTTTCCGCACCGAGCAGATCGCCGTAACTATTCTCGGCAACCTGACCGGCCTGAAACTAACCCGCGACCAGCTAACCTGCTGAGGTTTCGTGTGGCGCGGACACTCTTGTCCGCGTTTCGCGTGTAACTCTCCTTACCCCCTCGTGTTATTCTGTTGCGCTCTTTCCTCAACGAACGGATTGCCCAATGTCCCTGCGCATATCAGGCTTCATTCTGGCCGTCGTAGTCCTGGCCGGTTATCGTCTAATCAAGCCGCGCACTCAGGCCTCCGACCTGCCCGACCGCTGGAATCTCTCCACGCTGTTTTTGGCCAGCGCGCTCACCCTCTTCACGGAACTCGCCCTCATCCGCTGGGTCGCCACCGAGATCCGCGTATTTGCCTATGTAAAAAACCTGGCGCTTCTGCTTTGCTTCCTGGGCTTCGGGCTAGGCTGCGCGCTGGCTCGCCAACGCCCCCGCTGGCGAACCGCCGCCACCGCTCTGCTCGGATTGATCGTCATCGTTCGTCTCCCCTGGCGCGGCCCGCAGATCATGGAGAGCCTCTCGCAATACCTCGGGGCGGCGCAGGACATCGAGATATGGGCAACCGGCACCACCCGCGATACCGCCGGCTTTCTTCTGGCAGTGGTTGTAACCACCATCCTGCTATTACTCATAACTTACATTTTTATCCCCATCGGACAAACTGTAAGCCGCCAGATCGAACTGGCCCCGCGCCCGCTTTACGGCTACTCCTGGAACCTCGCCGGTAGTCTGGTCGGCATCCTCGCATTCTTTGCCGTGTCCTGGCTGGCTCTGCCCCCCGCGGTATGGTTCACCATCGTGCTGGCGGGCATGGCGTTGCTACCATCCAATCGGAGCGACACTATCCGGCTCGCTGCTGCCGTCGTTCCCGTGGCGTTCCTGCTTATCGATCCTTCCACTCCGCACCGCTTCAATCTCTGGACTCCCTACCAGCAGATCGCGGTCGAAGACAAGTATTTCCCCGACGGCGAACTTTTCGGCACCGAGATTCGGGTCAACCACGCCGGCTACCAGACAATTGTGAATCTCTCGCCCGATTTTCTGGCTCGCCACCCCGGATTGTTGACCGAAGCGCCCGACGAGAATCCCTACAATCTGCCCTTCCGTTTCGCGTCCCCAAATCCAAAAGTCCTGATCGTCGGCTCGGGCACGGGCAACGACGTGGCGGGCGCTCTACGCCATCAGAGCCGCTCCGTCGACGCCGTCGAAATCGACCCCAAAATTCTCGATCTCGGCCGCCATCGCCATCCCGAGCGCCCGTACGACGATCCTCGCGTCTCCGCCCACCTCACCGATGCCCGCGCCTTCATGAAGCGCACCCCTGCCCGTTACGACCTCATCCTTTTCGGATTGCTCGATTCCCACACTCAGCTTTCCGATTATTCCAACATGCGCCTCGACAACTTCGTCTATACCGAAGAGTCTTTCCGCGAAGCGCGCGCGCTCCTCGCACCCGGCGGCGTTCTGTTTCTCAAGTTCTACGTCAGTCATAGTTTTGTGGGACGACGCCTGGCCGAAATGCTGACCCGCACCTTCGGGAAAGCTCCCGTGGTTTTCCTCGCGTCGTCCAGCTACACCACGTCCGCCGTCTGCTTTGCCGTCTCAACCTCAACCCAGGTGGAAACCAGCCTTGCCGCCGACCCTCGCTTGCGTCAGTTTGTCGATGCCCGGCAGCCGACGTTTCTCGCCATGCCCGAAGTCGCCGTCACCACCGACGACTGGCCTTATCTCTACCACCAGGGACACTGGATTCCGAGCATCTTCTATTTGCTTAGCGCCCTCGTCATTTTGCTTGCGGCCGTCTTCTATTTCCAGATTCCCGAAGCCCGCACCCGCGTTCCTTCACTCTTTTTCTTCAGCATGGGCGCCGGATTCCTGCTCCTGGAAACGCAGGTTGTCAGCCGTCTGGCTTTGTATTTTGGGACGACATGGCAGGTCAACGGGATCGTGATTGCCGCCATTCTCTCGGCGCTTCTGCTCGCCAACTTCGTCATCGAACGACAGAAACAACGCCCCTCGTGGCCTCGCTCCTGGACTCTGATCGGCATCCTCGGCGGCATCGCCTGCGCCTACTTCGTGCCCTTCAACCGCATTCCCGGTTCGGCGGCCCTGGTCGGCTCCTTCGCCGCCATCGTCTTCGCCATCCCGGTTTTCTTTGCCGGTTTACTGTTCGCCTCTGAATTCCGCTCTACTGCCTCCCCTGCCGCCGCCCTCGGCGCCAACATGCTCGGAGCCGTCGTCGGTGGCCTCCTGGAAAACCTGTCGCTCATCATCGGGATGAAAGCGCTCCTGCTGGCAGCCGCTCTGTTGTACTCCCTCGCCGCCGCGGGCTTCCTCGGACTCCCCCGCCCCGCCGCCTCAATCAGCCCCGATCGAAGCCAACCGTAGAGGCGAGGCTAGCCCCGCCTCGCTGTCGTTTTCATCGGGGACATTAGGGCGTTCACCGGAAAGCTGACCGGAACGCTGAAACGAGGAATCTTGCCTCTGTGCGGCTGGCCGTCAGAAATTCTGGCCGCCAACATTTATTCCGCGTTCACCAGCGCAGCCCCACCGTGATGGGCATAACGATGGTCTTTCCGTCGCTTTGATACGCGCGATGGTAGCGGCCTTCGAGGAAGACCTTGGCGTGAGGATGCTTCAGCCGGTAGGTGACTCCTCCCCCAAAGTTGAAGCCGCCCGCATCCTTGGAAAACGATGACAGCGTTTGCTGGCCTTGGACGCCGCCATTGAAGCAGTTAATGCCCCACCAGCGGGTCCAAACATCCTGGCACAGCAGGGGGGGCGTAAGCAGCTGGCGGTTTGCCGAAACGCTGCGCCGATAAAAACCGACGCCGAGAATTCCGTATGCGCCGAATTTTCTATGCAGCGGCGCGTTGACGATGCCGTTCAGGCTTACCGACTGCAGATTTCCGCTGGCGTCGTTCAGACTCCGACTCTGGCTCACGCTGGGTCGTAATCCGAGGCCGTAGTACATGTATTCGGCATCCACACCGAACATGCGGCTGAAGTTCACGCCGCCTCCGGCCTCGCCATGATAAGAGTTTCCGGCAAACGCAGCGACCTCGCCACGGCCAATGCCCAGTCCGCCGCCAACGGTAAAGTTAAAACGATTGAAATTCGATTGTGCCGAAGCCCACCCGACAAGCCCGCAAAAAACCAGCAAAAACAGTATCCGATTCCTCAATCTCGATTCTCCTGTTTCGTAAAACCACGCCTGCTCTGCCGTAGCTCGGCCACGACCGCATGCTTTCCACTTAGATGCGCATGCCAAAAAAAAGCCAGCCTTTTCCCCGGTCAGTTATGTCCGGTGGTCGTCCGGGAAACGTGGCGGACCTTGCCGTAAAACACCGGCCAGTACTCGCGGAGCACGTTCCCACCCGCTTTGGTCGCTATATCCAGACCATAGCGCATGAGGGTATCTCCGACGGTGCGGTTCCGATCCGGCCAGTACACGTTCGCCAGCCCCTCCGCCATCGCTGGCCCCACCAGCCCGGACCAGTTGGCGACGTCGCGCCCGTCATCGTTGCGCGTGACAAAAACCCGTTGCACCGAATACTTCACGGCGTGACCAAAGCTGGGATTGACCTCCGAATAGAAACGGGGATCCTGGTGCAGCGCGGCCGCCAGGATAAACGTTCCGAAGAATTCGCTGGATGCGGAGGTTGCCATGGAGGATCCGAAGCGCTTGCCGTATGCATCCCAGCCCTGCCCGAATCCAGTGGGCGAGTTATTCGCCTGGCTGATCGCCGAACCCGCGGCCGCGGTTACCAGCGCGTTGACAGAGATGCTGTTGTTTACGAACAATTGAAATTTTTGCCCCGCCGAAAATCGCTCCGTGCTGGAAGCGATGTTGGGGAAAACGATGGACTTCTCTTGCAGCAGATTGTACAAGCCCACGCCCGGCACCTTCGACGGACGACTCCGAGTTTGGCCAGCCGATGAAGTGCCGGCCGGAGTCTGCGGCTTCGGCGTTTCCTGCGCGATTGCTCCAGTTGTCGAGCAACACGCGATCGCTCCAAGAGCAATCAATGCGCGCAGCGGCGGGCGTAGGCAGAACACACGGTTGGATTGCCTGACGAGCTTCGTTAGAGAGATGCTGATTCCTTGGCGAATTGGCATCGCTAGAGATTACCCAATCGCAAGCCCGGCGGCAAACACTTAAAATCTCAGCATCGGGTTTCAAGGTTTCAGAGTCTCCAGCTCTGCACCGGCATCCGGCATCGGCGGACCTTGAAACATTCAAACCTTGAAACTTTGAAACTTGGCTCTACTTCAGGCAACTTCTCCCGTCCGAGCCGTCAGATACTCCAGCAGTTCGCCGACGGTCAGGCCCGACTGCAGCAACTGAATCATCTGATCTGCGCTAACTCCTACCTGTGCCCCCAACGCGACAACCTTGGCGACTGCGCGCTGCAGCGCTTCTTTCTGCGCCACGGTGAGGGGCTCGGCTTGATCACGGCTCATGGCTGCGGTCAGATGAAGTTCTATCGACATTCCACTACTCCACGTTTTGCCGGACGCTGGTTTCGATTCCATGACGGCCACATCGTCCCCGGAACCGGAATCAACCCGGGATCGCCGGCTTGCAGCCGGCCTTTCGCTATCATCCACCAATCCAGCCGGCCTGCGCTGTGATGCAGCTTACTTATAATTGTGATGGAATGGACGGGCCGCCTCCGCGATGGACGGAGCCCGGTCAAGGCGCTCTCCGGTTTGCTCACCGACGGAACGCTCAGCCGTCTAAGGCTAGACATTTAAGGCATCGAATTGATCGCTAAAATAAACTATCGACGGCTGTGGCTGCTGCTGGTGTGCGCAGCGCCTTGTCTTTTTCTTGCCCCGGCACTTTTCGCCCAGACGCCCGAATTCATCAGCATTCATATTCCACGCGTCGCCAGTCCACCCCAACTTGAGGACTTCCTCACCATGGAGCCCGCGCCCCAGTGGCAAGGCAAACTCGCAAAGGTGCAGGGCTTTCGGCAACGGGTGCCCAGCGACGGCGCTCCCGTCACCGAGCGGACCGAGGCCTATTTCGGTTACGACGACAAGAACCTGTACGCGATTTTTGTCTGTTTCGACAGCGATCCGCGGCAAGTGCGAGCCCGCTTGTCGCGCCGTGAGGACGTTTTCGATGACGACTTTGTCGAACTCATGCTCGACACCTTCAACGATCACCGGCGCGCCTACGCTTTTTTTTCGAACCCCCTCGGCGTACAAGCCGATGCCTTGTGGACCGAAGGCCCCGACCCTCAAACCGATTTCGATTTCTCGTTTGACACCGTTTGGAATACCGCCGGCCGGGTCACCGATCGCGGATACCTGACGTGGATGGCGATTCCCTTCCGCAGCCTGCGCTTTGCTTCAAGCGATCCGCAAACCTGGGGCATCCTGCTGGCGCGCGACATTCCGCGAAAAAATGAACAAGCATTCTGGCCCCAATATTCCAGCCGCATTCTGGGTCGGCTGAACCAGGCCGGCCATGCCACTGGGATGGAAAATATTTCGCCGGGCCGCAACTTTCAGCTCATACCCTATGGCATCGCCCGCTCGTTCAAGGAACTTGACCTGAACGATCCCGCCCATGTTTTTTATTCCCAGCGAACCGCGTTTGGGCAGATGGGCCTGGATGCAAAGCTCGTGCTCAAAGATAAGTTCGTCATCGACGCGACCGCCAATCCCGACTTCAGCCAGATCGAATCCGATCAGCCGCAGGTTACCGTTAACCAGCGTTTCGAGGTTTTATTTCCGGAGACGCGGCCCTTTTTTCAGGAGAATGCGAATTATTTCCAGACGCCCATCAACCTCGCCTTCACCCGCCGGATTGCCGACCCGAAGTGGGGCGTGCGCATGACCGGCAAGGACGGGCCGTGGGCGGCAGGATTTCTGGTAGCCGACACCACCTCACCGGGGGAGCAGGTGGCGGCCAACAGTCCCCTGTTTGGCCGGCACGCGCTTTTTGCGGTGGGACGGGTCAGCCGCGATATCGGCAATCAATCCTCCATCGGAGTGCTCTACGCCGACCGCGAGGTCAACGGGTTCTTCAACCGGGTCGGCAGCGTTGACGGGCGGTTCAAGATCAATGACAACTGGGCGCTGAATGCGCAGGGGGTCTTCAGCGCTACCATCAATCCCGCGGACGGCACCTTCAACCAGTTCAGCACCACCGGACGTTATCAGGCCGGCAACGCCGCGGAAGTCGTCTTGCAGCGGGACGGGCTCAAGCTCCACTACTTTCTGGACTATGCCGACCGGAGCCCCAATTTCCGCGCGCTGACGGGTTTCGATCCACAGCCGGATATCCGCAACCTGTTTCAGCGGGTGCAGTACACCTTCCGCCCCGAAGGCAAGCACTTGATTGCATGGGGACCAAAGTTTCAAACCTACCAAACCTACGATCACGAAGGAAATCGCCTCAATTCAGGTTACTTCCCGTCCCTGCAAGTGGAACTGATCGGACAGACGTTCTTGACCGCTTTGTATGCGCAGGAAATGGAACGGCTGCGGCCACAGGATTTCTCCGCGCTCAACAACATCCAAAAATATGTCCGACACACCACGGACCTTACGCTGGATACGAATTTCTTTCGCAGAGTCTCGTTGCACGCCGATTATCGCTTTGGCACGCGCTTGAACTACGACGCGCCCAACATACAGATGCTGTCTCAGTTTCCGATCACTCCGTTTCTGGCGCGGCGCACCAGCGCCAACGTGAACATCACGGTCCGTCCGAGCCGGGCGCTCAAGATCGACAACACCTACATCATGTTCCGCCTGCACAGTCTGGATGGCTCGTTCGGCGCCGTCAACAACCACATCCTCCGAAGCAAGTGGAACTATCAGTTCACCAGGGAACTTTCCTTGCGCTTCATCGGCGAGTACAACACGGTGTTGGCGAATCCGTATTTCACTGCCCTGCAGACCACCAAAAACTTCAACGCCGACTTTCTGGTCACCTATCTCGTGCATCCGAGCACGGCGATTTACGTGGGATACAACAGCAATCTGGAGAATCTGACCTTGCCCCTGGGAACCGGCGGAAGCGGACAACTGCTACACGCTGAAGGCGGACCATTGCTCAACGACCGCAGCAACTTCTTCGTGAAGGCTTCGTACCTGTATCGGTTCTAGCGCGGAAGGCGGCGAGGCGAGAGACGCGGCAAGCCGCGTCTCTACTCGGAGGCGGGCCTAGCTCACCAGTGTGGCCGCGCAGTGCCGATCGAACGCGGCTTTCAAATCGGCGGCGATGGCCGAGGCATCGCGGGTCTCGATCTGGTGACGCTGCATCATGTAAACCACCTTGCCGTCACGCAGAATCGCGATGGATGGCGATGATGGCGGGTATCCGGTGAAATAGAAACGGGCGCGCTCGGTCGCTTCCGTATCCTGTCCGGCAAATACCGTTGCGATCTTGCCGGGCTTGGCCGCATTCTGCAATGCCAGGCGTACGGCGGGACGCATGCGGCCGGCAGCGCATCCGCAAATGGAATTCACGACCACCATGTTTGTGCCGGGCTCGTTCTGCACAAAGCGGTCAACGTCCGCCGCGCTGCGTAGCTCTTCAATTCCCAGACGCGTCAGTTCTTCGCGCATCGGGATCACCATAATTTCTGGGTACATGGACTCTCCTGTATTTTCAATTGCCATCGCGATTCGAAATATAGCTGGGTTCTCAATATGCCTTCCCAGGCAGACATGAGATGCTCGGTTAACCTGCTCCACTAACTATAGAGTGAAATTAGCCCTATGACGATTCAGGAAAACGTTCCGCTGGCGCCAATGACCACCTTGCAGGTGGGCGGCGCGGCGCGCTACTTTGCGGAACTCAGGAGAGAAGACGACGTTCGGCAGGCTGCGGAGTTCGCGAAAACCCGAGAACTCCCGCTGTTTGTGCTGGGCGGGGGCAGCAACCTCGTCGTCGCCGATTCCGGTTGGCCGGGGCTGGTGCTGAAAATCGCGATCAGCGGAATGACCAGTCCAACCACGATTGACGCCCCGGGTAACGCCGTGCTCTTCAGCGTGGGCGCTGGCGTCAACTGGGATGACTTTGTCGCCCAGGCGGTCGTGCAGAATTGCGCCGGAGTCGAGTGCCTCAGCGGTATTCCGGGCAGCGTCGGGGGCACGCCCGTACAAAACGTTGGCGCCTACGGGCAGGAAGTCTCCGATTCGATCGAATCGGTGCGCGTGCTCGACTTGAAACAAGACCGCATTGTTGTTCTGCCCAAGCCGGCATGCGGATTCCGGTATCGCGCCAGCATCTTTAACAGCAACGAACGCGGGCGCTACATCATCCTGCGGGTGAACTTCCGGTTGAAGCGGGGTGGCGCTGCGAGTTTAAAGTACGCCGATTTGCAGAAGCACTTTGCCGAATGCTTTCCCGAACGCCTGGAAAAAAAGACGCCGCCCTCGCTCGCCGAAGTGCGCGAAGCGGTACGAGCAATACGGCGCAGCAAAGGCATGCTGATTGTCCCCGGCGACGACGATTGCCGCAGCGCCGGGTCGTTCTTTAAAAATCCCGTGCTCAGCGAAGATCAGCTCAAAGACCTGACCGCGCGCGCCACCGCGAAAGGACTGGAGATTCCCAGCTATCCCGCTCTCGATGCGCAACGCAAAATTCCCGCCGCATGGCTGGTCGAGCACTCAGGCTTTCCCAAAGGATACATAGCAGGAGCAGCCGGAATCTCGCACAAACATGCGCTGGCGCTAATCAACCGCGGCGCAGCGAAGGCGAGCGATATTGTTGGGCTGAAAGATGCTATCCAGCACGGCGTGCAGGAAGCGTGGGGAATTCTGCTGGAACCGGAGCCGGTGTTTGTAGGATTTTGACCGCGCTACCCTCATCGTTTTCATGCTTCAATGTCTCAATGCTTCAATAAATAAGGGGCGGCGCATCCCGGAGCGACGGCTCCCCCATGCCGGCCCAGAGGTATCCGCTACCACGGGATTCGCCCCGTTGATTCATCGGCCAATTCGCGCGCTCGCTTGAAAACCTTTCGAAACATCTCTTTGGTCAGCTTGCCGGTCTGCGTGTTTTGGTTAGAGGGATGGTAGGAAGCTAAGAGGACGCGCCCATCCGGCAGGACGTATTCGGCCCCATGGTGGAATCCATACTCCCGCTTGCCGGCGATTACCTTTCTCCGCTTCTGATAGTTGAGATAGGCTTCGAATCCGATTCTTCCCAGGGCAACAATGACGCGCAGGTTCTTCAGTCCTTCCAGTTCGCGCTCCAGAAACGGAGCGCAGTTGGCCAGTTCCTCGGGCAGAGGCTTGTTGTCGGGCGGCGCGCAGCGGGCGGCGGCGGTGATGTAGAGACCGGTCAGCACCTGCCCATCGTCGCGGGCGGTCGCCGTGGGCAGCAGGGCAAACCCGGTTTCGTGCAGCACCGGGTACATGAAGTTGCCGGAAGCGTCTCCGGTAAAAGGGCGTCCGGTACGATTGGAACCGTGGGCGCCGGGAGCGAGTCCGAGCACAAGGACGCGCGCATTCGGATCGCCGAACCCGGGCACAGGCTTGCCCCAGTATTCCCAGTCGCGGTATGCCCGGCGCTTCTCGCGGGCGATGCGCTCGCGATATACGACCAGACGCGGACAGCGTGTGCAAGCGACGACTTCGACGTTGAGAACCTTGAGCCAGATGGGGACGGGCATTCGCCTTCATTGTATTTGGTTGTGTGGCGCGGACACTCTTGTCCGCGGCTTTTGCAGTTGCTTTTGCAGTTGCTTTTGCTTCTTGAATGGTGCGGGACAATCCTGTCCTCGGTGCGTTGGATTCTCCTCACGCTTGCGCGGACAAGAGTGTCCGCTCTACACATCCAACCGCGGCACACAAAACACTTCCCCGTTACTTTGGTGGGTAGGACATCTCCCTCCGCCGTTTGACGTTGCTCTTCGGGAGTCTTTACACTCAAGCTTACGGCGCAAGGCGTCGCAGCGGAGCGCTTCCCTGTCGACTCTGCTGCCGCTGCCGCTTTGGAAAGGTACCTGTGAGCCCGACTGATATCAAAGAAAGCACGACCAAAGAAAGCACCACCAAACGCGAGATCGCGGTGGAGATTCCGGTGGAAGATGTCAACCGGCAGACCGATTCGCTGATCCAGAAATATCAGAAGGTGGCGCGCATTCCCGGCTTCCGGCGCGGCCATGTTCCAGCATCCATTATTCGCCAGCGTTTTTCCGAAGAGATCAAGACCGACATGGTCGAGGCGCTGATCCCGCGCTTCTTCAAGCAGGAGGCGGAGAGGCTGAGCCTGCATCCGGTATCGCAGCCCAGAGTCACGGACCTGCACCTGCACGATGGCGAGCCGCTTCGCTTCAAAGCCGCCTTTGAGGTGTTGCCGGAAATCAAACTGGAAGGCTACAAAGAGCTGCGCGCCGATAAACCGGAGATCGCGGTTTCCGAGGCGGATGCGGAGCAGGCGCTTGCCGATCTGCGTGAGCGTCACGCCAGTTTCAATCCGGTGGAGGGCCGCGCCCTCGGCGATGGCGATTTCGCTCAGGTCTCGCTCGATGGCAATCCCAAAACCGGCGAAGGCCAGCCCGTTCACATGGAGGAAGTGCTGGTTGAAATCGCGGGCAAGGACACGATGCCGGAATTCACCGAACACTTGCGCGGGACCAGCGCCGGAGATGAGCGCACCTTCGATGTCACGTATCCCGAAGACACGCAGGACAAGCGCCTGGCGGGGAAGACGTTCAGTTACGCGGTGAAGGTGCAGTCGATCAAACAGAAAAGTCTGCCGGAACTGAACGACGAGTTCGCCAAGACATTGGGCGAGTTCCAGACGGTGGACGATGTGCGGAAGGCGATTCGCGAGCAGATGGAATCCGAGCGCAAGCACCAGGCCGAGCACGACGCCAAGGAAAAACTGGTGCGCGAATTGATTCAGCAAAACGATTTTGAAGTTCCCGATTCGCTGATTGAGCAACAGATCGACATCCGGCTGGAGCGGGGACTGCGCGCGCTGGCGGCGCAGGGCCTGACCGCCGAGCAGATGAAGAAAATGGATTTGAACCGTCTGCGCATGGGGCAGCGCGAGCAGGCGATTCACGATGTGAAAGCCGCCCTGCTGCTGGAAAGAGTGGCGGAGGAAGAAAACGTGCAGGTCGGCGACGAAGAGTTGAATCACGAACTGGAATCGCTGGCACAACAATCAAAACAGACGTCCGAAGCTGTGCGCGCTCGTTTGACACGGGATGGGGGCCTCGATAGAATCCGGACAAGAATCCGCAACGAGAAAACCCTCGATTTTTTGTATCACCAGTCCGCGTAATAAACGATGCGGACCATTTCGATCCTCCCCTGAGCGGCGACACCGATTACAGGGCGGGAGTGTGGAAAGGGCGAACGTGAAAGATCCGCAAATGATGCTGGTACCGATGGTGATCGAGTCGACGGGCCGCGGCGAACGGGCATATGACATTTATTCCCGCTTGCTCCGCGACAACATCATCTTTATCGGCACGCCGATTGACGACAATATCGCCAACCTGGTCATCGCCCAGATGCTGTTTCTGGCGCAGGAAGACCCCGAGAAAGACATCCAGCTCTACATCAACTCGCCGGGCGGGTCGATCACCGCCGGCATGGCCATCTACGACACCATGCAGTATGTAAAGAACGACGTAACCACCATCTGCATCGGACAGGCGGCTTCGATGGCGGCGCTGCTGCTTTCAGCGGGCGCAGTCAAGAAGCGGCTGGCCCTGCCGAATTCGCGCATTCTGATTCACCAGCCCTCGATGGGCGGACTTTCCGGGCAGGCGACGGACATTGACATTCATGCCCGCGAAATTCTGCGCATGCGGGAGATTACTAATCAGTTACTGTCCAAGCACAGCGGCCAAAAGCTGGATAAAGTGGAGAAGGACGTCGAGCGCGACTTCATAATGAACTCGCAGCAGGCGAAGGAATACGGAATCATCGACGATATCATCTATAAGACGAGATAGAGGGTATGATCGGCAGTTCGTAGAGACGCGGCTTGCCGCGGCTCCGCCTGGACCAGTAAGCTAGCCGCGGCTAGGCCACCAGAAAAGGAGTAAGGCCGAGTGAAAACCAGATCGGGCTCCGAAGAGATGTTGCGCTGTTCGTTCTGCCACAAGTCGCAGGACGCGGTCGCGAAACTCATCTCGTCGCCGAGCGACTATCCCCGGGCATACATCTGTGACGAGTGCGTCGCGGTCTGCAACTCGATCCTCGAAGACGACCGCACCGTAACTCCCGCGGCTGCGGTCCCGAACCAGCTCCCGAAGCCGCAGGAAGTAAAGACCTTCCTGGACGAGTACGTCATCGGGCAGGAACAGACCAAGAAGAAGCTGGCGGTCGCCGTCTATAACCATTACAAGCGCATTTACATGAACCGCCAACGCACCGGCGATGGGGTGGAGCTGGCCAAGTCGAATATCCTGCTGATCGGGCCGACGGGAACCGGCAAGACTCTGCTCGCCCAAACCCTCGCGCGCATGCTCGATGTGCCGTTCGCGATCGTGGACGCGACCACCCTGACCGAGGCCGGTTACGTCGGCGAAGACGTTGAGAACATCATTCTGAAACTTTTGCAGGCGGCCGAAGGCGACGTGAGCCGCACCCAGACGGGCATCATCTATATCGACGAAATCGACAAGATCGGGCGCAAGGACGAGAACCCCTCGATCACGCGCGACGTGTCGGGCGAGGGCGTGCAACAGGCGTTGCTGAAGATTCTGGAAGGCACCATCGCCAATGTTCCGCCGCAGGGTGGGCGCAAGCATCCGCACCAGGAATTCACGCCCGTCGATACCACGAACATTCTGTTCATTTGCGGAGGCGCTTTCGTAGGCCTGGAGAAAATTATTGGGCGGCGCATCGGCAAGAAGGCTCTCGGCTTCCGCATGGGTGAAGATACGGAGACCGAGGCGGGCCTGGCCGCGTTGCGCAACTTTGAACTTGTCTCCGAAGCGCAGCCGGAGGATCTCATCAAGTTCGGGCTGATTCCCGAGTTTGTCGGTCGCCTGCCGGTGATGGGCGTGCTTCAGAACCTGGACGAAAACGCTCTGGTGGAAATTCTGACGCGCCCGAAAAACGCAATCGTGAAACAGTACCAGCGTCTGTTCGAGTTTGAAAACGTGCGGCTGAAGTTCAGTGAGGACGCCAACCGCGCGATCGCGCGCCAGGCTATGGCCCGAAAAGTTGGGGCACGCGGTTTGCGCATGATTCTCGAAGAACTCATGCTGGAATTGATGTATAGTCTGCCCAGCCAGAAGAAGGTTAAGGAATTTGAAGTGACCCGCGAGATGGTGGAGAAGCGGAACGTGTCGCTGGCCATGATCGAGAAAGCGGCAAGTTAAGCAGCAGCAGGCAATCCAAGACCAGAGACGGGAGACCGCGTTGTCGAACCCCAAGGAAAAGTTCGAGAGCAAGAAACTGCCCATGATGCCAATTCGGGACGTGGTCATCTTTCCGCACATGATGACTCCGTTCGTGGTGGGCCGGGAGTCGAGCGTGCGTGCGCTCGAAGAAGCTCTGGCCGGAGACAAGAAGATATTTCTTGCCACCCAGCACGATGCCAGCATCGACGAGCCCAAGGCCGGTGATATTTTTCAGGTCGGCACCATCGTCAACATCGTGCAGAGCCTGAAACTGCCCGACGGGAACATCAAGGTCCTGGTCGAAGGCATCGAGCGCGGCAAGATACTGCAAGTCGTCGAAACAGACGGTTATCTCCAGGCCACTGTGCGAGTCGCCCGGTATGCCACGGAGACGACGGCGCAGATTGAAGCGGGCATGCAGCGGGTGACCGCCATGTTCGAGCAGTATGTAAAGCTTTGCCAGTCGTTGAATTACGAGACCATGATCGCGGCCGTGCGCATGGAAGATCCGGCGAAGCTGACCGACACCATCGCCGCCAACCTGCAACTCTCGATCGAAGAAAAGCAGAGACTGCTTGAGATCTTCGATCCCGCCGAGCGCTTGAACCGGATCGGCGACGTGCTTGACGTGGAAATCGAAAAGCTCAACATGGACCGCACCATCCAGTCGCGGGTGAAGCGCCAGATGGAGAAGGCGCAGAAAGAGTACTACCTCAACGAGAAAATCAAGGCCATTCAGAAGGAACTGGGGCGCGGCGAAAAAAGCGAATTCGACGAGCTGAAGAAGAAGGTCGATGCTGCGGGCATGCCCAAGGATGTTCGCGACAAGGCGATCCAGGAACTGAAAAAACTGGAAGCCATGCCGCCCATGTCGGCGGAGTCCACCGTTTCTCGCAACTATCTGGACTGGCTGCTGGCGGTGCCGTGGAAGAAGCGCTCAAAAGAAATCCGCAACATCACGCGTGCTGAGAAAACTCTGAACGAAGATCACTATGGCCTGGAGAAAATCAAGGAGCGCATTCTTGAATTTCTTGCCGTCCGCCAATTGGTAAAAAATCCCAAGGGCTCGATCCTTTGCTTCGTCGGCCCTCCCGGCGTGGGCAAGACTTCGCTGGGGATGTCCATCGCCAAAGCGACCGGCCGCAAGTTCGTGCGGATGTCGCTCGGCGGCGTGCGCGACGAAGCGGAAATACGCGGCCATCGCCGCACCTACATCGGCGCCCTGCCCGGCCAGATCATCCAGATGATGAAAAAAGCCGGCACCAAGAACCCGGTCTTCATGCTGGACGAAGTCGACAAAATGTCGATGGACTTCCGCGGCGATCCCTCGGCGGCGCTGCTTGAAGTTCTCGATCCCGAACAGAACTTCATGTTCGTGGATCACTATCTGGACGTCGAATACGACCTGTCTCAGGTGTTCTTCGTGGCCACGGCGAACGTGCTGCACACCATTCCGCCCGCCCTGCAGGATCGCATGGAAGTGCTGCGCCTGCACGGCTACACGGAACTGGAAAAGGTCGAGATCGCAAAACAGTTTTTGGTGCGGAAGCAGATGTTGCAGGCGGGATTGACGGAGAAGAACGTGCAGTTCTCCGACGAAGCAATCCGGCAGCTGATTCGTGGCTACACGCGCGAAGCCGGGGTGCGAAACCTGGAGCGGGAAATTGGCAACATCTGCCGCAAAGTTGCGCGCAAGGTGGTAAAGGAAGGCGCGGGCTTCTCGGCATCGGTCCAGGGGGGCAAGATTGGCGACTACCTGGGCGTTCTGAAGTTCCGCGACACGCTAGCCCACGAGAAGAGCGAGGTCGGCCTGGTGACGGGCTTGGCTTGGACCGAGGTGGGAGGCTCCATCCTGAGCACCGAGGCCATGGCGGTCGACGGCAAAGGCAAGCTCACTTTAACCGGGCAGCTGGGCGACGTGATGCAGGAATCGGCGCAAGCTGCCATGTCGTACATTCGCTCGCGAGCGGTGCGGCTCGGACTGCCCCGCGACTTCTATCGCAACCTGGATATTCATGTGCACGTGCCCGAAGGTGCGATTCCGAAAGATGGCCCGTCCGCCGGCATCACCATCGCAACCGCCCTGGCCAGCGCGCTGAGCCGGATTCCGGTGCGTCGTGATATCGCCATGACCGGCGAGATCACACTGCGCGGCAAAGTGCTTCCCATCGGCGGTCTAAAAGAGAAATTACTCGCCGCCCATCGTGCCGGATTGTTCGAAGTGATTCTGCCGCTGGAAAATGAAAAAGATGTTGCCGAGGTGCCGGAGAACCTGCGCAGCGCGATGAAATTGCACTTCGTGGACAACATGGACCAGGTGCTGGCCGTCGCGCTCGAAGGCCCGCTCCCGCAGATAGCTTCTGATGCCGAGACCATGGCTCCGATCGCGACACCGCCAGCGGAGGAGATTCCTACGGCCCGGCAGTAGGTCGAACCGGCAGATGTATCCAACAAGTTCGTACGCGGGTGCCACCTTCATCGCATTCTTTGCGATGAGTGGGATGCCGCCGCGAACTCATGGCCCATCATTCAGGGACGCGACTGTTGAATTTCACCCTTGCGCCAAAAACCCCCAGGGATGCGACGCCGGAGATTAGCTGTCCTTGCGGTACAGGAGTTCGCGCATCGCTTGCCTCCGAGCCTCGTTCGCCTCACTCACAGTCTTGCGCTCGTCGGCGTCCGTGCGGCGCTGAGTTATGGGCGCCGTTATTTCGGGGGTGCTGCACTCCAGGCAGCGGTCGGCGAAACCGGGTTTATCCGGCTTCAGCTCAAACTCTTCCGTGCAGACGGTGCAGATTTTGATGGGGAAAGGCATCTAACCTCCATGATACGACGATACGACGCCTGACGGCCCGGCCTATCGCAATCATTTGAAATCCGGAGGGTGCCCCGTCCAAGCTCTGCTTGGGCGGGGACCTTGACTGAGACCATCGCAACGTGTCTTCCGGCTCGGGTGCGACCTTGGGCGCGGGTCGTTAACGGAGGTGGCCCATTTCTCGCGGGGTTCGAGACGTGGGTGCCGACGAGTATCTCACCTAGCCCGCGCGCCGCGGCTGGCGACCCAGCCTATCGCAATCATTTGAAATCCGGAGGGTGCCCCGTCCAAGCTCTGCTTGGGCGGGGACCTTGACTGAGACCATCGCAAAGTGTCTTCCGGCTCGGGTGCGACCTTGGACGCAGGTCGTTAACGGAGGTGGCCCATTTCTCGCGGGGTTCGAGACGTGGGTGCCAACGAGTATCTCAACGGGCCCGCGCGCCGCGCGATTTCGCGCGCACGGCCCGCTTCTCTTTGCCGACTCCGATGGCCGCACGCACCATATAGCCTGACCGCGTCATGCCGGCCGCTTCCGCCAACGCATCGATCTTTTCAATCTGGCTTTCCCGCGCCGTGATGTTAACCCGCACCGTTGCATCGGGAGCGTCCACGCTTACCATGAAGGCGATGGCACCGTGCTTCGCCGCGTCCTTCGCCACATCGTCGAGCTTCGACGGCTCCGGCACTGCGTCTCCGTCCTCGATCATGCCCTGGATATGGAGCGCCAGCGCCGCCGCCGCCATACGGCTCGCTTCGTCGAGGGTTTTTCCAGCGGTAATGCAGCCCGGAAAATCCGGGAAGCTCACGCCGTAATCCGATTCCCGGTCCTTATGAAGATAGGCGATATATTCCATGACTTCACTCCTTGGCTCCGGGGCATCACTTCAGTTTGATCCCCGCCTGTTTCTCGATACTTTTGAGAGTACCTATCGGTATGTCCCGGTTCGGGTGCGGCACCGTCACCCTCCCCCTTTTCGTTGGGTGTTTGAACTGTTTGTGGCTCCCAACTTGATTCACCTCATACCAGCCGGCTTTCTCTAACTGCTTCATGACGTCCCGGCTGTGCATGTTTCCTCGCGTTCTCTATATAGAAATAATACACACGCTGTACACACCAATCAACATAGAAATACACATTTCTCCACACTAGAAAAAGGGCCGTCAGTCGGAACCCACGTTCGCGCTTCTACTGGATACGGGCAACTGGGTACTGCCCTTTTTCATCACAAACATCCTGTGATCACCCGCACAGACTTCTAACCCACCGTCGGCAACAATGGTAATTGACCTGTGAGTCAGGGCTGAGGTGTGTCCGTCAACTAAGACGGCCCCCCGAAGCTGCCCCAACCCCATTTTTCGGCGCTCTTTGAAAATACCAATTCGAAACAATCCGTGGGTATCAGCCCACTGCCGGGCCCCTGCGCAAAGCGAAAAACGAGCTAAGTCCTTAGTTTTGAATACTTTGGAGTTAAGTCCTTATTCCTCAATACTTTAGCGCGAATTGGGGGGGGGGGGTACTTAACCATTCGGGTAATACCTCAAGAGTAAATAGAAAGATTTGCCACTCGCAACACGGCCCAGCAGAATCGAGATCAAAGGCAGCGGACAAGAGTGTCCGCTCTACACAACCCATAGCGGCGCTAAAATAAAGTCATGGAACCGGCAGCCGGTTTGGATTCAGTTTCAGGGGATCAGCGGGTCTCATGGTCGCGATCGCTGTCGTAGCGATTCTGCTGATCGCGCTGCCGGCGTATCGCTGGTTTTTTCTGATTAGCGTTCTCATTGGACTGGTCATCGCGGGCGGCCTTACGCTCTGGCACAAACTGCATCCGATCGAGGAGCAGGACGTGGAACCCAAACGTCCCCTTGGTCTTTAGCGAACTTATTTTTCCGCAGCGCTTGCCATAGGCAACCCAAACACTGGAAACTGTCTGTATGCGGATTCTGGCGCGCTTCATGCTGTCGGCGAGTGACTTGACGCACTTCCCTCCCCCCAGCGTGCCGGAGATCGCCTTTCTGGGACGTTCGAACGTCGGGAAATCAAGCTTGATCAATGCGCTGGTGGGCGCGAAGCTGGCCCGCACCAGCAATACTCCCGGTCGCACGCGAAGCATTAACTTTTTTGAAGTCCGCCGCGCCGGGCAACCCAGGCCGGAGTTGCTTTTCGCCGATCTGCCCGGATACGGCTACGCCAAGATCTCCCGCGAAATCTCCGAAGACTGGGCTCGGTTTGTGGATCCGTATCTGCACCAGCGCCCAAGCCTGGCCCTGTGCATGGCGCTGGTGGATTCGAACATTCCTCCGCAGGAAAGCGACGGCCAGTTGCTGGAGTTCCTAACGACCAGAGGACGACCGCATGCGATTGTGGCCACCAAGTGCGACCGGCTGTCTGGCAACCAACTGGCGCAGGCAATGCGCAAGCTTGGGGAGGCCTATGGCGGGGTTCCCATCGTGGCGTTTTCGGCCAAAACCGGAACTGGGAAAGAGGAGTTGTGGAGGCAGATTCGTGCTTCCATATCGCAATTCCCGGCGGTCTAAAGTTTTTCCGCAGTCTTCCGATTCAACAAATAGCAACATTCTTTCGGAGGCACTCGTGGACCCACAGACGTATTCCAAGCAACCAGGCTTGTCGCCGGACTCCGGTAAGGGCGACGACAGCGTAGACAATCTTCGCCAGCGCACAAAAGAAGTGATGAAATGTGCGCCCGCCGATGCAGCTGCAAAGGACGGTGGCAAAGCTCAGGCAGCGACGTCGGCTCCCGTGATGGAAGATCGGCGGAAAAGCCCCCGGCTTCGTTGTTCGGGCAGCGTGGAGTTTCGAGTTGAGGGCAGCGACGTCCGCATTTGGGGAACCCTGACCGACATCAGCCTGCACGGATGCTACGTGGAAATGAGCACCACATTTCCCGTGGGCACTAAAGTACATCTCGTGCTTAAGTCGTGCGGCATAGGGATTCAGACCGCAGGCACGGTACGCGCCTCGTACCCCTTCCTCGGTATGGGAATTTCGCTCACCGAAATCGAGCCGGGACAACTGCTTCAATTAAATCAGCTCCTGACCTCACTGAAAGGGGCTAGCGCCCGGTAGCGGGTCAGTTTGAATTAAACTGACCCATTACGCAACGCCGTCTCCAGTACCAGAACGGCTCAGGACCAAGGCATGAAGAATAGCCTGGAAGCGGACGTCCTGAGAGCCTTTCTCGATGAGATTACGAAGTGCTTCCCGAAGAACCAACTGCTCTGCCGAGAACAGTTCTACGACATCGCCAAATGGGTTCGCCGGTCCTGAATCCTTGCTCCAGGGATTATTGCGGCTGACGGACGGTTTGGCGGGCTCCGGAACAAAGTTACTCTGGTGACGAGGACTCCTGGGCAATCCATCCGTTATCATCAGAAGCATATGGCCAAATACCTCGTGACCGGCGCTGCCGGCTTCATCGGATCCTCGCTGGTGCGCGCGCTGTTGGAACGCGGCGAGCAGGTTCGGGGCGTCGATAACTTTGACACTGGCAGACGCGAAAACCTCACCGAAGTGCTTCCCCGGATGGACTTCCGCGAAGCGGACATCCTCGATCTGAATGCCATGCACAAAGCATGCGCAGGCGTGGACTACGTGCTGCACCAGGCAGCCATTCCGTCCGTCCCGAAATCGGTGCTGGACCCTCTGGGCAGCAATCGCGCCAATGTCGACGGCACGGTCAATGTTCTGGTGGCAGCGCGCGACGCAAAAGTGAAGCGGGTGGTGTATGCCGCCTCATCGTCGGCTTATGGCGATACTCCGACCCTTCCAAAACATGAAGCCATGATCCCCAACCCGATCTCGCCCTACGCGGTGGCGAAGCTGGCCAGCGAACTATACATGGTGTCGTTCTACCGTTGCTATGGCCTCGAAACCGTGTGCCTGCGCTACTTCAATATTTTTGGGCCGCGGCAGGATCCATCTTCGCCCTACTCCGGCGTACTCGCGAAATTCAGCATGCAGATGCTGCGCGGGGAACAGTCCACCATTTTTGGCAATGGCGAAACCAGCCGTGATTTCACCTACATCGACAACGCCGTGTCGGCCAACTTGCTTGCATGCTCAGCTCCTGCCGCGGAGTGTGCCGGCCGCGTCTTCAACTGCGCCACTGGCCAGCGCACCACACTGAATGAAACTTTCGAAGCTTTAAAAGACCTGACCGGCTTCAAGGGCACCGTCCAGTACGCTCCGGAGCGTGGCGGAGACATCAAACATTCACTGGCGGACATCACGCAGGCGCAAAAACATTTGGGATACAAGGTTCTGGTGAACTTTGAGGACGGCCTGCGCCGTACGGTGGAGTGGTATAAGAGCCAGGGCCAGCCGGTCGGAGCCTGAGCGGCCGCCACCGGAGTCGCGCCTGTAGTCCAGCCATCATTGGAGTGGGGAGTGCGGAGTGGGGAGCGCAAGGTACGGAGTGTGAACTGTGAACTCAGCACGCGTCGAACTTATCTCGAACTTATCTCGAACTATGACGGCGGCGCGGACTGCGCATCCGCCACTGGATGGGATTCTGGTTTCCTGGACTTTTCCCAAATGATGAGTTCGTTCAAGTCATAGCGGAACGGGCCAAACGCGCTGAAGATTTTCTCGTCGAACAGTCGCATGGCGCCGCAACTCAGGCAGACCTGGTAGGAACATCCCTGCACGCCAATCGGCCAGCTCATCTTGCCGTGCCAGCAGCCTCGGAAGGTCACCACGGCCGCTCCAGCCAGGCTGGTTGCGACAACTCCGGCGGGCCACCACCAGCTGGATTTCTTGAGTTTTTCGAATTTTCCCTGCTCGACTGCGTCGGTCATCCCATCTCCCGGGAACTGCTTTTTCGGGCTGCTTGGTAACGATAGGACGAATCGAGGCGGAGGGCAAAATCTGAAGGGTCGTAGCTCGTGGGATCCCAACTCCGGCCCTGTCGATTGCGGCAACCCAAAGCCGCAGACGGACGTGTACTAACGGACATTGCGGTACCACCCCAAAGACTATTAGGCTGGACATTGGAGTCGTGGCTTTCGTTCGCCTTTACGGGTCGCTCGTTGAAAGTTGCGCCCGTGGTTTGGCCGGTTGAACCCCGGTTGAACCAAGAGCGGCAACGAGCCTTCCGACAAGCCCCGGATACGATGGATACAGGTTTTTCGCGGTCCTGACAGCGCAAGTATGAGTGCCAATCCAACTCGAGTTGACTGGGAAGCGCCAGCGACGGCCGACCCCGGATCTCCGCTGCAGGAGGGCAACCGCGTCCTCGAATCGATTGCGCGCCAGGAAGCCTTGCGCGCACTGCTCGCCTTCTCGGAACTCCACGAGCAGATACGGAACCGGCGCGTAACCTCGGGAAACACAGCCGATCGCGACTTGTTTGAAACCGAACGCTTCATCCTGGACGAAGTATTGCAATTGATCTGCGACCGCGCCCAGGCCATCACACAGGCCGACGGTATCATGGTCGCGCTTACGGCAGGATCGGAGGCGGAAATATCGCACGCGGGAAGGTCGGAGGCGCAAAGCACAGCGATGGTGTGCCGCGCTGCCGCCGGACCGCTCGCCGTCGAGCGCGGCGTTCTGTTGGTCGGCGAATCTGAGTTTCCGCGGGACTGCCTGGAATCGGGGCGCATTCTTCGTTGCGATGATTGCGCAACTGACGCTCGCGTCGAGTTGGACTTCGCGCGCCGGATGGGAGCTCGCTCTACGGTACTGATTCTGTTGCGTGGGCGGCACGAGCAACTGGGCGTGCTGCAGGCGTTTTCAACAACGGCTCGGGCTTTCAGCGATCACGACATTCGCTGTTTCGATCTGTTCGGGGAGCTAGTTCTTTCCGCGCTCAAACCCGCGGATCAAGATCGCCGGATTGGTTGGCTGTCGGATGTGGCGGAGGAGGTTCTGCGGCCGAAACCGGCTGCGGCAGCGCCGGTTGTTGTGGACGCAGGGATGGTCGAGATTCCTGAAGCCGCGCCCTTATCTGCGACGCCGCAAACTCCACTTGCACCGCTTTCAATTCCAGAACTGCAGGCGCTGGCACAGCCGGTTGTCATTCCCGCAGCCTTGGTCGAGTTGCCTGAGCTTGGCGCCGTGGACAAGTTTTTTGCGGACGAAATATTTGAGATCGAGGAGCCGGCGACTCGCACCGAACCGCCTCAGTTCTTACCATTCCTCCACCACCTTTCACTTTCCGGCAGTTCGCGGCCGGGATTGAGTGCAGTGATGGGTCTGGTGGCAGTCGCCGCGCTATTTTCAGCCGGAGCGTGGTGGGGAATGCAAGTTCGCGGGAAGACGGCGGTCACAAAGATCGTCGCTACGGAGACCGCGACCACAAATGCTGCGGTCCCGCAATCGGTGACGACACCGCCAGCGCCCCCAGCGGATGTTCCATCTCCCGCAGTCTCCGACAATCCAATGAATCCGTCGAAGCTCGGCTCCGATGCAGCGCCACTCACCGCGGTAGCGGGAAACAAGTTGGCGGCGTTGCCGAAAATCACAGGCGTGCGTCACTGGTCTTCGTCCATGGGAAGCACGGTGGTCATTGACATGGAAGACCAGGTTCCCTACGAGGTGCACCGTTTAATGTCGCCGGAGCGGATCTACTTCGATCTGCACGACACGGTTCTGTCGCCTGAATTGGACGGAAAGACAATGGACGTTGGCGATGTCTCGCTGACTCGTGTGCGGGTGGCTCAGCCCGTCGCCGGGGTAACGCGAATCGTGCTCGACACTAGAGGCGGCTCGAACTTCTCCGTGAGCATGGAGTCAAGCCCGTATCGTCTGGTGGTAGAACTGCGCGGCAGCGAGAAAACTTTGGCAGCGAACAGCATGGCTCCGAACCACATGACTCCGAACCAGACGTTAGCGTTTGTGACCGCAGGGCCGGCCCCGGTGAAAGCGGCTCCTGTCGCGGCATTGGCGGCGAAGGCATCCGACCAACGTTTGCCGGCGAGAACCGGAAAATTTCGAATTGTGCTCGACGCGGGGCACGGCGGCTGGGACTTGGGCACGGTTGGGCGGCTGGGATTGCTGGAAAAAGATCTCGTGCTCGACGTGACTCAGCGTCTGGGCAAGTTGCTGCAAGCGCGATTGGGATCGGAAGTAATGTTCACGCGGACCAGCGACAGCTATCTCCCCCTCGATCAACGCGCTGACTTCGCCAACCAGACCCAGGCTGATCTGTTCGTCTCGGTTCACGCCAACTACAGTAGTTCGGCGGCGGCGCGTGGCGTTGAGACCTACTACACAAATCTGTTTTCGGCTCCTGGGTCCCGGGAAGTCGAAAAGCATGAAGATGGAACCTTGGCCAAGCTGACGCCAGTATCGTTATCGGCCGGAGGGTTACATGACAAAATCGAAGAATCACGCCGTCTGGCAGCAAATGTGCAGCGTTCTCTCTACGCCACGCTGGCCGCCAACAGCCCGGACATTCGTAACCGCGGCATCAAGGAGTCCGCTTTTGCAGTGCTGACTGGCACCACGATGCCGGCTATTCTCACCGAAATTTCTTTTGTGAGCAGTCCCGCCGACGAGCGCAATCTGCAGAGCGCGACTTACCGCCAGCAGATTGCAGAAGCGCTTTACAAAGGCATTGCCCGGTACCAGGAAGCTTCCCCGCACGCGAAAGTTGCGCAACTGCAAACGTCCGCCGCGCGCCGGTAGGGCTCTCAGCGGCTAAACAGGCTGCGGAAAAACTCGCCGTGGTGCTTGATTTCGGGGGGCGCAGCCCTTCAGCGCTGCGGTAACTGGCTCGTTTTCACCGCCGGCTTTAGCCGCCGCGCTCAGATTCCGGCGCAGAAAGAACTTTTTGCCCAGCCTGTAAAGCCCGCACTGATTTCCCGACGTAACGCCCTCCTAAAGGCTGGCTCTCCCACGAAAACCATCAGAAGCGAGGCCGACGTTCTACGAAAACAGGTTCAGTTTTTCAGCACTCCCGGCGATCGTTCAATCGTGTTATAGTCTCGGGCCATGCTGACGAAACGCGGTTTGCCTGTTTGCATTTTGGGAGCAGTGATCCTGACGGTCTCCTTGGCCTTTGCTGGACCGCAAGCTCGCGAAGATGACCGCGAGCCCGCCCCTCGCTTTCACGCCAAGACGCTCGGGGGCGAACAATTCACCAACGATTCGACAAAAGGGAAGGTAGTTTTATTTCAGTTCTGGACCACGTGGTGTTCCTACTACAAGAGCGAAGAATCGCTGGTGAACGACCTCACTACGGAATTTTCCGGCAAAGGCCTGGTCGTGATCGCGGTTGATGTCGCCGAGTCCAAGAAGGTCGTACAGCAGTATTTGAAAGACCATCCCCGTAAGTGTCACATCGTGATGACCGGAGATACCAATCTGGCCGCCATGTACGCCGCCAACCGTTATCCCATCTACGTTGTCGTCGATCGCGATGGCAAAATCGTCGATACCCAACACGGAGCGGGTGGAGAGCGGCCCCTACGCAGGTCGCTGGCTCGCGCTGGTCTGGAATCCAAAGACCCTGAGTAATGTTTCGCGAAAATTCAAAAAGCCGCCCGCAGGCGGCTTTTTGTCATTCCAGCAAAAGCTGTCTAGTTGCTAATCCCCGCACTATGCGACGGTTGCGGCACAGCGGCTGCTGCCGTCGCCGCTGCGGCTTCATTCAATATCCGGTGGTGAATGGTGAACAGCGCCAGTTCCAGCCGGTCCGACACGCCAATCTTGTCGTAAACGTTGCGCAGATAATTCTTGATCACCTGCTCGGTCGTTCCCAACTGAGTGGCGATTTCCTTGTTCTTGTAGCCCTGCACAATCAGCGCCACAATGCGCAGTTCCTTGGCCGTCAACCGGTCACGGACCCGCAGTCCGACCATATCGTTTTCGGTCAGCTCGCTTGGCACCGCCACGTCCTGCACCCAGTTTTCGCCACGCGCGATCTTGCGCACGCAGTCCACCAGCGCAGGGCTGGTGACGTTGCGATACACCACGCCATGCGCGCCCGCAGCCATGTAGCGTTGCGCGCTCTCGCCGGTATCGGCAAGCACCACGACGCGCGTCTTGTTCTTGTTGGCAGCCGAGAGGACGGCGCTGAAGTCAGAGTGAAATCCACCGGCAATGATCAGCACTGCGGCGCGAAATTTGTCGAGCGCCATGAACATCTGCTCGGCAGTTTGCGCTTGGGCCACAATGCGCATTTCGTCTTCTACGGCCAGGACCTTGGCGATGCCCGCCCGGAAAATCGCCTGATTGTCGGCCAAAATAAGCTTCAACATGGATCGCTCCCAGTTAACTGTTGCGAACGAATTCGTAAGAATCTATTACGCAAGCGACGCCCCGGCTATCCCCGGACTCGGCGCTCGTATTCGGCTCATCGGTCCGCACCACGCGGCCGCGGCACTGAATCACAACATCTTCTTTGCCGCCCGTTACCTCCGGCGGCAGCGTGATCTCAAACTCTACTGGTGAGCCGACCTCAAGCGAAGCGTCGGCGCGGATGTACACGCCGGCAGCGCTCAAATTGCCGGTCATCCCGCTGGTGTCACCCGCAGTATCTTCCCTATGTATCTTGATCGGCAATTGCAGCGGAAACCTTTTCCCGGTACGCGCTTCGGACACGATTCCTCCTCTGCCCCTCGCTCTGCGCTTCAACCCAAAGCCAGAAAACCACGGAATTCCCAGCCCAGAGCCTGACGAGCAGCTATCGGCGTTATATCACGGAAAATACCCCAGAAGAAGCTTAGATTACCGAAGTAATCTCGGTAGCAACTAGGTACCTCCCCTGCTCTCGCCCCAGACCCGCCCCAAATGTGGGGAGAATCCCCGCATTTACCGTGAGGACTTGCCCCAACAACTCCACAAATATTTCCTAAAACGTCATCGCTCAAACGCATTCACGACCTGAAAAAGTTCTACGCCCTCGACTTCGATTCCAGCACCAGCCACCACGATCGGCTCATCTGGAAAGGCGGCGTGCTCAGAACCCTCTACAGTCAACAGACGCTCGACTCCGACCTTGCCCGTCACACCTTAATGTTCTCCGCGATCCTGTGCGGTGGATTGCTTCGCATTCTGCCACCCGGCACCTGCCTGCTTGAAGCCGCGCGACTTCGGCGTTAGTATTCGCTTTCGCTCTTATCGCGACTTCTTCGAGAGGCTCATGCCGCAAAATTACGTCCCCATCTTCCTCTTCCTCGCCGTCGTCGGCATCCTCATTCCCATCACCCTGCTGGTCGCCAGAATTATCCGCACGCAAAGCCCCAACCGCGTGAAGCTCATGCCCTACGAGTGCGGCATCGACCCCTATGACAATGCTCGGGGACGCTACACTGTCCGCTATTACATCATTGCCATACTGTTCGTGGTCTTCGACGTGGAAACGATTTTCCTTTTTCCCTGGGCGGTGAAGTTTAAGGCCCTCGGAGTCTTCGGACTGATCGAGATGCTGGTCTTCCTCGGCATCCTGATTGTCGGCTACATCTGGATATGGAAGAAGGGCGCGCTCGAATGGGTATAACTCCGGCCAATCCAAATCAGGCTGCCTCCGATCAGACGTTCACCGCGAGCCGCTGGACTAAAGGGAATCTATGGTTCCCGACGCGCATCGTGGTCAGCCCGCTGCGGGTAAGCCGCGTGCAGAGGCGTCTGTTCGGCAGCAACGAGGAGAGCATTTCGATTTCCCAGGTAGCTTCGGTGAAGATTTCGACGGGAATCCTTTGGTCGGACATACGGATTGAGTCAACCGGAGGCACGGATCCGATCACCAGCCACGGCCATCGCAAAGCCGACGCGTTGCGCATCCGCGACTTGGTCGAAACTTTTCAAGCTGCCCGGCGCTAGTACCGCTATACAGCGATGCGATCATTGTGATGTCGGTCATTGACGGTGACGCAATCAACTGTTAGAAGTGTAGGTTTCCTAATAGTTGCGGGGCTTTTGTAACGATAGACCTTTGCATGGCCGAGGAAGTCAAATCGCCTGCTCCACCGCCGCCGCCGGAAGGTGAGAAGAAGCCGGCGGCGGAAAAGCCCGCAGCGGCAGCGGCGCCCGTCGCACCTGCGAAGCCTGCCGCTCCCGCTGGCCCGGTTCCGGTGCCGTGGACCTCGCCTCTGGTTGAAAAATACCGGAGCCAGTACGGCTCGGGCCTTGACGCGCAGACGTATCTTGGACAGAACTACCTTACGGTCGACCGCTCGCTGATTCCCGACATTCTGCGCCTGCTGCGCGACGAAGAACAATTTGACTACTGCGTGGATATCACCGCCGTGCATTATCCGAAGCGCGAAAAGCAATTCGACGTGCTCTGGATCCTCTATTCTTTTCCGCGCAACGAGCGTGTGCGCGTGAAAACACAAATCGCCGACGGTGCTTCGATCCCGTCCAGCGTCCCCATTTGGCCCACCGCCAATTGGCTGGAGCGCGAAGTCTACGACATGTTTGGGATCAAGTTCGACGGACATCCCGACCTGAAACGCATTCTTCTACCCGACGGCTGGAAAGGCCACCCGCTGCGCAAGGACTACGGCATCCTGCAACAAGATCAGGAGTGGGTGCAGATCAATCTCGGAATCGAGAGCGGACAATGAGCCCTCGCACCAACGACAGCGCGAATCTCGATCTCGAAACTCGCGAGAAGCCCTATCTCGATTCGAACGAACTTATCATCAACATGGGGCCGCAGCATCCGGCCACGCACGGCGTGCTGCGGGTAATCCTGAAGCTCGACGGCGAAAAAGTTCTCGGCACCGAGTGCGTCATCGGATACTTGCATCGCGGTGTGGAAAAAATCGCCGAGAACCGCACCTACACAATGTTCAATCCCTACGTAGACAGGATGGACTACGTCGCAGCGGTGTCGAATGGGCTTGGGTACTGCGAAGCGGTCGAGAAGCTGATGAATGTGGAGGCGCCGGCGCGCGCCAAATATATTCGGGTGATTTTGACGGAGTTGAACCGCATCGCCAGCCACCAGCTTTGGCTGGGCACGCATGCGCTGGATATCGGAGCGATGACGCCTTTGTTCTATACGTTCCGAGATCGCGAAGAGATCCTCAAGATTTTCGAAAAGTACTGCGGCGCGCGCCTGACGACGCATGCTTTTCGCATCGGCGGCTGTCAGTATGAGACTTATGCCGGCTTCGAAAAAGATGTAAAGAATTTCCTGAGCTTTGTTGCGCCGAAGATTGACGAATACGAAACGCTGCTCACCACCAACCGCATCTGGTTGGAGCGGACCAAAAACGTCGGCGTGATTTCGGCCGCGGACGCCATCGCGCTGGGCGTAACCGGGCCGGTGCTGCGCGCCAGCGGCGTGAAGTGGGATCTGCGCAAAGCCCAACCCTATGCGGCCTACTCCGAATTTGATTTCGAAATTCCGATTGGGACAAACGGCGACACCTACGACCGGTACCTGGTTCGCATGGCTGAAATACGGCAGTCGCTGCGCATCATCGAGCAAGCCGTCAATGGCATCCCCGAAGGCCCGATCATGGCCAAGGTGCCAAAGGTGATCAAGCCGCCGGTGGGCGAAATCTATCATTCGATCGAAGCGCCTAAAGGCGAGCTCGGATACTTCATCGTCAGCGACGGATCCACGCAGCCCTATCGCCTGCGCGTGCGCCCGCCATCGTTTGTCAATTTGCAGGCGCTCGACGTTATGGTGCGCGGCTTGCTGGTCGCTGATGTGGTCGCCGTCATCGGGACGCTCGACATCGTGCTCGGCGAGGTGGACCGCTGATGCCGAATTTCGTGATGTCGTATCTCGGCAGTACGGTGACGCCAGGCGAAGCGGGGAACCAGTTCTGGGCGCTGATTTATGTGCTCATCATTTTCACTGGGGTGTCGGTGGCGGTGATCGCCATGAACTGGATCGAGCGCAAGGCGCTGGCGCACTTCCAGGTTCGCCTCGGTCCCATGCGCGTGGGTCCGCACGGATTGCTGCAGCCCTTCGCCGACGCGCTCAAGCTGATGCTCAAAGAAGACATTATTCCCGCCGCCGCCGACCAGTTCGTTTTCTGGGTTGCGCCGCTGATTGGGCTGCTGGCGGCATTCACCGTTTATACGGTGATTCCGTTCGGCCCTTCGCAGGCAGTGAGCGACATGAACATCGGCATCCTCTTTATGCTCGGCGTCTCGTCGCTGGGCGTGCTTGGCATCGTGGTGGCTGGGTGGGCTTCGAACTCGCACTATCCGCTGATTGGCGCGCTGCGGTCGAGCGCGCAGATGGTGTCCTATGAAGTCGCCATGGGACTGGCCGTCGTTTCGGCGGTCCTGATGACCAGCATGAACGAGAAAGGCACCGGCACGCTGAGCATGATCGGGATTGTCCAGGCACAGCAGCAGCAGGGCGTCTGGTTTATCTTTAAATTCTTCCCTCTCGGCTTCATCGCGTTCGTAATTTTCTCCATCGCCATGATCGCCGAGACCAACCGCGCCCCCTTCGATATGGCCGAAGCGGAATCGGAACTGACCGCCGGATATCACACCGAATACAGCGGGCTGCGCTGGTCGCTGTTCATGCTCGCAGAGTATGCGGCCATGATCGCCGTTTCTTCGATCGCAGTCACGCTCTGGCTCGGCGGATGGATGCGTCCGTTCGCCAATTTGCTGCACGCGCCGGCGTGGGACTTTATCTTCTCGTTGTTCCCCGGGCTCACATTCGGAAGTCTTGCGGCCATTGCCTTTGTTGGCGTGACGCGTATGCCGGCACATTCCTTCTTCAAAATTCAGCGGATCGGGCTCGCGGTTTTTGCGGCGCTGCTGGGCTTCATCGCGCTGCTGCTGCTGGCGATTGCCATCGTAGGCCGTTCCGCGGATGCGAGCCTGGCGGCGAGATTCAACGAAGGCATCGACTACGTATATTGGTTTGTACTCAAAGTCGCCGTCTTCATGTATCTGTTTATCTGGTATCGCGCGACGTGGCCGCGTTATCGTTTTGACCAGTTGATGCGGATAGGATGGAAAGTGCTGCTGCCGATTTCGCTTGGCGTGCTGGTTGTGACCGCCATCGTGGGGGTGATCGTTTCATGAACCCCGGCATGAACTCGGCTTTCAATTCAGGCATGGCCCCCGTGGCGACGCCGTTCTTCTTTTATATGCTGTCGGGACTGGCCATCGTTGGCGGCCTGCTCGTCATCACGCGGCGCAATGCCGTGCATTCCGCGCTCGCGTTGATCGTGACCCTGCTCGCGGTGGCGGGCCTCTACTTAATGTTGTATGCCCCGTTCGTGGCTGGCGTGCAGATCATTGTTTACGCGGGCGGAATCATGGTGCTGTTCCTGTTCGTGATCATGCTGGTAAACATCGAACGCTCGTCCAAAGAACGCAGGTTCAATCGCATGTGGCCGGTAGGATTGGCAGCGGCCTGCGCGTTAATGGCGTTGTTCGTCTCCGCGTTTGTGAAGGGCAGGGCGCTGTTTCCGGATCGCATGATGTCGCTGCCAGAGTCCTCGAACACGCAGCAGATCGCCACCATGCTCTACGGAGAAGCGGGCAGGATGGGTCAATATACGTTTGCCTTCGAGATCGCCTCGCTGCTGTTGCTGGTGGCGATTCTGGGGGCGGTAATTATGACGAAGAAGAAAATCTAGTGGATGGAGGGACGCGCGTCTCGCCCGTCCGCCGGGCGGGGACGCCCGGCGCTCCACCGACTGAGAACTGAGAACTATGGCCGAGATCACCACGCTTCACTATCTCGTTGTTGCGGCGGCACTGTTTGTGCTGGGTGTGATCGGTGTGCTCACACGCCGCAATGTGGTGGTTGTTCTGATGTCGATCGAGTTGATTCTGAACGCGGTGAACCTGAACCTGGTGGCGTTCTCGCGCATGTGGGGAAACCTGCACGGGCAGGTCTTCTCGATCTTTATTACGGTAGACGCCGCCGCCGAAGCAGCCGTAGGCCTCGGCATTTTGATCGCCTTCTTCCGCAATACGGAGACGATTAACGTGGATGAGATTGATTTGTTGAAATGGTGAGAGGGCGGCTGTCAGCTTTTAGCTGGGAGCTGCGGGCTTCGAGCCAAGAGCTAAAGGCTAAGAGCCAACGACCAACGACTGACTAACGACATGTTTCTTAACCACATCTGGCTGATACCGCTCTTTCCGGCCTTCGGGGCCGCGATGATGTTTTTTTTCGGGCGGCGATTGCAAAAGGCCACGGTGAACGCGGTCTGCGTCGGCGCGGTTGTGCTTGCGTTCCTGTTCGCCTGCTTCACAGTCGTCGAGTACACGCGCTTCGCGCATGGTACGGGACGTCCCTTTGAGAAAATTGTCTATACGTGGCTGGGCAGCGGCGACGGGCATCTGAACTTCACGAAGCACGACGGGACGCTCGCCTCATTCAACGCCGACGCCGGCTTCTTACTCGATCCGCTCTCTTCCATCTGGCTGCTCTTTGTGACCGGCGTGGGCATGCTGATTCACATTTACTCCACCGGATACATGGCGCACGAAGGCGGTTATTACCGTTTCTTCGGGTACATGAACCTGTTCATGTTTTCGATGCTTACGCTCATCCTGGCGAATAACTACATATTGTTGTTTGTGGGATGGGAAGGCGTTGGCCTGTGCTCGTATCTACTGATCGGCTTTTACTTTCATCGCAAGTCGGCCAACGACGCAGCCAACAAGGCATTCATCGTGAACCGCATTGGCGACGCCGCATTCATTCTTGGCGCGCTTACGCTCTCCTGGTATCTGGGGTCGTTTCGCTTCACCGACATTAACGCGGTGGCGCGCAGTGGACACTTTGCGATCGGCGATCCCGTGCTCACGGCTGCCGCGCTGCTGCTGTTTGTCGGAGCCTGCGGAAAGTCGGCACAGCTTCCTCTCTATGTCTGGCTGCCCGATGCGATGGAAGGCCCTACGCCGGTTTCGGCGCTGATCCACGCGGCGACCATGGTGACGGCGGGCGTGTACCTGGTGGCGCGTTCGAATGCCGTGTTCGTGCTGGCGCCAAGCGCGATGAAAACCGTTGCCATCGTTGGCGCGCTTACTGCCGTGTTCGCCGCATCCATCGGGCTGGTGCAGAACGACATCAAGCGCGTGCTTGCTTACTCCACTGTCTCGCAACTGGGGTATATGTTCCTCGCGCTCGGCGTCGGCGCCTTTGCGGTGGGCGTTTTCCACGTGTTCACGCACGCGTTTTTCAAGGCGCTGCTCTTCCTCGGTTCGGGTTCGGTGATTCATGCCATGAGCGGCGAGCAGAACATGCGCAACATGGGCGGTCTCCGAAGTCGGATTCCAACTACGCACTGGACGATGTGGGTCGCGACGCTGGCGATCGCGGGGGTTTTCCCGTTGGCCGGTTTCTTCTCCAAAGACGAAATCCTGTGGCAGACATGGGCTTCGGAAGGCGGCGCGTATCGCATCCTGTGGTTTGTCGGTTATGGCACTGCATTAATGACGGCGTTCTACATGTTCCGGCTGATGTATCTGACGTTCTACAGTCCATCGCGCATGAGCCACGAGGTCGAGCGTCATGTGCACGAGTCGCCGAAGTCGATGACGGTGCCGCTGGTGATTCTCGCGATCTGCTCGATTGGCGCGGGATGGTTGAGTTGGCCGCATAGTCTGGGCGGGTCGGCGCACCTGGAGAAGTTTTTGGAGCCGGTGTTTGCGCGAGAAGCAGTCGTCTTACGGGAAGAAGGGAAGTCGGCGCAGTTAGCAGCGGGCGAAAAAGAAGCCGAGCACACGGATAACACCGAGTATTTGCTGATGTTCTTATCGCTGGCAGCGGCGGGCGTGGGCTTTGGCATGGCGCGCCGCTCCTATAGGAACGTCGGCAAAGATTACCCCGAGCCGATCGCCGTAAAGGCTCCACCACTTTACACCTTGCTCGATAACAAATGGTTTGTCGACGAGGCCTACGACTATGTTTTCACCGGACGCCGCAAGTTTGGCGACATCCGCCTGGGCGCCATGGGCGCGGGCGAAGCGGCATCGTGGTTCGATGCCACGATCATTGACGGAGCCGTCAACGATGTTGGCTGGGTTACGCGCGCTGTCGCTACGCTTTCGACTTGGTGGGATAAGTGGATCATTGACGGATTGGGAGTGAACGGTCCGGCGATTCTTGCGCGAATGATTTCCTATCCGGCGCGACTATTTGAATGGGGACTGGTGCAATGGTACGCACTGGTCATGGTCGCGGGACTGCTAGGGTTTGGCGTGTATTACGTGTGGAAGTAAAGCTACAGGCTGCGGGCTACGAGCGACCGGGCCAGCGGCGTTGCAGTAATAAGAATTGCTCGAAGCTTGTAGCCACTGGCAACTGAGAACTGTTCTATGCAGAGTCACATACTTTCCATCATTCTCTTCACGCCGCTTGTGGGCGCGCTCGTTCTCCTGTTCGTCCCTAAGGAGAACAAGGACGCGATTCGCTGGATCGCGAATCTCTTTGCGCTGGGCGGATTCTTGATCTCGCTGCCGCTGGTGCCGATGTTCTGGACCCAGCGTTTTGAGCCCGGCTTCAAGTTCCTCGAGGGTACACCGAATAACTGGATCCCCTCGATTGGCGCGGGTTACAACCTCGGCATTGACGGCATTTCGTTTCTGCTGATCATGCTGACGACGCTGCTGGGATGGATCTCGATTCTCTCTTCGTGGACCGCCATCGAGATTCGGGTGAAGGAATATTACGTCTGGTTCCTGGTGTTGCAGACGGGAATGCTTGGCGTCTTCATGGCGCTCGATTTTTTCCTCTTCTTCGTATTCTGGGAAGCAATGCTGGTGCCGATGTATCTGCTGATCGGCATTTGGGGCGGGCCGCGCAAACTTTATGCGGCCATCAAGTTCTTTTTGTACACGCTGCTTGGCTCCGTGCTGATGTTGCTTGGCATCCTGTTCCTCTACTTCCATCATCACACACTTACTAACGTCTTCACGTTCAGTATTCCAGAGCTTTATAAGACGGCGCCGCTGATTCCGTTTCACACTGCCATCTGGCTGTTCGCCGCTTTCTTTGTTGGATTCGCGATCAAGGTTCCGATGTTTCCGTTTCACACGTGGCTGCCGGATGCGCACGTGGAGGCGCCTACTGCCGGGTCTGTCATTCTGGCCGGCGTTTTGCTGAAGATGGGGACATACGGATTTGTGCGCTTTTCGCTGCCATTTTTTCCCGCGGTCGTGTCGCATCCGCGTGTGCAGAATTGGGTGATTGGGCTTTCGCTTGTGGGCATCATCTATGGAGCGCTGGTTTCGCTCATGCAGAAGGACATGAAAAAACTGGTAGCGTACTCGTCCGTCAGCCATCTGGGGTTCTGCACGCTGGGAATTTTTACGTTGAATTCGGCGGGATTGACCGGGTCGGTGCTGCAGCAGATCAATCACGGCATCTCGACCGGCGCACTGTTCTTGATTGTCGGCATTTTGTATGAGCGGCGGCACACGCGCGAAATCGCCGAGTATGGCGGTATCTCGACCGTGATGCCGGTGTACGCCACGATCGCGATGATCATGTTTCTTTCGTCGATGGGATTGCCGCTGCTGAACGGATTTGTCGGCGAGTTCACGATTCTGCAGGGAGCATTTACCGCGAACTGGAAGTGGGCGGCGTGGGCGACGCCGGGCGTGGTTCTGGCGGCGGCTTATTTGCTCTGGCTGTATCAGCGCGTTTTCTTTGGGACAGTGACGAATCCAAAGAATGAACAGCTGCACGACCTTACGCCGCGCGAAATTCTTACGTTTGTGCCGCTGATCGTCATGGCGTTGTGGATCGGGCTTTATCCAAAGCCGTTTTTCCAGATTCTCGAACAACCGGTGAAACAGATAGTGCAAACGATTCATGACAACTCTAGTGCGAACGCACCGGCGTACGTCTTGGTCGCGCCCCCGTCATACCAGCAGGCACCCGCCGTGGTTGGACCGAACGTTGCCGGACCGAAAGCCGGACCGAACTCCGCCGTACCGAAAGCGAGTAACTAAGTGCGAGGTCTCTCACCAACGGAATACCGGTTGATGTTGCCAATGGTGGAACTTACCATCTTCGCGCTCGGCATTCTGCTAATTGACCTGATGGTTCCGCGGGGATGGAAATGGATCAACGCGGTGGGCGCCTTTGTGGGCGTGGCGTTTGCGGCTTTGTGCGTATGGCAGATTCAGTCGACACTGCCGCCGAGGGGCTTGCTCGGATTCTACAACTCGCTATTGGTTGACCGCTTCGCCATCTACTTCTGGTATCTGTTTCTGGCGGGAGCGGCGATTGCCATCCTGGGGTCGGTGCGCTATCTCGACGTAGAAGACGAGCACCACGGCGAATATTATGCGTTGCTGCTGCTTTCCGTGGTGGGCATGATGTGCATGGCGGCGGGGATCGACATCGTGCTGATCTTCATCGGGCTCGAGCTGATGGCGATTTCCACCTACGTGCTGGTTGGTTTTTTGCGCCGCGACCGGCGCTCGAATGAAGCGGCCTTGAAGTATCTGCTGCTTGGCGCATTTTCGTCGGGCATCTTTGCCTACGGCCTCTCGCTGTTCTACGGACTTTCCGGCAGCACCAACCTGGCGATTATTGCGCGCGCGGTGTCGGCGCAGAATCCGCACAATCCAGTAGTAGTGATTGCGCTGCTGACGACCATGACCGGGTTGCTGTTCAAGATCGCCGCCGTTCCATTTCATCAGTGGGCGCCGGACGCTTACGAAGGCGCGCCCACCAGTATTACCGGCTTTATGTCGGTGGCGGTGAAGGCGGCGGCTTGGGCTATGCTGCTGCGCATACTGGTGTTTGGGTTGTTTCCGTTGCGCTCGGTTTACACTCCCGTGATTGTGGTCGTCGCTATCGCCACCATGACCGGCGCCAACTTCGCAGCCCTTACCCAGACGAACACCAAACGTCTGCTTGCCTACTCTTCGATTGCGCACGTGGGCTACATGCTGCTGGCGTTTGTGGCCATGGGAACGTCGCAAATCGGCAGCCCTGGCTTTCTCGACGGATTCAAGGGAATCCTGATCTACCTGCTTGTCTATACGTTCATGAATCTGGGCGCGTTTGCGGTGATCGCGTCGTTGCGGCAGCGTAACGTGATTGGCGACGAGATCGACGACATGGCTGGGCTCTACCAGCGTGCTCCCGTCGAAGCCACGTTGATGCTGCTGTTCCTGCTTTCACTCGCGGGCATTCCGCCCGCGGCCGGATTTCTGGGCAAGTACTACATCTTCCTGAGCCTGATCGAAACTGGACATTACGGGCTGGCATCGCTTGGCGTGTTCTATTCATTGTTCGGACTTTATTACTATTTGAAGATTGCGAACGCGATGTTGATGCGCGCGCCAATAGAGACGGAACCACTGCCCGTCAGCCTTGGCATGCGTTGCGCGGTGGGCGTGACGGCGCTGGCGACGATTGTGATTGGAGTTTATCCGGAGCCTTTTATTCGCGGCGTCAACTGGTCGCTCGGGATTGTGCAGACCCCGCATGTGGCGGCGATGTTGAAGTAGAGCTGTAGCTCTTCGCTGCCGGCTCTAGGCGAGCTTCATTTCGACGGAGCGGCAATGGCGGGCGGGGCGCGCAAATCATCGCGGAAGCCGAAGCTCACGGCATCGCCGGTATAGGACTTGTCGGCAGCGGGTTTATATTGCAGGACGGCGCGCAGTCCGGTCGTGTGATAGCACGGAGTGAAGTGGTCCTCGCCAAACCACAGAGTGTCAGAGAATCCACCGCTCGCGTTTTGAACACGGAAAGTTAGAGGCTGCCCGGCCTGCTCGAGGGTGATGGTTAGGTTATGCTCACCACAGGTCACCGACTTCACAATCCCTTCTGCGCTGCTGCTGTCGTGCCCCGTGGCAATCGGGGTTGGCCCCTGTGCGGGACGCTTTGCAACGGGAACCAGATTCCAAAGTTCCATCGCCTCGTCCCGGTCTGGGGCGGACCAATGGTCAGCCACGTAGGTGGCGTAAGTGGCAGCTTCTGCCGCCCGATCCACACGCAGCAGAACTTGACCTGTGAGTAAATGATAGCCGGCGCGCCACGGTTCCAGTTTCTCAGCCTTTAATGCCGGTCCGAGCGCCTTGGCGGGCTCTCCCTGTGCGACATCAAGTTTGGCGAGCTCGACGTAAACAGGAGCAAACTGAGGATTGACCTCCAGCGTTTTCAGCAACTCAAAACGATAGGCCTGCTGATCCGCGGGATTCGTCGAATGAGGCAGCGGTGACAACATTGTCTTCGCAAACAAAGAGCGATACATTTTTTTGTCGAGATCCACGGCCTGAGAGAACTCTCGCGCGGCTTCTTCATCCTTGCCCTCTTGCAAGCATACGAAGCCCATCGCCTGATGGGCGAGAGCCAGCTTTGGGTCGTTCTTCAAGGCTGAGTCGCTCGACTCACGAGCCAATTTCCATTGATGCGTGGCCGCAAAAAAAGACGAGAGTTCCGCCTTTGTTTCCGCGATGGTCAGGGAGCGGGTCATAAGGTCTTTGTCTTCGACCCGGGCGGGACTTAGGATGACTCCGGCCTTAAATGCAAACAGATGAATGTACTGGTCAAAAGCGTTCTGCACCTGGCCGAAATCCCCGAAGTTATCTTGAAAAGCCTTTTTCTGCTCGACCCCCTGCTGCGCCGCGTTGAAGAACTTTCTCAGGCGGGCGCCGCCCTCCATTCCCGGCCCCATGATGAGAAAGTGAGTGAACGCCCAACATTGCGCATAGTACAGCTGCGTGTCTTCCTCATCGTGAGTGAACGAACCGCGCTGATCTACGAATTTCGCCAATGGTATGGCGGAGCGGTATCGAAGCAACGAAAGCCGTCCCATCTCCTTTGGCGGCGCACCGAGAACAGTGTGATTCCCTTCAAAACGGGTGTAGGCGTAGAACTCGGCCAGCCCTTCATCCAGCCAAGTCGGAATCCAGTGAAGATTGAGATGTAAAAGAGAGTGGACATACTCGTGATAGACGACGGCAAACTCGTCGGCGGAGATCTTGTCGGAACCCACTGCGTCCAGGCGCACCAGCGCGTAGGGTTGTTCCCATGCATGAAAATAGACCCCGGCGGGTTTAGGGCCGCTGTGCTTCCAGAACTCAGGCAACAGCTTTTTTGTGGAGGACTCATCTTCCGGGGCCACAATCAAAAGTGGCTCGGCGGAATCCAGCCGATATCCTGGAAACTCGCTCGAGAAAACGGCACGCATTTGCTCAAATTCACGTGCGACTTTGCGCCCCGCGCCTTCGCTGCCGTTCGTGATCACTCGGAAGTGTGGGCTTCGTATCTCGCGCCAAGGCTTCTCGTCGGAGAACCCCAAAGCGGAGAGCAGGACCACCACGGTAAGCCAGCCGATCGTTGTCCTATGGAGATACATATGCGACGCACCATCATCGCGTAACCAGGAGAAATCGTCAACCTTGGCGGAGACGCTAAGCGGTCCATGAACACTACGTGTTTCCTCTAACTGAACCGATGAGGGTTCGCATGTCGGCCGTTTGGTTTAGAATTCTCCCAAATGCCGGAGAAGCCCAGCCCGGAGTTGGACCCGCCCTCCAGAAAGAAAGATCCTCTCGTCTCGCTTGCTCGCTATTCCGAGATGGGGTTTATTATTCCGGCGGCGATCCTGCTGGGGTTCTTTTTGGGCAAGCTGGCCGATTACTGGCTGCATACTAAGTGGCTCTATCTGGTCGGGCTGTTGTTTGGCGCGGTGGTTGGATTTTGGCAGATGATCCGCATGGCCGTGGGCGCTTTCAAAGATGAATGAGCACGGGCATCTCGATGGGCCTGCGGAAATTCCGCCGGCGGAGACTCTTGATCAGCGCATAATCCATGAGCGCAGAATCGATGAGCTCTCGATTTATGAGCGCATCATTCCTCGCGTGCTGCGCAACATGCTGGTGATCAGCGTTCTGCTGCTGGGGCCGACGTTCTGGTTTTACCGCGGGGCCGGAGCGATTGGGTTTGCCTGCGGGGCGGCGGTTTCCTACGTTAATTTCCAGTCACTTACGCGCGGCGTCGAAGGGCTTGCCGATCGTATCGTCAACCAGAACAGTCCGGAGAAAGGCGGCTTAATCATCCTGCGCTTCGTGGTGCGCTACGGGTTGGTGGCAGCGGTTGCCTATGCTATATTCAAAGTTTCTTGGCTGGCGTTTCGCGGCTTTCTTTGGGGCTTGTGCGTGCCGGTGGCGGCCCTGATGGCGGAGGCAGTGTGGGAAGGGTACACGGCTTTCCGGCGGGCATCGTAAGGCTGATGCTGCGAGCTACGAGCCGGGAGCATGCATTTGAACAAGTAGTTTGCTCGAAGCTCGCCGCTCGTCGCTATTTTTAAAATCGCGAAATCTAAAAATGGAACAACTGGCTTTTACCGCACTTCTGAATCGTCTGTTTGGCGCGCCGGTGCAGGCGTTGCTGCAGGCGCTGCACATTCATTCGAAGGATCCGGCGGCTCCCATCTCGAACAGCTTCGCGATGGAGCTGCTGGTGGTAGTGCTGCTCACGATATTTTTTATTACCGTGCGTTCGCGACTTTCGGTGGAGCGGCCGGGCGGCTTGCAACACACGATGGAAGTAGTCCACGGATTTGTCGCCGACATGGCCGATGAGGTTGTCGGGCATCATGCCAGGAAGTACGTACCCTACCTGGTCACGCTCGGCATGTTTATCCTGGGCTGCAATCTGATCGGTCTGGTGCCAGGAATGGAATCACCGACGGCGGTGCCGATTGTGCCGCTGGGTTGCGCGCTGCTGACGTGGTTCTACTATCATTTCCAGGGAGTGCGTACAAACGGACCCATCGGATATTTGAAGCACTTCATCGGGCCCCAGGATAAGGAAATGCCTCTGGTCATGCGTTTGGGTTTGCCCATCCTGCTGTTTCCGATTGAGGTGTTCAGCCACATCGCCCGGGTCATGTCGCTGACGATTCGTCTTTTTGCCAACATGTTCGCCGGAGAGATGGTCACGCTGGTGTTCTTTTCGCTCATACCGGTGGTTGTCCCGGTCGTATTCAACGGACTGCACATCTTCGTGTCGGTTATTCAGACCTATATTTTCGTGCTGCTTGCTTGCGTGTATCTGGGTGAAGCGACAGGGCAGGAACACTAGAACAGGTTTCAGGTGTCAGGTCTCAGGAAATACAGCGCAAATGTTTCCTGGGACCTGAGACCTGGTACCTGCTGTCCAGCGTGAGGGCGCCGGCTCTTGAAGCGCGGCGTCAACCACCTCCTGGCGGCAATTTATTCAAGGAGAAACTTAATGCGGAAATTTGCGATGTTGATGTTTGTGATGATGGTAGCGTCGGTGATGGCGGTGCCGGCGTTTGCGCAGGGCACGACTGGAGCGGTTGCGGGCACGAACTGGGTGGCGCTGACTTCCGGTTTTGCGATTGCACTCGCGGCTGGGCTGGCGGCACTGGGACAGGGGAAAGTTGCGGGAGCGGCCTGCGACGCGCTGGGACGCAATCCGGCGGCACGTCCTGGAATTATGGTCGCGCTGATTCTGGGCTTGGCATTCATCGAGTCGCTGGTGTTGTTCACGCTGGTGATCATTTTCGTCAAGGTGGCGTAAGGCATTCTAAGACGGTGCCCACTCATCGCAAAGTGCGCAATGAATGGGCACCCGCGGTTTGTCGAGTGGTTTGGTGAAAAAGCCTCTGCGCGCGCAGGGGCTTTTTCTTTGCGGCAGAATCGGTCGTGGGTGAGTGACGGGGTGCGGCCAGACGCGGCAAGCCGCGTCTCTGCCAGAGTTTTCGTGACGGTGGCGTAGAACGCTCTAGAGTTGCGGAAGCCGCGTTTTCTGGGAACTGAGAGCTTGCTCTAGACTTTGCGTTCGCCGTCCCAGGTGGAGGCGCGATTGTCGGGGACTTTTTGCAAGGCCTCGACCAGTACGCGGCGGAGGCGGTAGCGGCTGTCGAGGTCCATGCTAACGAATTCGAAACCGATTTCATTGACGCGGGCGCGGCGGAGCAGAACCTCGCCGCGAATTTTTTTCACGCCGAGAGAGATTTCGACGTGGGCCTCGGAGCCGACGCGGAGATTGTCGCTGCGCGTTCCCATGCCGCCGCCGAGACTCATCTCCCGCATCACGATGCTCGACTTTCCCCAGGAGCTGGAAAGAGTGGCGGAGAGAGTGCGCGGCAAGATGATGCGTTCGTAGCGGCGCTGGCGGACCCAGGGACATCCGGGGCCGGGATCGAGCGGAGCGATGGCGAGTTCGCCGGCCTCGAGGCCGCTGTCGGTTAGGGCCTGGGTTCCGTAGCGGGGATCGATCTTGGAGAGTGCCTGAATGGCTGCGATTCTCAATTCGCGGTGCTGGCTGTAGCCGAAGAGTTTCTTGTCTTCGACGATGGTGCGCAAAGCGGAAACGGCCTCGACCTCGCGCAAACGGCCGAGCGATTCGATGGCTTTGAGCTGCACGAACGGGGGACGGTTCTGAGCTTCGCCGGCGGTGGCGAGCGCGATCAGGCTGGCACTGGCGCTGCGGTCCTGGCTCATGCCGATTTCGTCGATGGCCTCAGGCAGTATGAAGGCGTCTAGCAGTTCCAGCAGTTCGAGCAGGGTGCGTCCGCGGTCGGGTGCGGCGCCGTAGGCGATCTGGCGAACGATGACGTCCTGATAGAAACGGTTGAACTCGCTCATGCGTGAGGGCAGCAACTCAAGCAGCGTGGTCACGCCGAGGCGGCTCAACAGGCCGACGGTGGAGGCAGCCTGGCGGGGCTGGCCGGTGCGCAGAATGTCGCGCAGATCGTCGATGCCGGGTTGTCCGAGTTCGCCGACGAGTTCGACAATGCGATCGCATTCCACGCGTTTCTGCGCGCGGAAGAAACGGTCGGCAAGGTGTTCGACGGAATTTCTGGGAAGCTGCTGCAGGACGTTGATTAGATCCTCGGGCACCTGATCGGCGTGGATGGCCTCTTCGATCATCTCGGGCAGGCGATTTTCAATGCCCACGCGGGAACGGAGATCCTGCACCAGGGCGGGCCGTTGCTGGGCTACTCTTTTGAGCGAGTCGCAGAGTTCGGCGACGGCTTTGTATTTTTTGCGCGTGCAGGCCTCCTGGCCGAAGCGCGCGAAGGCGGCGCCCAGCAGGCTCTGAATGTCCGTATCGCTTTCCTTAGCCAGTTTCTCGCCGATCATGGCGAGGACATTGGGCATGACTTCATCGGGCGCGGTAGCGTAGAGGTCGGCGAGTTGAGCCAGGCCGATGGCGGTTTTGCGGCGAGGGTCGGCATCTTTGGCGTTGAGGCCAGTGCAGTAGTTGGTAAGGATTTTGGCGGCGATCTCATTGTCGTCGCGCTCAAATAGGATTTCGACAAACTGGCGAATATTGCGGGGTGGCACGCAGGTCGCCTCGCTGGAGAGCAGAACGCTTTTCTTGCCGGCTTCGGGAATCTCAGCCCAGAACATCCGGTCGAGGATGTCGGCATGGGAGTCAACCAGGATGCCGGCCTTGGACATTTTATCTTCCTGGACCCGCAGGATCTGGCGGAGCGTGTCCATCTGCCGGCTCATGTGCTCCATCATGTCGTGGACAGCGTTGACCTTGACTTCGCCGCGCTCATAGCGGTCGAGGGCGAACTTGATGGCCATGCTCTCGGCGGCCTTCATCAGAAGCGGAGTGTCATTGCTGGCGTCTCCGATGCTCTGAGAAGCCTGCGTGGCCAGATGTTCGAGCAACTGAGTGAGATTGACCTTGGTGCCTTCGGGAGCCTTGCCCAGTTCGAGCTTGAGATTTTCCGTGGAAGCGTTGGGATCCTGCATGGCCTGGCCAAAATGGGTGAGCAGGCGAATGGTCTGGATGACTTCCTCTTCCTGTAACGCAACAACGCCGCCGGCCCATGGTCCGAGCGCAGATCCGCCGGAGCCCGTCGCCACGCCTCCAGTAATAGGGACGTTGGGGACGCTGCCGAGGGGCGCACCGCCGGGCGCTCCCGAACTGCTGTTGCTCGCTCCCTGGGCGGCGGCGATCAACTGCAGAAGTTTCTGAGGGTCATTGAGCCACTGCTTGAATTCGGGGCCCAGGGCCTGCGCCGCGAGTTGGGCCGCGATGGAATATTCGCCGGTGGCCGGATCGGCGGCGACGAACTTGACTTCATTGATCCGGATAGAGGACTTTTTGTTATCGCCGAGGGTTTCCTTAATCTGCTTGGCGAAGTCCTGCGCTTTCGATCCGCCCATGGAAAAGGCGCGGACGAGGCGGGTAAAGTCTTCCAGCGTGACCTTGTTGGAAAACAGGATGCTGGAAAGCCCGGCGGCGGTCAGCAACTGGGCGAAGCTGCGCTCGGCCTGTCCGGCTTCGAGCGGGATGCCATCGAGCAGCAGTTTGTTGTCGGAGACGCCGAGCAGAAAACCAGTGTCACTGCTTTTTGGCAGCGCCTGCTGGAGTTCGGTCCAGGCGGTCTGGAACTGATCCTCGGTGCGCTTGTGGGTCACTCCATACAGCCGTGTGTACTTAATCAAAATGTTGAGGCTGTGGAGGAATGAACGAGCGGACGTGCTGCGGCTGACATCAGTTGGACCGGCGTTAGTGATAACAGCCTCCTCTCAGTAATGGAGTGTTGACAGCAAGACTAAGCGGGAAGGTGACCGAATGCACGATTACGGAAGTAATTTGGACCGCACGGGAGGGTCGGGTGGCGAGTACACAGAGGGACAGGTCCTTACGGGCGGGCGCGCTACACTGGTGGCGCGGGAGCCGTCGCTAGCCGCGGCTCTGCGGGGAAACTTGATGAAGATTGGCGTGCTTTTGTTTGGAGTATTGCAGGACTTGGCGGGAAGGTCGGTTGAGACCCTCGATTTGCCGGAAGGGGCGCGGGTGCGGGACGTGCTCTTCTATTATGCGCGAGACTCCCCGCAGTTTGAGGCGATGGTACCGTCGCTGGCGATTTCGGTGAACGAGGAATATTCGGGGGCGGACCGTGCGCTGCGCGAGGGAGATGCAGTGGGGCTGTTGCCGCCGGTGAGCGGCGGGTCGCCGGAAGGCGGCGAAGTCCGGGGCAAAGTACGGGGCGAAGTGCGGATTGTCCGCGAGCGGATTGATACCGAGGATGTGGTCGCGCGCTTGAAGCATCCGGCGGATGGCGCGGCGGTGATTTTCGACGGCGTGGTGCGGGACAACACGCACGGGCGGCGCACCCTCTATCTGAACTATGAAGCCTATGAAGCGATGGCGCTGAAGCAGATGGAATCTTTGGCGGTGGAGGCGCGGGCGCGTTTTGGGGTGCGGGGAGCGTCGATCGTCCACCGCTTGGGGAGGCTGGAGATCGGGGAGACAAGCGTGCTGATCGTGGTGGCCGCGGCGCACCGGGGCGCGGCGTTTGAGGCCTGCCGGTGGATCATTGACACGCTGAAGAAGACGGTTCCGATCTGGAAGAAAGAATACTTTGAAGATGGAGCGGTATGGGCGGATGGGGAGGCGTTTCCCGAAGAAATTCGACGGCCGGGAGGCACAGCGGGGGAGCAGGCAGCATCATAAATGATTGACTCTCCCATGAAGCGAATCGAAAAGGCGCTGCGCGCTACGAGCTGCGAGCTGCGAGCAAATACTGTCAGGCTCGCAGCTCGCAGCTCGCAGCTCGTGGCTTGCTCGCTGATGTGCGTACTCATCGTTTCTGTCAGCGCCCCGTTGATGGCGGAGGAACCGGAAACCACGCTCAAGGTCGACGTGAAGCTGGTGAACGTATTCGTGACGGTGACGGATGCGCGCGGGGCTCCCGTGGCGAACCTGCAGAAAGAAACTTTTCTGCTGAAGGAAGACGGCAAAGAGCAGAAGATCGCGATTTTCAGCCGGGAATCGGCGCTGCCGCTGTCGATTGTGCTGGCGGTGGATACGAGCCTGAGCACAAGAAAAGACCTGCCGCTGGAACTGATCTCGGCGCGTAAGTTTGCGCACACAATTTTGCGCCCGCAGGACGGACTGGCCTTGTACAAGTTCAGCGAGGAAGTGAGCGAGTTGGTGCCGTTCACATCCGACTTGAAAAAAATCGACGCTGGAATCGACCTGGTGCGCAATGGCTCGGCGACGGCGCTTTACGACGCGATTTTTCTGGGATCGCAGGCGCTCAGCCGGCGGCAGGGAAGAAAAGTGATGGTGGCGATCACCGATGGCGGAGACACGGTCAGCCAGGTGGACTACAAAGAGGCGCTGCGCGCGGCCCAGGAGTCGGAAGCGATTATTTATAGCATCATCATCGTGCCCATCGAAGCGAGCGCGGGACGAGACACGGGCGGCGAGCACGCGCTGATTCAGATTTCGGCGGACACGGGCGGAAAGTATTACTATGCCACGTCGCTGCCGCAACTGGACGATGCGTTCCAAAAGATCAGCGACGAACTGCGGACGCAGTATCTGCTGGCGTACTATCCGTCGCAGCGCTATTCGGATTCGGAATTCCGTCAACTGCGGGTGGACCTGACGAACCCGCCGGCCGGAGGGCCTTATCAGTCGCACTATCGAGCGGGGTACTACACGCGGAAGGGGACGTTCTGAGGTTAGTGGCGGATCCCGTGTGCCGAGCAAATACGCTGCAAGCTACGAGCTTCGGGCTGCGAACTGTGAGGCACTGACTTCGCTCGAAGCTCGCGGCTCGTAGCTCGTAGCTTAGCCACGCCGAATTAGCCTGCTAACAAAACGCGTACATCGCGCCGGGGAAGTGGGCGCATCTAGTAAACTGTTCTATTCGATTTCATTAGAAAATCATTGCAGTGGAAAACCAGGACCCTTAGAACGCGGAATCGCTTCCAGGTTCTACTTGAGGTTCTGCCCCCAGGAGAGTGGCACTTTGTTTGATTGCTTTGGCTTGCGTGTTCGTCGTGTTCTGCCCTTTGGCCTATTGCTCATCCTTGTTGGTGCTGCACTCACAATTTCGATGTGGGCGCAGGAATCGACCCCGGAAAATCCGGCAGCCGGCACCATTCAAGGTACGGTGCGGGATGACGGCGGCAATCCCGTGGAGGGAGCGCGGGTTTTTTACAGCTCGTCGGCGACCGAGACTCGGAGCGTGACGCGCTCCGGCAAAGACGGGACGTATGTTTCCGAACCGGTGCCGCCGGGCGCTTATGCGCTCCGGGTGGAAGGGCGGGACATGCTGGTGGTCGAGCGCAGCGTCACCGTCGTGTTGGGGGCGGCGGTCACGGCGGATTTCAAGCTGGAATGGATCAATCCGGGTCCGGTGCGGCTGGAGAGCAAGTTCAGTGGCGAGGTTCCCGACAGGCTGCCGATTAACGGGCGGAACTACCTGAATGCGGGACAGCTGGAGCCGGGTGTGCAGGTGGTGGATGGAAGGGTTTTCGATCCGGGCAAGAGTGGGTTCCAGGCGCTTTCAATCAACAGCCAACTGGGTCGAACAACGCACTACGACGTTGATGAAGTCGAGGTGATGGATGAGACGCGGGGCGGGTCCACGCTGAACCTGCCGGCGGAGGCGGTGCGCGAAGTGATTGTCTCGCGCGTCACGCCGGAAGTTTTTCAGTCGCTGAACGCTACCGGTGCGGTGCGGGTTACGACGCGCTCGGGTGGAGATGAATGGCACGGCAATCTGTTTGGAAATTTGCGCGACCGGATCGTCGGCCTGGCCGGGTTTCCGTCAGGAGATCCGAAGTACAGCCGGCAGCAGTATGGATTTGGGGTTGGTGGTGCGGTGATCAAGGACAAAGCGTTTTTATTTATCGGCGGGGAACGGACCAAGCAGGACGGGGTTTTGCCGATCCTGCTGGGATTTCCAGCTGGTAACGTGACCAGCTCGCAGAGCGCCTATTTTCGCGAAAACATGCTGACGGCGCGGCTGGATTACAACCTCAGCGACAACATGAAATGGTTCGCGCGGCTCAGCTACGACAACGCGAACGAGATCGGTCCGTCGGACAGCAACTCGAATTTCCGCAATCAGCTGAATGTTCCATCCGCCGTGTCTGGGCTTGATTGGAACCATGGACGGTTTGTACACAGTGCTCGCTTCGGCTATCAGAAGATGGTGAACGCGATCAATCCGGCGCTGAACGATTCGGCGATTTTTCCGACGGCGCCTTTCCATATCCAACTCGGATCGTATGCCATGGGACCGAGCATCGCGGGTCCGCGGCAGACAATTCAGCGCGACCTCTTTGGGCGTTATGACAGCCGCACGGTTTATAAAGTAAATCACACGATCCGCTTCGGTGGAGCGATTCATCGCATCGCGCAGGGAGATTTCTATTCGCCGGGAAAGTTTGGGCCGTCGGTGACCAGTTCGAATGGATTGGACCCGATCAATGCCATCAATGGCAACCCCAACGCATTGCCTGGAGGCGCGGACAATCCGCTGAACTATCCGGTGGGCACGGTTACGATTTTCAACGGCCTCGGAGGTTTCAGCGAGAACTCTGCCTTCAACCGCTCGACGGGCGGTCACTTCGACACGCGCATCGAGGGGTACCTGGGCGACACGTTCAACTTGTTTCCGAATCTGAACATCAGCTTTGGCGTGAATTATGTCCGCGACACCGGGCGCACAAACAGCGACTTGCCGGCAGTGCCATGTTCGGCAATCAACACAACCATCGTGCAGACTCCACCGTGCACGACCGGTTTGATTCTCGATCAATTCGGGTTGCTTCCGCAAAAAGGTGCGGGCGCGCACCAGGCGCTGGGCCAGAACACGAATCAGCCCAACTGGAATTTTGCTCCGCAAATCGGTCTAGCGTGGGATCCGGGACACAATGGGCGGACCGTGGTACGGGCGAGCGGCGGGCTGTTCTTTGACAATTTCCTGCTGCAGAATGCCTATCAGGATCGCATCAACCGCTTGTCGAACGGGCAATACAACCGCAGCCTGACGCTGTGTCCGACGGGCTCGGTGCTGTTCCCCGACGGATCGGTGGTGCATTCAGTGGATTCGCTCGACATCGCGACCCAGATTTGCGGGGCGCCGATTGGGACGGTTTCGACAGCGCTTCAGGACTTGCAGTCGAATTTCATGGCGGCGCAGTCCACGGTCACGGGTGGGCAGAATGTGTATTCGCTGGCGAACAGCGTGGCCAATTTTGGGGGCCTGCTGGCGCCCGGTTACAAGACGCCGCGGGTGGCGCACATCAGCTTCGGAATTCAGAATCAGATCGGGGAGCGCGGCATCTTCTCCGCCGACTATGTGCGCGAGATCGGCACGCAGTTTCCGCTGGGCATTGACACCAATCACGTGGGAGACGCGGGCCTGCTGACGGACGGTCACAATCTCAATCCCTTGGCCAATACCTATCAGGCGGAACTGGATGCGATCAACTTGACGCTGGCGGCGAATCCGGCGTCGGTGGGATGCGCTCAGGCATCGTTTGCGGGCAGCAGTTCGCAGGCTGCGGTGAATTGCTATCTGGCCGCAGTGCCGGGAGCGACCATCACCGACTTCGCGCGACAGGGACTGGATTCTTCGAATGCGTTTTGCGGACCGTTTCCGTGCTCGGTGCTGCAGAAGAAGAACGTGGCGGGTAACCCGCAGCAGGCGTCCTTCGGCGGTATCAATCCGGCGGTGGGCTCGAACATCATGTACTTTCCCACCGGGCGATCGAAGTATGAAGGCGTGCATCTGGCGTACAGGACGGTCAGCGGAGAGAACCCGTTCCGGCACGTGCGGCGGCTGGATGTGGCGATTGCGTACACGCTCTCCCGCTATCGCACCAATATCGCGGAGCGGGACGGCAGCGGCGGCGATTATTCGCTGATGAACGTGGCGGAAGATTACAACCGTCCGCACCGCGGACATTTCGGATCGTCGGGGTTGGACCGGACTCACCAGTTTACGTTCACTCCCATAGCGGAGTTGCCGCACGGGTTGCGGCTTGCGATGATCGCCCATCTGGCGTCGCCGCTTCCGCTGAGCGTTTATCTTCCGCAGCAGGACGGGGGTGGAGTACCGGGAGAAATTTTCCGCAGCGACCTCAGCGGCGACGGCACAGTCGGCGATCTTTTGCCATCGTTTATCGGGAGCACCGGAAAATACTCGACCAGCAAGTTGACCCAATCCATCGCATTTTACAACGGCACGTTCGCCGGAAAATTGACGCCGGCGGGCACGGCGTTGGCGACTAGCGGTCTGTTCACCGGGCAGCAACTGGTGGCGCTCGGCGCTTATTCCCCTCTGATTCATGGGTTGCCGGGGCATTCCGCGGAAGCCACCTGGCTGAAGACGATCGATCTGCGCTTGAGCTGGCCGTTCCGGGTGGGGGAGCGGGTGAAGCTGGAGCCGAGCGTCTCATTGTTTAACGTGTTCAACTTTGCCAACTTCGGAGGCGCGGGAAATCAGCTAAGCGGGGTGCTCAACGGCGCGCCGGGCAGCTCGCTGAATAACGCGAGTTCGGGGGGATTCTGTGGGAGTTCAACCACTTTCTGCACTTCGCGTCTGGACCGGGTTCTGCCCGGTTCGGGCACCTATGCGAACGGGGCTCCGCGGCAAATGGAGTTCGGAGTGCGGGTCACGTTCTAAGGAAACTCCGATCAAGTTGGTTCCCGGACAGCCTTGAAGGTGCATGGCTTCAGCCATGCCGTTAGAACCCGCCACAAAAGCGGCTGCACAGGCTGGGGAAAAAGTGCTTTCTGCGCCGCAATCTGACCGCAGCGGTTAAAGTCGGCGCTGAAGACAAGCTAGTTACCGCGGCACGGAGAGCCGATCTTCCACGGTAGTCCAGAAGACAATTGCGGGTTTTTCCCATCGCTTGCGGAAAAGTAGTATCCGCCCTTGCGCGAAAACGCTATTCTGGAAGCCATGAAGATCAACCTGAGGCTTCGCTATTGTGCCGTCCTCGTTCTGATTGTTGTCTGGTCAGTGGGTCTGGCATCGGCCACCGATCAAACCGATGCTGCCGACGATTACATCCGGGCGGAAATGGCGAAGCAACACATTCCGGGGCTTGCGCTGCTGGTCTCGCGGGGTGGGCAAGTCATCCGCGCACAAGGATACGGGATGGCGAACGTGGAGCTGCAGGTTCCGGTCGAGCCCGAAACCATCTTTCAATCCGGTTCGGTGGGCAAGCAGTTCACGGCAACCGCAGTCATGATGCTGGTCGAAGAAGGCAAGATCGGCCTGCAGGACCCGCTCACGAAATACTTTCCCGATGCGCCCGCCGCCTGGAAGCAGGTCACGATTCGCGAACTGCTGAGCCACACGGCCGGGTTCACCGATTACACGAAAGATTTCGACATGCGGAAAGATTACACCGAGGCAGAGTTGCTCAAGATTGTCGAGAGTCTCCCGCCGGCGTTCACGCCGGGCACGAGTTGGAGCTACAGCAATCTGGGCTTTCTGACGCTCGGAATCGTGATTCACAAGGTCACGGGCGAGTTCTACGGAGACTTTCTGCAAGAGCGCATCTTCCGGCCTTTGGGTATGAGCTCCACTCGCATCATCAGCGAAGCGGATATCGTGCCCAACCGCTCCGCTGGATATCGGCTGGCCAAAGGGGAGTTGAAGAATCAGGAATGGGTCTCGCCTATGTTAAACACTACGGCCGACGGCAGCCTCTATTTTTCCATCCTTGATCTTGCCAAATGGGATGCGGCGCTTTACAGCGAGAAACTTTTGAAGCGATCGAGCCTGGAGCAGATGTGGACCGTGGCCAAGCTCAGCAACGGGCAGCCGAATACCGGGCACTACGGTTTCGGCTGGTTTATCCAGAGTAAGAACGGCCATCTCGTGGTTGAACACGAGGGCTCATGGCAGGGCTTCCAAACGCAGATCTCGCGGTATGTGGACGACAAGCTCACCGTAGTCGTGCTGACGAACCTCGGAGGATCGAAGCCCGCGACTTTTGCAGATCATGTGGCGGAGATGTATTTGTCGGGACAAGCGAAATGAAAAAGCCAGAGGCTCTGGCGCCTTTGGCCTGTGCCGGGAACTCAGAGACCCCGTCTCTACACGATTTTTTCGCCGACGCTTTTCGCTTGCGTGAACAGATATAAATAATCCGGGCCGCCGGATTTGGAATCGGTGCCGGACATGTTGAAGCCGCCAAACGGGTGCGCGCCTACCATCGCTCCCGTGCACTTGCGGTTCAGGTAGAGGTTGCCCACGTGGAATTCGCGCACGGCGCGATCAAGTTTCTCGCGCGAGCTTGAGTAGACGGCGCCGGTCAATCCGAACTCGGTGTCGTTGGCGATTTCGAGGGCGTGATCGAAGTTGCGTGACTTGATCACGACCAGCACCGGTCCGAAGATTTCCTCCTGCTCGAGCGTGGACTTTGCCGGGATGTCGGCGATCACGGTGGGCTGAATGAAGTAGCCTTCGGCGTTGCTGGCGCTGGTGTCGCGCGCGCCGCCGGTGATGAGGCGTCCATCTTTTTTGCCAATCTCGATATAGCGGAGGATGTCGTTCATCGAACCTTCGTTGATGACGGCAGCCATGTTTAGGTTTGCAGTGGGATCGCCGATGGTGATGCGCTCGACGCGGGATTTCAGTTTTTCGAGGAACTTGTCGTAGACACGCTCGTCCACGATGGCGCGCGAGCAGGCCGAGCACTTCTGGCCCTGGAAGCCAAAAGCGGCACCGGCTACGCCTTCGACAGCGGAGTCGATGTCGGCGTCGGCATCGACGATGATGGCGTCTTTGCCGCCCATTTCGAGGATGGTGCGTTTGATCCAGAGCTGGCCCTTTTGTTGTTGGGCGGCGGTCTGGTTGATGTGCAATCCGACTTCGCGCGAGCCGGTGAAAGCGACGTAGCGAGTCTTCGGATGCGACACCAGCGCGTCGCCGAAGCTTGCGCCTCCTCCGGGACAGAAGTTCACCACGCCTTCGGGCATGCCACATTCTTCGAGCAGTTCCACGAACTTCGCCGCAATCGTCGGCGAATCGCTGGACGGCTTCAGGACGACGGTGTTGCCGCTGACGATTGAAGCCACAGTCATGCCGGCCATGATGGCGCAGGCAAAATTCCACGGCGGAATCACGGCGCCAACGCCGAGCGGGATGTAGGTCAGGGTTCCGCGCTCGCCGGGCAACTGCACGGGCGGTTCGACTTTCGAGAAGCGCAGCGCCTCGCGCGCGTAGAACTCGCAGAAGTCGATGGTCTCGGAGATGTCGGCATCGGCCTCAAGCCAGTTCTTGGAGACTTCAAACACCAGCCAAGCCATGTATTCAAGCTTGCGTTCGCGCATCCCATCGGCGACGCGAAACAAGAGCGACGCACGCTCTTCGACCGAAGTGCGGCTCCAGTGGGTGAACGCGCTGAGAGCGGCCTGCACGGCGGGCTCGACGTGTTCTTTGCCAGCCTTCTGGTGAACGCCGACTACTTCGGAAGGCTTGGCGGGATTGATGGAACGGATTTTATCGGACGTCTTGGAGCGCTTGCCGCCGATGATCAGGTCGTACTCACGGCCCAGTTGTCCGCGGACTTTTTCGATGGCGGAGCGCATCTTGCGCACGTTGTCTTCTTTGGTGAAATCGACAAACGGCTCATTCGTAAACGCACCTTCGTGAAGACGGACTTGCAGACGCGGCGGGGCTTCCATGGTTGCCATAGGAGATCCTTTCCAGGGCGGAACATTGATAGTAGCGCGGATGTTCGCGACCTATGATTCTACACCGGCTGAGCGGGCTCGCTTGCTGCGGAAACCAGTCCGTCGCCGTCTAAGCTCACCGGGGTCAGCTTCGTCCTGGCCTCCATGCGACCTGCCGAGTGGCTATTAACCAGTTAGTACCCCTACCCCCCTCCCCCCCCTCCCTATTGGAATCATGGGGTTAGGGAGGAAAAACCAACTCGGTCTTTGATTCTAAAGGACTTACAGCTAAAGTCTTTGAGAACAAACGACTTAGGTTCTCAAAGAGCGTTGAAAATGGGTTTGGGGCAGCTTCGAGGTCCGTTTTGGTTGGCGGACGCACCTCGGAACTGCCCCAAAGAAGATCATTATTGCATTGGGCGGGTTGGATGTCTGTGATGGCGGCACAGATAGTTTGTGATGAAAAATCCCAGTGGCTCAGTACCCTGTCAAACAAAATCCCAAGTTTGACACGGCTGTGGAATCCCAGGTCTCGAAAAACGCGAGACAAGGGGCACCCGGCACCCGGCATGTGTGCGGACTGTTCCGCCTACAGGGGTGAGGGGCTCGGATGGGGAATCGGACAACTCTATTTGAGGGAGGGTGGCCTGGCCTACGCCATTATTTAAACTCTGAAGGGTGGCCCGTCCAAGCTCCGCTTGGGCGGGAATTTTGGTTGGCTGATCGCACTAACAATGTTGTTCCCTGTGTCGTACGGTCCGCTGGATTCGATCCGCCCCTCTTCGCCATCTGCGTAACGACGAAAGCTGCTCCCGGATGCGAAGAAGCCCGCCCAAGCGGAGCTTGGACGGGGCACCCTCCGATTTCGTGATTACTCAAGAACGGTTGGCGACCGCACTTGAACCGTGGGAAAGATTCCCGCGCGTTCCCTTCGTCGCGCGGTCCACTGCGATTTGATTTGCACCGGGCCCTGTTCACCGGTTGCGTAATGACGAAAGCTGCTCCACGGCCAATTTTCGGGTTGTGCTACCAACCCACGCGTAACTGGATTCCGGTGGATGTAACGGAATAAAGGAATCGAAGGAGAACCCCGAAGCTAGCTGCGGTGTGTTGCGGAATAGCCGGGTGACGCACGAGATTTGCGTGGATTGGCGGACAGGAGTGTCCGCCCTACACAACTCTAGATTTTGACTGAGTCCTTGCGCTCGGCGGGAACGTAGTTGACGGCGGCGGTGCGGTCGAGTTTGTCCCAGGCGAACGGACGTCCCTGGATGGCACGCTTGAGAGTACGGAACAGAACCAGAGAAAATACCTGGCGATAGGCGAAGCGCTGCAACCAGACCTGGCTGAGCAGCCAGGCGTCTTCGCGGGCTTCGGGCTGGCGACGCTCGAGGGCGAAGGCGATCGACGAGGCGATGAAATCGATGACCAGGAATGCGACGAAGAAGATGAGCAAGCGCTGGAAGCTGGCGGGATCGTTGGATTCAGGATGAAAGTATTTCTGAACGAAATACCAGATCACGCCGACGACAAACATCAGGTCAATGAAGGGCGAGACCAGCGGCAGCAGAATCTGGAAGATGAGGATGTTGGGAAGGGCTACGAATCCCAAAACGCCTTTGCGGGCGAAAACGCCGCGATGCTTGAAGACGGCCTGCAGAATACCGAATGACCAGCGGAAGCGCTGCCGCATGAGCGCGTTGGCCGTTGTGGGAGCCTCGGTGAAAGCTAGCGCCATGTCTGCGTACTCGACGCGATGGCCGTTGCGCAACAGCGCCATGGTGAGATCGGCATCTTCGGCGACGGTGTCGACGTGGTAGCCGCCCGCCTCGCGAACCGCTGCGATGCGCCAGGCGCCGATCGCGCCCGGGACCACGCTGACCGCGCCCATGGTGTTGAGCGCGCGCCGCTCGAAGTTCTGGCTGGTGATGTATTCGAGCGCCTGCCAGCGCGTCCAGAGGTTGACGCGGTTGCCAACTTTGGCGTTGCCCGCAACGGCTGCAACTTTCGGATTGAGGAAGTGGGGCACCATGCGGAGGATCGCATCGGGCGCGATAATTGTGTCGGCGTCGATACCGACGAAAATTTCCGCGTCACCGATGTGCTCCAGTCCAAAGTTAAGGGCCTCCGCCTTGCCACCGTTGGGCTTGGTGAGAATCAATACTCTGCCGGACGCTTCTTCGGCGGCAAACGCCTGGCGAGCGATTTCCAAAGTACGATCCTTGGAACCGTCGTCGATGACGACCACGCGCAGATTAGGGTAGTCGGAGTCGAGCGCGCCCTGGATGGTGCGCTCGATGACCTTCTCTTCGTTATAGGCGGGGATGAGAACCGCGACGCGGGGACGGTAGGCGGCGATCTGCGCGGGCGTTCCATAGACGTGCGAGCGGAGGCGGTCATAGATGGCGAGCACGCCGACTGAAATGAGGCGGCCGGTCATGAGGATGTCACCCAGGAAAAAAATGGCGGTGATGGCCGCCATCGTGGCACTGAAGAACCAGAAGGCGATCCAATTCAGCCGGGCGGACCAATACTCGTTGGCGGGGAGCGGCGGCATGACATCGGCTTTGGTTTTGCCCATCAACTGGTACACGGGGACAAATTTAAATCCGCGAGCGCGAGCGCCGTCGATAATCAGCGGAAGCGCCAGCACGGTTCTTTCGCGGTTGCCGCCACCATCGTGCAGGAGAATGATGTTGCCGCACTTCTGATCGTACGGTTGGCAGGGAGGCAGGTGGTCAAGCACGCCGGCGGCGATCTGTTGCGGCGTAAGCGCGGGCGTGTCGCTCCAGTCCTTGGGATCGAGCTTGTTGCCGATGGTGATGTAGCCCAGGCTTTGCGTGAGTTCGAGGGGCCGCACCTGGTCTTCGGTGTCGGGCTCGGCATCGACGGAGTAGGGCGGGCGGAAGAGCATGGTGCGAATGCCCAGGCGGCTGGCGAACAAGCGCTCGGTGAGGTTCAGCTCCACCTTCATGTAGCCGGTGCCTATCGAGCTGATATCGGGATGGGTAAAAGTGTGGTTTCCGATTTCATGACCTTCGCGGTAAACGCGCTTGGTCAAGCTGCTGAACTTCTCGGCCTGGATTCCGATCAGAAAAAATGTAGCCGGCACATGCTCGCTTTTGAGGATATCGAGAATCTTGGGGGTCCAGTCGGGATCAGGACCGTCGTCGAAGGTCATGGCAAGTTGGTTCTTGCTGGCGCCATAACGCGCCACACGATAGGGCTCAGGGAGACTCTTGAAGGTTTCCCCGTCGATGAGTCCAGTCTGTTTGTCTATGGTCAGGTCGCGCTCGCCGTCGGTCGGCCGCGCCTCGATGTGCAGGATTTCGCCGTTCCCCTCCATGTCGACATCCTGGCCGGGAGGGACGATTTTCAAACGATCCGATGCATTGGCTTCTCCGGGCATATCCCAAACCCGCCAGAGGGAGCGGTCTTCCGCGCCCAGTCTCCAGAGGGCGAAGGTCTGGATGCCAAGCGTCTGAGCGGCACGCATCTGGTTCATCGCAGTGACCGCATCCAGAAACCAGACATCGTGGCGGAAGTTATTGTCGTCGCGGTAGCTGAAGTGGGGATTGAGCGCGTCGCCGTCAAAATCGACGTCTTCTTCAGCATCGCGCGATCCGATCCAAGCTTCCTGCACGGAAACGCTTTTGTCGGCGACTCCAGGTGGAAGTTTGCCTTTGCTCGACCGCTGGACCCAGTCGTAGCCATAATTGCCGATGGCGCAGATGAGCTTCTGTTTCGGAATCTCCTTGACGGCAGACTCAAGATTGCCGGTGAACCATTCCTGCGAAGCGACGGGGCCAGGGGTTCCACCGGGAAAGTGCTCGTCGTAGTTCATGATGACGACGCCATCCACAGCGGACGCAATGGCGACGTAATCAAAATCCTCGTTACGCACCTGGACGCTGACGTAGAGCTTCATGCCTTTGGCGTGCAGGTCGGATGAGAGTTCGTTCAGCAGAGCCACGTATCCGGGTTGGGCTTTCTTGGGAAAGGATTCGAAGTCGATCATCAAACCGCGATAATGATCGGAGGCAAGAAACATTCCGATCTCGCGTCGAAACCTGTTGCGAGCTTCCTGATTCATCAGGAAATCGCTGATGCTGGGGGCAAAGTCGGTGCCGTCGAAGTTCTGAACCACGGGAAAGACTTCCATGTTGGTGTCTTCCGCCTTCAGAAACGGCATTACTTTGTCATCCACGTTGCGGATGGATTGCCCGTGGACGACGTCAAACATGGTGTTGGTTTCCGGATCGGCGGCTTGCAGATGGCCGTCCGCACTGAGAACCTGCAGCCATGTCGGGAAAAGCAAGTCGATCTGGCGCGCATACTCGCGCAAGGAAGAGAAGCTGGCCGCATCCCAGGAAACGTAGAATGCGGCGCGCACCCCTTGCCGGGAGTTCAGCGTGAGTTGGGAAGGAGCTTTGCGGGATTGGCGGCGGTGTCCGGCGCGGGCCAGAGTAGCCAGGCGGCGTTTCTCGCGAGCTTTGGTCTTTTCTTTTTCTTTGAGAGCGTGGTAAGGGCGCTTTTCCGTAAGCCAGGAAAGGTCGGGTAGAGGCTCGCTGCGGAGGGCACTGTAGATGAAAAAGATCACGAGCAAAGAAAAAGCCAAGGCGGCCGCGTCGAAAACGCGGCGAATCCGCTTCCAGCGGGCTTGCAAGGGATCGTAAAAGACCTGTTTCTTCATCTTGTTGTGGTTCCTTCATCCTAAGGTGAGAGGCGCAAGGGGTCAAACGCGGTTAGGTTGCGGAGCCGTCCGAGTTTCGTTATTGCTCGGCGTTTCCGGGATTCAAGCTGGACTCGTGGTTCTCAGCGGCTGAAGCCGGACTTTTTTCTTCGGCTTGATGGTACGACTGGAAGTTGTGCCCTTCCCGTCCGTTCCCGATTCTCTTGGCTCATGAATAATGCGGGGTAGGGATTATCCGATTCAGTCAGGTGGGCAAGACTGGATGCTGGAAAGGGGCGACCGTCGGCGGCTAAAGCCGTTTGTGTGGCGGGTTCTAACGGCATGGCTAAAGCTAAAGCCATGCCGCTTCAAAACTGTCCGGGAACCAACTTGATCGGAGTTTCCCTAGAACGCACATTCGCGACGCCGCGACAAGGGCACAAGAGAGACACAAGATGCCTCCTGCCTTCACCGCATGTTTATAATCAAGGATTCTCCCGCTGTTTCCGCGGGCAATCTGAATTCAGAGGATTAAGGACACTCATTGGCACTCGACGAAGACATCTATGAAATCCGGCGCGAGAAGCTGAAGAAGATAGAGGCTCTGGGGCATCCGGCTTATCCGCGGAAGTACAACTACAGCCACACCGTGCCGCAGATTCTGGCCGAGTACAGCGGGCAGACGGCGGAGGAGCTGGAATCTGCGCGGGTGACGGTGCGGGTTGCTGGACGCATCATGACGATCCGGCTGATGGGCAAGGCCGGGTTCGCGCACTTGCAGCAGGATGGGCAGCGGCTGCAGATCTACGTCAAGAAAGACGCGATTGGCGATGCGGGCTACGAACTGTGGAAGTTGCTCGACCTGGGCGATCACATTGGGGTTCGCGGGTATCTGTTTCGCACGCGCACGGGCGAACTCAGCATTCATGCCGAGGAGTTGACGTTCCTGGCGAAAGACCTGCTGCCGTTGCCGGAAAAATTCCACGGGCTGACCGACGTTGAGTTGCGCTACCGGCAACGGTATCTGGATCTGGTGATGAATGCGGAAGTGCGCGAAGTGTTTTTGAAGCGCAGCAAGCTGGTGCAGTCTTTGCGGCGGTATTTCGACGGGCAGGGATTCATGGAAGTGGAGACGCCGATGATGCACCCGATTGCGGGTGGGGCGGTGGCGCGTCCGTTTAAGACGCATCACAACACGCTGGATATGGATTTGTTTTTGCGCATCGCTCCGGAACTTTATTTGAAACGGCTGACGGTGGGCGGATTCGATCGGGTGTATGAGATTAATCGAAACTTCCGCAATGAGGGGCTGGGGTGGAAATGGAATCCTGAGTTCACGATGCTCGAGGCGTATCAGGCGTACACGGACTATCTCGGCATTCTGGACACGACGCAAAGTGCGATTGAGCAGGCGGTGAAAAATGTGACGGGTGGGACGAAGACAAAATGGGGCGAGCACGAGATCGACTGGTCGCACGCGAACTGGCGGCGGATGACGATGCGGGAGGCGATCCTGCATTTCTGGCCGGAGAAAGCAGGGGCGAAGCCGGAGCGGAGCGATTTTGCAGCGCACGAGTCGGTCAAGGCGCTGGTCGGGCGCGTGCGGGGCGCGGGGATTAGTTTGAAGTACGACGCGGCGGAGCCAGTGGGCAAGACGATCGCGAATATTTTTGAGGCGGTGGCCGAAGAGCACTTGATGCAGCCGACGATCATCTACGAATTCCCCACCGTAATCTCGCCGCTGTCCAAACAGAAACCGGATGAGCCCGACTGGACCGAGCGTTGGGAGATCTTCGCCGGCCAAATGGAAATCGCCAACGGCTTCAGCGAACTCAACGATCCCGAAGATCAGCGGCAGAGATTCGAGGGGCAGTTGAAAGAACGCGAGCGCGGGGACGATGAGGCCCACCAGATGGATGAAAATTATATAAACGCGCTGAGTTATGGCATGCCTCCGGCGGGCGGGGTGGGAGTGGGAGTGGACCGGCTGGCAATGCTGTTCACCGATTCACATACGATCCGCGATGTGATTCTGTTTCCGCTGCTGCGTCCGGAAAAAACTTCGCCTGCGGAAGCGGAGGAGGAGAAGTAAGCCTGGCTCGGCGCGCACCTGAACAATCACTTAAAGTCTTAGCATGGGCGGCGCATACTGACGCTAGTTTGAGTCAGGACACGGGCAGCGCTGCTGTAATGGCCACTTCGGGCGTTGGGTCGGCAGCGCTTTGCCGGTGCTTGGCGAGAGTGCGGTGGCCGGGCGAGGACGCCCGGCGCTCCATGAACATTGGCGCTCTTTAACATTTCCATTTCTGGCGGTGCGAACTTTTCGCGGACATTGGCGAGAGCGCGGTGGCCGGGCGAGGACGCCCGGCGCTCCATGAACATCGGCGCTCCCTAACATTTCCATTTCCGGCGGTGCGAACTTTTCGCGGACATTGGCGAGAGCGCGGTGGCCGGGCGAGGACGCCCGGCGCTCCATTGATACTCTTCCCCCCTTACATTTCCTGCATTGCTTGATTTTCGCGGACAGGAGTGTCCGCGCTACACGGGCTAGTTGGATGCGCTGCCGGATTTTTTTGCTGGGGGATCGGCTGCGCCTTTTTGGGGACCGAAGTTTTTGGTCAGGTAATTCAGGAAGTTGTTGCGATCGGAGTCGGGGATGACGGCGCCGAGGCCTTCCATTTTTTCGAGTTGGTCGGACCATTGCTGGCGGGTCAGGTGCTGCTCGGTGATGCGGCTGGTGTTATGGCACGAAGTGCAGGCGGCCTTCACTTTGGGTTGCACGGGTCCGGGGGGAAGCGGCTTGCCCGGGGCGCTGGGCGCTTGCGCGCTCGCCAGAATGATGGATGTGAACAAAAAGATTGGCGGAACAATTCGTTGGAACAAGCAGTATCCCCAGACACTCACGGCTGCTGGAGCCGATTTAGAGTCGCCCCCACGGGCGCTAAGTCTATCGTAGGGGGATTGGGAGAGAGGGTCAAGAGGTCCGCTGCATCGGTGCGATACCCCAATAGAAATGTCTCGTCGATTTTGCAGCGTCGCTAGCGCTGGTCGAGCAAGTGAATGGTTTCCAGGATCGTATCGCCGACGATCTCTAGGCTTTTGGGACTTAGTTTGTCCATGGTGTCTTGCGGGGTGTGATGGAAGACGTTGTTGTAGCCGTAATCGAGGTCGATGACGTCGGCGGTGGGGACACCGCGTTTGACGAAGGGAATGTGATCGTCTTCGATGGGGCCCTGGCGGGCGTAGAAATGGGACTGGTAGCCTGCGCGCTCGGCGGCGGCGTAGATGAGGTCGAGGAGCCAGGGAGTGCAGTTGGTGTTACGGTCGATGTTGAGGTCGGCGTCGGCGATCATGTCCATCACCATGAGCGCTTTGATTTTTTTCAGGGTGCCGTCTTTCTCCCATTTTTCGGCAAGATGGCGCGCGCCGTAGACGCTGTCGGTATCGGTCCACGTCTTAACGGCTTCTTCGCCATCGGTCCAGACCAGCCAGACGCTATAGCCATCGCGCTTTTTGCCGCGTAGCTGGTTGGCGTATTCGAGCAGGATCGCGGTGGAAGATCCGCCGTCGTTGGCGCCGACGTATCCGGAATTGCGCAGTGGGTAGTTGGTATCGTAGTGGCCGAAGATGACGATGATGCCGTCTTTTGTGCCGGGAAATTTGGCGATGATGTTGCGGACCGGGAACTTCCCTTCCGGGGTATCGGCGGTAAAAGCATCGTCCTCCACCTGGTCGGCCTTGAGGTGGTCAAAGAGGTAGCGCTCTAGTTTCTTGTGATTCTGGCTGCCGATATAGCGCGGGCCGAAGGCGGTGACCTCGCGGGTGTACTGGAAGGCGCGTTTGGAATCGATGTGGGGGAGTGGGGCGTTGTCGGGTGCGGCGTCGGGCAAAGTGGGGGTGGGTGGGGTTGATTTGGATTGAGTGGCTGCGCCGGCGTCGGTAGCTTTGGTGCAGGCTGCGGATGTTGCCAATGCAATGGCCACAAGCAGCTGCAGGCAAATTCTTAACCACGGGGGGCACTGAGGACGCGGGGAAACACAGGGAAAGGCCTTCAGAACTTCTATCTTCGTTGTAGTTCGTTTCATGGTCCTCCTCTGTGATCCTGTGGGGTTAGGAATTTTTCTCGGCGCGTTTTTTGCGCTGGGTGGGATGGACGAGCCAGGCGATGCCGATGCTGAGGACGTACAAGGCGATCATGGGCGCGGCGAAGATGCACATGTTCAGGATATCGGTGGTGGGGGTGATGATGGCGGCGATGATGAAGATTACCAGGATGGAATAGCGAAGGTTACGCCACATCCAACCGGCGCTGACGATGCCCATAAGCGCCAGGAAAAATACCAGGATCGGCATTTCGAAAATTACGCCCAGGCCGACGATGATGGTCAGGAACAAACCACTGTATTCGCTGAGCGTGATCATGGGCTGGAAGTCTTTGCCGTAGCCGATGAGGAAGACGAGGGCCTGGGGAAGGACAAGTTTGTAGCCGAAGTATCCGCCGGCGAGGAACAGGGCCACGGTCGAGGCCATGAAGGGCATGACGTAGCGTTTCTCGTTGCGGTAGAGACCGGGCGAAATGAAGCACCAGAGCTGGTAGAGCACGAAGGGTGAGGCGACGAAAAGACCGGCCATGCCTCCGACTTTGAGATAGAGATTGAAAGGCTCGGTGGGATTGAGGTAGACAAGTTTTGCCGAGAGGCCATTGCTGTGGAGCGCCTCCATGATGGGACGCTGCATGATCTCGTAAATTTTTTCGGCGTATCCCCAACAGGCGAAGAAGCCGACGGCGATAGCGATGATGGAATAAATGATGCGCTTGCGCAGTTCCTCGAGATGATCGAGGAAGCCCATGGTTGGCATTTCATCTTTATTCTTGGAGGAATCGTCGATGGGAGAGTCGGCGGCGAGCTCAGGCATCGGGCGCTACTTTCGGAGCAGGCTCGGGAGACGGGGCAAGCCCCGTCTCTAGGGCGGCTTCGGCGGGCTCGGCGGCGGCGGCGTGTTCGGCAGCTTCAAGCTTTTCAGCGGACGGCGGATTGAAGATGCGGCTGGCTAGCGATCCGAGCGGGGCGTGGAGAGGCGGCAGAATCTGCTGCCGGGGCATCGAGCTATCGAGAGAATTGATTTCAGACTCGATCTGCGAACGGAATTCGTTGGAGGCGCGCCGGAACTCGTTGAGGAAGCGCGCGACCTGGCGTCCGATCTCGGGCATTTTCTTGGGGCCGAAAAGGATTAGCGCCAGAAAAAACAGAAAGATCATCTCGCCTGAGAAGCCGAAATTCATGGCTCTATCATAATGCGGGAAAGGCGATACGGGCCACTTGTAAAGCTGGAGAGGGAGAAAAAGTTGCAAATCGGAAGGCGGTTGCGCAGGAACAGCCGAGGAGCGGCTGTCCCTGGGAGCAACGGGGAAGAGGCTGCTATTTCCCTCCGAAGGTGTAGCCGATCGAGAGGCCGTAGCGGACGACGCGCGGAGAGCTGTATTCCAGGTTGTTGTTGACGAGGTAGAGATGCGCCTCAGGCCGGATGAAGAAGTTGCCCGCTGGATAGATCTTGAGGCCAGCGCCGAAGTGTCCCATGAAGTGGTTGCTGTCCTGATAGTTGGTGCCTTGAAAAGTGCAAACTGAGGAACAGTAGAAGCGGGTGCTGAGCGCGCCGATACCCCCGAGGAGTTCAAGATAGGTGTGGCTGGCGAGCTTGGGCGCGTAAATGGCGTTCACGTCATAAAAGAGTGGACGATAAGGAAGGCCGGTGTTGAGGTAATCGCCCCGCGATGCTTTCCAGTAAAGTTCGCCCTGGACACCGATGTGATGGAAGAAGAGCAGATCGCCGCTAACGCCAGGATAGGTGCCCCCGTTGAGCAATACCGGTGCGTGATTGGCGTCGGACGGGCTGAGCGGGGGCGCGGTGACCGTGCTGATGCCGAAAGCGATGTCGGCTTGCTGGGCTTGCGCGAAATTCGAGAGCGATGCCACGGCAGCGCAGGCGAAACATAAAAGAATAACGGTGCGTAAAATCTGTTTCAAGCGAAACCTCCTGTGTGTATTGGGTTTAATAGCTTGGATGCAGGCTGGAGGCGCGGTGCTGCCGGGCGCGGGAAAGATTTACAAGAAAATATGGTTACCGGACGGTCATGTACTGTGGGTGTTATGAGGTTAACTTTCGCGCCGCGGAAGTGGGCCGCGCTATGTCACACAACTATGAAGGTTGGATATTGCTGTTATTCGAGAGGTGGCGGCGAGCAGCTTAGTAAGCCAGCAGGATGCGCAGGTCGCGAAGATTATTTCCGGTGTGTCCGGTGACCAGGGCGTCGCCTAGCGCGTAGAAAAAAGGATAGGCGTTGAAGGCGTTGAGAGCGTGGCGCACGGCTTCGACGCCGGCGACGAGGGCATCGGCGCGAGCATCGGCGCGGACAATGGTGCTGCCATCGACTACGGCGCCGGCGGCGGAACTGTTGCCGTCGATGCCGTCGGTGCCGGCGCTGAGGATGGTGATGTCGAGTCCCGCGATCTGCTCGGCGCAGGCGAGGGCGAACTGCTGGTTGCGTCCGCCGATGCCGCCGTTGCGGACGGTTACGGTCACCTCGCCTCCGGAGATCAGGCAGACACGCGATACGTTGCGGCGCAGTTCGCGCAGGCGGTTGAGCAAGTAGGCGGCGGCTTGGTCGTAGGGCCAATCATCGCAGGAGTTATCGACTTCGACGGCAAAACCGGCGCGGGTGGCGGCAACGGCGGCTTCATCGATGGCGACTTTGTTGGAGAGGACGGTCCACCAGCGCGCGCGGACGAAAGCGGGATCATCGGATTTGGGCGTCTCGTCGAGGGCATGCTGGCGGAAGAGATCGGCAACGGATTTCGGGAGTTGATCGATGAGGTCGTACTTGGCGGCGATGCGCTCGCAGTCGTGGATGGAAGTGGAATCGGGCATGGTGGGGCCGGAGGCGAGCGCGTCGGGGGTATCGTCGGGCACGTCGGAGACGAGAATCGAAACCTGCTGGGCGGGATAGGCGGCCTGGGCTAGGCGTCCACCCTTGACGGCGGAGAGATGTTTGCGGATGGCGTTGATGTCGGCAATGGGCGCGCCGGAGAGCACTAGCGTCTGGTAGGTGGCGGCGAGGTCGGGCAGCGAGATTTCGTCATAGACGGGCTTTTCTACGATCGAAGAGCCGCCGCCGGAAATCATGAAGATGGCGAGCGAAGTGGAGTCGAGAGAGGCTAGGGATTTGAGGATGGCGGCGGCGGCCTGGATGGATTCGGTGGTGGGCGTGGGATGTCCGCCGCGAAAATAACGAAAACCGCGGACTTGGCTGGGTCCCACCAGGTTGGCGGGTTCGACCGACGATGCGACGATGCCTTCGAGGCTGCTGCCGAGTTGGGCTTCGAGAGCGGCGGCCATGGTGTGCGCGGCTTTTCCGATGGAGACGACGAAGACGCGGTTGTAGGTATCGAGATCGTGGAGGTCGTCGCCAATGCGCAGGACGCGGCGCTCGCAGTGCAGGTTGCGGGCGAAAGCGTTTTCGATGGAGGCGTTCTTGAGCGCGGCGGTGAAGATCTCGCGGGCAGTGTCGCGCATGCGGGCAAACTGCTGGTCGCGCGCGGGAGAGATATCGGGCATGGTGGGGATTATAAAGAAGGGCGTGCGCTCTTAGTCGCTGGCGGCTTTCGCGGGCACGGTCTCGCGGACCCAATCTTCGATGGCTACCCGCATCTCCCTGAGTCTTCCTTCGAAGAAGTGATCTCCGGCTTCGATGCGGACTAGTTTCTTGGGATCGGCGAAGGTGTTGACTAGGGCTTCGAGTTTTCCGGCGGGACCGAATTGATCGCGCGATCCGCTGACGAAGAGTTTGGGCTTGGCGCACTCGCGCAGGAATTCGAAATCGTAGACGCGGTCTTCGACGGGGACGGCGGGCAGGCCAAGGGCGATGAGGGCCGCCACGCGCGGGTCGGCATAGGCGGCGCGCAATCCGACGGCGGCGCCGAAAGAAAAACCCGCGAAGATTACGGGCAGCGTGAATTCCTGCTCCAGCCAGTCGAGGGCGGCGCGCACGTCCTCGACTTCGCCGATGCCATTGGCGTGTTCGCCTTCGCTGAGGCCGGTGCCGCGGAAGTTGAAGCGCAGCACGGGGAATCCGAAGCTGTTGAGCGCCTTCATGGCGTGGAAAACAACTTTGTTGTGCAGCGTCCCGCCGTAGAGCGGGTGCGGATGGCAGACTATCGCGGCGTGCGTTGCGTTGGGCGATCCAGCGTTGAGGAGAGCTTCCAGGCGTCCGGCGGGGCCGGTTAGGAATAGGGAGCGGATGCTGGAGGTTTCTGGGGGCACGGGATCAGGGTACAACAGTGAGCAGTTGTCAGTGATCAGTTAGACGTGCGCAGCTGAAGCCGCGCCCCTTCAAAGCAGATTCATTAAGCACTATCCACCAATTGCGATGGGCTGTTACGCTTTTGCTGCATGGACCTGTTTGCTCTTACGCGCCGTCTGATCGATATCGAATCCATCACTCCGAATGAAAGTGCGGTGGGAGATTTTCTTGGCGAGGAGCTGCGGCGGCGCGGGTTTGAAGCTCGGAAGATGCCGGTCGAGGGTGCGCGAGCGAATGTTTTGGCTACCTGGCCGGGGCATGATCGTCCGGAGATTGTTTTCTCCACTCACATGGATACGGTGCCGCCGTTCATTGCATCGTCCGAAGATAACGGGCGCATTTACGGGCGGGGAGCGTGCGACGCGAAGGGGATTATTGCGGCACAGATTATGGCGGCGGAGAAGCTCCGCGGGACGGGCGTTTTCGTCGGGTTGCTGTTTCTGGTGGGCGAGGAGCGGGACTCGATCGGCGCGAAGGTAGCGAACCAGCAACCGATAGGCGCGCGCTTCATGATTAACGGCGAGCCGACGGAAAACAAACTGGCGCTGGCGAGTAAGGGCGCACTGCACGTGGAACTGGTGGCGCGCGGAAAGATGGCGCACTCGGCGTATCCGGAACTGGGCGAGTCGGCGATCGACAAGCTGGTGGAAGCGCTGCACCGGTTGCACGCGATGAAACTTCCTGAAAATGCCGAGGTAGGCCCTTGCACAAAGAACGTCGGCTCTATTCAGGGCGGGCGCGCGCCGAATGTGATTTCTGATTTGGCCAAGGCTGACCTTTTCTATCGTCTGGTGGGCCCGACGGACGCACTGCGCCGCGAAATAACGGAGACCGTCGGCGACCTTGCCGAGGTTCGCTTCACGCGGGAGACTCCGTTCCTGCGGCTGCGCACGCTGGACGGCCTGCCGACGATGGTCGCGGCTTTCACGACCGATATCCCGGCGCTGGCGAACTGGGGCGAGCCTTTGCTGCTGGGGCCGGGGTCGATTCACGTGGCGCACACCGAGGGCGAGTTTGTGGAGAAGGCGCAGCTACTCGAAGCGGTGGAGATTTATTGTTCGATGGCGAAGAAACTTGCCTCGTAGTTTAATTTCTGCTGGACAAGTTGCCCCGCACGCTTCCCTGCTGCCACGCTAAACTAGGCTGATGATGGACTCCTCACACAATTCCCTCGCCCGCGCCTCTTCCTCCTATCTGCGTTCGGCTATGCACCAGCCGATTCAGTGGCATGAGTTTGGCGAAGAGGCTTTTGCCGCGGCCCGCGCGGCCGACAAGCCGATGCTGTTGGATATTGGGGCGGTTTGGTGTCACTGGTGCCATGTGATGGATCGCGAGTCGTATGACGATGCGGAGGTGGCGGCGATTGTCAACGAGCATTACATTGCGGTGAAGGTGGATCGGGACGAGCGTCCGGATATTGACGCCCGGTACCAGGCCGCGGTGGCCTCGCTTACGGGGCAGGGCGGGTGGCCGCTTACGGCGTTTCTTACTCCTGATGGCAAGCCGTTTTATGGGGGGACTTACTTTCCTCCCGCGGACGCTTACGGGCGGCCGAGTTTTAAGCGCGTGCTGCTTTCGATTGCCGCGGCTTATCGCGACAAGCACGGCGAGGTGCTGGAGCAGGCGCAGATGGTGGAGAGCGCGATCTCGCGGGCGGAGTCTTTTCCGGGGGGCGGCGGGACAGTATCGGCGACGGTGATTGACGCGATTTTGGAATCGGCGCGGTCGATGTTTGACGAGGTCAATGGTGGATTTGGAAGTGCGCCCAAGTTTCCGCATCCGGCGGCGCTGGATTTGGCGATGGATCATTATGTTCGCGCGGGCGGGGGCGCTGATCGCGCGGGAAACGAGGAACTGCGCACTATTTTCGTCAGCACGCTGGAGAAGATGGCTCGCGGCGGCGTCTATGACCAGTTGGCGGGCGGGTTCCATCGCTACTCGGTGGACGAGCGCTGGATCGTGCCGCACTTCGAGAAGATGTGTTACGACAATTCGGAGTTGCTGAAGAATTATGTGCACGCATATCAGGCGACGGGGGATGAGTTCTTTGCTGGGGTGGCGCGCGACATTATTCGCTGGATGGACGAATGGCTCAGCGACCGCGCGCACGGCGGCTTTTACGCTTCGCAGGATGCGGATTATTCGATGGACGATGACGGCGATTATTTCACCTGGACTTTGCCGGAGATGAAAGCGGCGCTGACCGCGGAGGAGGCTGCGGTAGCGGCGCTGTACTTCGACATCAACGAAGTCGGGGACATGCATCACAATCCGGCGAAGAACGTGCTTTACATCCGAAACGGAGTGGAGAAAATTGCGCGGCGGCTCAGCATTCCGGAAGAGCGGGCGGGCGCGCTGCTGGCTGCGGCTCAGAAGAAGATGTATGCGGCACGTTTGCTGCGGCCGACGCCGTATGTGGACAAGACGGTTTACGCGGGCTGGAATGCGATGTGCGTTTCGGCTTATCTGGAGGCGGCCAAGGTGCTTGATCTGTCGGAGGCTCGTCACTTTGCATTGCGCTCGCTGGATCGGCTGCTTTCCGAGGGATGGGACGCGGAGCGCGGGATGAAGCATGTGATTGCTTACTCCGATCCTAAGGCGGAGCGGCGCGAAGTCGCTGTCCCTGGCGTACTGGATGACTATGCTTTCGCGGTGATTGCTTGTCTCGACGCTTACGAGGCGACGGCGGACCTTAGCTACTTTCGTTTCGCGCGGGCGATTGGGGAGGCGATGGTGGCGGGGTTTTTCGATCCGGTGGCGGGCGGATTTTTTGATACGCGTGGTGGGGCGGGGGGCCGGGCGGCAGACGAAAAAGCGGCACTCGGAATTCTGGGGACGCGGCGGAAGCCGTTTCAGGATTCGCCGACTCCGGCGGGAAATTCGGCGGCGGCGATCGCGCTGCTGCGGTTGCATGGTTACGCCAACGATGGGTCGTCGGATGGCGCGTCGTATCGCGACAAGGCTGAGCAGACTTTGGAGGTGTACGCCGGAGTTGCGGGACAGCACGGGATTTTTGCGGCGACATATGGGCTGGCGGTGGTGCGCTTGATCCAGCCGCACACGCAAGTTGTGGTGGTCGGGAAGGATGAAGTGGCCGCGGAGTTGTATCGGGTTGCGGTGCGGCCGCTTTGTTTGAGTATGGCGGTGCTGCGTTTGGACGCCGATAAGGTCGTGACGCAGAACCTGCCACCGGCTTTGGCGGAAACGATCCCGAATCTTCCGGCGCTGCTTGGGGGACGATCGTTTGCGGTAGTGTGCTCGGGGTTTGCTTGCCAGCCTCCGATTTTCGATGCGGAGGAATTGGGGCGGGCGTTGGGGTCGCGGGCGCGTCCGGCGGCGTGAGGGCGACTCCCAGGTCTGGAAGAGCTTGAGCCTTGGGACACGCGCATGTTTACTCTTAAGATATTATCCCGTGTTTACTACTACCCCCCTCCCCCCTAGTGTTTGGAATCATGGGGTTACGGGGGATCGATCCGCCAAAACCCAGAGTGCAAAGGACTTATTGTCAAAATATTCCGGAATAAGGACTTAGCTCGATTCTTCGCCCAATTCTACTAAAATTCAGGTTTTCGGCGGCGGGCTGACCCTCGCTCATCGCCTCAAATATAGTTATCAAAGAGCAACTTGCGAATGCGGCCGGGGCAGCTTCAAGGGGGGCGTCTCTGGAGACGGGCATACCTTGGGCGTGCTACAGGTCGATTCCTATTCTCGCACTTGGCGGCTGGGAAGTCTGTGATGGCGGTCAGGGGTTGGGTGTGATGAAAAATCAGGACCCAGTACGCAATGAAGGCAATTGCTTTCCTCGACTTTCGTGAAAATCCCTAGCTTCACGCGTCCGTGGATCCTACCCTAACGTCGAAAAGCTCGACGTTAGGATTGGGCACCCGACAGCCCCTCCTGTATATTTGATTCGTATCGGGAAACACCTTTAGGCGTGCCGAACACCCCTGCCCCAGTAGAGATGGACGGTACAAGCTCCGGGTCAAATGATTTCGATAGGCGGGGCCACCCGCCGGTTTCCTGAATTGACGGTGCATCGCCTCGTGAACGGCAAGGTTGCGGAGCAGTGGGACTTCACGGACAGCTGGGGTGCGAACATTCAGGGTGATCTCATTCACCCAAGTAACTGGCCAGCCTCAGCCATTCGCCGATCAGAGGCGACACGAAAGGAAGATAATTCCGAATGAGAATGAAAAAGACCGGTGCAGTGCTGGTATTCGTGAGTTGCGTCGTTTTAGTGCAGGGCACACTTCTGCGAGCGCAGGGCTCAGAACCCACATCAAACGCAACAAAATGGCCGACCCATGGGTGGGCGAAGGGTGCACCAGCCAGCGTAGGGCTCGACGAAAAAGTTCTTGCCGCGCTGGACTCTGATCTGGCGAACGGGAAGTATTCGTGGGTAGACAGCTTTGCCGTGGTCCGCTGCGGAACCGAGGTCTTCGAGCGGACTTACTCCCACGACTATGGAACCATCTACGGGAAAGAGGCGAAGACGCGCGGGCCGCTCAACGCTCATCTGACGGGGTGGTACAACTACTTCGACCCAGCGTGGCACCCCTACTACCGCGGAACCGATCTGCACAGCATGCAATCGGTGACCAAGACGGTTTCGTCGATCATCATGGGAATCGCCATCGCTCGTGGAGATTTCAAGGCTGGCCTCGACACCCCACTGCTCAAGTACTTCGACGTGGCGAAGGTGAAAAATGTTGACGAAAGAAAGCGGCGCATCACGCTGCGCAACGTCTTGACCATGTCCACCGGGCTCGACTGGAATGAAGATTTGTCCTACGACGATCCCAAGAACGATTCCAGCCTGATGGAAGCGACCGAGGATTGGGTGCAGTATACGATCGACCGGCCCATGGCGAAGGACCCGGGGCAAGTCTTCAAGTACAGCAGCGGCGTGTCGGAGTTGCTGGCTTACGTTTTCGAGAAGGAGACAGGGCAGGACATTGAGAGGTACGGAGAGAAATATCTGTTCACGCCGCTGGGCATGGATCATTTCTGGAAGCGGACCCCGCTGGGATTGCCGGACACCGAGGGAGGGCTGTTTTTGAGCACGGCGGACTTTGCGAAGATCGGATATCTCTACCTGCACGACGGAATGTGGGACGGGAAACAGATTGTGTCGAAAGACTGGGTGAAGCAGTCGCTGTCTCCATCCATCGATGCCAACGAAGGCAATAAATATGGATATCAATGGTGGCTGTTTCCGCGCAGGGATCGGCAGGGGTATGTCTGGATGGCTATGGGCATAGGCGGGCAGCTCCTCATGGTTTTCCCGGAGGAAAATCTGATCGCCGTGCTCACCGGGTGGGAAATTCTAAAGGATGATGATTCGGGATATCCTGAAATAGTCAACCAGCTTTTGCTGGCGGTACGTTCGCAATCCTGCAACGTCCAGCGATGAAGGGCAGGAGACGGTTCGGGATGAATCGTCGGCACACTCTCCTAACTTGCATGAAGGTAAACCCGACCAGCACAATGAGCCCGTGCCCCTGCTCCCCTACTTCTGTCACACCATTTGTTGAAATTGCCAGAGATGGCTAAGGAAGGTCTGATTAAGTCGATTGCTCGTTCACCAAGTGTCGGCCAATCCGCGGTCTTGTGATTCGCGCAGACACTTGATGAGACCCTCCCTAATCGCAGTAATATTACTCACGTGTATCGCAGCATGTGGGCAAGCCCAAATGAAAATGTTAATCGGACGCAATGCAATAGCACAGTGAATGCCCTTTTTATCGACCTGGAACCTATCAAACGAGTTTTTGCGAATCCGAATACAACGCTCTTCTTACCATTCTTGCTCTTGCTAAAATCGGGCTATTCTCAAACCGACGGGAGACACCATGAATCTCAAGCTAGACGGCGGCAATGACATGCATGCCCGGATTTTGAAATTAGAAAGGCAGAATCACCGGATAAAACAAATTGGGGTTACGGCGCTGATTGTCATAGGCTCGCTACTCGTCATGGGGGAAGCCCGATCTCGGAAGAGCGTGGAAGCAAATGAATTTGTTCTACTCGATAATGGCGGGAACGTGCGTGCGAATCTAGCGCTGAATAAAAAATTTGGCAATCCCGAGATGCACTTCTTCGATGAAAAAGGTAAGACAATGTTGTCACTGGCCGGCGGTGGACCTTCCGATAATTGGGGCGGATCAATGATTCTCTTCGATGGGCAAGGAAGAGACCGTGCGATTTTTCAAGCGAATTTAGATAAGCCGTCGCTGACGATGTCCAATTCGAAAGGGGATATACAGGCAGGTCTAGGACCGGGGTTCTTGGATGTTTCTGACGGAGAGGGTTTCCAAGCGGCTTTGGGAACGATGGGTTTAGAGACACCGAGTACTGGCGAGACCCGTAGAACATCCGCCGCTTCTCTCGTGCTGCTTGACAAGGATAAGAAAGTAATTTGGAAAGCGCCGTAACGAGCGGCGCTGACAACCGCCGGTGGCACTCCTTGGATAGCCTAAAACCTTCTCTCAAGTGGCCCTTGGCATTGTTTTCCGCAACCGTGTTTAGCCTGCGATTCGTACCGCTTGCACTGAGGGCTTCCGCTTGCTACTTTTTCCAGCTAGCAAGTGCTTTATGAGTAGCGAAACAAAGAGTTCGTGGCACCAGATTGCCATACCAAACAACGATGTTGCCGCGAAGAGTGCGCAGGCCTTGATGCAGGGCTTCGCTGCGGCGTGGCGAACGGCTGGATGTCCGGATGAAGCGGAAGTCTTTCACCCTCGAAACGAGGATATGGATCATGTCTACTACTTTTCACCTGCGTCTTCAGCCATCACGCCAGGGAAATTGTTTCAGGAGTTTAAGGCCACTACCTGCGAGCCCACGAAGAATTTGGCGAGCCAACCTTTCAAAGTGACTCTATAGATCGTGCTTGGGGAGCCTCTTGGTGTGTCGGTCTTTGCTTCGCCCGAAAAATTTGTCAGACTTTAAGAAGTACTTCTTTCTCTTCGTTAGCTTGTATTCCGGTTGCTGTTCGCAGTGGACGTGGATTTCGGCTAGACGTTGGCTGGCTTTTGCTAGATCGCGGAAAACGTCAACATGTTTAACCGCGGGTGCGTCGGCAACGAACAGGCCCTCAGGGGCTAAAGCCCTCGATTTCTTGCTTGCGAACGCGGCCCTAAAGGGCCGCTCTTCCACGGTTGCTCCATCGTTCGGAGGATTTACATCGTCCGGAGGATTTGCGGTGGAAGAGCGGCGCTTTAGCGCCGCGTCATCCGCCGTCTTTTCGAGGGCTTTAGCCCCGGTGGCGGAGGCGAATGGGATGCGGGGGAGTTCGCGGCGGAGGTTGGCGGCGCCAGCGGAATGCATAGGTCCTTCGCTTCGCTCAGGATGACATTCATTTGGGGATGAGATGGCGGGGGCGAATGGGATTCAGAGTTTCCCTAGACGTACAAGGCCCAGGCTTCGACGTACGCGTTGAAGCCAAGACCGTTGAAACCAAGATTATGGAGGGGAAACTTGGGCAATTTTTGGAGTTGCTGCTGGACGGATAGCTGCATGTGATGTCCGGCGATGCCCTGGTGGCAGGCGATGGTTGCGCGAAGAGGCAGGCCCACTCGGGCAGCATACCTGCGCGCTGGCGTGCTTGACGTGTTCCGCCTGAAGCTTGCAGCCTTGACTGCCGATGAAACTAGAAGGCGGCGTGTGCGGTCATGTCTTGCAATCTTCTTGATAACCCGAAGCTGTTCCGGCATGTGCTGGAAGACTTGCCGGTGGGACTTTACATGGTGGACCGGGAACTGCGTATTCGGTTTTGGAATCATGGAGCGGAGCAGCTCACGGGGCATCTGGCGCACGAAGTGGTGGGACATATTTTGGAAGAAGTTGTGCAGGCTTGCAACCGGCGTGGGAACAGCTTGAGTGGCGAGCACTGCCCGGTGACGATGACGCTGAGTCAGCGGAAGCCGCAACAATGCACGGCATCGTACCTGCACAAAAATGGACACCGTTCGGCGGTGAAGATACGGACGCGACCGATACTGGAAGCGGGAGACGCGATCACGGGGGCGGCGGTTCTATTTGAAGAAGCGTTTGTGTACCGCGAGGAGTCGGCAGGGCCGTCGATGTACGGATGCCTGGACGCGATCACGGGAATTCCTTCGCGGCGTCTGACGCTAGCGGTGCTGAAGGAATGCATGGCGGGGGTGGAAGAATCGCATCTCGGGTTCGGGATGCTGCGGATTCGGGTGCTGGGGCTGGAAGAGTTCCGGTTAAAACACGGTCCGCAGTTGATCGTGCCATTTCTGCGGGCGGCGGCGCACACGTTGCGAAACAGCCTGGATGCGGAAAACTTTCTGGGATGCTGGGAAGAGAACGAATTTCTGGCGGTGCTGCCCTCGGCGAGTCCGGTGATGGTGGCAACGACGGCGGAAACGTTATGGAACCTGCTGAGACATTCTGAAGTTACGTGGTGGGGCGATCGATTCACGGTTGAGGCGGAAGTGGCCTACACGGTGGCCACCGGCGGCAACGACCTGGAAACGCTACTCCGAGAGATGAAACCATCGCACTCGAGTGGGACGGCGAAGGCGGCAGCGGCCGGGGCTGTTAAAGATTCTGGACCCTTGCAAGGATAATGTTCCATGTTTTCGATCATTGGGATCGTGGTTGTTTTCGGCTGCATCGCGACGGGCTACCTGATGGAGCATGGCAACATGAAGGTGCTCGCCCAGCCGGCGGAGCTGATCATCATCGGCGGGGCGGCATTGGGCACGGTGCTGATCTCGAATCCAATTCACACGCTAAAACAGATGATAAGCGGGCTGATAGGGGCGTTTGGATCGTCGAAGTACGGCATGAAACGGTACATCGATTCCTTAAAGATGATGTATGAGCTGCTGCAAAAGGCGCGCAAGGAAGGACTGGTGAGTCTGGAGACGGATATCGAGGAGCCGGAAAAAAGCCCACTGTTCGCCAAGTACAAAGATTTCGTAAAGGATCACCATGTGGTGGCTTTCGTCTGCGACACGATGCGAATGGCGGTGAGCGGGGGGGTGGAAGTGTTCGATTTGGATCAGATGCTGGATGCGGACATGGAAATCCATCATCACGAGGCGAGCGAGCCGGTGACAGCGTTGAGCACGATGGCGGACGCGCTGCCTGGGCTGGGGATTGTGGCGGCGGTGCTGGGGGTGGTGATCACGATGAGCGCGCTGGGCGGGCCGCCGGAAGAGATTGGGAAAAAAGTAGCGGCGGCGTTGGTGGGGACATTTCTGGGGATTCTGCTGTGCTACGGACTGGTGGGACCGCTGGCGGCGCGCATGGGGAAGATGGCGGACGAGGAACACGCGTTCCTGATGGTGTTGCGGGTGACGATGATTGCGTTTCTGAAGGGTGTGGCGCCGATCATGGCGGTTGAGATTGGGCGGCGGACGGTGCCTGGGCATGTGCGTCCTACGTTCCAGGTGGTCGAAGAGGCATGCCGAGGCGCAAAAGGCGAAGCGGCGGCGGCGGCAGCGGCAGCGGCAGGGGGGGATGCAGGAGCTGATGCAGGTGCAGGTGCTAGTGCCGATGCAGCGGCCGCAGGATAACTACCGAGATGCCAACCCCACCCATCATCATCATCAAGAAAAAAGGCGGCCATGGGGGGCATCATGGCGGCGCGTGGAAAGTTGCATATGCTGACTTCGTCACGGCGATGATGGCGCTGTTCATCGTGTTGTGGCTGATGAGCAGCAGCAGCAAGCAGACTCAGCTAGCGATTAGCGGTTACTTCAAAGATCCCAGCGGAACGGCGGCCACGGTTGGAACCAGTCTTGCCGGAACGGGCGAGAACATTCAACTAACCAAGCAGGACATGGCGAAGCTGAAAGAGCAGTTGCAAAAAAGTATCCAGAAGATGAACGACCTGGATAAGCTGAAAAAGAATATCGAGATGACGGTGACAGCGGAAGGACTGCGCATCGAGTTGCTGGAATCGGCGAAAGGAACGTTTTTCAACAGCGGGAGTACGGCGCTGAACCAGAGTGGACAAGAGCTACTGACGCTGTTGGCGGTGGAATTGGGAAAAGTTCCCAACCATCTTTCGGTGGAGGGACACACTGACGCCAAACCTTTTGCGGGCAATGGCAGCTACAGCAACTGGGAACTGTCGTCCGACCGCGCAAACGCGGCGCGGCGACTGATGCAGCAGGTGGGATTGCGCGGCGATCAGGTCTCGCAAGTGCGGGGCTTTGCGGACCAACGTCTGCGCAACTTAAAGGATCCGCTGGACGCGTCGAACCGGCGCGTTTCGATCATCGTGCAGTACATCAGCAACAACACCGACGAAGCGGGAACTCCCGTGGAAGGCGGTAAAGAATCGGGGAAGGAGAAAGCATCCGCCACGGGGGCGAAAGCAGAATCGGAAAGCACGGGGAAAAAAGACGAGAAGTAAAAAAAAGGCCGGCCACAGGGGCCAGCCCGGAAAATTGCTTGGTGATGGGAATTGTTACGTCATCTTGCTTAAGTGGTTATGTACAGCTCGCGACTACAAGTCGCAGTTCGGTTGTTTGGGAGGACAAATCGCTACCGGCCCCGATGGAGTTGGAACTCTCGGAACAGCGGCATAGGCGAATGTGCCTACCAGACCTACCAACAGCAGTAACGCCCTGAAAGAACGTTTCATTGGTTTACTTCCTCCTTAGGGTCTACCGAAGGCTAAGGGTCAAACAGCCAGCCTCCAGCGTCGGGAATTATACACAACCCTGCAACTTTCTGATTAAAAGGAGGTTGCTGGAAGAGCGCGGAACAATGCGCCGAGCTGAGAACCATGCCGAAAATTGACGGGGCTGTCCGGCAGGCAATGGGAGCGGTGTTGCTGCTGGTTTCTTAAGGTGATGGTTTGAGTAGAATCGCTTCGGTTTAGGGTCTAGAAGAGGGATTGCGGGGCGCCAAAAAATCTTCTTGACAAGGTTTTGGCGCGGGGCCGTTTTTGGGGCCGCCCGGGGCTATGATCGGGTCTTGGAACCGGCCGCCACGGAGTTGGCTTTGGGTGGGTCGCTGGGGCGGTTAAGCGGGAGATGATCTTCCGCAGACTCCAGATTCGAGCTTCGGGAAAAAGCGCGCTCTACCATGCTTTCGAACATCGGGATCAGCGAATCGGAAGGCTCCGGCTGTTGAAGATCCGCCAAGCCCTGTTCCCATCGCTCGGTCTGCAAACGGTTGACGGCGGCCACGCGCACGGCATTGCGCGAGAGCGAGTAGCCGAGCCAAACAAAAATGGCCAGGCATAAGGCCGACATATTGATCAGGTTGAACATGGCTTGTTTGACGAATCCACCCGAGATCAAAACGTACATCATCAAATCCACACCGGCGAAGAGCCCAAAGCCGAGAGAGATACCAAAACTGACCTGCTTCCGGGACACCCCCAGAAAGCGCGAAAACAGGAGTAAGAGGAGGATGAGGCCCAGCTGGACGATGCGGACCGAGCGCGACAGAGTGGTAAGGGCGTGCACCAGTGGACTCTGATGGAAAGAATTCGAAAAAGCGACCACCACCGAAACCTGCAGCATCACCACGCCTGCCCATTTGAAGAGCAGAGTGCCCAGATCTTTCAGCGTGTGATAGGGGCGGAACACGTCGAGGAAAATCTCGTGGATTACCTTGAAGCCGAGAACCGCATTGACCGCCTCGCCCAGCCAGAAAAGCCCAAAATACAACTTATAATTGCCGGTACGCCAAAACGGAAAGATAACGGCAAAATTC